>NCEV01000128.1 GCA_002280875.1 Caulobacter sp. 32-67-35 | reverse complement strand
AAGGTCTCCGGAAAAACCCGACGCTTCACGTTCATCGCACACTCCTCTCCAGCTCCGAAAAGCTAGCATGGGTGTCCACTGAAACGAGGGAGGATCACCGGCGAAATCTATGCGTGTCTAAAAGCTATCAATCAAGTTTAGCTCCGTCAGAATCGGACGAAGGGCGTGAACTTCGGAACCCAGCCGTCTCTAGCCAAATGCCCAAGGCTTCGAGGAAAGATGAGCGCTTTACGGTCGGGCTTGCGGGCATCAGCACGCTTTGGCGTGAAGGCGTCCATCTGAATCCCGCCGTAACCCGACGCCCTCGCGTCGCGCCAAGCCTTACATCTCTTGGAGGCTGCAGCGTGCCGGTCTGTCCAGGTTGGTCAAGGACTGGCCTGCGGCCAGCCGCGTCGCGGCGACGCGAAGCGTCGTCCTTGAGCAACCTGGACAGACCGGCGATCGTCTCGCCGTGAGATGTAAGGATGGCTCCGCCCGAGGGGCGGCGGCTTCGCCTTCAGACCCCGCAACCCTCCGTCATCCCGCAGGGCAATCGCACGTGAAACAGGCGGCAAAAATTGTCATCCCGGACAAGCTCGGCGAAGCCGGGCGCCGATCCGGGACCGACCTGGAACGCTGCGCTCAGGCGTCGGTCCCGGATCTTCGCGCTGCGCGCTCGTCCAGGATGACAGCCGTTTTGGATCATATGCGATAGCCCCCCGCCATCCCGGGACTCGTTCCCGGCACCCATCTGTCCGCCGCACGGCCGGCGCCAGCGCGCCGGCCTTCAGTCCCCTACCGCTTGCGCCCGCCCTCCACCGCGTACGGCGCGCCGTCCCGATGCCGATAGGTCTCCTCGCCTTCGCGCAGGATCAGGTCGATATCGGGATAGTCGCAGCCATCGTCCTGCGGCCGGCGCGAGCCGATCTCCAGCAGCACCGCCACCGTATCCGAGCGGTTCTGAAGGTGATGGCCATTGGTGGCGCCGGCCTTGAAGCCCGCGCAGTCGCCGGCCCTCAGGACCGTCTCGCCGTCATCGTCGACCAGCACCACCTCGCCCTCGATCACCCAGGTGAACTCGTCCTCGGCGGTGTGCCAGTGGCGCTGGCTGGACCACTGGCCCGGCGGCAGGCGCATCAGATTGACGCCAAACTGGGTCAGGCCCGCCGCATCGCCCAGTTTCCAGCGCTGACGCCCCTGGCAGGGCGCGTCAAAGGGCGGCGGATAGGCCGTGCCGAAACGGGTGGGCGCCGCGTCGATATCGATCTTGGGCATGGGGATCCGTGGAACAGGTTTGCAGCGTTTGCGTCCGGCGGGAGGGAAGCCTAAAGCCAGCATCATGACCAGCCCCGCGCCCGCATCTGTCAGCATCGACCCTGTCGAGCTCGCCCAGGCCCTGATCCGCCGCCCCTCGGTGACCCCCGCCGACGAGGGCGCAATGGACCTGCTGCAGCGCCAGCTGGACGCCCTGGGCTTTGCCTGCCGCCGGATGAAGTTTGGCGAGATCGAGAACCTCTACGCCCGGCGCGGAACGGCGCGGCCCAACCTCTGCTTCGCCGGTCACACCGACGTGGTGCCCATCGGCGACGGCGCGGCCTGGACCGCAAGCCCGTTTGAAGCCGAAATCCGGGACGGCGTGCTCTATGGCCGCGGCGCGGTCGACATGAAGAGCGCCATCGCCGCCTTCGTCTCAGCGGTCGGAAACATGCCCGACACCCCCGGCTCGATCAGCTTCCTGATCACCGGCGACGAAGAGGGCGTGGCCGAGGACGGCACGGTCAGGGTCGTGCAGGCCCTGCAGGCGCAGGGCGAGATCATCGACCACTGCATCGTCGGCGAGCCCACCAGCGCCAGCGTGCTGGGCGACATGGTCAAGATCGGCCGGCGCGGCAGCATCAACGCCTGGATCACGGTGGAAGGCCAGCAGGGCCATGTGGCCTACCCGCACCGGGCGGCCAACCCGATCCCGGTGCTGGTCTCGATCCTGTCGCGCCTGCAAAGCCGGGTGCTGGACGAAGGCTATGAGGGCTTCCAGCCGTCGAACCTGGAAGTCACCACGATCGATGTGGGCAACACCGCCACCAACGTCATCCCGGCCACGGCGCGGGCGCGCGTCAATATCCGTTTCAATCCGGCCCACCAGGGCAAGGACCTGCAGGCCTGGATCGAGACCGAGTGCGCCGCCGCCGCCGAGGGCTTCAAGGCGCGCGCCGAGGTGATGTGCAAGATCAGCGGCGAGGCGTTCCTGACAAAGCCCGG
The DNA here is from genome assembly GCA_002280875.1 of Caulobacter sp. 32-67-35. Lineage (GTDB taxonomy): Bacteria > Pseudomonadota > Alphaproteobacteria > Caulobacterales > Caulobacteraceae > Caulobacter. Next base: position 5,958 of record NCEV01000128.1, on the reverse strand, counting down.
CCCGTTCACCGACGTGATCGTCGCCGCCGTCGGCGAGGCCACGGGCCGCGTGCCGGAACTGTCGACCACGGGCGGCACCAGCGACGCGCGGTTCATCCGCAGCCTGTGCCCGGTGGTGGAATTTGGCCTGGTCGGCGCCACCATGCACCAGGTCGACGAGCGGGTTCCGGTGCAGGAGATCCGCTATCTCGCCGACGCCTATGCCGCCCTGATCCGCCGCTATTTCGAAGCCTTCGCCGCTTAGGATTTCCAGCATGCCGGCCATGGACGCGTTCTCGATCGACGACGTCCTGGCCGAGGTGGCCGTGCTGGTGAAGCCCCACTTCGGCAAGGGCCGGCCCGCCGACTACATCCCCGAACTGGCCGATGTGCCGGGCTCCAGGTTCGGCATGGCCGTCTGCACCCTGGACGGCGGCGAGCATGTGATCGGCGACGCCGACGAGGGCTTTTCGGTCCAGAGCATCACCAAGATCCTGGCCCTGGGGCTGGCGCTCAACCGTTTCGGCGACGAGGTCTGGACGCGGGTGGGCAAGGAGCCCTCGGGCACGCCGTTCAACCATCTCTCGCAGCTGGAGGCCGAGGCCGGCGTCCCGCGCAACCCGTTCATCAACGCCGGCGCCCTGGCCATCACCGATCAGCTTCTGACCACGGTCAAGGACCCCGCCGCCCTGGTGCGCGGCTTTGCCGGCTTTCTGGCCGGCCAGCCGGTCGAGATCGACGAGGCGGTCGCCGCCTCGGAACTGGCCACCGCTCACCAGAACCGCGCCATCGCCAATCTGATGCGCGGCAAGGGCACGATCACCCACGATCCCGAGGCCGTGGTCGCCGCCTATTGCCGCCAGTGCGCCCTGAGCATGAGCTGTCGCCAGCTGGCCCGCGCCTTCCTGCCCCTGGCGGCGGGCGGCTTCTCGCCGGTGATCCAGGAAACCATCTTCCCAGACCGCCTGACCCGCCGTCTGAACGCCCTGCTGTTGACCTGCGGCATCTATGACAGCGTCGGCAGCTTCGCCTATCGCGTCGGCCTGCCGGCCAAAAGCGGCGTCGGCGGCGGCATTGTCGCCGTGGTCCCCGGCAAGGCGGTGATCGCGGTGTGGTCGCCGGAGCTGGACCGGTTCGGCACCTCGGTGGTGGGCACGGCGGCGCTGGAGGCCTTCGCGCAGCTGACCAACTGCTCGGTGTTGTAGCCGCGCGGACATTGAGGCGCATCAAGGCTGGGGAGCGTTGAGTCCTGCAGACTGTCCGCAGGAGACACGCCATGAGCAAACGCATTCTGATCCTGCTGGGGCATCCCGATTGCCGGCCCGAACGCTTTGGCGCGGCCCTGGCCAGCGCCTATGCCGACGCCGCAACGGCTGCCGGCCACGATGTACGGCGGATTGACCTGGCTGACATCGAAACCCCCTTCCTGGCCGGTCAGTGGGAATTCGACAGCCCTCCGCCGCCCCACATCCAGGCCGTGCAGCAGGATATTCTGTGGGCGAACCATATCGTCCTGCTGTTTCCCCTCTGGCTGGGCGCGACGCCCGCCAAGCTCAAGGCCCTGCTGGAGCAGGTGTTCCGCGACGGCTTTGGCATGGAAACCAGCCCCAGGGGCCCGGTCGCCCGACTGAAGGGACGGTCGGTGCGCCTGATCGTGACCATGGGCATGCCGGCCATAGCCTTCTGGCTGCTGTTCGGCGCGCATGGCCTTCTGGCGGTGGAAAAGGGGATTCTGGGCCTGGCGGGCATGACGCCGATCCGAAAGACCGTGATCGGCGCGGTCGAGTCGATCGGCGGCCGGGGGCGGTTGAAATGGCTGGCCCGCATGCGGCGGTTCGGAACCCTGGGCGTCTAGTCGCCGTACCCCACACCCACCAGATACAGCCCATCGGCCGGCGCGACCGGCCCACACTGGGTGCCAGCGCGTCCTTCACGTCCTGAGCCGTCCACCGCCCGATCCCCACCTCGACCAGGGTCCCGGTCATCGACCGCACCTGCCGATGCAGGAAGCTCCGCGCTTCGAACGCCAGACAGACCTCATCGCCCTCGCGCCACACCCGGGCGACATCCAGCGTCTTGACCGGCGACTTGGCCTGGCAGTGCATGTCGCGGAAGGTGGTGAAGTCGTGCAGGCCCACCAGAGCCTGGGCCGCCGTGTGCATGGCCGGCGCGTCCAGCGGCTTCTTCACGTGCCAGACCCGGCCCTTGTCCAGCGCCGGCGGCGCGGGGCGGTTGAGGATGCGGTAGAGGTAGCGCCGCTCATTGGCCGAGAACCGGGCGTGCCAGTCCCCCTCCGCGATCTCGCAGGCCAGGATGCTGACCGCCTCGCGGGTCAGATGGGCGTTGAGGGCGTTCATGACGGTCTGGGCCGGCCAGTCGCGCTCCAGATCCACATGCACGACCTGTCCTGTCGCGTGCACGCCCGTGTCGGTGCGGCCGGCCGCCGCGATGCGGATCTCCTGGCCGCAGAAGGCCTTCACCGCCGCCTCGATCGCGCCCTGCACCGACGGCAGGGTCGCCTGGGCCTGGAAGCCGTTATAGGGCCGGCCGTCATACTCGACGAGGAGGCGGTAGCGGGGCATCAGGCCCCATTCGCCTCAAGCACGGTCCCGGCCTTGAGGGGAAAGCCCCGGATGAAGTCGCTGGCGTCCTGGGCGCCCTTGCCCTCGCGCTGGGCCTTCAGCAGGCGGATCGCGCCGGTTCCACAAGCGATCAGCAGGCTGTCGTCCAGCACCGTCCCAGGCGTTCCGTCAGCGTCCTCGACGCGCGACAGCAGGGCCTTCACCCGGACCGGGCCCTTGTCCGAAGGCGCCTCGAACCACGCGCCGGGGAAGGGCGACAGGCCGCGAATGTGGCAGTCGATCTCGGCGGCCGGACGGGTCCAGTCGATGCGGGCCTCGGCCGACTTGATCTTTTTGGCGTAGGTGACGCCCTCTTCGCTCTGCGGCGTCTCGCCGCACCTGTTCGGACATCAGGATCGGGCCCTCGTCCAGCCCCTCGCTCATCCGCATCACCTGAACGCCGGTCACCGCATCCCCGGCCATGATCGCGCGCTGGATCGGCGCCGCGCCGCGCCAGCGGGGCAGCAGGGAGGCGTGCAGGTTGAAGCAGCCCTCTCGGGGGGCGTCCAGCACGTCGCGCACCAGGATCTGGCCGAAGGCGACCACCACGGCGGCGTCGAGATCCAGCGCCTTGAAGGCCTCGATCTCTTCGGCCGCCTTCATCGAGACCGGCGTGCGGACGGGCAGGCCCAGGCCTTCGGCGAAGGCGTGGACGGGCGAGGGCTTGAGGTCCTGGCCGCGTCCGCGCGGGGCCGGCGGCTGGGAATAGACACAGGCGATCTCGTGGCCCGACGCGACCAGTTCGGCCAGACAGGCGACGGCGAAATCAGGGGTTCCGAGGAAAGCGATGCGCATGGGCGCAGTTTAGCGGTCCCGGCCTCGCATTGAAAGCCGCTGGGTAAAGCCGCTGGGAAAGCCGCCGGCGGAACCTTGACCGTGGAGCGCCGTTATCTGGCCGACACTTCTCCAGGAGCATCACCATGCGTTCCACCCTGATCTTCGCCGTTTGCGCCGCCGCCCTGTCGCTGGCCGCCTGCTCCGACCAACACGCCACCGAGATCAAGGAAGGCGCCAAGGCCGCCGCCACCGACATCAAGGATGCGGCCAAGGAAATCTCCAGCGATCCCGACGTCAAGCAAGCCGGCACGGCCCTGAAGGAAAGCGCCAAGGAAGCCGGCGCCGAACTGAAGGAAGCCGCCGGCGAGGCGACCGACGCGGTTCAGTCTGCCGGCGAAAAGGCCGGCGATGCGGCCAAGGAAGCCGGCTCAGACATCAAGGCCGGCGCCAAGAAGGCCGGTCAGGAAACCAAGGAAGAGGTTCACGAGGCGACGCGGTAGGGCGCGGATAGCTGCTCCCCCTCTGGGGGAGCTGTCGCGGAGCGACTGAGGGGGTTTTCACGACCTAAGCCGAGCTGGCCCCCTCCGGCCCTCTGGGCCACCTCCCCCAGTGGGGGAGGATCAAGATCAAGCCGCCCGCCGCGCCTTCTTCACCTTGGTGATCGCGCGGTCGCTCGCCCTGATAGTTCATGTAGCGCAGCGTCACCTTTGAGGGGCGCTCGACCTCGTCATAATAGTCGGGGACCGACAGGCAGCCCTCTTCGTAGCCTTGCGTGTCTTCCGAGGCCGAAAGGATCTCGGGATTGACGTAGTAGCGCGGCGCCGGCTCCTCGCCGTCGCGGGCCAGATCCATGACGATCACGCGGATCGGCTCGCCAATCTGCACGGCGGCCAGACCGATGCCGGGGGCGTCGTACATGGTCTCCAGCATGTCATCCATCAGGGCGCGCAGATCGTCGGTCACCGCCTCGACGGGGGTGGAGATCTTCTTCAACACCGCCAGATCGGCGGCGTTATCGACGGTGAGGATGCGACGGATAGCCATGATAGGTGTCAGGTAAGGGTCTCATTTCCCAGCGTCAAGGTGGGGGATTGTCCCATCGCTGCCTGAGGGGCCAGCTTGGTCAACGCGCGAACCCCGCCTTCGACCGGCGCCAGTTCGGCGATTTCCTTGCCCTCGTGGTCGACCGAAAGGTCCTCAAAGCGACGGGCCTGGGTCAGGACCTGGCTCTCCAGCGAGCCCACGAACTGGTTGTATTTGCCCACGGCGCTTTCCAGCGCCTTGCCCACCGCGCCGGCGTGGGCGCCCATCACCGCCACGCGCTTGTAGAGCTCGCGGCCGACCGCGACGATATTGGCGGCGTTCTTGGCCTGGTCCTCGACCCGCCAGCCATAGGCCACCGCCTTGCACAGCGCGAACAGCGTCGTGGGCGTGACCAGCAGCACCCGCTTGTCCATGGCCTCGGTCATCAGGTCGGGCAGGCGCTCCAGCGCGGCGGCCAGGAAGCTGTCGCCGGGCACGAACATGGCCACGAAGTCGGGCGAGCCTTCTGCGGCGAACTGGTCCCAATAGGTCTTGGCCGACAGGCTGGTCATGTGGGCGCGCACGCTCTGGGCGTGGCGCAGCAGGGCGGCCTCGCGCGGCAGCTCCTCGGCCATTTCCTGGGCTTCCAGGAAGGCGTTCAGCGAGCACTTGGCGTCGATCACGAACACCGCCCCGCCCGGCATCCGCACCTTCACGTCAGGCCGGCGGCGGCCCTCCTCGGTGTCGACGCTGAACTGCTCCTCGAAGTCGAAGCGCTTGTTGAGGCCGGCGGCCTCAAGGACGTTCCGCAAGGTCTGCTCGCCCCAGCGGCCCTGCACGCCGGCGCCGCGACGCAGGGCGGCCGACAGCTTGCGGGCTTCGAACTGGGTCGCGGTCGAGGCCTCCATCAGGGCGGCGATCTGGGCTTTCAGGCCGCCGGTCTCCTCGGCGCGCGATTTCTCGACGGCGGTGACCTGGGCCTCGAACTTGGCCAGGGTCTCGGCGACGGGCTTGAGCTGGGCTTCCAGCCGCTGCTGCGACAGCATTTCCCGGCTGCGGAAATTCTCGTCGGCGCGCTTGATCAGGGCCTCGGCCACGGTGTTGGCGGTCATGGTCGCCTGCTGCGCGGCCTGGGCGCGGATCAGCTCGGCCTGGGTGGCGGCCTGGTCTTCCAGCAGCCGGGCCCGCTCGTCGGCCTGGACCAGACGGGCGTTCAGATCCCAGGCCCTGGCGTCGGCGGCGCTCGCGCGCTTGGTCGAGGCGAGCGCCCACAGGATGGCGGCCACGGCGATGGCGGCGAACACGGCGGCGAGGATCAGGAACGGATCGGAGAAGTTCATGCTCCGTTCCTAGCCGGAGTCGGAGTGTGTTGGAAGGCGGCTTACGGCGCTGGTCGAGAAGGCGATGACCGCTTTTGACGCAAACCTATCTTGTCATCCCGGCCGCAGCGAAGCGGAGCGCCGGCGACTGTGTTGGATCAAGCGGGTTTTTGCCAAGGCTGTCCCGACTTGAGCATGCTGTTTGCGGCGACGACGATCTTCCTGGCGATGGCGACGAG
>NCEV01000035.1 GCA_002280875.1 Caulobacter sp. 32-67-35 | reverse complement strand
CGCTCATAACGGTCTGGTTGGGGGTTCGAGTCCCTCCGGGCCTACCACCACTTCCGACATTCCGAAAAGTTTGGCGGCGGGCAGCTGCTCCCCCTCTGGGGGAGCTGTCGCGGAGCGACTGAGGGGGCTTTCTCGGCTTAGGCCGAGCTGGCCCCCTCCGGCCCTCTGGGCCACCTCCCCCAGAGGGGGAGGATCGCGGTTCGCCGACTCATGAGATCGTCACGGTGTGGCCGCATGGTCCTGCCCGAACCGATCCAGGGAACCCTATGAAACCGCCGATCAAGCGCCTGTCCGACCTCAAGCCCGCCGCCCAGCCCGAGGTCTATGCCCGCGCCACCCCGAAGGCCTCCCGCCGCAAGACCGCCAAGGTCCTGACCGAAGCGGAGAAGGCGGCGTTCCTGGCCTCGCGGCCGGATTTGGCGGGGAAGTCGTAAGCGCCCGTCTCAAGACTTGCCGGGCTCGCCAGCAGGATGCCCAGCTGCATGGCGATCAGGTCGGCGCAGATGATGACGTCGGCCAGTTCTTCGGCCAGCTCCGCGACGCTGGCCCGCGAGCCGGCGATGCCCATGCGCTCGCGTTCCAGCTTCTTGATCAGGTTGCAGGCCTCGCCCACCTCGCCGGCCAGTTCGTTGCCGCGATAGGAGAGCGTGATCTGGCCGTCCGTATCCCACTCGGCCTGCCGGGCCAGGTTGGCGGCGCGCAGGGTGGGGTAGGGGGCGTCGCTCATCTCAGGCCTCGTCGAGAATACGGCGGACGGCGGCGCGCAGCACTTGCGACGCGGTCTCGATGCTCAGGCCCTGTTCGCGGCGCAGGCGCGACCAGGCCTCGAAGGACAGCAGCAGGTCCAGGGCCTCGACCTTCAGCGGGTCGTCGGCCAGGGGCGGGCGCAGTTCGCGCACCAGGATCTGGCGCAGGGCCATCACCAGCTTGCCGCTGTCTTCGCTGAGGAAGCGCGAGCGGTGGCGATAGGCTTCGGAGGCGTGCTTGAACGGGGCGATCTTCTCGAAGGCGAAGGCGCGGCGGTCGACCAGTTCCAGCACGCGATCCTTCCAGTCGGTGGAGCGGAACGGGGTGCCGACGATGGCGCGCAGCTCGTCCTCGATGGCGACCGACATCTCGCTATAGAGGCTGTCCATGTCCTTGAAGTGCCGGAACACGGTGCGCAGGCCCACATCGGCGCGGGCCGCCACCTGGTCGGCGCTGGGCGACATGTCGCCGGTGCGGATGATCTCCAGCATGGCGGTGACGATGCGGGCGCGGTTGTTCTGGCCGCGACGACGACGGCCGTCGGCTTCGGGCATGGGCTCGTCCGCCGCCTTGCTTGCTTCTCGCGTCACGCAACCCCGTCAGACAAATCAGCTCCGGGTTTTCCTTACGGCGAGGCGCCGCCTGGCGCCAGTGTTCACGCAAACAGCGGGGCGCAGCCGGTGGCCTGCATCAGGTCGTCGATCAGGGCCAGGTCCTGTCGGCGCCGCTCATCACCGCCCGGGCGTTGGCCAGCATGACCGGCGGATAGACCCGGCCGATCTGGGCGATCACGGCCAGCAGGGTCGGGGGCGCTGCGTCCAGGCTGATCCAGTCGTTATCGCCCGGCTCCAGACCCGACAGATCCTCCATCTGGCTGATCCAGGCAAAGACCCGCGGGGCGATCTCCAGCGTCAGGGCCATGGGCGTGGGATCGAACTGCGCCAGTTGGGTCAATTGTCCGTAGACGGCGAAGTCGCAGGCGGCGGGTCGCGCGCCCAGCAGGAACGGCTGGACGGTCAGATGCGCCTCGAAGGCTTCGAGGAAGCGGCGATAGCTGGCCTCGATCACCGGCGCGGTTGTGGGGTTGGAGCCCACCACGTACAGGCGGTCGATCTGCCTTCGGCTGAACTGCGCGCCGCGCTCGGCCAGTTCGGCGTCGGGGATGGCGGCCCCGCGCCAGCAGGGCAGGATGGCGGCGGCGCGGGCGATGTCGGCCGGATAGCTCCAGCGATAGTGGAACATCGCCTTGGTCAGCCATTCGTCGGCATAGTCCTCGATCAGGGCGTCGATGAAGGCCAGGGCCCGGTCGGGCGGGATCACGGAGCGACCGGCGTGCTCGGCCTCCAGCCGGCGGATGATCGGCGAGGAGTCGACCACCGCCTCCAGCGCTCCGTCGGCGCCTGGCAGGTAGAAGGTTGGCAGCAGTTGCACCTTGGGCCGGGGCAGGCCGTCCAGCGCCTGGCCGGAGCTGGGCAGGAAGCGGTAGGCGATGCGGCGATAGCGCAGCACCGCCAGCATCTTGCGGGTGTAGGGCGAGCCAGGCGCGCCGCTGAGGGGGATAGGATCGGTCATGGGGGCGTCGGCTATCGGAACATCTTGAGACGATCGCTGACCACGATCTCTTTGGAGCCAGCCGGCAGGCTGACGAAGTCGCCGTCACGGCCGACCTTGATCCTGCCGGTGAAGATCTGGCGCGACCTGCCCAGGAACGGACCCTCCAGCGCGCCGATCGGCAGGGCCGGGGTGATGGCGCCCCGCCGCCCTGGCCGCCCGCTGCTGGCTGGCCACCAGATTGGGCGCCAGGGCCTCGTGGACCAGCAGGTCGGCGCCCTTGGCGGCGGCTTCGACGCGGGGCGACAGGGCGGTGTCGCCGCTGATCACGACGGTGCGGCCCTTGTAGGTGAAGGCGTAGCCGACGGCGGGGCTGACCGGGTCATGGGCCACCGGGAAGGCGGTGACCTTCAGGTCGGGCTCATCGATCAGCACCACGTCCGGCTGGCCGGCGGCGGCGTCGAAGGCGCGGGCCTGGCCGCCAAAGCCCGAGGGCGGCACGACGGCTGCGCCATGGTGGGCGGTGCGATAGCCCTGGTCCATCCGGTAGGCCGACATGAAGCCGCCGACCACCGGCTCCACGCCTTGCGGACCGTGCACGGGCACGGGCATGGTCGAGCCGCTACCTGCCCATCGCTGCAGCATCAGCTCGCCCAGGCCGTCGATATGGTCGGAGTGGAAGTGGGTCAGGAACACCGCCTCGATCCGGGCCGGGGGCAGGTTCATCAGCGACAGGTTGCGGGTCGCCCCGGAGCCGGCGTCGACCACGAACAGGCGCTTGCCCGCCAGCACCGCCGTGCAGGGTCCGGCCCGTTGCGGATCGGGCAGGGGACCGCCGGCGCCGCACAGGCCCACATGCAGGCCGTCGGCCAGGCCGTCGTCGGGCGCGCGGGCCATGGCCTTTTCGTAGAGCCGTTCCATCGCGGTCTCGGCGATCCTGCCGCGCGCCAGCCAGGCGCCGGCGCCGAGTATCGCGACGAGGCCCAACACCGCGAGCGCAACGCCTGTTCTGGTCCGCATGGCCGATCCTCCCGCCCGGACGGGCTTGACCCCGCCACAATGTAGTGACACGCATATTGTCAATATATGTCGCCTGTTATCGCGGCGAGTCAACGGGAGGGTGGTATGCAGGTTCTGAGGACGCCGGACGACCGGTTCGAGGCGCTGGCCGACTGGCCGTTCGCGCCGCACTACGCGACGATCACCGACGCCGACGGCACGGCCCTGCGGCTGCACTATGTGGACGAAGGGCCGCGCGACGCGCCCGTCGTGCTGCTGATGCATGGCGAGCCGTCCTGGGCCTATCTGTACCGCAGGATGATCGCCGGCCTGGTCGCCCGCGGCTATCGCGTGGTGGCGCCCGACCTGATCGGTTTTGGCCGCTCCGACAAGCCGGCGGCCCGCGCCGACTACACCTATGAGCGGCATGTGGCGTGGATGAGCGCGTGGCTAACCGCGGTCGATCTGAAAGGCGTCACCCTGTTCTGCCAGGACTGGGGCGGGCTGATCGGCCTGCGGCTGGTGGCGGCCTTTCCCGAGCGCTTCGCCGCCGTGGCCGTGGGCAATACCGGTCTGCCGACGGGGTCGGGCATGACCGAGGGCTTCAAGGCCTGGCTGGAGTTCAGCCAGAACACCCCGGTGATGCCGATCGGCCTGATCGTCAACATGGGTACGGGCCGGGAGTTGTCGGACGCCGAGATCGCCGCCTATGACGCGCCGTTCCCGGACGAGACCTTCAAGGAGGGCGCGCGGCAGTTCCCGGTGCTGGTCCCGGTGACGCCAGAGCATGGCTCGGTGGCGGAGAACAAGGCGGCGTGGGCGGTGCTGGAGGCTTTCGACAAGCCGTTCCTGACCGCCTTCAGCGACGGCGACGCAGTCACGAAGGGCGGCGAGGCGATCTTCCAGGCCCGGGTGCCCGGCGCGGCCGGCCAGCCCCACACGATCGTGCCCGGCGGCCACTTCCTGCAGGAAGACTGCCCCGACGCCCTGGTTGATCTCATCGACGGACTGGTCCGTCGCGCCCACGCCTGAGGAGAGAGCCATGCAGGTCAAGAACGCCGTCTATCCGCCCGGTCACCAGGCCATGGCCTTTTTTGGCGCGCCGGAGGATGGCCCCTTCGTGATGGTCAATCTGCTGAAGTTCAAGGACAAGGCCGAATATCCGGACGGCTCGCCGTCGGACCTGACCGGCCGGCAGGCCTATGCGCTTTATGGGGCCGAGGTCAGCAAGCTGGTCGAGGGGCTGGGCGGTCGCATCCGCTTTAGCGGTCACGTCACCAGCATCCTGCTGGGCGAGGTCGAAGAGCTTTGGGACGCCGTGGCCCTGGCTGAATACCCCTCGCTGGCGGCCTTCCAGGCCATGGCCATGTCGCCCGAGATGCACGCCATCGAGCATCACCGCATGGCGGGTCTGGCGGGCCAGTTGAACATCCGGACCAAAGAGGGGTTCCAGGCGCCCTGAAGGGCAGCCCAACGTCTCTGAACAGGGGAAAGCCCCGCCCTTCATCGAAGGGCGGGGCTTTTGTTTGCTCTCCAGCGATCGTCTAGTTGTTCCAGTAGATGAACTCGTCCGTCGGCTTGTCCTTGACGCTCAGCGGGTGATCGATGGCGATGGCGCCGCGCAGCAGCGAGGGCCAGGTGGGCTTGAGGTTGCCCTTGTCGCGGTTGGCCAGCAGGGCTTTCAGCTCCGCCACCTTGGCCAGATTGGCGGCGGCCAGGTTCTTCTGCTCCGTCGGATCGGCCGCCAGGTCGAACAGCCACAGCTTTTCCGGCTGGCCATCGGGCATGGTCAGCACCTGCAGCTTCCAGTCGCCGGCCCGCACCATGCGATAGTCGCCCGAGCGCCAGAACAGCGCCTCATGCGGTCGGGCGGGGTTCTTGCCGGTCAGGTGGGGGATCAGGTTGACGCCGTCGATGGGCCGATCCGTCGGCATGGGCGCGCCGGCGGCTCCGGCGGCGGTGGCGAACATGTCGATGTGGCCCACGGGGCTTGAGAACTTCGCCCCCGCCGGCAGGCCCTTGGGCCATTTCATGTAGTAGGGCACGCGCACGCCGCCCTCGAAGAAAGTGGCCTTCCAGCCGCGATAGGGGCTGTTGATCTGGGGCAGGCCCACATAGTGCGCCCCGCCGTTGTCGCTGGTGAAGACCACCAGGGTGTTGTCGGAGAGACCCTGATCCTTCAGCGCCTGCAGCACCCGGCCGATATTGTTGTCCAGGTTGCGGATCATGGCGCCATAGACCCGCAGGCGATGATCCTTGATCTGCGGCAGGGCGTCGTAATCGGCCTTGGTCGCCTGCAGCGGCGTGTGCGGGGCGTTATAGGCCAGATACATGAAGAACGGTCGGTTCTTGTTGGCCTTGATGCTCTTGATGGCCTCGTCCGACAGATAGTCGGTCATGAAGCCCCTGGCCTTCATCATCGGCTGGCCATTGTACTGTACGGCATAGGGTAGGTTGGCCCACAGGAACTTGTCGATCGGGTCGAAGTCCTGTTTGGAATTGACCACGCCGGGGTCGTTTTCCGGCAGGAACATCGCCGCGCCCTGGGTGAAGCCCAGGCTCTCGTCAAAGCCCTGCTCTTCGGGCCGTGAGCCCTTCGCGCCGCCCAGGTGCCACTTGCCCAGATGGACGGTGTGATAGCCGCGGGTCTTCAGCACCTCGGCGATGGTGACTTCCGAAGCCGGCACCGCCAGCTCGTCGATCGGCGGCATGTCCTTGGCCTCGTCGCGGTTGAAGTGCGGCGGGTGCAGGGCGCCGGGCGTGCGGAAGGTGCCGACCAGGCGCGAGAAGCCGACCGGGGTCGGGGTATACTCAAAGCCGAAGCGCGTGGGATAGCGGCCGGTCATCAGCGCCGCGCGCGAGGGCGCGCAGGTGGCGTTGCCGGAATAGCCGTTGGTCAGGTCCACGCCCTGCTGGGCGATGGAGTCGATATGGGGCGTCTTGACCACGCCCGCGACACCGCCGCCGTTCAGGCTGACATCGTTAAAGCCTAGATCGTCGGCCAGGATGAAGATCACATTGGGCGGCCGCTGGTCGGCGGGCATCGTGGCCTGGTCTGGTCCCTGTCGCCAGGCGACTGGCTTGTTCTCAGTCCCCTTGGGGACCATCAGGCGACCGATCTGATAGATCAGGAAGTCACGGCCAAGCCATGCGCCTGCCAATAATCCCGTTAGCACGGCGAACGCCACGCCTGTCCACTTCAGAATTCGCATCCAGGGGCTCCCTTGAGATCGACTGACTTTTCGCTGTCGTTGCGGATCACTATATATTGACACTATAAATGCCGAAAGATGTGATCGTCTTTCATTCCCAATCTTTGGCTAGGGTCGACCCGATGCGATGGCTTCCGACATTGGTTCTCGCCCTGATGGGCCTGATAAATCTGGGACGCGGCGCGATACACGCCTTCGCCGCCGACGGCGGGGCTGCATCGATCGCTGGCCTTGATCTGTCCAGCAACCGTCAAGCCATCCTGTCCTTCATGGCGACGCTCGGCCTGGCCCAGATCGCCAAAGGGCTGTTCGAACTCTATGTTGTGGCGCGTCGGCGCGACCTCGTGACCCTGTTCCTGTCGATGCAGGCCCTCGACACCCTGCTGGCGGTCGCCAATTTGTATTTCTGGCGGCCCTTGCCAGTGAGCGTGCCGGGACAACCTTTCAATCTGGTCTTGCTGGCGCTTCAGCTGGTTGCCTTGATGCTGGCGGTCAGGGCCGCGCCGTCAAGCCCTGCTGGTCCAGCCGCCACTTGAACTGGTCGAAGCGGTCCTGGCCGAAGAAGGCCTCGCCGTTGAAGGCGATCATCGGCACGCCGTAGTGGCCCGCTGCGCGCTGGGCGACCTGGCTTTCCTCGACGATGGCGGCCAGGCGCTCGGTTTCCGTGTCGGCCATCCGGGTCAGTTGGGCGGGATCCAGGCCCGCCCGTTCAGCGGCGTGGGCCAGGTGGTCACCCTCATGCCAGTCATCGACCTCGCCGCTCCAGATCACGCGGCTGACCTGCGTCAGGTAGGGCAGGCCGCGCCCCAACTCGGCGGCCGCCACGCCCATATGGGTCAGGCGATGAATGTGCGGCTGCTCCTTGGGATAGGTGCGGGTGGCGAAGTCCATCTTTACCGGATCGGGGATCGGCCAGCGGAAGGGCAGGCCCAGAAACGCCGCCTCGCGGTGGATGTCCTGCATGAAATAGCTGAACCACAGCGGATCGCGGGTCTCGAAGAACTCCGGCGTGCGCACGGCCAGCGGATAGACTGGACGGATGTTCCCGACCACGTCGAACTCACGCTCCAGCGCCGTCAGCCGATGGGTGATCATGTACGAATAGGGCGAGCGGAAGGACCAGTAGAGGTCATAGGTCAGGCTCATGCGCGCGCTCCCGGGTGTGGCCGTTTCGATATAGTGGCACTTGTAATGCGACTATATCCGCTAATTCGGCGCGGTCCACGCTTGCCTTCCGATAAAAATGGCAGTTAGCATGCCACAATAATAGGTGGGGAGCGAAACCATGCGGGTTGTGGTGCGAGGTCTGGTCGGCGCCGTCGGGGTGCTGGGCCTGTTGCTGGCGGCGATGTTTCTGCTGCGGACAGAGCCTGCGGCGGCGAAGTTCGGCCTCCAGGCGCTCGGGCCGCTGGGGCTGGCGTCCTTGAGGGCTGACATGGTGGCGCTGTTCGGCGCGGTCGGCATCCTGTCGCTGATGGGCGCTGTGCGTGATCGCGGCGACCTGCTGCTGGCGCCGCTGATCCTGCTCGGCCTGGCCCTGGCGGGACGGATGATCTCGCTTCTGATGACCGGTCTCTCGCCAGACCTGATCCCGCCGATGGCGGTCGAGGTGGTCCTGGTCGCGATCCTGGCCCTGGGACATCGCGTCCTGGCGCGACCGCAAGCCTGATCGGGGACTGTCATGGACGAAGACAAGAAGCCCAGGATCGACCGTCGCTCGCTGCTGCTGGGCGCGGGTCTGGGTGTGGTCGGAGCCGGCGCGGTCGTCGCCGGCGGCGCGGCCATCAAGGACGCCGCCAGCGGGATCGTCACGCCCAAGGCGGTCGGCAAGGGCAAGGCCGCCAAGATCGGCCTGTCGTTCAAGGACTCGCGGCCGGCCCATGCCGAAGAGCCCAAGGCCCCGGCCGGCGCGCCCAATGTCGTGGTGATCATCCTCGACGACGTCGGGTTCGCCGACCTGGGCTGCTATGGCGGCGAGCTTCAGACCCCGGCGATGGACGCCCTGGCCGGCAAGGGGCTGCGCTATACCAACTTCCGCACCACGGCCATGTGCTCGTGCACGCGGGCGGCGCTGCTGACGGGGCTGAACCACCATTCGGCCGGCATGGGCTGGCTGGCCGATATCGACAGCGGCTATCCCGGCTATCGCGGCGATCTCACGCGCCAGAACGCCACCCTGGCCGAGGTGCTGGTGGAGGCCGGTTGGTCGACCTTCCTGCTGGGCAAGTGGCATGTGAACAACGCCGATCACGGCGGGCCGACCGGGCCGTTCCACAACTGGCCGACCAGCCGGGGCTTCGAGCGGGCCTACTGGTATCAGGGCCACTCCAGCGACCACTTCCACCCCGGCGCCCTCTATGAAGGCACGGCCCCGGTCGAGGCGGGCGGGGAGGGCTACTACCTCTCCGATGATCTGGCGCAGCGCGCCGTGACCTATCTGCGCACCCAGCAGATGATGGCGCCGGACAAGCCGTTCTTCATGCAGCTGGCCTTCGGCGCGGCCCACTCGCCCTTGCAGGCCAAGGCCGCCGACCGCGATCTCTACAAGGGCAAGTTCGAGGCCGGCTGGGACGAGATCCGCAAGCAGCGCCTGGAGCGCCAGAAGGCCCTGGGCCTGATGCCCGCCAACACCCAGCTGCCGCCGCTGTCGCCGGGGGCCAAGCCCTGGGCCGAGCTGACAGCCGACCAGAAGCGGCTCTATGCCCGCTACATGGAGGTCTATGGCGGGATGGTCACCGGCGTCGACCGGGCCATTGGTACGGTGATGGCCGAGCTGGAGGTCATGGGCGTTCGCGACAACACGCTGGTGGTGGTGTTCTCCGACAACGGCGCCTCCGCCGAGGGCACAGAGGCCGGCACGCCCAACGTCTTTGGCCCCGCCTTTGGCCGGCCGGCGTCAGAGGCCGAGGCCCTGGCCCTGTACGACACCATGGGCGAGGACGGCACCTTCCCGCCGAGAAGGGGGGCTTGCGGAAGCAGTTCGTGCACGTGGTCGATCTCTATCCGACCCTGCTGGACGCCTGCGGGGTCAAGCAGCCCGAGCTCTATCGCGGCGCGCCGCAAAAGCCGCTGGAAGGCGCGAGCGTCGCCCCGACCTTCGCCTCGCCCCAGGCCGCGACGCGGACCGATCAATACTACGAGCTGGGCGGCTATCGGGCCTTCCAGGAAGGCGACTGGCGGCTGGTGGCTCAGCACCAGCGCGGCAAGCCGTTCGAAGACGACCACTGGGGCCTCTATGATACCGCCAAGGATCCCAACGAGCTGCGAGATGTCTCGGCCGATCATGCCGACGTCGTGACGCGCCTGAAAGACAAGTGGAGCAAGGCCGCGGCCGCCCATGATGTGCTGCCCCTGGATGACCGTCCGCTGCTGTTGAAGCTTGTCCAGACGCGCGGCGCCAAGCTGCGCAAGCAGTGGGATATCCGGCCGCCCATCGATCCGATCCCGACCGACGTATCGCCCATCGTCTGCGGCCTTTCCCACTCAATCGAGCTGGAGCTTTCACGGCCCAAGGGCGACGAGGACGGCGTGCTGATCGCGCATGGCTCGATGCCGGCGGGCTACGTCCTGTATATCGACAAGGGCCGACTGATCTACGAGACCAGCCTCATCCCCTGGAGCGAGGTCATCGCCTCGCCGGCGAAGCTGCCGCGCGGAACCTTCAAGGTGAAGTACGAGCAGACCATGACCTCACGCCCCTTCGACGGGCGCGGCGCGCTCTATGTGAATGGCCGCAAGGTGGCCGAGCGCAAGTTCGACCGGGTGCTGTTCGCGCCGGGCTATGATGGCTTCTGCGTGGGCGCCGACTACGGCAATCGGGTCTCGCGCGCCTATGAGGGCCCCAACCCCTTCCAGGGTCAGATCCAGCGCGTGCTGATCGATGTCGACACCGCCGCCATGAAGCCGCTGGAGATCATGCGGTTCATGAAGGCGATGAGCATTCGGGTCTGAAGCGTTTAGAAGCGCGACGGATAGACCTGCTGGGTCTTGCTCTCATTGTAGGTCGAGCCCGGGCAGTCGACCGCATAGCTGCTGGCGTTCTCGCGCAGATAGGG
Organism: Caulobacter sp. 32-67-35; assembly: GCA_002280875.1. GTDB lineage: Bacteria > Pseudomonadota > Alphaproteobacteria > Caulobacterales > Caulobacteraceae > Caulobacter. Next base: position 20,605 of record NCEV01000035.1, on the reverse strand, counting down.
GCCCTTGCGGCTGACGCCGTTCAGGGCCGCGCACGAGACGGCCGTCTTGTAGTTGACCGAGCCGTCCTCGCTGAGTTCGGCCATGAACTGGTCAAAAGCCAGGTCCATCAGGCCGCGCGTTGCGGCCAGGCGGCGGGCGCTGCCGGCGATGGCGGTGGTCACCTCGCCATTGGCCGAGATCGGGCGAGCGATCGGCGTTGGACCTGCAGCCGCGCCGGCGGCGGTGATCGCCCCGCCGGCCAGCATGGCCTCCAGATCCGTGAAGCGACCGCTGGCGCTGCCGATAGCGGCCGCCGTGGCGAAGGCGGAGGCAAACCCGGCCGGCGCGCGGCTGACACCGCCGATCCGCGAGGCCTCCACCGCGCCGACCAGGCCGGCATAGGGGGCGTCGGCGATCGAGACGACCAGGTTCTGGTTCACATAGTAGCCCAGGGCCACGCCCTTCAGCGCGCCGCCGACCGGCGCCAGCACGGCGTCCTTGGAGGCCAGTATGGGTCCGCCGAGGGCCGCGCGGGTCATTTCAGGCGTAAAGCCCGTCCACTCGGCGCGATAGCTGGCTTCGACGGCGGACTCCTTGACCAGTTCGCCCGTGCGCCAGCGCACCAGGCGGAAGGTCACGCGGGCCGAGGCCAGCTTGTCGGTTCCAAACCACACATTGGGGCCGCGCAGTTCGTCGAAGCGAACATAGAGCATGTATTCGCTGTCCAGCCGGCTGCGGGCCAGCATGTCGGCGCGGTCCAGATGGCGGGAGAGGTTCTCGACCACCTGCACGCGGGTGGGGCGGGTGGTGATGATCGCGCCGCCATCGAACCAGCGAAACTCAGGCGCGCCCTCGACCGCCTGCAGCGAGACGTTGCGGAAGAACGGCTTGTGCTGGGCCGCCTTGGCTATGGCGACCGGCGGCATGGCCGGCTGGCGCAGGGCCGCGACGTCGTCGGCGCTGGCGCAGGCGCTCAGCAGGGCGGCCCCGCCAGCCATCGCGAGCAGCGCCTTCAGGGGCTTGGACGTCGTAACCATCGGAGCTCTCCAAAATCGCGATGGAGAATGCCCTGACAACCTTAATGGGCCATTTCGCCGCAGTGACGCCTGGCGGCAAAAAGAACGCCTCCGCCAGGCAGGTCCGGCGGAGGCGTCAGGGGCGTTTGGAAAACACAGTCAGGCGGCGGGGCGTGAAGCCGCTGCGCATTGCCGGGCGATGAAGTCGGCGTGGTCGGGCAGGGCCTCGACCGCGCGACCCATGATCTGGCGGATGTTGGCCATGTACTCGTCGAGCTGCTGGTCGGTGACGACGCCGGTCAACGGATGCGCCGCGCCGGGCAGCACGCCCTGGCCGATCAGCACCTGGACCCAGCTGGCCTCCTTGAAGAGGTCGTCTTCCTTGCTGAAGATCCGGCCCGATTGGGCAAATAGCTCGATGCGAGCCTTCAGGGTGTCGGGGATCTCCATGGCCTTGCAGGCCCGCCAGAACGGCGTGTCCTCGCGGGTGGTGGCCTTGTAGTGCAAGACCAAGAAGTCGCGGATGTACTCGTATTCCAGCGCGGTCTGACGATTGTACTCGTCGATCTCGACGGTGTTGAAGTCGGCGTTGGGGAACAGGGCGATCAGGCGGCTGAGGGCAGATTGCACCAGGTGGATACTGGTCGACTCCAGCGGCTCCATGAAGCCGCTGGCCAGACCCATGGCCACGACGTTCCTGTTCCAGAACCGCTTGCGCCTGCCGGTTGTGAACGTCAGCTGCCGGGGATCGGCCAGGGGCGCGCCATCGAGATTGCGCATCAGCACGTCGGTCGCCTGGGCCGCGTCGATATAGTCGCTGCAGAAGACATGGCCGTTGCCGGTGCGGTGCTGCAGCGGGATGCGCCACTGCCAGCCGGCCTCGCGAGCCGTGGCGCGGGTGAAGGGCGTCAGCGGCGTAACCGAGGCGCAGGGCACGGCGATGGCGCTGTCCATCGGCAGCCAGCTGCGCCAGTCGTCATAGCCGGTCTTCAGCGTCTCCTCGATCAGCAGGCCGCGAAAACCCGAGCAGTCGATGAAGAACTCCCCGCCCACGTTACGGCCATCCTGCAGGCTCAGGCCGGTGACGAACCCGGTTTCGGGATGCTGGCTGACGCCGACGATCTTGCCCTCCACGCGGCGAACGCCCTGGGCCTCGGCATAGCGGCGCAGGTACTGGGCATAGAGCGCCGCGTCAAAGTGGAAGGCGTGGGCCAGCCCCTCCAGATAGCCGCCGCCCGCCGTCTGCAGGCGGTCGAACCTGCCGGCGCGGGCGGCCAGGGCGTTCAGCGAATAGTCCCACAGGCTTTCGTCATGGCCCTGCAGCCGGCGGCGGTTCCAGTAGTGATGGAAGGCCGCCAGGCCCAGCGGACGCCCGACGGGGCCGAAGGCGTGCAGGTAGGACTGGCCCACGGTGTGCCAGTCGACGAACTCGATACCCAGCTTGATCGTGCCGTTGGTAGTCGCCAGGAAGTCGTTCTCGTCCAGGCCCAGGAAGGTGTTCAGCAGCTTGATCGCCGGGATGGTGGCCTCGCCGACGCCCACCGTGCCGATCTCGTCGGACTCGACCACCGTGATCGCCACGGTCGAGCCCAGGGCGCGGGAGAGCATGGCGGCGCTCATCCAGCCGGCCGTTCCGCCGCCGACAATGGTCAGGGACTTCAGTCCGCCGTCCGCCATCACTGCTCCGCCCGGTTTGCCCCTGATGGGGTCTCTCATAAAAAAGCCCCCGCCAGACAGGTCTGGCGGGGGCTGGTAGTTGGGGATCTTGGACCGCCTAGTAGCGGTAGGAAACACCGATCATGTAGGTCGCGCCGTACTCCTGATAGTCGATGGTCTGGCGCGAGTCGTTGTTGTCATAGGTCTTGAAGGGCTCGTTGGTGATGTTGTTGGCCTGCAGCAGCAGGGCCATGCCATTGAGCGGGCCGTCGCGGAACTCATAGCCGATCTGGGCGTCCAGCACCGACTCCGCCTCCACCGTACGGAACACCCGCGCGGCGCTGAGGCCGGCGACTTCACCCAGGAACTTGCCGCGATAGCGGTTGCTGACCCGGGCGTTGAAGCCGTTGTTCTCATAATAGAGGGTCGTGTTGACGACCTTCTTGGACAGGCCCGGAATGGTGATCGGATCCTGGCCCTTTTCCAGCGTGACTTCGCTGTCGGTGAACGAGCCGCTGACGATCAGACCAAAGTTCTTGAGCGGCTGCCACAGCATGTCGCCCTGGACCGAGGCCGACAGTTCGATGCCGCGGATATAGCCCCCGTCACCATTGTCCGGACCGGAAACCAGGCCCAGCGGCGTGCCGAGCGCGGCCCTCTGGGCGGGGCTGAGCACGAACAGGAAGTCCGAGAAGTCCTTCAGGCTTGACGAGCTGGAGTTGACGAAGTTCGACAGCTCCTTGTGGTAGACCGCTCCGGAGATGTAGCCCGAGCGACCGAAGTACTTCTCGACCGACAGATCGACGCCGTCGGCGATATAGGGCCGAAGCTTGGGATTGCCGCCATTGGCGCTGAAGTAGGACGTGTTCGGATCGGTGGAGGTCAGACGCGTCGGGTTCTGGTTGAAGGACTGGCTGGCGCGCAGTTCGTCCATCCGGGCGCGGGCCAGGGTGCGCGCCGCGCCAACGCGGACGTACAGCTCATTGCCCATGTCGAAGGTCAGGTTCAGGCTGGGCAGGGCGTAGGTATAGGTGTCGCCATCGTCGGTCACGGTCGGGTTGGCCGTGTCGTTCGGATTGACGGCGACGCCGCTCGAGAACTGATCGGTGCGAACCACCTGCAGGCCGAAATTGCCGCGAACCGGGATGGCGCCGGCCTGGGTGTCGACGCCGAACTTGGCGTAGGCGACCTGGACATCTTCGCGAACCGACCAGTTGCGGGTCTGCACGGCCGGGTTCTGGTCGGCGATCAGGGTATAGACGCCATTCTTCAGCAGATAGGTCGGATCATAGGCCAGCATGCCGGAGATGCCGATCATGTCCAGCTTGGCGACGCCGACGATGGCGGCTTCCGGAATGGCCCGGCTCAGGGGCGCGCCGTCGGCGATGCGGCCACCGAAGGTCAGGAAGCTCTCGTTGACGTTCTTTTCCTTCTCCCGGCGGCTGGCGTTGACGCCGAACTCGACGCTGGTGACCGGACCCCAGGCCAGGTCATGCTTGGCCGAGAAGCGGGCCGCCGACAGCTCGTCGGTGATCGAAGGGGTGTTGTAGAAGCCGGCCTGGGTCAGGGCGCCGCCGGCGGCGCCGCCGCCCCAACCCTGCGGGTCGGTCAGCATGAACAGGTTGCGGTTGGTGTAGTCCAGCGTCGACTGGAACACCGTGCCCGCGCCAGGCGTGGTGGTGAAGCCCAGGGTGTCGGTGGCGCCGACGCCGTTGGGGCCGGTGCCCGAGTAGGACTCGAAGATCACGTCAGTGCGATCTGCCGACGAGTAGCTGAGGTCGGCGATCAGGCCCCAGCCGTTGTCGGTCTGGTAGTTGATGTTCCAGCCGGCTGATTTCAGGGTGGTGTCGCGGGTGTTGAGGTCGTTGCGCATCACGCCCTTGACGCCCGTATAGGTCCCCTGGGTGACCAGGCCGTTCTGCACGGTGGCGCCGGGTTGCAGCATGGCCGACGACCAGTACAGCGGAAGCTCGATGCCGCGCAGGATCTGCTCTTCGGCGAACTCCGAATAATACAGGTCCAACGAGGTGCTGAGCTTGTCGTTGGGCTTGAACTCCAGCACGCCGATCACGCCGGTGCGCTTGAGGTTGTTGGACTGGTTATAGGGCTTGGCGCCGCCGATCACGCGATCGTTGGCCGCGTTGATGGTCGGATAGCCCCAGGCGTTGAAGCGACGGCTCTGGGTCGGGGTCGAGATATCCGAAACGGCCACGGCCACGCCGATGGTGTCGTCGGCGAACTGGTTGACATAGGTGGCGCTGACGCGGTGGCCGGTGTCCTTGGCGTCCGGGTTCAGCTTGTCTTCGCTGTTCATCTCATAGCGGGCGTTCGCCGAGAGGATGCGCTTGCCGTACTTCAGCGGGCGGATGGTCTGCAGGTCGGCGGTGCCCGAGAGGCCCTGGCCGATCAGCGCGGCGTCCGGGGTCTTGTAGACCACGACGCCCGACAGGATTTCCGACGGATACTGGTCGAATTCAACGCCGCGGTTGTCGCCGGTGCTGACCTGCTCGCGGCCGTTCAGCAGCGTGGAGGTGAAGTCGGGGCCAAGGCCGCGGATCGAGATCACCTGGGCGCGGCCATCAAGGCGCTGGGCGGTCAGGCCGGGCAGGCGGGCCAGGGATTCGGCGATCGAATTGTCGGGCAGCTTGCCGATGTCCTCGGCCGAGATGGCTTCGACGATCGAGGTCGAGGTCTTCTTGAGCGCGATGGCGTTTTCGATGCTGGCGCGAATGCCGGTGACCACGATCTCCTCGACGGCCGAATCCTGTTCGGCGGTGTTGGTGGTGGTTTCCTGGGCCTGGGCCAGGCCGGCCGAGGCGAACAGAAGCGCCAGGCTGGTCGCTGCGCCGCCCATCAGACGCGCACGGCTGCGCTGAGTTCTTGAGTTCATGGTCTCACCCTCCCTGTATCGGCTCTGCGCGTTTCTGACGCTGCGGTCGGAGCCGTTGTCGCAAATTACTGCAAATTAACACGATGTAATCAACCCAAAAAAACGCAAAGCCTGTCACGCAGCAAGCCCATCAGCCTCGTTTGCCGGGCTGACTGATGCAAATTTGCTGCGGATAAGCCCCGGCCCGCATGGATCCGCGCAGGTAGATGGCAGGCTTGCGATTGACAGCCGCGCACGCTGCCTGCAAATTTATGCAAATTATTGCAACGGATGACGCCGGTCTCGGTGCGTTCGTGCGGCTAGGGGGAAACGATGTCGGCCTGGGGGTCCTGGCGACAAGGGCTGATGGCCATGGCGGCCGGCGTCGCCATGGTGGCGGTCGGCGGCGTGGCCTGTGCCGCGCCCGGCTCCGCGGCCTATCTTCAGCGCAAGCCGGCCGATGAGGTGATCTACTTCGTGTTGCCCGACCGGTTCGCCAATGGCGATGCGGTCAATGATCGCGGCGGCCTGACGGGCGGTCCGCTGGTCACCGGCTTTGATCCCCGCCGGGCCGGCTTCTATCATGGCGGCGATCTCAAGGGCCTGACCGGCAAGCTGGACTATATCCAGGGTCTGGGCGCGACCGCCGTCTGGCTGGCGCCGATCTTCCGCAACAAGCCGGTGCAGGGTGCGCCAGGACGCGAGTCGGCGGCCCATCACGGCTACTGGATCACCGACTTCACCGACGTGGATCCGCATTTCGGCACGCGGGCGGACTTCAAGGCCTTGGTCGACGCCGCCCATGCGCGCGGGATGAAGGTCTATATGGACATCATCACCAACCATACCGCCGACGTGATCCAGTATCGCGAGTGTCCGGCCAACGACTGCGGCTACCGCAGCAAGGCCGACTACCCCTATGCGACACGCGGCGGGGTAGGGGGCGCAGCGATCAATGACGGCTTCGACGGTCGCGATTTCACCAGGCTGACCCGGCCTGACTACGCCTACACGCCCTACGTTCCGGCTGGCGAGGAGAGGGTCAAGACGCCCGCCTGGCTGAACGATCTGGCCCACTATCACAATCGCGGTGACAGCACTTTTGCCGGCGAAAGCTCGCTGCACGGCGACTTCGCCGGGCTGGACGACCTATTCACCGAGAACCCTCGCGTGGTGCAGGGCTTCATCGACATCTATGGCCAGTGGATCGACGATTTCGGCATCGACGGCTACCGCATCGACACCGCCCGCCATGTGGCGCCGGCGTTCTGGCAGGCCTTCATTCCGGCCATGCAGGCGCGCGCCAAGGCCCGGGGCATCGACAACTTCCACATCTTTGGTGAGGTGTTCGACGCCGATGTCGCCGCCCTGGCCCGCCACACCAGGGTCGACGGCTTTCCGGCCGTGCTGGACTTTGCCTTCCAGTCCGCCGTCACCGACATCGTCGCGCGCGGCGCTGGCACGGATCGGCTGGCCCGGGTGTTCGCCGGCGACTTGATCTACAAGGGCGGCGAGGCGACCGCTCTGCAGCTGCCGACCTTCCTGGGCAATCACGACATGGGCCGCTTTGGCCATTTTGTGCTGAAGGCCAATCCGGGCATTTCGGACGCCGAACTGCTGGACCGCGTCACTCTGGGCCACGCCCTGATGATGTTCTCGCGCGGCTTGCCGACGATCTATTACGGCGACGAGCAGGGCTTCACCGGCGATGGCGACTATGCCGACAGCCGCGAGGACATGTTCGCCAGCCAGGTCGCCAGCTACAATGACAACCGGCTGGTCGGGACCAGCGCGACGACGGCGACCGACAGCTATCGCACCGATGCGCCGCTCTATCGCGCCATCGCCGAAATGGCCGCGATTCGCGCCGCTCATCCCGTCCTGCGGTCTGGCCATCAGCTCGTTCGCGCCCAAAGCGACAGGCCCGGTCTGCTGGCCTTGTCACGCAGGGCGGACGAGGCAGACTATCTCGTTGTCTTCAATACGGGGGCCACGCCGATCACCGCCCAGGTCGAGGTCGAAACGACCTCGCGCGCCTGGCGGTCGGTGCGTGGGCCCTGCGCCGCGGCGTCCAGCGCGCCCGGCAGCTATCGGGTCGAGGTCGGCCCGCTGGACTACATGATTTGCGTTTCCGAGGGGCTACAGTGACGGTCAAGGTTCTTTCACGTCCGGCTGTGGAGCCCGCGACGGACGCGCAGTGGTGGCGCGGCGCGGTGATCTATCAGGTCTATCCGCGCAGCTTCGCCGACTCGAACGGCGATGGCGTCGGCGATCTGCCGGGCATCACCGCGCGGCTGGAGCACATCGCCTCTCTGGGCGTCGACGCCATCTGGCTGTCGCCGTTCTACAAGTCGCCGATGAAGGACTTCGGCTATGACGTCTCCGACTATCTGGACGTCGATCCGATCTTCGGGACGCTGGCCGACTTCGACCGGCTGATCGAAAAGGCCCACGGCCTGGGCCTGAAAGTCATCATCGACCAGGTGTTTTCCCACACCTCCGACGAGCATCCCTGGTTCGAGGCGAGCCGCCAGGATCGCACCAATCCGTATGCGGACTGGTATGTCTGGGCCGACGCCAAGCCCGATGGCAGCCCGCCCAGCAACTGGCAGTCGGTGTTCGGCGGCCCGGCCTGGACCTGGGATGCGCGGCGCGGCCAGTACTACATGCACAACTTCCTGGCCTCGCAGCCGCAGCTGAACGTGCATTCTCCCGCCGTGCAGGACGCCCTGCTGGCCACGGCCAAGTTCTGGATTGATCGCGGGGTTGAGGGTTTCCGCTTCGACGCCATCAATTTCTCGATGCACGACCCGGCCCTGACCGACAATCCGCCCCTGCCGCCCGGCGGCAAGCGCACCCGGCCATTCGATTTCCAGGACAAGATCCATAACCAGAGCCACGCCGATATCCCGGCCTTCCTGAGCCGTCTGCGGGCCCTGACCGACGCCCATGGCGGCCGGTTCTCGGTGGCCGAGGTGGGCGGCGACCATGCCGATCGCGAGATGAAGCTGTTCACGGCCGGCGAGGACCGCCTCAACAGCGCCTATGGCTTCCTCTATCTCTATGCCGACCGCCTGACCGCCGACATGGTGCGCGAGGGCGCAGCGATGTGGATGGGCGGCGACGGCGAGGGCTGGCCGTCCTGGACCTTCTCCAATCACGATGCGCCGCGGGCCGTCTCGCGCTGGGCCGAGGGCCGCGACCGCAAGGCCTTCGCCGAGATGGCGCTGCTGCTGCTGGTGGCGTTGCGCGGCAATGTCTTCGTCTATCAGGGCGAGGAGCTGGGCCTGCCCCAGGCTCATGTGCCGTTCGAGCGGCTGCAGGATCCCGAGGCGATCACCAACTGGCCCCTGACCCTGGGCCGCGACGGCGCGCGCACCCCGATGCCGTGGGTTTCGACCGCGCCCAATGCCGGCTTTTCGGCCGTCGAGCCGTGGCTGCCCGTTGATCCCGAGCACCTGCCGCTGGCGGTCGATGCGCAGGAAGCCAATCTGGCCTCGACCCTGCATGTGGCGCGCCGGCTGATCGCCCTGCGCCGTCGCTATCCGGCTCTACGGACCGGCGGGGTGAGCTTCGTCGAGACCAATACGCCGCTGTTGATCTTCGAGCGCGGGGAGGGAAGCCAGGCTCTGCTTTGCGTCTTCAACCTGGCTCACGAGGCCGTGGCCTGGTCGCTGCCGGAGGGCTGGAGCGTCGTCGAAAGCGTCAATCTGACCGAAGACGGCGTCGTGCCGCCCTGCGGCGGACTGATGGCGCGGAAAACCTAGGTGTCGGTTGAATGCCCCTCAGAATCCGCTCTCCCCGGCGAAGGCCGGGGAGAGCGGAAAATTTGGAGAGCTACCCCCCGCAGGATTCCCGGATGATCAGATCCGTGGGCACCCGCTCCGACCGGCTGGCCTTTTCACCGCTGGCGTCCAGCAGCTTGGACACCATCAGCCGGCCGGCCTTGGCGGTATCCTGGGCGATGGTGCTGAGGGCGGGGCTGCTGTAGCGGGCGAACGGCACGTTGTCGAAGCCGACCACCGAGACATCGCCGGGCACCGACAGGCCCGCGTGCTTCAGGGCGCGGATGGCGCCCAGGGCGATCAGGTCAGAGGCCGCCACCACGCCGTCGAAGGCCACGCCACGATGGATCAGCGAGTCGATCGCCGCCTCGGCGGACTCGACCTCGAAATGGGCCGGGACGATCAGGTCGGGATCGATGGTCAGCTTCTGGTGCTCCAGCGCATCGAGATAGCCGCGATGGCGCTGCATGGCCTCGGGCGCCTCGGTGTCACCCAGGAAGACGATGCGCTTGCGGCCCAGCCGGGCCAGGTGAAGCGTCGCCCGGCGTCCGCCCATCGGGTTGTCAGAACCGACCGAGCAGTAGTTCTGCTCGGGCAGTTGCGCGCCCCACACCACGAACCGCCCCTCGGTTTCCGACAGGCGGTTGAACGCCGCGTGCAGCGAGCTCTGGCCCAGGAAGATGACGCCCTCGGCCCGGCTGGTGGTCATGGCCACCGACAGGTCCTCGAAATTGGCGGGCGCGATATGGCTGAGCAGCACGTCGCAGCCACGCTCGCTGGCCGCCTCGCCGACGCCGGCCAGAAGTTCCAGGAAGAAGGGGTCGGACATGCCGCTGTCGCGGCCCTGCGGACGCGGCACCACGATGGCGATCGTCGCCTCGGCGCCGATGGGACCGGCCGGCATGTAGCGGCGAAACGGGTAGTCCATCTCGCGCGCCAGCTTCCAGATCGTCTGCTTGGTGCGCATGTTGACGGCGGGGCTGTCGTTCAGCGCCCGTGAGGCGGTGGATATTGAAACGCCGGCCATCTTGGCCAGATCTTCCAGACGGGTGACGCCCTTGCTCATGCGGGGTTCTCGCCGGCTGCAAAATTTGCCGCAAAAGTTTTCATAGGCCTTTTAAGGCATCGCTCGCGAGGCTTGGCAAGTCCGGGCGCGGCGCGTGCAGCGGACGCGCGGCGACTGCAAATTTATGGAAATCTTTGCAAGAAGCCAATCCTGCGCGCCGGGTGTGGCCACGCTCGGCCTCGGTGAGTACTGCTTTTCCGTCGCACAAAAAGCCATTAAAATAAAGCCTATGGGCGAACGAAGCATTGCGCGACGGCGTCCGGCATGTGCAAATGTCACGAACGACGGGATATGAAAAAACTTGCGCATCATCGGCATGAACCGATGGGCGGGCGGGGAAACCGATGACCAAGGCCAAGCTGAGTCTCTTCCAGATCTGGAACATGTGCTTTGGGTTCTTCGGGATCCAGATCGGCTTTGGCCTGCAGAACGCCAACACCAGCCGCATCTTCCAGACGCTTGGCGTCGACGTGAACGACCTGGCGATCCTGTGGATCGCCGCCCCGGCCACCGGCCTGCTGGTCCAGCCCCTGATCGGCTATTTCAGCGACAAGACCTGGGGGCGGCTGGGACGCCGGCGGCCCTATTTCTTCTGGGGCGCGATCCTGACGACAGCCGCCCTCTTTGTCATGCCCAACTCGCCCACCCTGTGGATCGCGGCCTCGGCGCTGTGGATCATGGACGCCTCGATCAATATCACCATGGAGCCCTTCCGCGCCTTCGTCGGCGACAATCTGCGCGAGGAGCAGCGCTCGACCGGCTACGCCATGCAGAGCTTCTTCATCGGCCTGGGCGCGGTGCTGGCTTCGGCCCTGCCGTGGATGCTGACCAACTGGTTCGACGTCGCCAACACCGCCCCGGCCGGCCAGATCCCGGACTCGGTGCGCATCGCCTTCTATGCCGGCGGCGCGGGGCTGTTGCTGGCGGTGATGTGGACGGTCTTCACGACCAAGGAATACAACCCCGAGCAGTTGGCCGCTTTCGAGCGGGCCGAACGCGCCGAGCGGATGCAGGACGCCGCCGATGATCTGAAACGCTCGGACCCCTCCATCAACGACTATGGCCTCATGGGACTGGGCGGCCTGCTAAGCGGTGTGGCGCTGGCCCTGCTGGTCTGGACCCTGCGGCTGGAAAAGGAACTCTATGTCCTGGCCGGCCTGCTGGCGGCGTTCGGCGTCGCGGGCGTGGTTGGGGCGCGCCTGAAGCGGAGCGGCAACACCGCAAACGGCTTCTCCGAGGTGCTGGAAGACGCCTTCCTGATGCCCACCACCATGCGCCAGCTGGCGGTGGTGCAGTTCTTCTCGTGGTTTGGCCTGTTCGCCATGTGGATCTACACCACACCGGCCGTATCGGCCTGGCACTTCCAGGCGATCGACACGACCTCAAAGGCCTATAATGAAGGCGCCGACTGGGTGGGCGTGCTGTTCGCCGTCTATAACGGTGTGGCGGCCCTGGCGGCCCTGCTGATCCCGACCATGGTGCGGCTGACCAATCGCCGCATCAGCCACGCGGCCTGTCTGGCACTGGGGGCTGCGGGCCTGCTATCGATCCCGCTGATCAGGGACCCTGGCCTGCTGTGGATTTCGATGATCGGCGTCGGCTTTGCCTGGAGCTCGATCCTGTCGGCTCCGTATTCGATCCTGGCCGGAGCTCTGCCGGCCCGGAAGATGGGCGTTTATATGGGCATCTTTAATTTCTTCATCGTCATCCCGCAGCTGCTGGCCGCCACCGTGCTGGGCCTGCTGCTGAAGACCTTTTTCGGCGGCCAGGCGATCTACGCCCTGGTGCTGGGCGCGGCCGCCTTCCTGGCCGCCGCCGTCTCGGTCTTCGCCGTCACCGACCCTGATGAGGTCCCCAAGCAGTCAAGCGCGCAACGCGCCTGACCGCTCCTCCAGTCACGAGGCTTTCCCCATGCGTATGCTCAAAACCCTGGCCCTGACGACGACCGCCGCCTGCGCGCTCGCCGGCGCCGCCGCCGCCCAGACCGCCCCCGGCGCACCGGGCGCGCCCTCGACCTGGGCCTATGCCGCCAAGACCGGCGTCGGCGCATCCTACGAGGCCTACACCGACGGGGCCTACAAGGACGGCGGACGGACGGGGACAATCTCCAAGGTCTGGTTCTCGATCGCCGACGGCGTGCTGACCGAGACCATGTACGGCCTGATCCACGAGGCCCAGATCAAGCAGATGCGGTTTGCGGTGCAGACCTCGACCGGCCTCGCCATCGAAGGCGCCGACACCGTGGCCAAGACCGAATACCTCCACGTCGACGCCGAGGGCCGGCCGCTGTCGCCGGCCTACAGGATCACCACGACTGACAAGCAGGGCCGCTTCGTCATCGAGAAGGCGATCTTCACCGACCCCGACCGCCAGAGCCTGTTCCTGCGCGTCACGGTCAAGGCGCTGAAGGGTTCGGTGACGCCGTACCTGCTGCTTGAACCGCACATGGCCAACACCGGCGCCAATGACGCGGGCGAGGCCAGCAATATGGCCCTGACCGCCAATGAGGGCGAGACCTTCCTGACCCTGAAGGGCTCAAAGCCCTTCGCCGCCGCCAGCGCAGGCTTCATCGGCGTGTCCGATGGCCTGACCGACCTCAAGGACGGCAAGCTGGATGCGCTGTACGCCAGCACCGGCGCGGATCGCGGCGCGATCATGCTGACGGGCCAGCTGCCCGCGACCCGCGGCGAAGTCACCGTCGACTACGCTATCGGCTTTGGCCCCACCGCCGCCGCCAGCGCCCAGGCCGCCGACGGCTCGCTGAAGACCGGCTATGACGAGGTTCTGGCCGGCTACAACAGCGGCTGGGAAAGCTATCTGGCCTCGCTGGTCGAGCTGCCGCGCCTGCGTGAGGCCTCGATGGACGGCGGCAAGCTGCTCCAGGCCAGCGCCCTGATGCTGAAGGTGCAGGAAGACCGCACCCATTCCGGCGCCCTGATCGCCTCGCTGTCCAATCCGTGGGGCGATACGGTGGACGCCTCCAAGCCCTCGACGGGCTACAAGGCCGTCTGGCCGCGCGACTTCTACCAGTGCGCCATGGCTCTCGCGGCCCTGGGCGACATCCAGACCCCGCTGGCCGCCTTCCACTATCTGCCGACCGTCCAGGTGGGGCCCAACACCCCGGGCAACACCGGCGCCGGCGGCTGGTTCCTGCAGAAGGCTGAAGTCGACGGCACGCCCGAATGGGTCGGCGTTCAGCTGGACCAGACGGCCATGCCGATCATGCTGGGCTGGAAGCTGTGGAAGCAGGGCTGGCTGTCCGATGACGCGCTGAAGACCTTCTACGGCAAGATGATCAAGCCGGCCGCCGACTTCCTGGTCGATGGCGGCAAGGTCGGCCTGGGCTGGAACAGCGCCACCATCGTCCCGCCGTTCACCCAGCAGGAGCGCTGGGAAGAGCAGGGCGGCCATTCGCCCTCGACCACGGCGGCGGTGATCGCGGGCCTGGTCACGGCCGGTGAGATCGCCGATCTGGCCGGGGATGCGGCCTCCGCCGCCCGCTACCGCGCCACGGCAGATGACTATTCAGCCAAGGTCGAGAGCCGGATGGTCACCACCAAGGGCTCGCTGGGCGATGGCCAGTACTTCCTGCGCCTCAACAGCGACCAGGACCCCGACAACAAGAGCCGCGTCGAGGTGCGCAACGGCCAGCAGCCGGTGGCCGAGGACCAGATGCTGGACGCCGGCTTCCTGGAGCTGGTCCGCTACGGCGTGCGCCCGGCCGATGATCCGGCGGTGCTGGCCAGCCTGCCCGAGATCGACGATCAGTCGCTCGAAGACCTGTACCGCATCCGCTACGCCTTCACCTTCCCGGGCGTGGAGGGCAGCTTCCCCGGCTGGCGCCGCTATGGCGTCGACGGCTATGGCGAAGACACCAAAACCGGCGCCAACTATGGCGCGGGCGACCAGATGCGGCCGGGTCAGCGCGGCCGGGTCTGGCCGATCTTCACTGGCGAGCGCGGCCACTACGAGATCGCCCGCATCACCCGGCGGGGCAAGCCGGCGCCCGGCGCGCTGGAGCCGGTGCGCCAGACCTATGTCAAGGCGATGGAGCTGTTTGCCAATGACGGCCTGCTGATCCCCGAACAGGTCTGGGACGGCGTCGGGGCCGACACCGCCCATCCCTATGTGCGCGGGGAGGGCACGGACTCGGCCACCCCCCTGGCCTGGTCGCACGCCGAGTACGTCAAGCTGCTGCGCTCGGTCGCCGACGGCGTGGTCTGGGACAGCTATCAGCCCGTCAAGGCGCGGTACGCGCGCTAGGCTTTCGGATCCTCCCCCTCTGGGGGAGGTGGCCCGGAGGGCCGGAGGGGGGCAAGCTCGGCCAATATCCAGACAGCCCCTTCAGTCGCTCCACGACAGCTCCCCCAGCGGGGGAGCCGCGGCCAAAGTGTCGCACGCGGGCGTGGTTAACGCTGGATTAGGATTCAATCGCGATGACTAGGCAGGCCTGATCGCCCCTAGGAGTCTCTTGCCATGTCCGCGTTCCGTCGTTTGACGATCGCCTGGAAACTGATCCTGGTCGCGGGGCTGGCCATCGGCCTTCTGCTGATCGCCGCCGCCGTGGCGGTGTCGTCGCACACCAGCGCCATCGTGTCGGGCCTGACCAATCAGTATGCGGGCGCGGTGGCCGACGAGGCCATCGAGCAGGTGCGGGCCGATATCAGCGCCGCCGCCGCCGCCGCCGGCGCCATGCGCAGTTCCATCGCCTCTGCCCACGAGGCAGGCCTGATCGAGCGCGACAAATTCTTGGCCATCGTCAAGCCCAACGCCCTGGCCACCGATAGCGTCATGGGGGCCTGGTTCATGACCGAGCCCAACGCGCTGGACGGCAAGGACGCCGAATTCATCAACAATCTCGCTGTGGCCTCCAACAAGGACGGCCGCTTCTCGGTCTACTGGGTCAACCAGAACGGTACGCCGACTCTTGAGCTGGAAGCCGACGGCTCGGACTTCACCGAGGACTACTACACGGGCGTCGCCAAATCCGGGAAGCCGGCCCTGACCGAGCCCTATTTCGAGACCATCGCCGGTGGACAGGTGGCCATGGCGTCGGTCGCGCTGCCGGTGATGTCGGGGGGGCAACTGATCGGCGTGGCCGGCCTGGACATGTCGCTGGACAACCTTTCAAAGGCGCTGGGCGCCTTGCGTCCGCTCGAGGGCGGCCGGGTCATGCTGGTCTCGGCCAGCGGTCAGTGGGTGGCGCATCCGGATGCGGCTCTGCGCATGAAGGCCTATGCCGACGAGGGCGCCGAGGCGGTGAAAGCCGTTCTGGCCGGCGGTCAGCAGGTCGAGATCAAGGGCGTCGTGGCCGGCGATGTTCCGATGCTGCGTATCGTTCGCCCGATCCCCATGCCGGCCCTGAACACGACCTGGGCCCTGATCATGGACGTACCGGTCGCGGCCATCACCGGTCCGGCCGACAAGCTGGCGACGATCCTGTTTGTCGGCGGATTGCTGATCACCCTGGCGGTCCTGACAGCCCTGTTCCTGGCCAGCAGCACCCTGGTGCGCGCCCCGCTGGCGGGTCTGACCCGCTCGGTCGATAGCTTGAGCGCCGGTCGCTACGACCAGCCCGTCGCGGGTATCGCCGGCGGCGACGAGATCGGCGCGATCGCCAGGGCCCTGGACGGCTTCCGCCACGATCTGGCCGATGGCCAGCGCCGCCGCACCGAACAGGAGGCCGAACGCGCCGTCGCCGAGGCCGAGCGCAGGCGGCACGAAGCCGAAGCCGAAGCGTTCGCGCAGGCGCAAGCCGTAGCCGTCTCGGCGCTCGGCGAAGGCATGGAAAAGCTCGCCGATGGCGACCTGATCTGGCGCATGCGCGAAGACAGCTTCGCCGCTGACGCCCGCAAGATGCCGCGCGACTTCAACGCCGCCGTGGAAAGCCTGCAGGCCACCATGGCCGGCATCCTGACCGCCGCCCGCAGCATCCGCGCCGGCTGCGCCGAGATCAGCAAGGCCTCCGACGACCTGGCCCAACGCACCGAGCGCGGCGCGGCCGGCCTGGAACAGACCGCCGCCGCGCTCGACCAGATCACCTCGACCGTCAAGCGCAGCTCCGAAGGCGCCGAGCGGGCTCGCCTGGTCACCCAGAGCGCCAAGGTCAATGCCGAGCGTAGCGGCGCGGTCGTCAAGGAAGCCGTCGAGGCCATGGGCGGCATCGAGAAGTCCTCGCAGTCGATCACCAACATCATTGGCGTGATCGACGAGATCGCCTTCCAGACCAATTTACTGGCCCTGAACGCCGGCGTCGAAGCCGCGCGGGCCGGCGACGCAGGCCGGGGCTTTGCGGTCGTGGCCCAGGAAGTGCGGGCCCTGGCCCAACGCTCGGCCGACGCCGCCAAGGAGATCAAGGCCCTGATCCGCACCTCGACCGAGCAGGTCGGCAAGGGCGTGAAACTGGTGGGCGAGACCGGCCAGACCCTGGATGAGATCCTGGTCCAGGTGGCCGAGATCAACGACCTGGTCGGCGAGATCGCCGCCTCGTCCAAGGAGCAGGCCGTGGGCCTGGCCGAGGTCAATCAGGCCGTGAACCAGATGGACCAGGTCACCCAGCAGAACGCCGCCATGGTCGAACAATCCACCGCCGCCAGCCACGCCCTGGCCAGCGAAGCGGCCGAGCTGGAGCGGCTGGTCGGCCGGTTCCAGGTGGGAGCGGAGGTGCATGAGCTGCGTCCGCAGGCTCCGACCCGCTCGGCAGCGCGCCCGACGGCGGCGCCGAGCCGCGAGAGCTTCCGCCAGCGGTATGTGCAGGGAGCCAATGCGCTCAAGGTGGCGCCGAGTTCGCGGCCGGGGGATTGGGAGGAGTTTTAGGGCGGGGAGCGGACGCAACCAACGTCTGAGAAGGGGGCGCGGACGTCGAACGTCTACTGCTTCCGAACGCTGGCCTCGGGAGTGACAAAGCTACCTTGCAAAGGAATGGCACATGGGGTTCGCCCGAGGCGCATCTCGCCCTGGCGGCCCTTTGGCTGCTTGCCGACACCGAAGGATACCGAACAGTTTATGACGCGGAAGTAGTCCCGGTCAGGCGTCGCGCCCCCAGGCTTGGCGTCGCCATAGCTCCTGCCCGATGGCCCTGCTGCGACGACCGCATCGTAGTAGGCCCGCTTCCCAGGATCCATGGGGGCATTGTAGCTGGGAACACCGGCGCTGAGCCGGCCCAGCCTCTCAGCGCAAACCTCGCGCTCCTCCCGCGCTCGCGAGGCCCTTTCCGCGCAGCCAGCGCCAGTGCGCAGTGCGGCGCGGAGGTTTTCCCCGACACCTGGATCAATCGACGCGGGAGCAGTGCCGACGTCTGCAGGCGCGCCAGGCGATGTGGGCAGAAATGGTGTTTTGGTCGCCACCACAACGCGCACTGACGCAACAGCTTGCAGCATATCCCGACGGTCTGGGGTTCGTTCTGGCGGCCGCCTCGGCTTTGCGGGCTCCAGCAACTCAACCGACATCAAGGGGATGTCAGGACCGGTGGCTTGCAGAACCGGGGCGTTCGGCTGGGCCAACCAAGCAAGCACCACAATATGGAACGCTAGTGAGAACGCAGCGATGGAGGCAAGCCGCCGCCGTCGGAAAACTCTCATCCTCGCCCCCCCAACCCGAGAGTGCGATATCGCCTTCGGGTTGTGTCGGAAACGGGGCTGCAGGAAGGCGACAATGTTTTAGCCGGCAGCTTTCAGAGTGGAAGCGACTGAGGCAGCGGACCTATGCAATGTCCGCTAGGGCCGAAAGCGCCCCTTTACCTTCCCGCCCCATAAGCGGACGCCCGGGCGTCCCACGCATCCTTAAATCTCTTGGAGGCTGCAGCGATCGTCTCGCCGTGAGATTTAAGGATGGCTCCCTTCGGCGCGAGGGGGGCGGAGCGCCGTTCTAATAGATCACCGTCATTCCCGCCCTTGTGGCGGGAACCCCTGGTTCAGCTGACACGTGAGACGCCAGCGAAGTGCGCGCGCACTTCGCCCCTTCCGCACCTGCGGCGGCGCGAGGGGTTCCCGCCACAAGGGCGGGAATTCACCGGGACCGACACTTCCTGGCGGTTGCGGCCTGAAGGTCGGCTTACTGGCAGGGCGCCTAGCGCGAAGTTCCACCCAAGCGGACGGTCGATTTTGACAAATCAACCCCTTCGTCATCTTGGATGCTCGCTGATGAAGTCAATGACATAACCGGCGAAAGCCGCTGGGCGCTCCAGGTACATAAGGTGTCCGCTCTGAGGCACAACGATCCGACGCGCGCCCGGGACTGCGGCCTCGATCGCCTTGGCCTGCTCTTGCACATCCTTGATGTCGACCGCACCCACCAGCACAAGCGTCGGCGCGCGAATCTCGCCCAGGCGCGGCCTGGCCACCGCGAGCGACTGCTCCTTAGTCCCGGCGGTGACATTGCCTGGATGGGCTCGCAGCAGATCCGCCACGCGTTTGCGTGGGGCGGTCGCGCCCTTGGTCAGGATGTAGGGGTCCTTCACGGCGCTGTTGACCGCGCCCAACTTGAACAGGACCAGCAACTTCAGGGTTCGCGCCAGAAAGCCGTAGGAAGCGTCGAAGCCGCTGAGCCAGGGGCCGACCAGCACCAAACGGTCGACCGCTTCGGGGTGGGCCAAGGCGAAATCCACAGCCACGCCGCTGCCGGAGGATGAGCCGACCAGGTTGGCGTGCGGCATGTCGACGGCCTTCATCAGGGCGGCTAGGTCCTCGGCCGGCTTGTAGGGGCCGGAGGACGCCGGCGACTCCCCATACCCGCGCCGATCATAGCGAACGACCCGATAGCGTTGGCACAGCACGGGCCATACGTCGTCATAGGCGGCCGAGTGCAGGATGCCGTCATGCAGTAACACGACCGCCTCGGGGCCCGCGCCGCATGTCTCGTAAGAGAGCTTGCCGCCGTCGACTTCAAGGACCCCTGCGCTGGCGGTCGTGCTTGTGGCGCAGAACAACAGACAGCCGGCCGCGATCGCCCGGACGGACGTTGAAAATCTCATCGATGATCTCCGGTTGGAGCGCCGTCAGCCGGCGCGTTTCAGTTCGTCGTGCTGGACGTCTGGCGGTTGCTCGGGTTGGTATTCGAGGATGTCGCCAGGCTGGCAGTTCAGATAGGTGCAGATCACTTCCAGCGTCTCGAACTTCAGCCCTTTCACCTTGCCGGACTTGAGCAGGGAAAGATTCGCGTCGGTAATCCCGATGGCGCGCGCCAGAACGTTGGAGCGCACCTTGCGACGCGCCAGCATCACGTCGAGCCGAAGGACGATGGGCATCAGACGAATGACTCCCGGTCTTCCTCGATCTCGCGGCCGACCTGCATCACCTGACCGATCACCAGCACAAGCAATCCCAGCACAAACGCCTGCAGGCTGGCCATGTGCGCCCAGTTCTTGTCGATCTCGTAGCCGGTGGCGCTGAGCGCCAGGTGGCAGAGGAAGGGCGACACGGCATAGGCGCAAAGCCAGCCGCCGATCGCGCCAAAGCGCACGGCGGCGGAGCGGGAAAACACCTCGCCGCTGGCATAGAGGCGAAACAGCGCTCGCAGACTCCAGAAGATCATCAGGATGGGGATCGCTCGCACGATGCCAACGACCACATAGACAAGACGGTGAACCAGCGGCAGCGAACCGAAGGCGACCGTATTGGCCGGAGCCTCGCCGATATAGCAGTTTTCTGGTCCGATCCGGACCAGTTCGCCGCGATAGAACAGCATGACGCCGATCGCAGTCACCAGGATCAGCGCCGAGAGTGAAAACAGACTGGTGAACAACCCGGCGATCCAGCCGCTGCCAATCCGCACCCGGCGCTGGGCAGCGCTTTCCGGCGGCTTCACTGGCGCCCGAACGCGCGACTGAAACTTCACGACCGTGGCCATGGCGTCCTCCATGACGCCATGCTCAATCAGAAAAAACTTTCTGTCAAACGATATGAATCGCGGCCGGAGCTTATGAGGCGCCGAGTCGGTCATCGGTTCCGAACAACGATCAGCGGATCTCTATCAGCTCTGGCTGCCGGGATTTGCCAGCGTCGGTGCATTCCCTCATTTCAGGGCGGGAATGACGGGAGGTATGGGGATGAGCCATGCTCTATCCCCGCTCTTTCCAGCACAAACCCCAACCCTACCAATCGCTTGTAAAATAATCGATCGCGCCAATCCTACGCACTCAAACCGCCCGTATTCTTGAGCCTGTCCCCGTCGCAGGGGGAGGCGCCTGGATCCGGCCCAACAGCGGCGATGGGGATGGAGCTGAGCGGGGCCGCG
>NCEV01000034.1 GCA_002280875.1 Caulobacter sp. 32-67-35 | reverse complement strand
CGCTCGACTACTATGTCACGCATCCGGACCAGGCCGAGACTGCGCGGGACGCCGCGCCGGCTTAGGCGATGCGGCGGCCGTTCAGCGTGGCCAGGCGCAGCTGCGGGCCGTCCTGATCGGCCAGGCCCAGCGACTGGATCTGGCGCACGCCCAGTTCGTAGGCCGGACGACCCTCAAGCCGCGCCATCATGGCGATCGGCTGATAGATGCCCAGGAACCGGTCAGTTTCGCCATTCACCCCGCGCAGAGGAGCAAACATCACCTCCATGCCGACAGATGCAACGCCTTGCGCCCGGATATCGGCGGTGACCACGACCGGTTGGCAGCGGCGACGGGCGATCTCCAGCGAAGATTTCAGCTCCAGCCGGTGCGACAGGGCCCACAGGCTGAGCAGGTCCTCGCCGCGCAGGTCGCGGGCGTGCAGGTCGGTCAGAAAAGGCGCGTCGCCTTTGCGGTCGCGCCAATAGTCTATCAACCGTTGTGTGCTTGGATGGAACATCGTCGTCCCCTCGGCGGGTCCTTCAACGGCTGTTTTCGGCCGCACAAGGCTTGCTGAGAGACTCGGGCCAGAGCCCCGATCGTCCCGTTTTGGCGCAAGCCTGCCGGGAAGACGGGTGACGGCCCGATTCTTGCTGGCCGAGCGGTTGGACGACGTCGTGTGAAGGGGATCGCCATGAAGGCGCCGAAACGATCGATGCGCAGGCTGGCGTGGGGCTTTGGCGCCCTGCTGGGAAGCCTGATGCTGGGCGGCGCGGCCCATGCGAAGTGCGTCAATGCTTGCCCGCCGCCGCCGCCGGTGTGCTGCAAGCCGCCGCCGGCTCCGCCCAAACCGCCCAAGCCGCCCAGCACCCCGTGCTGCACGCCGGGTCACAACGTCAACATTCCGGGCGTGAACATCAATGTCGGCGCGACCGTGATCGTCAACGCCAATGCCAGCGCTTCGGCAGGCGCTGTGGCTGGAGCAGGCGCCGGGGCTGGCGCGGGCGCCGGAGCGGGCGCAGGCGCGACCACGAACGTCTATTATGGCGGCGGCAGTCATGGGGGCTACTATTCCGGCCCGATGTCGACCGGCTATATCCAGGGCCTCAATGTCGAGGGTGGCGAGATGCGTCGCCGCGCGTCCTATGAAGCCACTCGCACCAAGCTGCGCCGCGTCGTCATCCGCGCCGTCTGTCTGGACGATCGCGACGTGCCGCACCCGGCCGCTCAGGTCACGCCCGATCGCGACATCGACAATCGCTATGACGGCGAGCTGTATCGCTGTATCGCCGGCTCGCGCATGCAATATGTGATCGGCGACTATGAGGGCGCGATCGACATCAGCACCAATGGTCGCGGCGCCCAGACCTTCATCTGCGCCAAGAACGAGGCCCTGTATCACACGCCCGGCGCTGGCCAGGCCGGCACGCTGAGCTGCCGTCCGGCCCGCCCGGCTCGCGACTGCAACGAGCGCTCTCTGCTCCGCCGCTTCGGCGCGGGCGTGAAGATCCTCACCCTCCTGACCAGCGAGACCTACACGGCCTATCGCGAAGAGCAGGTCCGCGAGACCAGCGCGTCGTCGATGAGCTTCAGCCTCGATGGCGGCGTGGGCGGCGTCGTCTACTAGGACCCGCTTTCCTTGTCTGAACGTTCAGGCCCTCTCGCCCGGCGGCGAGAGGGCCTTTTCGTATCTACTTGCCTTCAGGCTTGACCAGCAAAGTCCACGACTTGTCGTCGCCCAGGAAGGTGCGGGCGGCCTTCTGGACATCGGAGGCCGTGACCCGTTCCAGGCCGGCGACGACCGAGCGGGTGGCGTCCAGAATGCGGGGATCGCTCTGGGCGCCCGACAGGTTGCCCAGCCAGTATTCATTGGTCACGCGGGCCTTTTCGATCTGGTCGATGCGGGGCTTCTTGGCCCGCTCCAGCTCGTCGGCGGTGACCGCCTTGTCGCGCAGGTCGGCGGCGATCTGGCGGATCGTGGCGGCCACGGCGTCCAGCTGCTCCGGCGGCACCTCGACACTGACCGACAGATAGCCCCAGTCGGTGAAGACCACGCTGTGGGTGGCCCCGGCCGAGGGCGAATAGGTGGCCCCCTGCTTTTCGCGCAGTTCGTCGGTGAGCCGCAGCTGCATTACCTGGGCCAGGACCGAGGTGTCGCGCGAGCGCTGCAGATCCGAGAACAGGTCGTCGGTGCGCCAGGTCATGAACAGCTGGGCCTGGTCGGCGCGGCCCTTGTGGGTCAGCACCACCGGCGTCGCGGACGGCGCCGGGAAGGGAACCAGCCGCGTCGTTGTCGGGTCGGCGAGACCCGGACGGGGCGGCAGCGCGCCGAAGGTTTCGGCCACGGCGGCTACGGCCTTGTCGACGGTGATATCGCCCACCACCACCACCTCGATCTGACCCTTGCTGAGCGGATCGGTGACGGCGGCCTTCAGGTTATCGATCGAGGCAGCGGCGATGTCGGCGCGGGACGGGAAGGTCCAGCGCCTGTCGCCATTGTGCAGCAGGCCGCTGAGGTCGCGACCCATGACGCCGCCGGTGGTGGTTTCCAGCTGGTCGTGGATGGTGCCGTAATAGGTCTTGATCCGTGAGAAGGCTTCTGGCCGCCAGCCGGGCTCCATGGCGAAGGCCGCCAGCACCTGCAGTTCCGTGCCAAGGTCCTCCGGACGCGTGCGGCCGCTGAGGGTGAAGGCGTCGTCCTCGACGCCCAGGGCGGCGTTCCAGATCTTGCCGTTCAGCACCCGCTCCATGTCCTGGGCGCTGATCTGCTTGAGGCCGCCCTCGATGAAGGCCGAGCCTGACCACAGCGGGCTCTGGGCGCCGGGCGGCAGATCGAGCAGGCCGTTGCCGATGCGAGCCTTGATCAGCACCTGGTCGTCGCGGAACTTGGTCGGCTTGACCGTCAGGCGCACGCCGTTCTCGAAGCGCACGAAGACGGCGTCCAGATCGGTGACGTCCTTCTGTTCGGCCACCTTGCCGATGGGGCCAAAGCTGGCATAGGGCCAGGCCGTTACGCCCGGCGCGGCCGGGGCCAGGACAGCGACCTTGCGGGAGTCGGCATAGGCCTCCAGCACCGTCTTCTCGCCCCCCTCGATATTGGTGGGGCTGGGGATCAGGATCAGCGGGCCCTGGCCGCTAAAGGTCGCCTTGAGCGCCGCGCTGACCCGGTCGGCGGTCAGGCCCTTCACGATCTCGTCGAAGGCGGCCAGGTTCTGGCTGGGGCTGGTCACGGTCTCGCCGTCGCCCAGGGTTCCGATGATGCTGTTGGCCAGCTGCGTGGTGCGCTGGGTGGCCTCGCCCGAGACCGCCGCGACCAAAGTGGCGCGCAGGCTGGCGATCTCGCGGTCCAGCTCGTCCTGACGCACGCCATATTGCGCGGCGCGGCGCTGTTCCTGATCCAGCGCCGACAGGGCCTCGCGCCAGCGACCCGGCTGGGCTGTCGCGCCCAGGGTCGTCATGCGTATGGCGCCGTACTGCTGGCTGCTGAACGCCCCGCCGGCGATGAACGGCGGGTCGCCCGCGCGGCTCAGGGCCTGCAGGCGTCGGTTCAGCACCGCAAAGCCCAGGTTCTTCAGCGTGTCACGGACGTCGGTGGCCTTGGTCTCGATCAGGTTGTCGGGCGCGCCCGCCCACGACAGCTGCACCGACAACGGGGCGCCGGGCTCGACGATGACCCTGGCGGTCTCGCCGCGCCGAGCCACCTTGCCGACATCGGGATTCGCGCCCGCCTGACCCTTGGCTGTCCAGTCGCCGAAGCGGGCCTTGATCTTGGCCTCCATGGCGTCGAGATCGAAGTCGCCGACCGCCACAAGCACGGCCCGTTCGGGACGATAATAGGCTTCGTAATAGTCGCGCAGGCGCTGGGCTGGCGCGGTTTTCAGCACCTCGGTCTTGCCGATAGGAATGCGCTTGGGCGGCAACTGGCCTTCCATCTGGAAGTCCATCGACTTGATGGCCACGCGATAGCCAGGGCTGTCCCGGGTGCGTTCCTCCGACAGCACCACGCCGCGCTCGCGATCGACGGCGTTCGGCGCGATCGTCAGCTCGCTGGCCGTTTCGCGTAGCAGCATCAGCGAGGTGTCGACCGTCGCGTCGTCCGTCTTGGGCAGGTCCAGCTGATAGATGGTTTCGTCCAGGCCGGTGGAGGCGTTGGTGTCGGCGCCAAAGGCCAGGCCGTGGCGTTCCAGGATTTTGACCATCTCGCCTTCGGGCACGTTCTTGCTGCCGTTGAAGGCCATGTGCTCAAGGAAGTGGGCCAGGCCCTGCTGGTCGTCGGCTTCCATCATCGAGCCGGTGTCGAACCACAGGCGCAGGGCGGCCTGCTGGGGCGGCGTGGCGTTCTTCATCAGGGCGTAGCGCATACCGCTGGGCAGCACGCCGAAGCGCACGCGCGGGTCGGGCGCAACGTCCGAAAGCTGGTGGGCCCATTGACCGGGCTTCAGCGACGCCAGCGTCGGGCCCGCAGGCTGGGCGGGGGCTATGGCCTCTCGCTGGCCCATGGAGGGCATCGACGGCAGGGGCAGGCTGGGCAGGGCCGAGCAGGCGGCGAGGGACAGGCCAGCGGCGGCCAGTAGCGTCAGGCGCGAAGCGCGAATCATATACGACCCAGGGTTAGGTGAGCTCTTTGGAAGCCGCACCTTGGCCGGGGGTGAAGGCGCAAGCAAGGCGTCTAAGGCCTCGCGAAAGCCGCGATCAGGCGGCTGCGACGTCGCCGGTCTGGCGGCGCAGGCGCCAGAAGCGGATGGTCCGCAGGGCCGACTCCCTGGGCAGGGCGACGTAGAGCTCGCCATAGGCCTTGGCCTTGCCCATCACGTCGTCAGACGGATCCAGGATCAGCAGGGCGAAGGTCAGGAACAGGGCGCGGTCGAAATCGGCCGCCTTGCAGACCACGGCCAGGGCGTCGAGCTCACGGCGCTGCAGGATCTTGCGGGCCGTATGGAAGTCGATGTCGGCCATGTCGGCCAGGGCGACCAGAAACAGCGTGGTCTTCTTGGACCGCAGCATCCCGGCCAGGGCCTGGGGCGTTGCGCCGCCCCGGGCCTTGATGCCGCTGAACTCGTGTTCGGCCTGGGCGAGGTCGGCGGGCAGGGCGCCGTCCTGTTCGGCCACACGCTTGCGGCCGGCGTTCAGGGCGGCTTCCAGCGTGGCGGGATCGACGTCGGCGTTCTTCTCCATGATCCGCTCGCGAAGCCTGGCTTCGACCATGAAGTACATCTCGTTCAGCAGATCGACCGGCAGGCTGTGACGGTCGACAACCGCCTCGTGCAGGGCCGGGTTGGCGGCGGCGCGGTCGACGACCGCCTCGTGCGCTTCGCGCGACAGCACCGCGCCCTCGTTGCGCAGCAGGACGCCCAGCGTGTCGTCATCGCCGCGCTGGACGATGGCGTCCGATACGGCGCTGGGCACGCTGGCGCGCTGCGAGATGGCGCGCAGATGGTCCTGGCCGCGGGTGCGGGCCACTTCCAGCAGGTCCTCTTCCGACAGACTGGCTCCGCGCAGGATCGGCTGGGCCACGGCGATGCTGTCCAGGGCCAGGGAGCGGCTGAGACCGCGCGGCGCGGCGGGCGCCTGGCTCATGCGCTCGGCCAGCTCGACCTTGACGACCTCTTCCATCTCGCTGGCCAGCTGGCTCATGACGTCGTCGAACAGGCCCATCTGGACCGGGTCGTGGTTGTCGCCGGTGAAGAACAGGTCGGTGACGCCTCGCAGCAGTTCGCGACGCTTGGTGCTGGACGGCTCGTCGGCCAGGGCGATCAGGTCGTGAAGCTTGGACTGCATCAGCGATCGCCGTCCCTGGCGTTGTCGCGATCTTCGTCCTCGTCGCCGCGCGCGCCGGCGGCCAGCCATTCGGCCGAGCCGTGGCGGGGTTCGTCGTCTTTCAGGCGTGGGGCTTCTTCGGACGGGGCGATGAACACCATGCCGTTGGGTTGAAGCGGCGGCAGGGCGTCGGGTTGCAGGCCGTACTGGCGACCCACCGAATAGGTGCGGGCCATGCTAGGCGTCACGGCCTGGGGCGGAGGCGAATAGGCCGCCATGGTCGCGGGCGCGGCCTGGGCTGGGGCGGACGCCTGCGGCCGGGCGCCCAGGTTGCGCCAGGGCTCCGACATCGGCGGCAGAGCTTGCGGCGCCGGCGTTCCGGCCTGCGGCCGTGCTCCCAGATTGCGCCAGGGTTCGGACATCGGCGCCTGGGCCTGCGCAGCAGCCATCGGCTGACGCGCCTGAGGCGCGACATAGGGCTGGCGCCAGGGCTCGTTCACGGCTTGCGGCGCCGGGGCGCGGGACACGATGGCGTCCTGCTTGCCGGCCCAGCCCAGAATCGGGCCGGCATAGCCCGTGTTGGCATTCAGGGAGGTCGTCGGTCGGCTGGGTCGTGGGCCGTAGCGGTTCTCGCGTGCTTCCTCTGCGTGCGCGGCGGGCGCGACGCAAACGAGGGCGGCGATGAGAACGAGGATACGCATAAGGTGGCCTGACGGAGGACTCCGAGCCTCCAGCCATAGTCCGTTCCGCTTAATCCGGACCTAACGCCCGCGCCAAATGGCGAGCAGTCGACGTTCGGCCAGCTCCATCAGGGCGTGCAGGGCCACGCCCAGCAGGGCCAGGGTCAGCAGGGCGGCGAACACCCGAGCGGTCTGCAGCCGATTGTAGGCCTCGAGAATCCGCCAGGCCAAGCCTTGGGCGCCGCCCGATCCGGCCACGAACTCAGCCACCACGGCTCCAATGACAGCCAGGCCTGATGCGACCTTGTGCCCTTCCAGCAGGGCGGGGACCGCAGAGGGCAGGCGCAGCCGCCACAGGCGCTGGGCCGGTGTGGCGCCATAAAGGTCGAACAGGCGCGCCAGATCCGGGTCCACGGCCTTCAGGCCGGCCAGGGCGCCGGAGAAGATCGGAAAGAAGGCGACTACGGCGGCTAGTCCAATCACGGCGCGCTCGGGGTGGTCGATCCCGGCCCAGATCGTCACCAGCGGCGCAATGGCGACCAGCGGCGTGACCTGCAGGGTGACGGCGATGGGGCGAACGGCGTCTTCCAGCAGGGTGCTCAGGCTGACGGCCAGGGCCAGGGCGCAGGCCAGAAGGCTGGCGATGACCAGGGCCAGCAAGGCCGTCGACAGCGTGCCCCAGGCCGAGGCCAGAAGCAGCGGCCAGCCTTCGATCAGGGCTGTTCCGATCGCGCTGGGCGGGGGCAGCAGGTAGGCCGGAACGGCAAGGCGGGCGCACGCGATCTCCCAGCCCGCCAGCAACAGACCGATCAGTACGAGCGGCGAGAGGAAGGCCGAAAGCAACCTCACGCGGCGCGGGCTCCGGCCTGGGCCAGCAGGTCAGACACCGCTTCGACAGCCTGTCGGAACGCTTCAGTTGTCCGGAATCCGGCGGGGCGGATCAGAGGGCCCTTGATGGCCACCTCTCCGGCGATGCGGCCAGGGCCAGGGGTCATGACCACAACGCGGCCGGCCATGTAGACCGCTTCCTCGACATTATGGGTCACGAAGATCAGGGCCGGCGAAAGCTCCGACGCCAGGACCAGCACATCATCGGCCAGGGCGCGGCGGGTGATCTCGTCCAGCGCCGCGAAGGGCTCGTCCAGCAGCAGCAGGCGGGGGCGGGTGACCAGGGCGCGGGCCAGCGAGACGCGCATGGCCATACCGCCCGACAACTGGGCGGGGCGCGCGTCGAGGGCGTCGCCCAGGCCCACCCGGGCCAGAGCATGGGCCGCGCTGGCCAGGGCCACGGCTCGGCGCTCGCCCGCTAGCTCCAGCGGCAGGGCGACATTGGCCTGGGCCGTCAGCCAGGGCGCCAGGGTCGGGGCCTGGAAGACCACGGCGGTCTCGCCCTTGCCAGCGGCCCGGGTCACGGTTCCCCGTGTCGGCTGCTCCAGTCCGGCCAGAAGGCGCAAGGCCGTGGACTTGCCGCAGCCGGACGGTCCGACCAGGGCGACAATTTCTCCGGCCTTCAGGTCAAGATCGACGGGGCCCAGGGCGCGTCCACGCCGGGGATAGTCGACTTCAACAGCTGAAAGGGCGGCGATGGTTGGGGTCATGGGGCCTTGGGCGCAAACTGCAGCGAATAGGCGCTCTTGTAGTCCATGTCCTTGGGAAAAACGCCCTGGTCCGACGCGACCTTGAAGAACTCGGTCCAGCGGGCTTCTGTCATCCGGCCGACCCCTTCCTTTGGAACAATGCCGTAGGCGCGCATCTTCTCGCGGGCCTGATCGAGGACGTCCTGGGTCATCTCCGGATTGTCCTTGAGGATCGCGGCGTCGCCAGGCTTGGCGTCGCCATAGAGGTAGGATGCCCATCCCGCCGCCGTGGCGTCGACGAAGGCCTGCACGGCCGCAGGATTGCTGGCGATCAGGCTGTCGGGAACCAGAGCGAACGAGGCGTAGGCCGGATAGCCACTGTCGGCCAGCAGGAAGACCGCCGGCTTGATGCCGCTCTCCTTCTCGATGAGATAGGGCTCGCTGGTGGCGTAGCCCTGCTGGACGACGCGCTTGTCGGCCAGGAAGGGCGCGGCGCTGTAGTTGTACTTGCGCACCTGATCGTCGGTGAAGCCGTACTTGGCCTTCAGCCAAACCCAGAATGCGGTGATCGAGGCGTCCGACAGCAGGATCGGACGGCCCTTCATGTCAGCGATCGAATTGACGCCCTGTCCCGGGTGGGCGATCAGCACCTGCGGATCCTTGTCCATGAAGGCGGCGACGGCCTTCACCGGGGCCTTTTCCTCGGCCAGGTTCAGGACGATGAAGCTGTTGGATCCCACTCCCACATCGACCGCCCCGGTCGCCAGAAGCTGGGGCACGTTCACGCCGGGGCCGCCCTGGATCAGGGTCACGTCCAGGCCGCGCCTGGCGTACTCACCGGTGGCCAGCGCCTGATAGTAACCGCCCAGTTCGGCCTGGGCGCGCCAGTCGGTGGCCAGCTTCATCGCGGTGCGCCCGGGAGCGTCGGCGGGTTCTTTCCCGGCCGGCGAACAGGCGGTGATCAGCGCGCACAGGGCGAGCACGGCCAAACGACGGAAACCCATGAATCCCTCCGGACAAAGTTGCGAGAGGTTATGCGGCGAGGCCGCATCTTCCAAGAGCGAACGCGGTTCGGCTAGTCGATGTTCGTGGGCGCCGTCAGCCAGCGCTCGACCTTGGCGTAGAGCACCTCACGCTGGATCGGCTTGGCGATGTGATCGACCATCCCTGCCGCGTAGCAGCGCTCGACCTGCTGGGGCAGGGCGTCGGCGCTCATGGCGATGATCGGGGTCTTGCTGGCGGGCGAGTTCAGGGCGCGAATGGCGCGGGTAGCGGCCAGGCCGTCCATCAACGGCATGTGAATATCCATCAGGATCATGTCGTACTCGCCGGCCGCAGCCGCATCGACCGCCTGCTGGCCGTTCTCGGCGATGTCGACCTTGCAGCCGGCCAGGACCAGCAGGGCAACGCCGATCTCGCGGTTTATCGGATGGTCGTCGACCAGCAGGATACGCGCCGCGCTTGGTGCGGAAGGCGCCGCCTGTTGTTCCTTGACCGCCAGGGGCTCGGCGACCGGTGCGGCGATCTCGATCCAGAAGCACGAGCCGCGACCCGGTACGCTGTCGACGCCGATCCTGCCGCCCATCAGCTCTACCAGCGCGCGGCTGATCGCCAGACCCAGGCCCGCGCCGCCATAGGTGCGACTGGCCGAGCTGTCGACCTGGGAGAAGCGCTGGAACAGCAGGGGCTGCTTGTCCACGGCGATACCGACGCCGGTGTCGGCGATTTCAAAACGCAGGCGGTCCTCATGGTCGCCGGGTTCGACGATGAGACGCGCGTCGATGCGTCCGGTCTCGCTGAACTTGACGGCGTTGTTGAGCAGGTTCAGCAGCACCTGGCGCAGGCGGGCGTCGTCCAGGTCGTGCAGGGTGTCGAGCGGATCGATGATCTCGACGTCCAGGATCAGACCCTTGGCCCGCGCTTCAGGGGCCATGATGGCGGCGGTGTCTTTCAGCAGGGCCGCGGCCGAGGTTGGCTGGGGCGCGAGCTCGACCTGCCCGGCTTCGACACGCGAGAAGTCGAGGATGTCGTTGACCACCGTCAGCAGGGCGCCGCCGGCCGAGTCGATCAGGTTCACCTGCCGGCGGGCGTCTGGCGGCAGGTCGTTGCGGGCGGCCAGCAGCTGCGCAAAGCCCAGCACACTGTTCAGCGGCGTGCGGATTTCGTGACTCATGGTGGCCAGGAACTCGGTCTTGGCCTCCGTGGCCGCCAGCGCGCGCGCGCGGGCGGCGCGGGTTAGCTGCTCCCGTCGCAGAAGCAGGCGCTTCAGGCGCTCCTGCTGGGCCAGGGCCAGGCCAGCGGCGAGGCTGGTGCCGAACAGAAGGGTGACGAACACCTGGATCAGCCGTGTTTCGTCAGCTGGACCCCACTCCAGTTGAAACGCCGAGTCGGCGCCCTGCACCATGAACGGCATCGCTACGCAGGCGACAATCAGCGAGACCTGCGCCGCGCCGCGCGCGCCCAGCCGGAACGAGGCCAGCATGGCCAGGGGAAAGATCATGAACGGGGTCGCCACGCCGTCCGGATGGAAGCAGACGGCTGTCAGCAGCGCCACCGCAATCAGCAGCACAAGCCGCTCGGTCAGGGAGCGATGGAAGGACCGGCGATGCTCGGCGTCAATCAGCACCAGCACGGCGGGCAGCACCACGGCCATGCCCAGCGCGCCGCACATGAACCACTCCCAGAGGACCTCCAGGAACGGCAGGCCATAGCCCAGGGCCAGGAAGCTGGCGCAGATCAGCGCTGCCACAAGGGTGATCGGCAAGGCCAGGGCGGCCAGCAGGGCCAACTGCCGCATGGTTCGCACGCGCGGCGGCGCCCCCAGGAACCGCTTGGCCACAAGCCAGACGGCGAAGGCCTCAAGGATATCAACGCCGGTAAAGAGCAGCGCCTTCCCCGCGGGATCGCCAACCAGGAAATTGATCAGCAGATGAAAGACGAGGCTCACCACGACCAGGGCGATGCGTCGCGGCGGGTTCAGGACCATGAGGCCGACCGCCAGAAGGGCGTTGGCCGGCCAGAAGGTCGCAATGCCCAGCGGTGTGCGTGTCAGGAAATCGCTGAAGGCGAAGCTGGCGACAATAGCGACAGCCAGGCTCAGCAGCAGAGTGTTCTGCCGCCGCCGCTCCTGTTGTGCCAACTGGTGCCGCATGATCGTTCTGGTCCCCACGGATCAATACGCTCGCGAGTGCTCGCGGTAGCCGCCCAATTTGTTGCTGTGGCGCTTTGCCGCAGATGGCGCACATAACTCAAGGCGGCCCCAGATCCGCGTCGGCGTTGCTTGGCGGAGGCACGACAATGCATAAGGCGCAGGGTGTTTCAAGCTTGAGCGCTGTCCGCCACGCGGGGCGCCAATCGGTCAGGCGGCCAACGGATCGGGCGCGAGGCAGCGATTGATCGCGGCGTACAGCGCCGCCCGGTCAATAGGCTTGGCCACATGATCGACCATCCCGGCTTCCCGGCAGCGCTCGATCTGCTGGGGCATGACGTCAGCGCTCAGGGCGATGATCGGCACCGCGCTGGCGGGCCCGGACAGGGCGCGGATCGCCTGGCTGGCGGCCAGTCCGTCCATCCGGGGCATGTGAATATCCATCAGGATCAGGTCGAAGTCGCCCATGGCGGCGGCGCGCACGGCTTCGTCGCCATCGTCGGCCGTCTGGACATCGCAACCGGCCAGCACCAGCAGGGCCTTGCCCAACTCGCGGTTCATCGGATGGTCGTCGACCAGCAGAATGCGGGCGACGGGGCCGGGAACCGCAGACGTTTTCGCCGAAGCCATCGGTTTAGCCGCCGCGGCGGGCAGCCGAACCCAGAAGGTTGAACCCTGACCCGCGACGCTGCGGACGCCGATTTGACCGTCCATCAAGGTGACCAGGGCCTTGCAGATCGCCAGGCCCAGGCCGGCCCCGCCAAAGCTGCGGCGAATGGAGCCATCGGCCTGGGAGAAACGCTGGAACAGTCGGTCGAGCTGCTCAACCGCAATGCCTATGCCGGTGTCCGAGATTTCGACAACCAGCTCGTCCGCACCATCGGACCGTTCAACGGCGAGGCGGGCCGTGATCCCGCCAGCGGCGGTAAATTTCACCGCGTTGTTGAGCAGGTTCAACAGCACCTGCCGCAGACGACTTTCGTCCAGCTGATAGAGCACCGTCTCGTCGGCCTGTATGTCGAGTGTAACGGTAAGGCCCTTGGCCTGGGCGGCGGGTGCGATGATCGCCGCGGCGTTACGCAGAAGCGCCGCGGGCGACGCCGGGGCAAGCTCCAACTCGACGCGGCCGGCCTCGATGCGGGAGAAGTCCAGCACGTCGTCGACGAGAGTCACCAGCGAGCCGCCCGCCTGCGCGATCAGGTCCAGCTTTCGCCGGCCTTCTGCGGACAGCGGCTCTGTAGCCCCCAGGAGTTCCGAAAAGCCGAGGATGCTGTTCAACGGCGTACGGATTTCATGGCTCATGGTGGCCAGGAACTCGGTCTTGGCGCGGCTGGCCTCCTGAGCCCGGGTGCGCGCAGCGTGGGCGACGGCGGTGCGACGGGCCATCAGTTGCTTCAGGCGATCTTCCCTGTACAGGGACAGCGAAGCTGCAAGGCAGGTGAAGAACAGGGTGCTGACAAAGGCCTGCACCATGCGAATGCGGTCGGGCTCGGTCCATGCCGCGTTGATTGTTGTGGGGCCAAAGCCGGCCACGGTGAGCGGCGCGGCGATGGCGATAACGATCGTGGCGCTCCAGGCGGCGCCCTTGGGGCCTAGTTGAAAGGCCGCCAGCATAGCCGCCGGAAAGATCAGAAACGGCATGGGGTTGGTGACGCTGTAGAAGGCTGGCAAGGTCACGCTGGCGACGAGGCCGTAGAGGCTGAGCTGAACGGCAATAGGCTTGCGGCGCGCCAGGGTCGGGCGTTCAGGGTCCAGGATCACCAGGGCGGCGGGGAGGGCGATGGCCATCCCCAGAGCGGTGCAGAAGAACCAGTCGGTAAAGAAATTCCAGAACTCATGGCCCAGGATCAGGGCTGACATCAGTGAACCAAGGGCTGCGGTCAGGGTGGTGACGGGCAGCACCGCCGCCAGCACCGCTAAGGCCCGGCGCACGCTGCGCAGGTGCGGACGCCCGCGTGTCACGCGTCGGGCGATATGGGTGGCCAGAAGCACCTCGGCGATATCGCAGGCGATATAGATCATCGCCAGGGCCCAGGGGTCGCCAGCCAGTACGTGAACGATCCCGCCGACTCCGGTAAAGATCGTCCAGAGCACAGCCCGCCCTCTGGGCGCCAGGTGCAGCATGCCGGCGGTGACGATCGCATTCACGGGCCAGAGCGCAGGTATGCCGTTGGCGCCGCGCGTCAGGAAGTCGCTGAACAGGAGCGTGACGATATAGGCCAGGCTGACGCCCGCCAGTAGCCAGGCCTGGCGTCGACCGCCCAGACCCTCGGATACCGCGCCTCCCGCCCATGTCATGATGCAACGCACCCCCTATCGTCAGGCTACGGTTGGAACCAAGCCCCGACAACAGTTTAACATTGACGATCCTTCGCCGCGACATTCCGCCGCGGCGGCTCAGTTTGCGAGCGTTTCGCGCTTTTCCTCCAGCGCCAGCCACTCCTCTTCGGCCTGGGCCAGATCGGCGCGGGCCTTGTCGAGGGTCTTCATGATCTTGGCGAAGCCAGCCGGATCGCGAGCGTAGAAATTGGCGTCGGCCAGCTTGGCTTCCAGGTCGCTGATGATCTTGGGGCTGGCGGCGACCAGGGCCTCGCACTCTTCCAGACGGCGCTGGTCCTTGTAGGACAGCTTGACGGTTTTCTTGGGCGCCGCAGTGGCCGGCGTGACAATGGCCTTGTTCGAGCCGGTCCCGGTGGCGAAGTCGCCGGCCGCGCCGCGGGCGCCCTTGAAGAAGTCCGGCGCCTGATCGATCAGATCGCTCCAGCCGCCGGGCGTTTCCAGCACCCGGCCATGACCGTTCATGGCGATGGTCGAGGTGGCCAGACGGTCGATGAAGTCACGGTCGTGGCTGACCAGGATCAGCGTGCCTTCAAAGTCGGCCAGCAGTTCCTCGAGCAGGTCTAGCGTGTCCATGTCCAGGTCGTTGGTCGGCTCATCAAGCACCATAAGGTTGGTGGGCGTGGCCAGGGCCCGGGCCAGCAGCAGGCGGTTGCGCTCGCCGCCCGACAGGCTGGTGACCGGCTGGCGCAGCTGGGCCTCGGTGAACAGGAACTCCTTGGCGTAACCGGCCACGTGCTTGGGAATGCCGCGCACCAGGATCGAGTCGCCGCCGCCGGGGGTCAGGAAGTCCCACAGCGTCATCTTCTCCGACAGCGCCATGCGGTTCTGGTCGACATAGGAGATCTCGAGATTGGTCCCCAGCTT
Source organism: Caulobacter sp. 32-67-35 (assembly GCA_002280875.1). GTDB lineage: Bacteria > Pseudomonadota > Alphaproteobacteria > Caulobacterales > Caulobacteraceae > Caulobacter. The sequence continues at coordinate 8,114 of NCEV01000034.1, read as the reverse complement.
GATCTCGCCGGCGTCGATCTCAAGTTCGCCCAGCAGCATGCGCACCAGCGTGGTCTTGCCGGCGCCATTGGGGCCGACCAGGGCCACGCGGTCGCCGCGCAGGATGCGGGTCGAGAAGTCCTCAACGATCACCCGGTCGCCGAAGCGCTTGGTGACGCCCTTGGCCTCGACCACCCGCTTGCCAGACGTGCCCGAGCTTTCGACGGCCATGGTCATGCTGCCGCGCTTGTCGGCCTGCAGGTCCTTCTTCTGGCTGCGCAGATCCATCAGGGCGCGGCGGCGGCCTTCGTTGCGGGCCCGGCGGCCCTGGACGCCGCGCGCTAGCCAGGCGTTTTCCTTTTCCAGCTGCTTGTTGAGGCGACGCTCCTCGTCGGCCTCGGCGGCCAGCACCTGCTCGCTCCAGAGCTCGAACTCGGCAAAGCCCTTGTCCAGGCGGCGCACCTTGCGGTGTTCCAGCCAGAAGGTGCGCTGGGTGACGCGGTTGAGGAAGGCGCGGTCGTGGCTGACGATCAGGGCCGCGCACTTGGAATTGGCCAGCTCTTCTTCCAGCGTCTGGATGGCGAAGATATCCAGGTGGTTGGTCGGCTCATCCAGCAGCAGCACGTCGGGCTGTTCGGCGAAGGCGCGGGCCAGGGCGGCGCGGCGGCGCTCGCCGCCCGACAGGCCTTGCGTACTCTTGGCGTAGTCCAGACCAAAGTCGGCCAGGGTCGCGTGGGCCTCATAGTCCTCGGCACCGCCGGCGGTGCAGTAGTCCAGCAGGGTCTCGCCGGTGATCTCCGGCTCCTGGTCGACGAAGATGATCTTTGCGCCCGGCTGCACGGATCGCTCGCCGCTGTCGGCCTCAACACCCTTGGCCGCCAGGATTTTCAGCAGGGTGGACTTGCCGGCCCCGTTGCGGCCGACCAGGCAGGCGCGCACCCGCGGCTCCAGCGCCAGGTCGACGCCGTCGAACAGCGGCTTGGCGCCGTCGGCCAGTCGGACGTCCTTGAGGGCGAGAATAGGCGCGCGGGTAGGGGAAGCCATAAGATGCTCGTCGGTGGGGAAGGCGTCAGAGTGTCGCGAGGATGCGGCCTATAACAGGGATGGCCGCGAAGAAACGCCAAAATCCGGCTTCACAGGTCTGATTGGATCGTCAAGGCTTGGGTCGTCGGCTGGCGCGACATAATCGCCCGTTAACGCGCCGCCAAGCGTGCTGTTGTTACAGACACCCTCCAGGGGAGATGATTGCCCGCCTTGTCGCCGAAAACCGACATATCCACGGCTGCTGCTCGTCTCCCGTTTGCGGTGGACGGCTTTGACCATTTGCGTCAGCCGGTCTGGGTGTTCGACGACACGCGCAAGCGCAAGGTTTACGCCAACAAGGCGGCGCTGGAGTTGTGGGGCGCGGCGACGCTCGAGGACCTTCAGGCCCGCGATTTTGGCGACCAGTCGCCTGCCGTGCGCATCCGGATGGACGCCATCAGCGCGCGCATCGCCCAGGGCGAAACCGTTCACGACCGCTGGACCTTCTATCCCCATGGCGCCCCGGTTGCGGTGAGAACCGCCATCTCGCTCATCCGCCTGGCGGATGGCGGATCGGGGATGCTGTTCGAGGCCGCGCCGGCCGAAGTGGAGGGGCAGGAACATCGGGCCATCGAGGCCTTGCGCCATACCGTCGTTCTGGTGGCCCTCTATGACGCGCAGGGAACGCGGCTGTTCGCCAACCCTGCGGCCATGGCCGCCTATCCCGCCAACAACGCCTCGTTCGTCGATTCCTTCGTCGACCGCGCGGCGGGCGAGCGGGTGTGGCGGATGGCGCTAGCCGGTCGGCCAGCCTTCGGTTCGTTTCTTCTGGCCACGTCGGCGGGCGCCCGCTGGCACAGCGTCGACGCCCGCTGGGCGCGTGACCCGGTCAGCGGGGACGCCTGCGTGCTTGTCAACGAAACCGACATCACCGGCGAGATCGAGGTCCGATCGGCCCTGGGCGAGGCGCGGGAGCGCGCCGAGAACGCCGTTCGCGCCCGCCAGGCGTTTCTGGCCAATATGAGTCACGAGCTTCGCACGCCGCTCACCAGCGTTATCGGCTTTGCCGGCTTGCTGGCCGACAGCCCGCTGGATGATCGGCAACGCCTCCAGTTGGGCCGGATCCAGGACGCCGGCTCGGCCCTGATGTCGACCCTGAACGATGTGCTGGACCTCTCAAAGCTGGAGGCCGGCGGGGTCAGTCTGCAGCTGCGGCCGTTTGCGCTGCGTGGGATGCTCTCCCAGGCGATCGGCATTGTCGAAGCCCAGGCTTCGGAAAAGCGCCTGGCCCTGAACCTCAGCGTCGATGAGACCAGTCCGGACTGGGTGCTGGGCGACCCGGAGCGGCTGCGCCAGGTGCTGGTCAATCTGCTGGGCAACGCCGTCAAGTTTACCGACGAGGGCGGCGTGGGTCTGACGGTCACCCGTCGGGCGCATCCTGACGCCTCGATGGCTCAGCTCGAGTTCGCCGTCTCGGACACCGGGGTCGGCGTGCCCGAGGCCATGCTCGTCACGGTCTTTGACCGTTTCGCCCAGGCGGGACCGGAGGTCACCCAGCGCTTTGGCGGCACCGGGCTGGGACTGACCATCACCAAGCAGCTGATCGAGATGATGGGCGGCCAGATCGGCGTTGACAGCGTCGCCGGTCAGGGTTCGCGCTTCTGGTGCGTGGTGGATCTGCCTGTCGCGGCGCGGATCGAGGCGCCTGTGGCCGTTGTCGCCCCCTCTGTGTCGCAGGGCCTGCGGCTGCTGATTGCCGACGACAATGAAGCCAATCGCGAGCTGATCGGCGCCATCCTGCGGTCGGCCGGCCACACGGTTGAGGTGGCGCGCGACGGCGCCGAGGCCGTGGCGGCGGTGCAGTCGCGCGACTACGACCTTGTCCTTATGGATGTGCGGATGCCGGTGATGGACGGCCTGACCGCCACCCGGGCCATTCGGGCCCTGAAAACCGATATGGCCCGAATTCCCATCATCGCCCTGACGGCCAATGTGCTGGCCGATCAGGTGGCGTCCTATCTCGCCCAGGGCATGGATGATCACGTCGGCAAGCCGATCGACCCGCAGGACCTGTTGCTGAAGATCGCCAGATGGAGCGACCTGGAGGTGGGGCGCGGCTCGCACCACTGACTAGTTGCCGCCGGGCGAGCTCACATAGAAGCTGGCGTTGTTGCCGGTGGCGGTGGTGATCCCGCTGACCGAACGTGCGGAGCCCGCGATGGTGCTGGTGCGGGCGCCGATCTCGGCGCTGTTGACCTGGTTGTTCTTGATGGTCATCTGGCCGCTGCACTGCGAGCAGGCATAGCCGGTGACGGCATTGCCCATGGCCGTGGAAGACGCCACGGCGTCATAGCCGTCATAGCCTTCGAAAGTCGCCAGCACCTCGACTCCGCCGCCTTCATTCGTCTGAATGTTGTCGAGCACGACCTCGGGACCATAGTTGCCCACCAGGGCGGAATTGCCGACACCATGGGCGCCAACCTGAGCGGCGCTGAACTGGTAGGCCGTCGCCTCGGCCTGGGCGCGCACATAGGCGGTGTTGTACTGGCTTGAAGCCACGTCCAGCAGCGGGCCTTCATTGGTCGCTGACAGATTGTTGCCGCTGGCCGAGGCTGCCGTGCTGCTCAGATAGCTGGAGCCATAGGCCGTGAACTTGCTGGCCTGGGTGATGCCGGCGTTTGACTGCTCGGTAATCACACGGGCCGCCGACTGCTCGGTCCCCGACAGGGTGATGTTGTTGCCCGTCGCCGTGCCCGCGACGGCGGCCGTGCCGGTGATCGCGCCGGCGATCGCGCCGCCGTCGGCCAAGACGTTGGCCGTATTGCCCTGGCTGACCCGCACGCCCATGGCGCCATTGATCAGGGTCAGGCCCTGGCTGTTGCCCTGGGCCAGGGTGCTCATCGACATGTCATTCAGCTCGGCTTCGTGAGCCTCAAGCTGACTGCGCGCGGTGACCGGTCCGGTGTTCAGCTGTGTGGCGCGGCCCGTCAGGGTGCCGTTGTCGGCTGCGGCTGTGCCGGCATTGCCGACCGCCGTGGTGGTGAAGTTGCTGTTATTGCCGCCATGTGTCGCGACATTAACGACGCCATGCGCCAGAACCGCGCCGGAATTTTCCTGGTTGGAGGTCATCGAGGCGTCGGTGTTCTGCACCGAGATCAGGGCGCTGTTGGCCGGCGCTATGGTGCTGGCGCTGAAGCCGTCGGTGACGGTTTCGACGTTCAGGGTTTGCTCGGCAAAGACGTCGCCCAGATTGATCTGGTTGTTCAGAACCGTGCTGGGCGCGGTCTGGCTAGTAGCGACTCCGCTTAGCATCGCGCATATCGGGATCGCTGCGAGCGTTCCAGCGAGACGGGTCTTCGCGGGTCTGCGCATTGTTGGTTCCCAGATTGTTGTAAGCCGGCACGAAGGCGCCCGTCTGGCCGACGGTGGAGTCGCCCATCGGGTCGTAGCGCATGCAGCCCTGCGGGCCGGGCATGCCATAGAGATTGGCGCTGAACTCGACGACCGATCGCTCGATCAGGGCGCGGACCGCCAGCTGGATGGGCTCCAGCGCGCCCTTGCCGCCTGAGATGTCGAACAGGTTGCCATTGAGGAAGTCGAAGACGCCCAGGCTGATCTCGCGACCGACCACCTGCTTCTGGTAGGAGACCACATCGACCACCTCCAGCGTGCGGGTGTTCACCAGGCGCAGGTCCAGGGCGATGTTCATCACGAACACCCGGCGCTTGAAGTTCCCCTTCAGGCCGTCGGTGTCCTTGTCGCCCGCATAGGCGTCGATGCCGGCCGAGCGGATATTATAGTTCAGCTCGGTAATGCCGCCGACCACATAGAAATCCGAACCCGGCACCTGGCCGGCCAGGATGCGGCGATAGTCGACGGGCAGATCCGCGCCCGGATTGGGGCGGTCGCTGATAAGCTTGTTGTTGGCGTATTTCAGTTCGAACTCCGACACCGAGGTGTCGAAGCGCTCGACCATCGGCATGCCAGCCTTGGCGAAGGCGCTCATGGCCAGCAGCGAGGCGCCTTGCGTGACCTTGCGGCCCGAGCCGTCGGACTCTTCCTTGCCGGTATAGTCGGCGATGCGGCCGATCGCGACGCGCGGCGCGCCGATGCGGTTCTGCTTGGCGTATTGGTTCAGGCACACCAGGGCGGCCGAATAGTCGGTCGGATTGGCGGTCACCGGGGCCTTGCCGATCGGCGTGGCGTAGTTTCCCTCGGTCGACACCTTGGGCATGCTGGTTCCGCAGGCCGTCAGGGCGCTGCAGGCCACGGCCGCCAGGACAAAAGAGATACGCTTACTTGGCATCGGGTCCGCCCTTGACCGACGAACCCGCCGAGATGTTGCCGGTATTGGTCTGGGTCGAGTTGACGATCACCGTGTTGTTGTTGCCCTGGGTGATGACCGTGAGATTGTTGCCGATGGCGGTCGAGCTGCTGTAGCCACGCCCGCCAACGCCGGAATAGGAATCCAGCGAGCCCGACGAATTGCTCGACGAATAGACGCTCTGGTCGGCGCCGGTCAGCATCACGCCGTCGACCACAACGCGGTTGCCGTTGGCGTCGCGGGTCGAATATTCGACCATGCGGCTTTCCTGACCGGCCAGGCGGCCATAGCCGGCGTTGTAGGCGGCCGAGTTGCTGGACATCGACTGTGCGCCGGCCGCGCCAAGCGCGCCGAGGCCCACAACGGCGGCGGTGACGCCCGCGCCGAACCCGATGGTGTTCTTAATTTGCCAGGCCATGAGAGCCTCCGCGACTGCCGACGCGAAGGTGCAAGCAACCCTCGTGCCAAATTCGTACAGTCTCTGGTCTAGCGCCAAGGTCTCGCAAAATGGTTAAGCGGGAGAGCGTGCGACTCTGAATCGCGCGACGACGTCTTATGTAAGAGCGTGATGACCCCAGACCCCTCCTTCGACCTTGGTCAAGACCGCCCTGAACCGATGTTCAACGCGCCGTGGCCCGCCGTGCTGGCGGCCGCCAGTATTGTCATCTCGAATTTCGTCCTGGGCTGGGTCAGTGACGAGACGATCTACCGTCTCGCCATGGAGCCTGTGCGGGTGTGGAGCGGCGACGTAGCCGGACTGGTGACCTCGCTCTTTGTCCATGGCGGCTGGATCCATGCTCTGATGAACGCCGCCTTCGCCCTGGCCTTCGGCGCGCCCGTCGCGCGGCTGCTGGGGCTGGGAGTCAGGGGAGGGGGCCTGTTTGGGCTTCTCTATATAGCGTGCGGCGTGCTGGCGGGGCTGGGCTACGCCGCCATCCATCCGCAATCGACCAGCCTGGTGGTCGGCGCCTCTGGCGCGGTGGCCGGCCTGATGGGTGGCGCGGCGCGTCTGCTGGATCGGCCCGGACAGCTGAGCAGCCTCTTTGCGCCGCGCGCCCTGTCGCTGGCGTTGGGCTGGCTGGTCATCAATCTGGTCATGGCGGCGTTTGGCGGTTTTCCCGGCCTGACCGGCGCGGTGGCCTGGGAGGCGCATCTGTTCGGCTTCGCCGCCGGGGCGCTGCTGATTTCTCCCGCCGCCTGGCTGGCCCCGCGTTCCGAGACCCATTGATCCCCGGGCCGCTTTGCGAGACCCTCGTTATTATAAGAACGAACAAGGGAGACGCGCAGTGCTGGTTTCACAGATCCTGAAGGATAAGGGCGATCTGGTGTTCACGGCCTCGCCCCAGGAGACGGTGGGCGCCGCAGCGGCCCTGCTTCATACCCGCCGGGTGGGGGCCATGGTTGTGCTGGACGGTGATGAGACCATCGTCGGCATCCTTTCCGAGCGCGACATCGTGCGGGTGATCGCCAAGGAAGGCGCAGGCGCCCTGAACAAGCCGATCACCGCCTGTATGAGCGCCGATGTGATCTTCGCTCACCCCGAGGAATCCATCGACATCCTGTTGGAGCGCATGACCGACCGTCGCATCCGCCACCTGCCGGTGGTGCGCGACGGACGGTTGGCCGGGATCATCTCGATCGGCGACCTGGTGAAGTACAAGATCAATGAGGCCCAGGCCGAAGCCGATGGGCTCAAGGCCTATATAGCGGCGGGTTAAGCGCCCAGAAGTTCAGCGCCGTCGCCGGCGACGGCGTCGGCCAGGCTGTAGCCCTCCAGAACCTGGGCCGTCGCGTCGCGGGCTTTCAACAGAGCCTCACGCAGGGTGCAGGCAGCCAAGTCGCGACAGTCCTCGCAGCGACGGAAGGCCGTGCGGCTGACGCAGGGGGCCAGGGCCAGCGGACCGTCGACCAGACGAATGACCTCGGCGAAGCTGATCTCGCTCGCGGCCCGTCCCAATAGATAGCCGCCAAACTTGCCCCGCCGGCTGACCACCAGGCCCTCGCGCGCGAGGCTGAGGAGAATGGCCTCCAGAAACTTGCGCGGGGCGTCGGCCCGAACCGAGAGCTCGCCGGCCGTGACCTGCCCGTCCTCGCGGGCCAGTTCGATCATCGCGCGCAATGCGTAGCGCGCCTTCTGGGACAACATGGACGCTCAGACTCCTCTAATCCCGACTTCTGGGGGAGGAGAAGGCGAGGCGCAAGCATCCGTGCACAGGGGAATGGCGGCCCTGGGGATATTTCGCCGATTCAGCGCTTGCGAGTCCGCAGGGCGGTCTCTAGAAGCCGCCCCTCGCTTCGGGGCCAGCGCCCGTCGGACGAAATCACGGCTTTCAAGCCTTGCTTTTCGGAAGATAGATCGCTAGTTTCCGCCGCTTCAATCGAACCGTCACGGAAATGACAAGCGCTCCCCAGGGCGCGCTTTCGGCCCCGTCTTTGTCTCTGAATACGGCCTGGCCGGACTGGAGAGAAAGCTTGGAACGATCGGTTGACAGGGAGTTTTGGTTTCGTTAGAAGCCGCCCTCCTTGAGAAATACGAAAGAGGTTCGCAAGAACTCTCAAGTATTTCGAAAGTCTAGTTGGTTATTGTTTCGAAGATTTATTCAAAATAATGGCTTGACTGGATTGGCCAGCTTCTCTAAAAGCTGTCAGCTCTTCCGGATCTGCCTTCGGGCCGATCAGATTGAGAAAGTCAAAACGTTTTGCAAAAAACGATTTGACATGGAATTCGAGGTTGGATAGATAGCCGCCTCCGCCGACATCGGGCGCTAAACGGATGGTTCTGCCGAGA
>NCEV01000033.1 GCA_002280875.1 Caulobacter sp. 32-67-35 | reverse complement strand
TAATCTGCTCTTCCGTGAACCGTGATCGCTTCATTCGTCCGTCCTTTTGGTGGGCGGACTCTAATTATTCCTGGAGGAGTTTCAGGGGGTCACGTCAATGGCTTCATCAGGGTCGGTCGAAAAATTATATAAATCAGAAGTTTAGAGCATTTTCCGATCCGATAACCGTTTCACACTTATCGGAAAGTATTCTAGCGCGCTCGACCAGTCATGGCGCGCGCGCTTGTAGAGGCATCGACTTCAGAGCACTGATCGTTAGGGGCGCTGCGGATGATCGCGAAACTTTGCGTCATTAGGCGGGCCTTGCCAAAGATGGTCATGAACGCGATATCCGCGGCGTCGCGCCCCGTAGCAACGCGAACCAAACCGTCGATCGGCGCCTTGCCGGTTGGATCGATCAATCTCCAGCACCCGCCAAGATAGACCTCTGCGACAGCGTGCAGGTCGGCGGGCTCAAGTTTCCAGGCATAGGCGCTCACCGCCCGCGCCGGAATATCGGCGGCCCTGCACAGGGTGATCGCCAGATGCGCGAAGTCTCTACAAACGCCGGCGCGATCAACAAATGTGTCCCTCGCCGTCGTGGAGGAGTCGCTGACGCCGGGGCGATAATCCACGTGCGCGGCGATCCAGGCTAGGATCGCCTGGACCTTGGCGCCGCCTGACAGAGCAGCGAATTCACGCTCGACGAAGCTTTCAAACCGATCAGACGGGCAATAGCGACTGGCGCGAAGATAGGGCAGGGCCTCGCTGGGCAGATCCCGGACGGCCATCATCCTGGCGTCCTGGAGATCCCAGACCCGCGGAGCGATCTCGACCTTGGCCGTGTAGTCGATCTCAACCTGACCATGGGCTGTGAACACGACGCGCCGTTCGCCAGACATCTCGTCGTCGATCCTGACAACCTCGGCCAATGGGGAGAAACGGAGGGCTTCTCTGTGGACGGTCTGTCCATAGCCGTGCGCGGCCTCCAACAGCAAGAGCACCTCGCAGGGCGTCGCAAAATCGTAGGTCAGATTGGCCTGAATCTCGAACTGCATCGATGCCTCCCGGGATCGAGCAACGCGCCACTCGCGCGGGGGTGCTGACCAAAACGAGCCTGTCGCAGGCGTGTCTAACGACTGGCGTCGCCGGTGTCGCTGACTCCTGCGTTTAAACTCGGAGCCTCCGCAGGGCCGAGGCTGCGATGCCTCGCTCAATCTCTGCGCGTCGCGGCGCGGTCCAGGACGTGAAGTTTTAGTGAAATCGACCCTGGAGCGCTGAGGCGCCTCGCGGGGGGATCGTTGAGAGCCACGGGGGCAAGGGCCGTATGAGGGAATTCGGCCCCCGCCGTCGCGACAAAGACCTGCGGAGATTTACAAGTGATCCGAATGAACCAAAAGAGCGCGCGCGCTGCGTGGCTCATGACCAGCTGCGCCGCCATTGGCCTGCTCGGCGCCTCGGGCGCTCAGGCCCAGACTACTCAGGCTGCGGCCGATCAGACAGCGGTTGAGGAGATCGTGGTCACGGGCAGCTATCGCCGTAGCCTGGAAGAAGCCGTCGACATCAAGCGCGACACGATCGGCTTTTCTGACTCGATCGTGGCGACCGACGTCGCCAACTTTCCCGAGCAGAACCTGGCCGAAGCGCTCCAGCGCATTCCCGGCGTAACGATCGAGCGCAACCTTCGTCACCATCAACAATCTGGCGACCGCTTCGGGCAGCGGCGGCCGTGACATCCAGTTCGATATCTTCGCCTCGGAGATCATCCAGCAGGTCACCGTCCAGAAGTCGCCGCGCGCGGCGGACGAGGAAGGCGGCATCGCTGGTTCGATCAATATCTCGACCGCGCGGCCCTTCGACTACAGCGGCCAAAAGCTGGTCGCTTCGGTCGAGGGCGCCCACAACTCCATCTCCGGCGAGACCGACCCGAAGGTGTCGTTCCTGGCGAGCAATACCTGGGGCGACTGGGGCGCTCTGGCCTCGTTCTCGACGGCCCAGCGCACCAACCGCACTGACTCCAACTCCGGCATCAATTTCCGTCCCGCGTTCCGCTTTCTGGAAGTGACAGGGACGCGAGGTGATCAGGCCGCCGCCGTCCTGGCGCGCGACGCCGGCGTCATCGTCAAGAACCGTAGGGATCGCAACGAGACCGGCCGGATCATCTTTCAGGACAAGGTCGGGGACCGCGCCTATCTCAACAGCCAGGAACAATGGGGCGGCACCCTGTCGCTGCAGTACAAGCCCTCGGCCAATTTCGATCTGGCGTTCGACGCGATGCTGGGCCGCTATGACTCCACCGAGGACGAGTACGACGCTGCGGCCTATACGGCCTCCAGCCGCAGCACCTTCGAGACGATCCACGCCTATGACGCCTCCACCCTGTCCGACTATGGCATGGTCGTGCTGCGCGACGTCTCCTACACCGCCACCCAGCACGAGTTCCTGAGCAAGGAAGTCATCAACGAGACCGACTACGCCCAGTTCGGCGGCGAACTGAACTGGCGAGGCGACGACTGGAAGCTGCACGCCCTGGCGGGCTATTCCGGCGCCAAGAAGACGATTGACTACGCCAACCTCAAGCACGTGGCCTATGCGCCGTCGCGCACCCGCTGGACGGGCCGTGGCGGTGAAACCGTGCAGAGCGCCAATCCGGCGACGATCGACATGTACAACGCGCCGTCGAAGTACCTGTTCGAGGCCTATGAGACCAACTACGAGAAGATCACCGACGACAAATATGCGGCTCAGGTCGACTTCACCAAGGACATCAATCTTGGCTTCTTCCCGATCCTGAAGAGCGTTCAGGTCGGCGCGCGCTACACGGACAAATCCAAGGAACGCCAGTATGGCTCCTTGAACATTCAAGGTCCGGGACCGGGCAGCTCAGTCTGGGCCAACAAGCGCACCCTTGCTGAGAGCCCGCTGACCCCGATCAACGAGCTGGTCCCAGGTGGCGACTATGAGGTCAAGGACATCACCTGGAGCCAGGTGTCCAACGCGGATGCGCGCCGCATCTTCCGCTACGCGGGCTTCTCCACGCCGTTCAATCCGGGCCAGTATTATGAGGTCGGGGAAAAGGTCTCCAGCGCCTACGCCATGGCTGACTTCAAGGCCGATGTCGGTCCGGTTCCGGTCTCGGTCAACACCGGCGTTCGCTATGTGGACACCTCGGTGACCTCCTCGGGCTATCACCAGATCCAGAATCCGAACGGCTCGACCGGCTACACCCCGGCGCCCGTGTCGAGCGACGGCAGCTACAAGAAGTGGCTCCCCAGCCTCAACTTCACCGCCGAGCTGACCGACAGCCTGATCTTCCGCGGCGCTGCGTCGGAAACCCTGATCCGACCGGCGCTGACCGACCTGGCCTACAAGCGCACGGCCAGCTGGAACTCGTTCCGCTTCACGGACGGCAACCCGAACCTGAAGCCCACCTATGCCAAGCAGTGGGAAGTGGGTCTCGAGAAGTACCTGCCGGAAGGTGGACTGCTATCGGTGTCCTACTTCTCCAAGCAGATCGAAGGCGTGGTCCGCAGCGCTCTGACCGGCACCGTGCCGAACGTCACCAAGTACAACGCCAACGGCACGATCGACGGCGTCTACGACTTTGATGTCTATCAGCCGGTCAACGCCGATGGCTCCTATGACGTCAGCGGCGTTGAACTGGTCGCCGTCGTGCCGTTCGGCATGTTCTACGAGCCGCTGAAGGGCTTCGGCGTCAACGCCAACTATACGGCGCTAGATAGTTCGCTGACCGGCCAATCGATCCTGGGCATCCCGACGCCGCCGATCGGGCTGGCCGACACGACCTACAACGTCACGCTATTCTACGAGAACGACCGCTTCCAGGCGCGCGTGTCCTATAACTACAAGGACAAGTACGTCGAGGGCATCGGCTACGAGATGTATCCGATCTGGCGCGATGGCTATGGCCAGACCGATATGTCGGTCAGCTATAACATCAACGACCGTTTCCAGCTCAGCCTAGAAGCGATCAACATCACCGACGAGGCGACCACCGGCTACACGATGGATCCGTCATTCCCGACGATGTACGAACTGTCGGGACGCCGCGCGGCGCTCGGCCTGCGGATGAACTTCTGATCCACGGTGCACTGGGGATGGCTCGCGTGAACCGACCATCCCCTTTCCTTTGACGGGCCAGAGGCCATCCTGAAAAACTGTCATGTTTTTCAGCCATGGCTGGGCCGCCATCAAGGCGATGAGGAACTATGGCGGCAGGTCCAAAAGCATGGACGCAGCCCCCATCCCGAACCTCGGACGCGTTCCTTATCCCCGAGCGCGACCGTCGTGTGGACGCTCCCTCCCCAGGAGGGGGCGTCTTTGCGCGTTCGGCGGGAGGCAAGGCGGTTAGGCAGGCCGATATCCTGATCGCTGACCTGCGCCGCGACCTGATTGGCTACCTTCAGCGTCGTGACCGGTCCGGGGATGTCGAGGATCTGGTCCAGGAGACCTTTGTCCGCTTTCACCGGGCCGGCCACGACCTGACCGCGTCCGACGCCCGCCCGTTGCTCTTCGTGATCGCCCGCAACCTGCAGCTCGACGGCTGGAAATCCACGGGACGCGAGAAGGCCCGTCGTACCACCGACGACATCCACGACCTGGACGCAGGGCCACGCGCGATCGCTGGCGAGGAGCCGACCGCTGATCAGCGCCTGATCTCTCAGCAGAACCTGGCCGCCGCCGCCGCCGTGATTCGCGGCCTGTCGCCGAAGACCCGAGACGCCTTCCTGCTTCACCGTTTCGAGAGCCTGACCTACCGTCAGATCGCCGCGCGACTCGGCGTTTCAGTCAGCATGGTTGAAAAGTATATCGCCGAAGCGCTGCGGCAGCTGAAGGCCGGGCGGGATGATTGAGGTGTCGAGCCCCTGTATCGTTGTGAAGTATGAAGCGACCGCCGCGAGGATCGGGGCCGCTCGATACAAAAGGACGCTCGTTGTCTATGCTTGACCGCTTGACCATTCTGTTCGCCAAGCGGCCAAGGACGGCGGAGGACTGGGTGGCCCGAATGGGTAATCCAGTGGTTGGTGCGCGCATGCAGGCGGCCTTCCTCGCTTGGCTGGAATCCGATCCGGAACATTTGAGGCGATACGAGCTGGCCAAAGCCGAACAGGCCGCGCTGGAGGACCTGCGCGGGACCTTTGCGATGGATCTGGCCCGATTGCGCCGAAGTGAGCGCCATGTGGCCTCGCCCCGTCGTTTCGTGCTCGCTGGCGGGCTGGCGGTCGCCGCCCTCGCTGTCGCTGCGGTTGTGCTGATCCCGTCGCCGGAAGCGCGTCTCTACGAAAGCGCACCTGGCCAAATCATGGACGTCGCGCTGGACGACGGCTCTCGCGTCACCCTCGACGCGGACTCAGCCATTCGCGTTTCTCTGACGGGCGATGTGCGGCGGGTGATCCTTGAACGCGGCGCGGCCTATTTCGACGTGGCTCATGACGCCACCCATCCCTTCCAGGTGGCTGTCGGCGACCGGCGCGTGATCGTTACAGGCACCCGGTTCGTGACTGCCCTGACCGGGGACGGCGCCCACATTTCTCTGCTCCAGGGGCGCGTCGTCGTCGGGACGCGAGATGCGGCCGAAAAGGCTGCGGTGCAGGGCGCTCTGGCTCTGGCGCCTGGCGAGCGGGCCGTCTTTCACCCCGGCCAGCCTGCAATCGAGAAGGCCCGCGTCGACGTGGAGATGACGACAGCCTGGCGTAAGCGTCGTCTGGTTTTCCAGGACGCATCGCTGTCTGACGTGGTCGTCGCTGCCGCGCGCTATTCAGAGCGGCCGCTGGTCGTCGCTGATCCTGAGTTGGCGCGTGTCAAGGTGACCGCCGTGTTGCCGCTGGAAGGCGAGGGGACTTTGGTCGCCCGCATGACGGCCTTGCTCCCTATCGAGACGCGGCAGACCGCTGATGGCCGGGTGCTGATTCGGGCCCAGTAGGCTGCCGATTGCAGAGCTGTCACGCCAGCGCGCTAACGGGTTTGTGGATTGTCTCGCTGGGGGCCGCAAGGTTTGAAACCGTTCGCTGCATCGCTGCCCGCTAGCGCGCGATGCAGCCTGTTCGGCGCAGCCCTCGCGGTCTTTTCGCTGGTTTCCGCGCAACCCGCTGGGGCGCAGCTTGTCAGCGCGGCCGCCCAAACCTTTGACATCCCGTCTCAGGAAGCCTCCTCGGCCTTGGTTCAGTTCTGTCTGCAAGCCGATTGCGAGTTGGCGTTCACGCAACAGCCGGGTCACTCGGCGCGGACACGGCCGGTTCGCGGGCGGATGCGCTGGCGCGAAGCTCTGGCCCAGATGCTGAAAGGGACGGGGCTGGGCTATCGCTTTGTCGGAGCCCGCGGTGTGCGTATCTGGGTCGAGCCGCCGCACACGCGACCCGCCACCACGCCGCCGGTCGAGCAGGCCGAAGGGGTTGAGGTGGAGGCCGTCGAGGTGATCGGCCGCCCGTCTGCCCAGATTGATGAAACCCTGCGCCGTAAGCGCCAGGCCGATGTCATCTCCGACGGCGTTTCCACCGAGCAGATCGGCGACCTTCCAGCCGCCAACCTGGCCGAGGCCCTTCAACGTGTTCCTGGCGTGGCCATCGAGCGCGAGGTCGGCGAGGGACAGTTTGTCAGTGTTCGTGGGCTAGGGCCACTATTCCAGTCGGTGACGCTGAACGGCGCGCCGGTGGCCTTCAACGAGAATATCCGGAACTCCACACAAAGCGGCAGACAGTTCCGCTTTCGGGACCTGTCAGTCGATCTGCTGAAGGGCGCGCGTCTGACTAAATCGGCGACCGCGGACCTGATCGACGGCGGGATCGGCGCCAATATCGACATCGAAACCTCTGGCGGTCTGGACGGCGATACGTTCGCGTCGGTTCGAGTAGGGGGAGGTCTGGAAGGGCGTATCGGCGAGTTTCGGCCAGACTTGTCCGCCGCCGCACGAATCGTCTCGGACGACGGCGCAAGGGGGCTGGTCGCTGGCCTCTCGCACGAGCAGCGGTCTGTCCGCTACGACCGGTTCCAGATCATGCGCTACAGCCGGCTGGCCGTCGGCGACACAGTCGTCGACGCGCCAAATGATGTGCGCACCACTATCGAAAGCGAGAATCGGCGTCGTCGCAGCGCCTTTCTTGGTGCGGACTGGCGCGTTTCGCCCAATCTTCGGCTGGACTTCGACGCCCTGATCTCAACGTTCGATAACGCTATCCGTGAGGACAGGCTGGTCTATGGGCTGGGTCAGCGTCTGGCCCAGACGGACACCGGGCTTCTCATTGATCAAGGCGTCGTCGTTGGTGCTCGCGTAGCGACCGGCCGGATCGACAACAACACGGAGTTCTCTGATCAGGCCCATGTGAACGTCGCCACCTCGATCGGCGCGGAGGTGGCGGCGGGCGACTGGATACTGACGCCGCGTCTCAGCATTTCCCGAGCCCATTCGGTGCTGGATACGCCGCTGCTCCGGCTTTCGGCCCAGTCGCCGGAAGGCGTCGCCTATGATTTTGATCTGGGCAAGGCCGTCTCGGAGCGGAAGGCCGCACGGCTGACCACCGGCTTCGACCTTTTGGCCCCTTCGAGCCTGACTCTGGCGCAACTCAATGTACGCGCCATCGAGTCTCGCGATGACGACGTCACGGCCTTCTTCGACGCGCGCCGCTCGCTTGATCGCGACTTGGGGGAGTTCCGCCTCTCTACAGTTCGGCTGGGTGGCCAGTTCAGCGATCGAAGTCGGAACTATCAGCGCCGCGACCGACGCGCCTCACCTCGTGCGGCGGGCGCCGGCGTGGCTCACCTCTATCACGCCACAACATCCGGGGATGTCTTCGGCGATCTTCTAGCGGTGCGCTCCGCACCCTGGGTTATCGCTGACTACGATCACCTGCGCGCGGCCTTCCTGATTCCCGGGGAAGGCGGCGGCGTCATGGTCAGGCCTGACGATTTGACGCCGACAGGCTCTGACCTTCAGAACTCCTATCGTGTCGGAGAGCAGGTGACGGCGATCTACGCCCGTCTCGATTTTGAAGGCCAGGCTGCGGCATGGCCCTTTTTCGGCAATGTCGGGCTCCGCCTGGTAGAAAGCCGCACCCATGTCGAAGGCGCGCGGATGGAGCTCGTCGATGGCGCGGCTACGATCAGACCTGTATCGTTTGATGGCGCGCACGAGATTTTACTGCCCAGCCTGAACATGGCGTTCGATGTCGCGGAGGACGCCGTAGTGCGCCTTGCGGTGTCGCGCACTATGACGCGTCCCTCGCTGGCAGATCTGCGCGCCTCGACCGTGCCGGCCAGCAGCCTGGTGTCAGCAATCTATACCGATGGTCAGGCAGCCATTGACGACGCAGGGCCTGGCCTCGTCTTTGCTGGCGTTGGTGGAAACCCGGCCCTGACCCCGTATGTATCTGATAATATTGACTTTTCATACGAGGTAACTCGTCGCTGGAGCAGTCTCAGCCTTGCCATCTTCCACAAGACCGTCAACGACTTCATCCAGACCGTCGAAGCGCCTGAAATCCTGACCTTCGAGACGCTGAACGGCTCCCCCGTTCAGGCAGAGGTGCGAATGGCGCGGCCGCGAAACCTAGGGCGTGCTGTCGTCAACGGCCTTGAGATCGGGGTTCATCGTCGCCTGGCCGATCAGTTGGGGGTCTGGAGCAGCGCGACCTGGACCCATAGTCGGGTTGGTGACCGACGGCTTACGGGTGTGTCGGACTGGTCCTGGTCGGTCAGCCCCTATGTGGAGCGCGGCCCGCTGGCGCTGAACCTGTCATGGTCGTGGCGGTCGGCCTTCACGTCGGAGGCGGACCTGCAGGGCGGCGGTGTCTCGAACTTCACCGTTGGCGCAGCGGGCTACCTCGACGCCCAAGTCCGCTATGAGATCGCAAGCAACGCCCAACTGGTTATCGCAGGCTCGAACCTCACAGACACGCATGACCTCGCTTATGAAGGGTCAAAATCGCGTCTTCTGCAGCTCGGATCTTCAGGCCGATCGTTTTCGATGCGGTTGAATTGGCGCTGGTAGGCCTTGGTCCTCTCGCGATGCGCCAGAAAGCCTATCTGTTACCGACGCCAAACCCCGAGGGCGCGGTGCAGCTTAAGCCCAGCGGCGTGCAGAATTGGGTTTGGCGCGACCGTGGCCGTTACACGCTTGTTCCGGGCTTTCGATTATCCAGAGCCTTTCTGACGCCGTCCTCGGCTCTCCTGGTGCCGGAGCAATCTCAAAGGTCTGGAGATGGCGAAGCGCTATCCCATGCAGGAGGTCGCTTTTGTCGCGATGGGCGCAGCTTTTACAGGGTCCGAAAGTGGTCGCAATGCTGACCAGCGATAGGCCGCAATCCGAAGTGGCTCCGGCATTCGCTCCGTGTGCCAAGCGGCTGACGCCCGGTCGTAGCGAGCGCCTGAGAATTTTGGAACGCTGCGTCACTCTGCCACAGGCACTTTAACCATACCCCTATCTCTTTCATCCAACGATCATGAAAACGGGGAATAGGCGGCATGGACGATCGCGAGAGGCGAAGGCTGGAGGCCTTGCGAGCCTACAACGTGCTGAACACCGAGGCGGACGACGCGATTGATCGGCTGGCGGGACTGGCCGGGAACCTCTTCTCGACACCGATTTCGCTCGTCTCGCTGATTGACGAGCATCGTCAGTGGTTCAAGGCCAGGGTTGGCCTTGAGGCTTCAGAAACCCCGCGCGACCAGGCCTTTTGCGCTCATGCCATCACCATGGGACCCGACATGGTTATGGTTGTCGAAGACGCCAGGCTGGATCCTCGCTTCGCGACCAATCCCTTGGTCACGGGCGCGCCGGGTATTCGTTTCTACGCGGGCGCGACGCTGACCACAAAGGATGGTCATAATCTGGGCACGCTCTGTGTCATTGACGATAAGCCGAGGCCGCGTCCAAGCCCCGCCGAGCTGGAACGGCTTCAGCTACTGGCGCGTATCGTGGTCGACGAGTTCGAGCTGGCGCGTGCTCATCGCCAGGCTCGCGAAAAGCAACGCCTTCTTGAAATCGCTGAGACCATGTCGGGTGTAGGCCACTGGCGTTTGGACCTGGGCGCCAACAAGCCAACATGGTCCGATACGGTCTATGCGATCCACGGCGTCGATCGCGCAAGCTTCGATCCGGGGCTCGACGATGCCGTCGCCTTCTATCACCCCGATGATCGCGAGATGGTGTTGGGCCATCTGGCCTCCGCGATAGAGACCGGGTCCGGTTTTGACTTCCAACTCAGGTTGGTCCGCGCTGACGGCTCGTTGCGCCACGTTATCTCGCGCGGCGTTTGCGAAATAGACGACCTGGGCCGCCCAACTGCGATCGTTGGGTTGTTCCAAGATATAACTGAGACCGTCGAGACGATCGCAACGCTGCATCGCCGCGAGCAGCATTATCGGCTCGTGACCGAAAACTCGGCCGACGTCATCACGCGCTATGATTTCGACGGCGACGGTAGTTTCATTTCGCCCGCCATTGAAAAGCTGCTCGGCTACACAGTCGCGGAAACCAAAGAACTGAACCTGTGGGAGGTTCTGCATCCAGGCGATCGTGAACGTGTGACGGAAGCGTTCGGGGCGATGTCGCGCGGGCTTGACCAGAGCACGCTTCAACACCGTTCGCGCCACAAGCGCGGCCATTACATCTGGGTAGAATCAAACCTGCAACTGGTGCGTGACGCCTCCGGCGCGCCCCGGGAAATCGTGTCGGTTTCGCGTGATATCTCCGACCGCAAAGCCCTGGAATTCGAGATGATGGCCGCCCGAGATGCGGCGCGGGAACAGGCTCAGCGCGCGCGACTGGCGGAGGATATCGGCGGGGTTGGCTACTGGCGCTACGATCTAGAGTCCCAGGACCTGGATGTGTCGCCCAAGATGTTCGAGATCTACGGGCTGGAACGCGTCGAGCGTCCGCGCGTCGAGGTCTTCGACGACTGTATCCATCCCGACGAGCGGGCCTGGACTAAGGCCAGGATCGCCGAGCGACTGAAGACCGGCCAGGCAGATTACAATGTCACCAGTCGCGTTGTGCGACCGGATGGCGAGGAACGTTACATTTCGGGTAGTTCGATCATCGAGATGGGCCCCGATGGCTCGCCGGCCGTCATCATGGGCACGGTCCGGGACATCACTGACGAACGCCGGAGCCAGGCCGACCTGGCGGCCAGCGAAAGCCGCTACCGTCTGCTGGCCGATAACGCCAGCGACATGATCACGACGTTTGGCCCAGGCGGCGCTATTCGATTCATCTCGCCAGCTTGCTACCCAATCCTGGGCTACACGCCCCAGGAGATGATCGGCCGCCGGATCATCGAAATGACCCATCCCGAGGATGAGGCGGTGATTATGGCTTATTATGCCGACTTGATCGCCAAAGGGCCTTCCGCGATCTCCGAACCCTACCAGTTTCGGGGACGGCACAAGAACGGCCACTGGGTGTGGCTGGAAGGGCAGCCCAAGCTGTTTTTTGACGCGTCCACCGGCAAGGTGGTCGCCATCCAGGACGTCGCGCGGGACATCACCGTCCGCAAGGCGCTGGAAGCGGCCCTGGAACTGGCCCGCGCTGAGGCGGAGGCGGCCGCAGCGGTGAAGGCCGAATTCCTGTCGAACATGAGCCATGAGCTGCGCACGCCATTGACGGCTGTGCTGGGCTTTTCGCGCTTGATTGAGGGTCAACCCGAGCTGTCGCCAGCCACCCGTCGCTTCGTGGATCGGGTCTCCAACGCTGGCAAGGCGCTGCTATCGACAGTCAATGACATTCTGGACTTCTCCAAGCTTGAGGCCGGTCAGGTCGAGATCGTCGTCACCTCCTGTAATCCGCGCCAGCTTCTGGAAGAGGCCATGGATCTCTTCTCGGGCCAGGCCCAGGAGAAGGGCCTGGATCTGGTCATGACCGGCCTGGATCAGCTGCCTGCAGGGCTAGCCCTGGCCCCCGACCGCATCCGTCAGATCTTGCTGAACCTGATCGGCAACGCGGTGAAGTTCACCGAGGGTGGTCGGGTGGTGCTGGACGCAAGGTGGACGGCACGATCCCGCCGCCTTCGCATATCAATCACCGACAGCGGCGCGGGCATCCCTGCCGACCGCCTGGATCAGCTGTTCAAGAGGTTCTCGCAGGTTGATGGCTCCTCAACGCGGCGACATGGCGGGACAGGCCTCGGTCTTGCGATCTGCAAGGGCCTTGTTGACGCCATGGGCGGCCAGATAGGGGTTTCAAGCGAGGCTGGCCAGGGCTCCAGCTTCTGGTTCGAGATTCCGGCCGACAGGGCCTCGGGCGCCGTAGCCGAGGTTGATGGTGGGACATCGGTCGTCCCTGAGGGCTGCCGTGTGCTGGTGGTTGACGACAACCCGGTCAATCGTGACCTGGTTTGCGCGGTGATACGGGCTTTCGGCGCTGAAATGACCGAGGCGCCCGACGGTGAAGCGGCGGTCCGGCTGGCCAGCAACGAGCCTTTCGACGTGATCCTGATGGACCTCCGCATGCCGGGCATGGGGGGAGAGGCCGCAACCCGGCGGATCCGGCAGGATAGCCTCAATGGCAACGTCCCGATCATCGCCTTCTCGGCCGATGTGGGCGGCGTCTTGCCAACCGGTGTCTTCGACGGCGTGGTCCCCAAACCACTGGATGCCCGCGTGCTTGTCGCGGAGATCAACCGCACCCTGTCTGTCGATGGGGATATCGAAAATGCCGCCTAAAGCGCGCGCGCCACGAATCTTCATCGCAGAAGACGACCGCAACGTGCTGGAACTGCTGACCACCCGGCTTGGTCTCGCAGGCTATGAAACCAGTTTCGGCCGCGACGGCTGGGAGGCGCTTGAAGGCATCCACAGTACCCGTCCCGCCGCCATTGTGCTGGACGTCAACATGCCCCGGCTGGACGGCTTTGGCGTGCTGCGCCACCTCAAGAAGAGCCCCGCGGTAGCCGGTATCCCGGTGATGATGCTCACCGCCCGCAACGCACCCGACGACATTCGCCAAGCCCTCGCTCAAGGCGCAAAGGACTATCTGGCGAAGCCGTTCAACGACGCGATGCTATTGGCGCGAATCGCGCGACTGCTGCGTCCCAGGCTGGCGGCGCCCGCAGCAAATCCAAATGAGGTTCTGCTGTAGAGCCACCCAAGTCGTGGGAAGTCTCTAGCTGGACTTCGATGCCGGCGCGAAAGTCGCGCTTTTGGAGCGCCCGCAAAGTCAGCGATTTGCGCTGTCCGGACCTACGGAAATATCTGCCCAAACGCGCGGAAGCCGCACAGCCATCCGGAGCCGTTTTCCCAGTCTCGAGTGTGACACCCAACTGTATCACGCCTGTCACTACCCCGGCTTAAGCGCCTTTCAGATCTCAGAAGGGCGAGAATGTTCCGGTCGATCAGCATCCGCAGACTTTCCATCAGCCTGATGGCTAGCACCTGCCTCTTGGCGCCCGCCTTCGCCCAGGACGTTGACGCCACGTCGGTCGAGGCGATTATCGTGACCGGAAAGCGAGAAGCGCAGCGCGCCGCCATCGCCGTTAAACGCGAGACCTTTTCCGTGTCGGATGTCGTCTCGGCTGACGAGATCGGCAAACTGCCTGATCACAACACCGCCGCCGCCCTGCGCCGTATTCCCGGCATTTCGGTGATGGAAGGTTGGCGCGGCGGTGAACTTCTAGGCCGCAGGACAGGGAGAAGCCGATGATCCTCTATTTGCTGGCAGCCGTGGCGGTCCAGGCGCCGGAGGTCCCGGCGCCCGCCGCGGCCGCGCCGATCCGAAGAGCCCAGACTGTGCGTCGTTATGCCGGCGCCGCCACTCAAGGCGCCGCGGTCGGGCCAAATGACGTCTACTCTGTAAGCAATTTCAGGCTGATCCGCTTTGACAAGAAGACCGGCGAGAAGCGGTCTGAGTGGAGTGGCGATAAGGCGCGCTTTCCGCACATCAACTCCTGCGCCGTGATCAACGAGGAGCTTGTTTGCGCCAGCTCCAATTTCCCCGCCACGCCTCAGGTCAGTACGGTTGAGGTGTTCGACTCCATGAGCCTGGCCCACAAGCGCAGTATCGCGCTTGGCCTCGGCACGGGCTCGGTCACCTGGATCGATCGCCACGGCGGTTTCTGGTGGGCCATGTTCGCCAACTATGACGGCAGGGGCGGGGAGGCCCCGCGTGATCATAGGCACACCACGCTGGTGAAATTCGACGACCAGTGGCGGCGGCTTGAGGCCTGGGGTCTGCCGTCCACGGTGCTGGGGCGCATCGCGCCGATGAGTATCTCAGGCGGTGGCTGGGGGGCGGACGGCAAACTTTATCTGAGCGGTCACGACCTGCCCGAACTCTATGTCATGCAACTGCCGAAAGGCGGTGGCGTGCTTGATCACCTCGACACCGTGGGCATGGAGGCTGAAGGGCAGGCCATCGATTGGGACGAGCGCCAGCCGGGAATGCTCTACGGGATTACGAGGCGAACCCGAGAGATCCTCGCCATGCGTCTCCCGCTAACGCGATAGCACTTTGCAGTCGTTCCGGGGCAGTTGCTGGCGCAGCAGTTTACAGGGAATGGAAAATAGAGGTCTCGGTTATCGGCCGGCCTATCGTTCGTTTTTCAATTTCCGATCGATCAGTACCGCCTGTTGCCAAGCGCTTGGCGCTTTATCCATTCGGTGAATACAGCCTGACCAGCAGCATGGTCGCTTCTTACCCTCCATCAGTGCGGCGCGGGTACGCTCAATCCGTCGCTGGCGGGTTGCTGGCTGTTTGGCGTCATCGACCCAGCAAATAAACTCGTTTCGACCAAGCGGCGTCAGGCCCTCCCAGAGCGCAAAGACCCTCGGATCCGATCGCACCGATGCCTGGAAATCCTCGCCAGCCTCATGAACGGCGCCTTGGGGAAACGCGTTCAGCATCGTCTCACGCATGGCTTTGCCCCTCGCTCTACTCCCGACATCGCGTATCAGCGCCTACCCGGCAAGCGTGGAATATGCTGGAGCGCGGTGTCTGCCGGCCATTTCCCACGGTCCAGGGCGCACCACTTTCCGGGGTCGGGTGAGAAGGGTCAAGCATCGGAGCGACCCAACGGCCTCACTCAGCCCAGCGCCCTGCTTGACCAGATCCAAGTCCGGCTTTGTGGGTGGACTGGAGCTCTAAGGCTGGCGTTCTGCTTCCGCCCGCGTTAGCAGACCGCCCATGATCCGCCTTGACAATATCTCCAAGCAGAACGGCCACCAGATCCTGTTCATCGAAGCCTCGATGGGCGTCCAGAAGGGTGAAAAGGTCGGGCTTGTCGGCCCCAACGGCGCGGGCAAGACGACGCTGTTCCGCATGATCACCGGCCAGGAGCAGCCCGACGACGGCCTGGTCGTGATCGATCCCGGCATGACGATCGGCTATTTCAGCCAGGATGTCGGCGAAATGGCGGGCCAGAGCGCGGTCGCCGCGGTTATGGACGGCGTCGGTCCCGTCAGCGCGCTGGCCGCCGAAATGGCCAGGCTGGAGGCGGCCATGGTCGATCCGGACCAGGCCGACGAACTGGACACCATCCTGGAACGCTATGGCGAGGTGCAGGCTCGCTTCGAAGAGCTGGACGGCTATGCGCTGGACGCCCGGGCGCGCGAGGTTCTCGCTGGCCTCAGCTTCAGTCAGGAACGCATGGATGGCGACGTCGGTCTGCTGTCCGGCGGCTGGAAGATGCGCGTGGCCCTGGCCCGCATCCTGCTGATGCGGCCCGACGGCATGCTGCTGGACGAACCGTCCAACCACCTCGACCTGGAAAGCCTGATCTGGCTTGAGGCCTTCCTCAAGAACTATGACGGCGCCCTGCTGATGACCTCGCACGACCGCGCGTTCATGAACCGCATCATCGGCAAGGTGGTGGAGATCGACGCCGGCTCGCTCATTACCTATTCCGGCGATCTCGACTTCTACGACCAGCAGCGCGCGCTCAGCGAGGCGCAACGCCAGGCGCAGTACGAGCGCCAGCAGGCCATGCTGGCCAAGGAAATCAACTTCATCGAGAAGTTCAAGGCCCGCGCCTCGCACGCCGCCCAGGTCCAGAGCCGGGTCAAGAAGCTCGACAAGATCGAACGCGTCGAGGCGCCGCGCCGTCGCCAGTCGGTCAAGTTCGAGTTCCAGAGCCCGCCACGGTCGGGCGATGACGTGATCAGCCTGCGCAATGTTCACAAGGGCTATGGCGCCCAGCCGATCTATGCGGGCCTGGATTTCCTGGTGCGCCGAAAGGAACGCTGGTGCGTTCTCGGCGCCAACGGCGCGGGCAAGTCGACGCTGCTCAAGCTGGTGGCCGGCGACACCAAGCCCGATCAGGGCGCGGTAAGCATCGGGGCCAGCGTCAGGATGGGCTATTTCGCCCAGCACTCCATGGACCTGCTGGACGGCGAAGAGACAATTTTCCAGTCCATGGAGAGCTCATTCCCGCAGGCAGGGCAGGGCGCGCTGCGCACGCTGGCGGGATGTTTCGGCTTCTCCGGCGACGATGTCGAAAAGCCCTGCCGGGTCTTGTCCGGCGGTGAGAAAGCCCGCCTGGTCATGGCCAAGATGCTGTTCGATCCGCCAAACCTGCTCGTGCTCGACGAGCCGACCAACCACCTCGACATGGCGACCAAGGAGATGCTGGTCGCGGCCCTGGCTGACTTCGAGGGCACCATGCTCTTCGTTTCACACGACCGCCATTTCCTGGCGGCCCTGTCGAATCGTGTGCTGGAGCTGACACCCGAGGGCGTCCATCAGTACGGCGGCGGCTATACGGAATATGTCACGCGTACGGGCCAGGAAGCGCCGGGGCTGCACCCGGGCGGGTAGCGCCACCCTGGTCCGGGCCACCGCTGCGCGTCCGGCGCTTGTCCATGCTTGGAGAGCCATAGTGTCGGGCGGCCGCCCGACCGCTGGACTCCCCTGAGAGCGTCGAGCATGCCAACGGCTGGTATCGCCGAGCCTGTGGATCAGGCGCCTTGTAGATAGGCCTAACGCTCTATGGGGGCCAAGGCTTGGGGGGTGTCGGCGTCGGGACCGTTGAACACGAGAGTTCGCGTAACGCCCAAGCGACGGATATTGACCTGGTTGACCTCGTCGCGATGGATGTCGGCGAACATCGCCGCCCGTACCTCGATGGCGGCGCGAGCGTCCGCCGGGGACACTTGGCCCACATACTCAAAGCGAACCTCGTCCGCGCCGAGCGTCAGGTCCCTCAGGGTCAGGTCAACGACGGAGCCGTTGACCCTCAGCGAGAAGGTTCGCAGCATATAGATCTTCAGAGCTTCGACGGCGTCGGGGTCGTCGAGACTGCTCTGAGCGTCCGGCGCGATCTGGGCCAGGGCCGGTTCTACGTCGTGCGCCGGGATTCGATGGCTGACACTGACCCCGCCCGTCCCGGCGTCGATCTCCACGACGCTCAACACGCCATGGCCCCGATGTGCGGCCGCAGGCAGCGGGGCCAGCAACAGGCCCAGCGCCGCGATGATGACGGCTGCCCGCGCGATCATTTGGCGCCTTCGTCTTTCTTCGGCTCTTCCGACGGCAAGGTTCCCAGGCCGCCCGGCTCGACCTTGAGATTGGCGTCCTTCATGCGGTTGGTCGTTTCCGGCGGCTTCTGGATCTTCAATGTCGTTGGCGTGATCGCGCCCTCGTAGACATTGTTGCCGCGATCGGCGTCGGCGGTTTCCCACAAGGGGTCAATCTGGGCGCCCTTCAGGTCCTTGGTGGAGACATACTGCCACGTGACCTGCTTTGAGTTCTTGCGCCAGATCTCGGCGGGGATGCGCACCGTTTCGCTCGTCCCGTCGACGAAATCCATCTTGACGATCACCGGCATCACCAGTCCGCCGATATTGCGGAAGGTGAAGCGATAGAGGTTGTCCTTCAGATCCTGGGCCGCCTGCTCTTCGGGCGTCAGGTCCTCGCGGGCAGTCTTGGCCTTCTTGCGTGCGCTGTCAAAGACCGCGAACTCGTCATTGGCGTTGTAGAAATCGCGGACCTTGGGGTCGCGCTCGATAACCGTCGTTCCCCTGTTGTTTGCCGCGGTGCGGGATTCCGGTTCGACGTCGCTTCTGGCCTTGCGGACGGCGGCTTCGACGTCGGGATCACCACTCTCGATCCGCGCCTTGACGACCTTGTCCAGCGAGATGTCGACATGGTCGGTCGAGTAGAACCAGCCGCGCCAGAACCAGTCCAGATCGACGCCAGACGACTCCTCCATGGTGCGGAAGAAGTCATAAGGCGTGGGGTGCTTGAAGCGCCAGCGGTTGGAATATTCCTTGAAAGCCCGGTCGAAGAGCTCGCGGCCCATGATCGTTTCGCGCAGGATCACCAGGGCGGTGGCCGGCTTGGAATAACCGTTGGGGCCAAACTGGATCACCGAGTCAGACTGGGTCATCAGCGGCACCTGGTCCTGGCTGACCATATACTCGACGATGTCCTTGGGCTCGCCGCGGCGCGAAGGGAACTTCTTGTCCCACTGCACCTCGGCCTGGAACTCGAGGAAGCTGTTGAGGCCCTCGTCCATCCAGGTCCACTGGCGTTCGTCGGAATTGACGATCATCGGGAAATAGTTGTGGCCGACCTCGTGGATGACCACGCCGATCAGGCCGTACTTGGCACGCTCGGTATAGGTCAGGGCGCCGGTCTTCTTGTCCTTCACCGGCCGCGGGCCGTTGAAGCTGATCATCGGATACTCCATCCCGCCCACCGGGCCGTTGACCGACTGGGCCACCGGATAGGGATAGGCGAAGGTGAAGTCCGAATAGACCTTCAGCGTATGGGCGATCGACTTGGTCGAATAGGCGTCCCACAGCGGGCGGGCTTCCTTCGGGAAGAAGGACATCGCCATCACCACCGGATGCTCGGCCCCGGGCTCGTCCTGCTTCACGCCCAGAGCGTCCCAGACGAACTTGCGCGAGCTGGCCCAGCCGAAATCGCGCACATTGCTGGCCTGGAAGATCCAGGTCTTTTCGGTGGTGGCCTTGGCCTTTTCGGCGGCCGCGGCCTCTTCCGGCGTCACCACATAGACTGGCTCGCTGGCAGTGCGGGCCCTGGCCAGACGGTCGCGCTGGGCGGCGGTCAGCACGGCGCCCGGGTTTTGCAGCACGCCGGTGGACGAGACCACGTGGTCGGACGGCACGGTCAGGGCGACGCGATAGTCGCCGAACTCCAGCGTGAATTCGCCGGCCCCGAGGAAGGCCTTGTTGTGCCAGCCTTCATAGTCGGAATAGACCGCCAGGCGGGGGAACCACTGCGCGCCCTCATAGATGC
Source organism: Caulobacter sp. 32-67-35 (assembly GCA_002280875.1). Lineage (GTDB taxonomy): Bacteria > Pseudomonadota > Alphaproteobacteria > Caulobacterales > Caulobacteraceae > Caulobacter. Next base: position 4,667 of record NCEV01000033.1, on the reverse strand, counting down.
AGTTGCCGTCCTCGCCCTTGCCGGTGAAGCACTCATAGCCACTGCGGCCGCCGACGACCTTGTTCTCGACCATCGGCAGAGACCATTCGATCGTGAACCTCGTCTCGCCGCCATTGGCGCGCACGGCGGCCGACAGATCGACGCGCAGAAGCGTGTCGACGACGGTGAACTTCAGCGGACGGCCCTGGGCGTCCTTCACCGACTTGATGGTGAAGCCGCCCTCCCACTCCTTGAAACGCTGGATGCGACGCACCTGGCCCAGACTGATGCTGTCGCCCGAGACCGTTTCGGTCAGTTTGCTGATCGAGTCGCGCTTGTAGTCCTGGTCCAGCAGCAGCCACAGATAGGGCAGGCTGTCGGGCGAGTTGTTGCGATAGGTGATCGTCTCCTTGCCGGTCAGCAGCTTGGAATCTTCGTCCAGGCGCACCGCGACATCATAGTCGACCTTCTGCTGCCAGTAGCGATAGCCCGGCGCGCCCGATGCGTTGCGGTAGTCGGTCGGGGTTGGCCAGTCCTCGCCTTCTAGCTGACGAAACTTGTCCTCGAAGGGCGCCTTGGTCTGCTTGATGGCGTCGGCCTGGGCGACGGTGGTCAACGACGCGGCGAGCGCCGCCGCGACAACGCCGGCGACGGCGTAACGGATAGAACGCTTGGACAAGTTCAAAAGCCCCCAGACACAGCAACCCATTATGAAATTCGCAGACGACCTTGGCGAGCCGCGAAGAGAAAATCATCCTGTTTTGTCACGCTTGGTCAGAAATTGATCTTCAGCCCCCTTTCGCACCGTGCGGCTCGACCGGGTGGAAATGGACGTCGTCGGGCCCGCTGGCGGCCTAGGAGCAAGCCGCCAAGCCTCGGCATAGGCGATGTCATCGCGTTTACTGTCCGCCAGATTGAGCACCTCGACCATCAGAGGGGCGGCGGGGGACTGGCATGATGCTGAGCGCCATTCTGCGATAGCCGTGGCGCATTGATCTATGCCGAGCTTACGGCGACTATGCTGGCACGCTGACTCCATCGAGGAACTCTTGCTTCAGCATCTGAACAACCAGCTAGGGAAAGGCGTGGCGGCTCTGGCCGTAATGCTGATCGCAATGCTCGTGGTTCAGGCCTCCGTGGCGATGGTGGACCGGGCGTTGCACGCCAGCGGCCAGGCCCACGCGGCCAACGCCTTCGCGGGTCCTCTCGCCATCGATGTAGCTTACCAGGATCATGACCATCATCATGATGATGCGGCAGATGCGGCAGATGCGGCAGTGCTCTCTGTTGACGATGATCGCGATCACTCGTCACAGGCCCCTCATCATCACCACGATGGTCCCTCGCTTCTGAGCGTGACGGCAACTATGGCGCTCACCAGCCCCTGGGCCGCCGCCAAACCGGCTTGGCCTTGCCGGGACAGCTCGCTTGTCAGCGCAGAGCCCTCTACCCAGAAGCGCCCTCCAAAGGCCAGCCTCGAACACGTCGCCTGACCGACGCGGCCCTGCGCCGCGCCTGCCTCCGTTCGAGAGAAATCCATGTCCCGTCCTATCCACGGTCGCCTCACGCGATCCTGGCTGCTCGCGTCGGCATTCGCCGTCGCGCTGCCCATCGTCAGCCTGCCGCTCGTGGCGCAAGCCCAATCCCTGGCTTTGGATCAGGCGCTCGCCCGAGCCGCCCAGGCCGACCCTACTCGTCCGGCTGTAGAGGCTCGCCTGAAGGCGGCCGACGCGGGCGCCCGGCAAGCCGGCGTTCGCGCCAATCCTGTCATCGGCGTTGATCTGGAAGACCTGACGGGAACCGGTCCCTATTCCCTCGTCGATCGCGCCCAGGCCACCGTCTACTACCAGCAGAGCCTGGAGCGCGGCGGCAAGCGCGAGGCCCGCACGTCGCTGGCGCGCATCGAGATCGATCTCGTCCGACTTCGGCATGAGACCAAGGTTCTGGACCTTTTCAGGGAGGTCGAACTGGCCTGGGTCGAAGCCATGGCGGCTGAAGCCCAGGTTCGCCTGGCTAAAATCCGCTTGGACATCGCCGAGCGCGCCCAGGGCGAAGTCGATCGCCGCGTGAAGGCGGCGCGGGACCCGCTGTTCGCCGGCGCCCGCGCCGACGCCCAGGTCGCCGAGGCCAGGATCATACTGTCGCAAGCTCAGATGACAGCCGATACTACCCGGCGGGCCCTGGCCGATTACTGGAACGGCGGCGTCGACTTCGAGATCGATCCGGCCGCTCTGGAGGATACCGCCGCAGCCCAGGACATCGCTGGTGAGGCTTCGCCGGTGGACCTGGCGTTGCTCGACGCCGAACGGCAGACAGCAGCAGCGCGGGTTCGCGTGGAAGAAACCAAGGCCGTGCAGGACCCGACCTGGCGGGCCGGCCTGCGCTATCTGAACGAAGGCCGCGACATGGCGGTCGTGGTCGGCGGATCAATCCCCCTGGCGCGGTATGACACCAATCGCGGCGCCATCGAACGCGCCCTGGCAGAGCGCACAGCGGCCGACGCCGATCTGCTCAGCGGCAAGGTTGTGCGCGAGCGACAGATCGCCAGGCTTCAGGCCGACTTGGCCGCACGGGCCAGCGAAGCTCGTCGGATCGAAGCCGAGGTGTTGCCCGCCGCCGAGCGCACCGTCGCCCTGGTCCGCGAAGGTTTTAACCGGGGTGGCTTCAGCTATCTCGACGTCATCGAGGCCCAGAAGGTACTGATCGACGCGCGAAGCCGTCGCCTAGACGCCCTGAAGGCCTACCACACACACCGCGCCCAGCTGGCTCGCCTGACAGGCCGCCACGCGGCCCTTATTCCCGCTTCGGAGACTGTCCGATGAACCGCGATTACACCCGGCGCGCCTCGATGCGCCTTGTCCTGGTGATGGTTTCGAGCCTGGTGCTGACGGCCTGCGGCGATGGCGGCAAGCCTACAGCCGAGACCGAAGGACACGCCGCCGAGGCTGGCGACTACGAGCGCGGCCCGCATCGTGGCCGCATGTTGCGCAACGGCGACCTGGCCATCGAGATCACCATTTTCGAGGACGGCGTAGAGCCTGAGTTCCACGTCTATGCCTATCGGAAGGACAAGCCGCTCGATCCGCGCGAAGTCCAGCTGTCGGTCGAACTGACCCGTCTGGGCGGCAAGGTCGACCGGTTCAGCTTCACGCCGCAGGAGGACTACCTGCGCGGCGCCGGTGTCGTAACGGAGCCGCACTCCTTCGACGTCAAGGTGCGCGCCAGCCAGGGTGGTCAAAGCCATCAATGGACCTATCCGTCCTACGAAGGCCGCACGACGATCAGCGCCCAGGCCGCGAGGGCCGGGGGCGTGAAGACCGAGATCGCCGGCGGCGCGGATGTCGCCGAGCTGGTGGACATGGCTGGCCGTGTGGAGATCACACCCGAGGGCAAGGGCGAGGTTCGCGCCTGGTATCCGGGGCGGGTGATGACCCTGCGCGGCGAGTTGGGAACCCAGGTCCGCAAGGGCCAGCTGCTGGCGCGCGTCGAGTCCAGCGAGAGCCTTCAGACCTATTCGATCTTCGCGCCGATCAGCGGGATCATCGTCGAGAAGAACATCAATGTCGGTGATGTGGCCGGCGAGCGGGCGATCTTTGTGATCGCCGATCCGACCAAGCTGCACGCCGAGTTCTTCGTCTATCCGCGCGACGCCGAGAAGGTGCGTATCGGCCAACCGGTGCAAGTGCGCAGCCTGTCGGGCGACACCAAGCTGATAGCGCGGGTCGAAGCCGTCCTGCCAACGGCGGACCTGGCCAGCCAGACCCTGATGGCCCACGTGCATCTTCCAGAAGGATCAGCCGCCTTCCGGCCGGGCATGGGCGTCGAAGGCTCCTTCCAGGTCGCATCCACCCGCGTGCCGCTCGCGGTTCGCACCAAGGCCTTGCAACGGTTCCGCGACTTCACCGTCGTCTTCGCCAGGGTGGGCGACACCTACGAGGTGCGGATGCTGGAGCTGGGTCGCCAGACGCCCGAATGGACCGAGGTCCTGGGCGGGCTCGAGCCCGGAACCGAATATGTCGCCGACGGCGCCTTCCTGATTCGCGCGGACATCGAAAAGTCCGGCGCGAGCCACGACCACTAGGAGCGCGCAGCCATGCTTGACCGCATCATCGCGCTGTCGATCCGCTTTCGGTGGATCGTGCTGGCGCTCGTCCTCGCCTCGGCGGTCGTCGGTATCTGGAGCTTCCAGCGCTTGCCGATCGACGCCACCCCCGACATCACCAATGTCCAGGTTCAGATCAACACCGAGGCTCCAGGCTTCTCGCCGCTGGAGGCCGAGCAACGCATCACCTTTCCGGTCGAGACGGCCATCGCCGGCTTACCGGGGCTGGACTATACCCGCTCGGTCTCACGTTATGGCCTGAGCCAGGTCACGGTCGTCTTCAAGGACGGGACAGACATCTATTTTGCCAGGCAGCTGGTCAATGAACGGCTGCAAGCCGCCCGCGCTCAACTCCCTCCCAGCCTGACGCCGGAGCTGGGGCCGATCTCGACGGGCCTTGGCGAAATCTTCATGTACACGGTTGAGGCCAAGCCAGGCGCCCGCCGCCCCGACGGCAAGGCCTACACGCCCGAAGACCTGCGCACCTTGCAGGACTGGGTGATCCGGCCCCAGCTGCGCAACACGCCCGGCGTCACCGAGGTCAACACCATCGGGGGCTTTGAGCGGCAGTATCACGTCACGCCCT
>NCEV01000032.1 GCA_002280875.1 Caulobacter sp. 32-67-35 | reverse complement strand
AGAGTCTCCCCCTGGAAGGCCGCTACGTCCGGCTGGAACCCATCACGCCCGCCTTGCGCGACGCGCTGCGCGGCGCCATCGACTGCGACCCCGCCAGCTGGGAGATCATGTCGACCAATGGCTGCGGCGAGGGTTTCGAGGACTGGTGGGGCGCGCTGCAGGGCGAGACCCAGCGTGGCGAGCGGATCGGCTTCGCCATCCGCCGGCTGTCGGACGGCAAGGTGGTGGGCACCTCCAGCTATCTGAACATTCGCAAGCTGCACAAGGGTCTGGAGGTGGGCTCCACCTTCCTGCATCCCGATGCGCGCTCGGGTCCGGTCAATCCGGAATCCAAGCGATTGCTGCTGGCCAACGCTTTCAATGCCGGTGCGATCCGGGTCGAGTTTCTGGTCGACGTCCGCAACGGCCGCAGCCAGGCGGCGGTGGAAAAGCTGGGCGCCCACAAGGATGGCGTGCTGCGCAATCACAAGATTACCTGGACCGGCCATGTGCGCGACACCGCCGTGTTCTCGATCACCGACGCCGACTGGCCGGGCGTCAAGCAGCGACTGGATTTCCGCCTGACGGAGTCGTTCGTCTAGAGGGCGACCCGCGCGCAATTGTCGCAATCCCCGCAACAAAGATAACGCCGTTCCACCATTACGTGTAACGAATTGTCGAGCATTCGACCCTAGCGTCGCGGACCATGACCGCGATTGCTTGTCTCCGGCTGTTGATCGATGACGACGCCTTTCCCGCCGCGCGGGCCCAGGCGGCGGCGGACGTCTATCTGAAGGAACGCTGGAAGGCGCCGCGTCGCTATGGCGCCGTTGCGCCCCTGGCTTTCGTCTTGGCCGACAATCGCACCGGGCAGCTTGATCCGACCGAGATGCAGGCCCTGGCGGCCGAACTGGAATCGGCGCTGTTCCCGGGCCGCAAGAGCGGTCAGGTCTGCCTGATGACCTTCGAGGGCGACGAGAGCGCGGTGCTCAAGTTCGCCAGCCTGACCCAGGCCGAGCTGGCCGGTCTGGTCGCCGGCAAGGGCTATGGCGGCGCCGCTGGCCGGGTTCAGGTGATCACCGCCGACGCCATTCGCGCCGTGCCCAGCACGCACGAGGAAGCGCGTCTGGCCGCCGCCGCGGCCTCGGCGCCGGCCCCCGCGCCAGCGCCGCTTGTGACCAAGGCTCCCGAGCCTGCGCCCTCGCCCGCGCTTGTTCCGGCCGAGAAACGCGCCGCCGCCCCGGCGCCCGCACCGGTCGCCAAGGTCAAGGCGCCGCCGCCGCCACCGCCTCCGCCACCGCCGTCCCAGACGGGCTGGTGGGGGCTCTATGATTTACCGACCGAGGCCTTCGTCGGCTCGATTATCGGCCTGCGCGCCGACCTCACCCAGCCGCCGCCGGAAGCCGACTCGGCGCTGCTGACCCGCGATCTCACGGGCCTCAACGACGCCCAGACGGCCTTCAAGACTGCGCCGTTTGGCGAGTTTCATGTGCCGTTCGGCTTTTGGAACCTGACCACGCCCCACGCCCAGGACGCCTATAAGGGCCGACTGTCGCGCTATCCGCTGGACCTGCAGCCTCGTCTGGGCGCTACCGTCTATGGCACGCCGCGCGAGGCCTCGCTGGGCCTGGTCAGCCAGATCCGCGCCTTCCTGAAGGGCAGCTTCGCCTTCCTCGATCTCAACGTGGTGGACCCCACCTTCCCGGTCCACAACCTGCCGCCCGAGCTGATCGACAGCGTCACCCTGACCCTGACCGGTGAAGACGAACGCGAGCGGCTGGCGCAGATTCTGAAGTTCGTCGAACGCCAGGGCGTCTATCGCGGCAAGGGCGTGGCCCAGATCGTGGCCGGCGTCTCCAGCGCCAACGAGCTGGAAGCCTGCCGCCAGGGCGGCGTCGCGCGGGTGTCGGGCCCTGCCGTGACCGCCTTCCTCGACAAGCCGGTCGCCCAGGCCGAAGGCGCGCCGCTGGTCCAGGCGCGCGACGCGGCCTGAAATCGGCCCGCCCCAATGCTCAAGCTATGATTGCGCCGCGTCGGTTGGTCGCGGGTTAGATACGTCTCTTCGTTCAGGTTCGATAACCTTCCCCGGTCACGATGGGCGCATGACGGCTTTAGCGTGTTTGAGAATCTTCGTCGGCGCGGACCTGTGCTTTACCGATACCGACTCCATGGCCGCGCTGGTGGCCAAGGTGGCCGGCGCCTATCTGGAAACCACCTGGAAGTGGCCGCGCCGCTATGGCCTGGTCGCGCCGTTCTCGTTCGTCCTGGCCGATCCGCGCGCCGAGCGGCTGGATGCGCGCGAGCTTCAGGACCTGGCGCGGGCCCTGCAGCACAAGCTGTTTGGCGACCAGGGCGACGGCGATGTCACCCTGCTGACCTTCGAGGGCGACCAGACCGACGTCATGCGTTTCGCCGGCGCCACGGCCTTGCAGCTCAAGGGTCTGCTTGACGGCGAAGATGACGGCGCCTTCGCGGGGCGGGTCTGCAAGATCACCCCGACTGATGTCTCCTCCGTCGCGCCTCCGGGCGGACCCGTGGCGGGCGAGCCGCCCATGGAGGCCCTGCGCGCGCAGGAGCACATGGTCGCCCCGGCCCGCACCGCCTATCGCGGCGTCTTCCACACGCAGCGCGAAGTGTTTGTCGGCAATATCTCGGTCTGGCGCGAAGCCGGATCGGTCTCGGTCTTCGGCATGGAGCCCCCGGCCGCTGACGCCAGCGAGGCGGGTCACGACATACCCAATCTGGAAAGCGCCCGCCGGGCCCTGGAAGGCGAAACGTCCGGGGTGATGTTCTTCCCGATCAGTTTTTCCACCCTGGTCAAGCCCAGCGCGCGGGCCGAATTGACGCCCTATCTGGAAACCCTGCCTCAGGCTTCGCGGGCCCGGCTGGCGGCGGCGGTCTATGACACGCCCCGCGCGCCGTCGTTCTCGGCCCTGTCGCAGATGAAGCAGTATCTGAATCCGTTCTTTGGCCGCATAGACCTGCGGGTCTCCGATCCGGCCTTTCAGGTCGATGACCTGCCGCCGGACCTCGCCTCCAGTGTCACCCTGATGCTGCCGACCGGGGTGGAGGCCGTGCGCCTGGCGGCCATTTCCCGTTTCATGCGCGATGCGGCCGGTTATCGTCGCAAGCGCATCTGGCAGGGGGTGACCGATGTGCGTAACCGGCGCGAAGTGAACGCCTGCATCGAACTGGGCGTGCCGTTCATCACCGGCCCGGGGGTCACCGATCTGCTCGAAACGCCTGCGCATGTGTCGCCATGCTCGGCCCTGCATCTGCCGCTGCATGACTGGTCCGCCCGCGTTACCGGGGCGGCGGCCTCGCAGGTCGCCTGACTACCGCCGGCCGAACAATCGCTCGATATCGGCCAGTTTCAGCTCCACATAGGTGGGACGGCCGTGGTTGCACTGGCCCGAATGGGGCGTGGCTTCCATCTCGCGCAGCAGGGCGTTCATCTCGGCGCCGTTGAGGCGGCGGCCGGCGCGGACGCTGCCGTGGCAGGCCATGGTGGAGCACACCTCTTCCAGCCGCTCCTTCAGCGCCAGGGCCTGACCGTTCTCGGCCAGATCGTCGGCGATGTCGCGGATCAGGCCGGCGGCGTCGGTCTTGCCCAGCAGGGCGGGCGTTTCGCGCACCAGCACCGCGCCGGGGCCGAAGCTCTCGACGATCAGGCCCAGGGTCGCCAGTTCTTCGGCCCGGGCCAGGACACGCTCGGCCTCGGCAGGGTCCAGATCCACCACCTCAGGCAGCAGCAGGGTCTGACGGGCGACGCCGCCGGCCGCCATCTCGCCCTTCATCCGCTCATAGACGAGGCGCTCGTGGGCGGCGTGCTGGTCGACGATGACCATGCCGTCGCGGGTCTGGGCCACGATATAGGTCTCGTGCACCTGGGCCCGCGCCGCGCCCAGCGGGAAGTCGACCGGGTCGAACGGCGGGGCGGCATAGTCGCCAGCCTGTGGATAACTCGGCGAGGCCTCGGTGTTCTGGACCGCGTCATAGGCCTGTCCCAACACGTCGCTGAAGCCAGGCTCGACCCGCGCCGAAACGTCCGAGAGGCCCGGCAGCACCTGCGGACGGGGCGGCGCCCAGCCGCCTTCGCGCCAGGCCGAGAAGCCAGCGGGTGAGGGGCCGGCCTGGAATTGAAACGGCGAACTGCCCAAGCCCGCCCCTTGCGCGCGAATGCTGTCCAGCGCCTGGGTCGCCACGGTGGTCGAGGCCCGGTGCCCGGCGCCGGCCAGGGCATGGCGCAGCGCTCCAACGATCAGGCCGCGCACCAGGGCCGGATCGCGAAACCGCACCTCGGCCTTGGCGGGGTGGACGTTGACGTCGACCTCGGCGGTGTCGAGCGACACATAGAGCGCCGCCGTCGGGTGGCGGTCGCGGGCCAGGAAATCGGCATAGGCGGCGCGCAGGGCGCCCTGCAGCAGCCGGTCGCGCACGGGGCGGCCGTTGACGAACAGATACTGATGGGCGGCGTTGCCGCGATTGTAGGTCGGAAGGCCCGCGAACCCCGTCAGGCGGACGCCGTCGCGGGTCTGGTCGATCTCGATGGCATTGTCCTGGAAGTCGCGCCCCAGAACGGCGGCGAGGCGCGCCAGCCGGCCCTGCGGCCCGGGATGTTCGGGCAACAGGCGCAACACCCGGCGGCCGTCGATATCCAGCGAGAAGCCGACCGCCTCGTGGGCCATGGCCTGGCGCTTGATCTCCTCGGTGATCGCCAGGGCCTCGGCCCGTTCCGACTTCATGAACTTCAGCCGGGCGGGGGTGGCGTAGAACAGGTCGCGAACCTCGATCCGCGCCCCGTGCGGGCCCGGGAAGGCGGCGGGGGCCACATCGCCGACCTGACCACCCTCGACCAGGATCGAGAAGGCGTCCTTGGCGCCCTTGGCCCGCGAGCTGATCGACAGCCGCGCCACCGAGCCGATCGAGGGCAGGGCCTCGCCCCGGAAGCCCATGGTGTGGATGCGCAGCAGGTCCCACAGGCCGTCGGCGTCGGGGGCCAGTTTCGAGGTGGCATGGCGCTCGATGGCAACGGGCAGTTCCTCGGCGCTCAGGCCCATGCCGTCATCGGCCACCAGGATGCGGGTCAGGCCGCCGCCATGGGCTTCCACCTCGATCCGCGTCGCGCCGGCGTCGACGGCGTTGTCGACCAGCTCCTTGATGGCGCTGGCCGGCCGTTCCACCACCTCGCCGGCGGCGATGCGGTTGACGGTCTCGGGCGGCAGGCGGCGGATCGGCATGGTCGAACTTTCGGAGGCAGGCGCACGCTGGCCCGCCGGGACGCAGAGAAACCTCACACTAGAGCGATTCCGCCAGCCCATGGCGCAAGGACATCGGATGGAAAGCCCGCATCTTGCGGCCACGCTTTCGCCGCAGCCCGGCTATCATGGTCATGATCGATGGTTGGGGTAGGCGACATGAGATTGAGAACCTTGGCGGCGGCGCTGGCGCTGCTCGCATCCTCGCCCATCGCGGCCTACGCGCAGATCCCGGAGGATCCCGAGGCCAATCTGGTTGAGGAGCTGGTGGTCAACGCCAGGCTGCCTGGCCCGGCCTGGTGGCGGATCTCCGACGCTGACACCACGATCTACGTGCTGGGGACCCTCGCCTCCCTGCCCAAGGGCGCGGCCTGGGACAGGTCGGTGCTGGAGCGCCGCCTGGACGGCGCTTTCGCGCTGATCCTGCCGCCGGTCGGGCGGGCGGGTATCACCGACATCCCCGCCATGCTGAGGCTGCGGGGCAAGCTGAAATCCGACCAGCCCCTCGACGCCGCCGCGCCCGAGCTGGCGCCGCGTCTGGCCAAGGTCCGCGCCCAGCTGGGCAAGAAGCCCGACGCCTATCGCGAATGGAGCCCGCTGGGCGCGGGGATCATGATCGCCATGGACTATCAGAAGACCAACAGGCTGGACCCCGGCGAGCCCGAGCGCGCGGTCGGCAAGCTGGCCCGCAAGCATCGCGTCAAGGCCAGGCCCGCCGGGACCTACAAGGCCATGCCGGTGGTCAAGGCCGCCGTACGCGACCACTCCGCCGAGGCCGGGCGCCTGTGTCTGGAGGGCGTGCTCAGCGAGGCCGAGGCCGGCGGCGCCGCCGCCCGTTCGGCCGCCCAGGCCTGGGCGCGAGGCGACGTGCGCGAGGCCATCGCCGGGCCGCGCAACTTCCAGCGCTGCATCCGCAGCCTGCCGGGCATGGTCGAGCTGGAAAAGCGGGCCATGGACGACGAGATCGCCGCCCTGACCGAGGCCATGAAGACCCCCGGCCATGCGGTGGCCCTGTTCTCGATCCGGGGGCTGGTGGCCCAGAACGGCCTGCTGGACCGCATGCGGGCCAAGGGCTTTACGGTGAAGACGCCGGGGGATTGAACCTCACACCCCGCTCTCCCCGCGGCCCTACGGGTCGCCGGGGAGAGCGGATTCTGTTGATGCAAAACGAAGCCGACCCCGAAAGCGGTGCTTCCGGGGTCGGTCGAATATCGAGGCGGTGGCTTGAGCCTAGAGGCCCGGCAGCTTGATCCGGGATTGCTTGTCGCGGCTGATCACCACCTTGCCCGGACCCATCAGGGCCTTCAGGCGGGCTTCTTCGGCGGCGGCGTCGACCACCATCGGGGCGTTGGCGCCGGTCTCGGTGGCGGTGGCGGCGACCTCGGCCGCCTTGTCCTTTTTCCAGAACATCACCTTGCTGGCGAAGGTTTCGTCCTTGTGGGCCAGGTCACCGGTTTCGTCGTCGACGACGAAGCGGATCAGCGGATCAGCCTTGTCGACGCCGGCGCGGGCCACCAGCAGCTTCTCGCCGTCCGAGCGGCCGGCGGCCATGCTCTGGCCGATCAGGGCCTGACGGGCGGCGCTTTCAGGCTGCAGCTCCTGGGGGCGGGGCTCGCCGGGGGCCGGCGGACGCAGGGCATAGTCGGGTGGCACCACCAGCGGGGCCTTGGTGACGACGCGGAATTCGTCGGGAACCACCTTGCTCATGCCCAGAGCCTTGGAGGCCGATTGGCAACCGGCGAGGCCCGTGGCGGCCACGGCGGCCAGAACGCTCAGGGTCGCGACCCGATTGAAACTCATGAACAGATGCTCCACGTGGCCCGCCCCGGGCCAAAATTTCGAGCGCTCTCGATACGACATCATGGCGCGGGCGCCAATCTCTCTCGCGATTGCGGCCTTATTCGGTCGGATGGGCCAGTTTGTCCTCGCCCGTCAGGAAGCTGTCGAGCAGCAGGAAGGCCACGCCGATCGAAATCCCGGCGTCGGCGATATTGAAGATCCACGGGAAATAAAGGTCGCGCACGTCGATGAAGTCGGCGACCGCGCCATAGACCACCCGGTCGATCAGGTTGTTGCCGATTGCGCCGCCGATGATCAGGCCCAGGCCGATGGCCATCAGCGGCTTGGTCGCCTTGCGCGCCCAGATCGCCAGGGCCACGACCACGACCGCCGAAAAGCCGGTCAGCAGCCAGCGGCTCCACTCGGCGTGGTCGCTCAGCAGGCCAAAGCTCATGCCCCTGTTCCAGACCATGGTCAGATCGACCGGACCGGGCAGGGGGACTGTGCCCTTGGACGGCAGGTCCAGGCCGTGAAGGATCCACAGCTTGCTGAGCTGATCGAGCGCCACCGTCACGGCGGCGATGGCGTAGGCGATCCAGCCTTGGCGGGTGATGTTGATCGTCATTCTCTCAGCCCCAAGGCTCTTCAATTAGGTCTCTACCCTCCCCCTTGATGGGGGAGGGCAGGGTGGGGGTGATGCGGCGGCGGCAATTAGGCGGGGACTTCGATCCAGTCTCACCGCCGCGTCACCCCCATCCCCAACCCTTCCCCCATCAAGGGGGAAGGGGGTCACCCCTTCTGGCTATCCCACCACGCCACAGCTTCCGCGTCACGAAGGCTAAGCTCCGGATAGCTGGGATCGGTTCCGACTTCGGGCAGGATCCGCCAGGAGCGGGCGCATTTGTTACCTTCGGCCTGGAGCGGATCCACCGACACGCCCTTGACCTCGTCGGTCGAGAACGCGCCGCCTTCGCCAGCCACCAGCGTCGCGGCGCTGGTGCGGAACACCTCGGCGGCGTCGAGGCCGTCGAAGGCGGCCAGCAGGTCAGCGTCGGCGACATGCACCACCGGCGCAGCCTCCAGCGCCGAGCCAATCCGCTTTTCACGACGCTCAACTTCCAGGGCGCCGGTCACCACCGACATCACCGTCTCGACCTTGGCCCAGCGCGCGGCCTCGGCGTCGTTGCGCCACTGGGCCGGCGTCTCCGGGATCACCCGCAGGCTGTTGCTGCCCGCCTCGGGGAAGCGCGTCTGCCAGGCCTCTTCCATGGTGAAGCTGGTCAGGGGCGACAGCCAGATGGTCAGGCGCTCGAACACATAGTCCAGCACGGTGCGATAGGCCCGGCGGCGCAGTTCCGTGGGCTTGTCGCAGTACAGGCTGTCCTTGCGGATGTCGAAGAACAGGGTCGACAGGTCGCCCTGGCAGAACTCGATCAGCGGCCGGGTGACGTCGGCGAAGCGATAGGCCTCGTAGGCGGCGCGGACCTGACCATCCAGCTCCCACAGGCGGTGCAGGATGAACTTCTCCAGCGGCGGGAAGTCGTCATAGTTGGTGACCCGCTCGGCCTCGTCGAAGCCGGCCAGGGCGCCCAGCAGGTAGCGCGTGGTGTTGCGCAGCTTGCGATAGGCGTCGGTGGTGGTGGCCAGGATCGTCTTGCCGATCCGCTGGTCTTCCGAATAGTCGACCATCGCCGCCCACAGCCGCAGGATCTCGGCGCCGCTTTCCTTGGTGACGGTCTGGGGCTCGACGGTGTTGCCCTTGGACTTGGACATCTTCTCGCCGTTCTCGTCCTGGGTGAACCCGTGGGTGAGAACCGCCTTGTAGGGCGCGCGGCCGCGGGTGCCGCAGCCTTCCAGAAGCGACGACTGGAACCAGCCGCGATGCTGGTCGGAGCCTTCCAGATACAGGTCAGCCGGCCAGTGGCTGTCGTCGCGGCCCTCGATCGTGAAGGCGTGGGTGCAGCCGGAGTCGAACCAGACGTCGAGGATGTCGCCGACCTTCTCGTACTGGGCCGCGTCATAGGCCTCGCCCAGGAACTCGGCGTCAGGGCGGGTGAACCAGGCGTCGGCGCCGCCTTCGCGGATGGCCGCCAGGATGCGGGCGTTGACCGCCTCGTCCATCAGGGGCTGGCCGCTGTCCTTGTCGACGAACATGGCCAGCGGCGTGCCCCAGGCGCGCTGGCGGCTGACCAGCCAGTCGGGACGGCTTTCCACCATCGAGCCGATGCGGTTGCGGCCGGCGTCAGGGTGGAAGGCGGTGTCGGCGATGGCCTGGACGGCGGTCTCGCGCAGGGTCTTGCCGCTTTCCAGCGGCTGATCCATGCGGATGAACCACTGGGGCGTGTTGCGGAAGATGATCGGGGCCTTCGAGCGCCAGCTATGCGGATAGCTGTGCTCGACCCGGCCGCGCGCCAGCAGGTTCCCGGCCTCGATCAGCTTGTCCATCACCGCGCCGTTGGCGGCCCCGAACTTGCCGGCCTTCTTGCCCTCGGTCTCGATGACCTTCAGGCCCGCGAACAGCGGCACGTGCGGGAAATAGGCGCCGTCGGGATCGACGGTGTTACGGATTTCAGGGTCCAAACGCTCATAATTGAGCTCTTGGAGTTCCGGGTCGCTATCGACCTGTTCATTGGCTTCATCGAAGGACGCGCGATTGTTGAGCCAAGCAAGGTAGTCGTCTTGACCATGGCCGGGCGCGGTATGGACAAAGCCGGTGCCGGCATCGTCCGTGACGTGTTCACCCGCGAGAAGAGGAACCCAGAATTTGTATCCATCGGCGAATTCGCGAAGTGGATGGCCGCAAAATAGCCCCTTGCAATCAACCTGCTTGAGCCGACGCCACGAGGCGATCTTGGCCGCCTTCTGCACATCTTCAGCCAGCTTGTCGGCGACAACAAACTTATCGCCAGGCTTGGCCCAAGGTTCGAAGGCGAGGTCGGTTTCCATCGCTTCGACTTCGTACAGGCCGTAGGCGATCTCTGGGTTAAACGAGATCGCGCGATTGGCGGGGATAGTCCACGGCGTGGTCGTCCAGATCACCACGCTCGCGCCTTCAAGCTCGGGCTCCTCGCGCTTCACCAAGAGGCTGCTGCCGCTGATGCCGAGTTGAGGGGACTTGAGTTTCTCGATCTTCCTTCGCCACACGACCGGGAACTTCACCCACACCGTCGGGCTCACATGGTCGTGGTACTCGATCTCCGCATCCGCCAGGGCCGTGCGCTCGACCGGGCTCCACATCACCGGCTTGGAGCCGCGATAGAGCTGGCCCGAGGCCGCGAACTTGTGGAACTCGGCCACGATCGTGGCCTCGGACGAGAAGTCCATGGTGGCGTAGCGATTCCACCAGTCGCCCAGGATGCCCAGGCGCTGGAATTCCACTTTCTGGGCCTCGATCCAGCCGCCGGCGTATTCGCGGCAGCGGGTGCGGAATTCCTCGGCCGGGACCTCGTCCTTGCGGCGGCCCTTGGCGCGGAACTCTTCCTCGATCTTCCATTCGATCGGCAGGCCGTGGCAGTCCCAGCCCGGCACGTAGTCGACGTCGTAGCCGAGGGCGAAGCGCGAGCGGACCACGAAATCCTTCAGCGTCTTGTTCAGGGCGTGGCCGATGTGGATGGCGCCATTGGCGTAGGGCGGGCCGTCATGCAGCACGAACAGCGGGGCGCCGTCGGCCTGGCGCTTGGCGCGGACCGCGCCGTACAGGCCTTTGGGCGAAAGGGCGGCCCAGCCCTCGATGATCTCGGGCTCCTTCTTGGGCAGACCGCCGCGCATCGGGAACGGGGTGTCGGGAAGGAAGACGGTTTCGCGATAGTCGCGGGCGGGCGTGGCGTCGTCGGCCATGGGAGAGCTATCCAGCTGGGGAGTTCGGGGTTCCCGGCACGGCCTACGCGGCTACGCCGCTTCGTTGGCCGGGAATGACGGATTTAGTAGTCCCGGCGCGCGCTCGAACCTGCGTCCAGCGTTACGCCGGGCGGATAATTCGCGGGGTTTTCCGAACGAAAGTCATGGGCTGGGGGATAGCAGAGGGTTGCGGAAGGGGCAAACCCGCAAGCTACAAACAGCCTGTCATCCCGGACGAACCCGGCGAAGCCGGGTGAAGATCCGGGACCGACCTGGAGCGCGGCGCTCAGGCGTCGGTCCCGGATCGGCGCGCTGCGCGCTTGTCCGGGATGACAGTCTTTAGGGGTAGGGGTCTTTCCGTGGGAACAGTCCGATCGCGTCAGGCTCCAGCGCCACCTGGAACTCAGCCATGGTCTCCCAGGGAAGTCGTTCCTCGCCCAGCAACCCCGGAACCAGATCCACCCATTCAGGATTGCGCGTCTCGACGAGGGTGATTTTCCAGCTTCGCCGCCATCGCTTGATGAGCTTCTCGCGGTGTATGGCCGCCGCGATATCTTCGTGCGTCTCGAACCAGACCAGCGATTTGCACCCATGCTGGCGCGTAAATCCGCTGACCTCACCGTCGCGATGCTGCTGCGCGCGAGACACCAGATTTGACGTCACGCCGACATAGAGCACGCCACGGCGACTGTCGGTCATCATGTAGACGGCATAGGCGTGCTCCCGCATCGCCGCCTAACCCCGCCGCCGGATCCTCGGCGTGATCGACACCGTCATCAGCCGGCCTTCGCGGATCAGGGTGAACAGGATGGCCTTGCCGATGCTGTGGTGATCCAGCGCCCGCAACAGATCGTCCAACCCGGTCAGCACGTGATCGCCGGCGCAGATCAGCAGGTCGCCTTCCTTGACGCCGGCCTTGGCCGCGGGTCCGCCGGTGTCCACATGGGCCACGAACACCGCATAGGGCTGGGTGACGCCGGTGGCGCGGGCCAGGCCCGCCGGGATCGGGGCCTGCTGGGCGATCAGGCCGATGGAGCCGCGCCGCACGAAGCCGTGGGCCATCAGCTCGGCGATCACATAGGTGGCGGTGTTCACGGCGACGGCGAAGCACAGCCCCTGATAGCCGGCGATCACGGCGGTGGCGATGCCCACCACCTCGCCAGCCGAATTGACCAGGGGCCCGCCGCTGTTGCCGGGATTGAGGGCGGCGTCGGTCTGGATCAGGTCCTCGATCAGGCGGCCGCGTTCGCCGCGCAAGGACCGGCCCAGCGCCGAGACGACGCCGGTGGTCACGGTGGCCTCAAAGCCCAGCGGGGCGCCGATGGCGATCACCAGCTGGCCGCGCCGCAGCTTCTTGGAATCGCCGAGCTTGGCGACGGGCAGGTCGATGGTCTGGTCGATCTTCAGGATCGCCAGATCGGTGTCGGGATCATCGCCCACGCAGCGCGCCGTCAGGCTGCGGCCCTCGGCGGTGATAACCACAAAGCGCGTGGCGCCCTGCACCACATGGCTGTTGGTCAGGATCAGACCGCCGGGCGCGAAGGCGAAGCCCGAGCCGATGCCCTGCATGCGCGGGTCTTCCAGCATCGGGTGCACGCGCACCACGGCCGGCCCCACCACCTCGACGGCCCGGACCACGGCGTTGGAATAGGCGTCCAGCAAATCACCATTGGGCAGGGCGCAATAGCCGCCCTCGACCTCGATCGCCTTGCCGGTGTCGAACACGAACTGGGCGTCAGCCGGATAGGACAGGATTTCGTGATGTCGCTTGGGCGCGGGGCGGCGCGCCCGGGCGAAATGTTCGTACTTGCGCGCTTTCACGATCCCGCCCTCGCAGTGGTTAACCGAAGTTAACAGCGAAGCTCTGGGGTTCAACCTTCCTTCTCCCGCGAGGGGAGAAGGGTTTCTAAAATCCCGGCGCCACGATCGCCCGGGCCGCGGTCTCGTCCCGCCGGATCTGCTCGACCATCAACTCGACGCTGCCGAATTTCAGCTCGGGTCGCAGGAAGGCGATCAGCTGGGTTTCGATGACCTGGCCGTACAGGTCCTCGTCGAAATCGAAGAGCCAGGTTTCCAGCCGCGTCTCGACCGTGCCGGTGGTGGGATTGTTGCCCAGATTGGCGACGCCGGGCACTTCGCGGCCGTCGGGCAGGCGGGTGCGGGTGGCGTAGACGCCCAGCTTTGGCACCACATAGTCGATGATCTCGACATTGGCGGTGGGAAAGCCCAGCTGGCGGCCCAGCTGCTGGCCGCGCCGGACCACGCCCTCGATGGCGAAGGGGCGACCCAGGATGCGCGAAGCCTCCTCGGGGTGGCCGTCGCGCAGGGCGTCGCGGACGCTGGTGGACGAGAACTTGTCGCCAGCCTTGCCCGCGACAGGCTCAGCGATCGAGACGCCAAAGCCATGCTCGGCGCCATAGGCCTTCATCCCCTCAGGGCTGCCGGTGCGACCCTTGCCGAACGAGATGTCGAAGCCGGCGGCGAGGTGGCGAACGCCCAAGCCTTCGACCAGCACCTGCTCGACAAATTCCTTGTCCGAGAAGCTGGCCATCTGGAAGTCGAACGGCAGCAGATACAGGATATCCACGCCCATACTGGCCAGCACCCGGGCCTGCTGCTCGATGGTCATCAGGCGGAAGGCCGGCTCGCTGGGGCGGAACAGGCGGCGCGGGTGCGGATCGAAGGTGATCACCCCCAGCGGCGCCTTCAGGGCCAGGGCGGCCCTGGCGGCCTCGGCGATCACCTGCTGGTGGCCGCGATGCACGCCGTCGAAATTGCCCAGCGCCACGGCCGCGCCGCGTTCCTCCGGCGAAAGGTCCTTCCAGGCGTGGACGATCTTCAGCGTCATCAGGCGGCCTTGCGCGGAACCATGATCAGGGCCTCGCCCTCGACCACGGGCTTGCCATTGACCAGACAGACGGTGGCCAGGGTGACGCGGGCCTTGGCCTCGTCGATTTCGGTGATGGTGGCCCGCGCGGTGACCTCGTCGCCGATCTTGACCGGCCGTTTGAAGCGCAGGGCCTGCGACAGATAGATGGCCCCGGGGCCCGGCAGCTGGGTGCCGATCACCGCCGAGATATAGCCGGCCGACAACATGCCATGGGCGATGCGCTCGCCAAAGGATGTGGTCGCCGCATAGTCGGCGTCCAGATGGACGGGGTTGTTGTCGCCAGTCACGGCGGCAAAGGCGATGATGTCGGCTTCGCCAACGGTGCGGACCAGATCGGCGCTCTGGCCGACGCTGAGATCCTCAAGAAACAGACCCTGCATGACGCTTTCCCCTGCGGTTCTTATTGTGCGTTGCAGCGCAATCTAACCGCTGATCCTCAATTCACCAGACCAGATCGCCCACGGCGTGCGTGGCGCCGGTCTTGTCGGCGGCGAGGAGGGCCAGGACGGCCTCGGGGTTCAGCAGGCCGTCGGGGCCGATGGCCTTCTCGCCATGGATGCCCTTGGCGATGAACAGGCAGGCCAGGTTCTGGTTTTCAGCGCCCAGCACGTCGGTGATGACGCCGTCGCCGATGCACAGCACGCGCGTCCGGTCGACGGGCTTGCCGGTCAGTTCGGCGGCCCTGGCGATCGCCAGGTCATAGATCGGCGCGAACGGCTTGCCGGCCATGATCACCTCGCCGCCCAGGCTTTCATACAGGTCGGCCAGGGCGCCGGCGCAGAAGATCAGCTTGTCGCCCCGCTGCACGACGCGGTCGGGATTGGCGCAGATGAAGGTCAGGCCGCGCTCGGCGGCCACGACCAGACGGTCGCGATAGTCCTCGGGGGTCTCAGTCTCGTCGTCGAACAGGCCGGTGCAGGCGATGAAGTCGGCGTCCTCGCAGGCGGCGTCCTGCAGGTCGAGACCGGCATAGAGCGGGGCGTCGCGGCCAGGTCCGATCTTCCAGGCCTTGCCCGGCGCGCGGGCGCTGAGGAGGGCCCGGGTCGCGTCGCCCGAGGTGACGAAGCCGCTCCAGGCGGCGCGGGATACGCCCAGGCTGTCCAGCTGCGCCACCACGTCCGAGGCGGGGCGAGGCGCGTTGGAGATCAGCACGACCGGCCCGACCTTTTCGCCCCACTGAACCAGGGCGTCACAGGCCTGCGGGAAGCTCTGGACGCCGTTGTGGATCACGCCCCAGACGTCGCACAGCACGATGTCGTAGCGGTCGGACAGGGCGGAAAGGCCGGCGGGGAAGGTGATCATGGCTGGGCGCGTACCGGTCGGCGGGCTGGGCGTCAACTTGACGGACCGCTTAGGTGACGCCTGGCCGTGCGGTTTCAAGGGGCGTCCCTTCCGGTGAACGCCGTTTCGTGACTACCCTGCTCACGAAGACGGGGAGAGACAGATGACGATTCTGGTCCTGGGACTTGTGCTGTTTTTGGGCGTTCACTCCGTGCGAATTTTCGCCGGGTCGTTTCGGGACGCGCAGGTCGCGGTCAGTCCTGGCCGCTGGAAGGGACTCTATTCCCTGGCTTCGGCCATCGGGCTTGGCCTGATCATCTGGGGCTGGATGCAGTATCGGCTGATGGCCCCGCAGCTTTATGATCCGCCAGCCTGGGGCCGTCATGCTTCCATGGCCCTGATGCTGCCGGCCTTCATCCTGCTGGCCGGCTCGAACGGTCCCGTTGGCCGGATCAAGGCGACGGTGCGCCATCCGATGCTGATCGGGATCATCCTGTGGTCGGTGGCGCATCTGATGGCCAATGGCGACCAGGCCTCGGCGCTGCTGTTCGGCGCGTTTCTGGCCTATGGCCTCGTCGATCTGGTCTCGGCGTTGGGACGCCGGGAACCGCCGCCCGTGGCGACCAAGCCCATGGCCGACGTGATCATGGTCGTGGCCGGGACAGCGCTCTACGCGCTGTTCGTGCTGTTCCTGCACCGGGTGTTCTTCGGCGTGTCGCCGCTGGGATAGCCCTCAGGTGGCGTCGTGGAAGATCACCCCCAGCGTGCGTCGCCGCCCGCTGCGAACCTCGCTGACTCCATGCCGCAGCATGCGCCGATGGACGCCGCGCGACCCTTCTGCCGGTCGTTCACGCACCGCGAAGATCACGCCTTCGCCCTGGCCCAGGGGCACGACCTGGGGCGCTGACTGCTGGCGCGGCCGCTGCTCGACCAGCACGAACTCGCCACCCTCGAAATCGCGCCCCGGCGCGTCGAGCAGAAAGGCCGCCTGCAGCGGGAAGACATGCTCGCCATACAGGTCCTGGTGCAGGCAGTTGTAGTCGCCCGGACCATAGGTCAGCATCAGCGGCGTCGGCCGGGCCTGGCCGCCCGCGTGGCAGCGCTCCAGCATTTCCGCCAGGGTTTCTGGAAAGCGCCGCTCCTCGCCCAGCCGCTCGGCCCAGCGATTGGCGATCCAGGCCAGGGGCGGATAGAGGCTCATCCGCAGGCTCTGGATGGGCTCGGGCAGCGGATAGGCGAAATACTGGTACTCGCCCTTGCCATAGCCGTGCCGGGCCATGACCACGCGACTGCGAAACAGCGCCGGCTGATCATACAGCGCCGCCAGCGTCGCACATTGCTCGGGGGTGAACATCGGACCCGTCAGGGCCCAGCCGCGGGCGTCCAGCTCGGCGGCGATGCGCTTCCAGTCCAGGGTCAAGCGGCGGTCTCGAGAAGGTCGGGCTTGCAGCGCTTGCACGCCCGGAAGCCGGCGGCGCGGGCTTGCGCGCCGGTGGCGTGAAACACCACGTTCTTGCGCAGCGGACGCGCTGGACAGACCGGGCGGCAATAGATCTTTGTGGTGCGCACGGCGATGAAGAACGCGCCGTCGGCGGCGGGATCTCGGGCCAGGCACGCGGCCCAGCGGGCGTCGTCGTCAGGATAGGCGGATGGGTTCATGGCGGGGGCTCCCTTCGACGGGAGCCTGCGCCTTCATCGCCTGTCGGTCATTCCGAAGCTTGCGGCCGGGTACCGAAAACTGTCACCAGCCTGAAGCGCGACGACGCAGGGCGCCGCGCATGAAGTCGACCGGAGGCTCGGCCTCGGCCAGCACGGCGTCGCGGATGGCGCGGGGCTCGCCGAACAGGTGACCTTGGCCATAGCCGATGTCGAGATCCAGGATCTCGGCGATCTGCTTTTCGGCCTCGACCTTCTCGACGATCACCTCGATGCCGTAGCGGCGGGTGAGGGCGGCGAAGTCGCTGGCGTTCAGGTCGGGCAGCGAGGCGATCACCAGCTTGCCGTCCTGCTCCTGCAGCTGGTCCAGCATCATCTGGGCGCCGACCTTGAGGAACTTGACGTCGGCGCGGGCCAGGTCCTGGAAGTCCAGGTCCAGGTCATTGACCTTGTCGAGGCTGAAGCTGAAGCCCAGGCTGGCCAGGCGCGACATGTGGCGGGCTTCCACCGCGCCGCGCCGCTCGAAGGCGGCCTGGCCCAGTTCGAAGATCAGCGCGCCGGCCAGGTCCTTGTTGGCCTGCATGAATTCCAGGAACTGCGGGAAGAAGCTCTCATCGGCCAGGCTGGCCAGCGAGATGTTGCAGAAGATCCCGACCTTGCGGTCCTGCTTGGCCAGCCGCCGCACGATCTGCACGCAGCGGAACAGAAGCAGGTTGTCGATGGCGGTCATCAGGCCTTCGGGCTCGGCCACGGCCAGATATTCAGCCGGCATCATCACCCGGCCGGTGTCGTCGCGCAGGCGCGAGAAGCTTTCGTAGAAGACGGTCCGGCGCTGGGGCAGGCTGACGATGGGCTGCAGATAGAGGTCGACCCGGTTTTCGGCCAGGGCCTCCTGCACCACCTGCAGCATGACATTGGATTGCGGGGTGCGGCCGCGAACCTCGACGCGGGCGGCGGCGACCTGATGGGTCAGCTGGTGCTCCAGCCGCTCGTTCATGCCGGCGATCAGGTCTTCCAGCTGGTGGACCTCGGTCGACAGTTCTTCCGAACGACGTTGGGCGTCCAGGGCGACGCTCTCGACCAGCTGGGTCATGCGGGCGTCGATCTTCTCGATCTGGTCCAGCAGGATGGCGTGGGCCTCGCGCACGGTGTCGATGTCCAGGCGCGTACGAGCGGAATCGAAGGTGTTGGAGATCAGACCGTGAAACGCGAAGCACAGGCCCAGCGTGCCGATAAAGGCCGACAGACCGACAGCCGGAGCCGCCCCCGTGCGCCACAGCACCAGGGAGATGATCAGAGCCAGACAAAGATAGGCGCCCGTGAGCAGCCCCAGCATCAGCCTTCGCATCAGTCCGTCCACGCGAATCGTTACAGGCAATCAGACCGGTCCAGACCCCAAGAGTCGAACAGATTAACGCGCCTGCGCCATTCCGCCTCGCCCCTTGGGAGTCCCGGACAGCATAACGCAACCCGGTGAGAACGCCGCATCGACAGCAGGGCTTTGGACTGATAATCACTCGCAAGTTTTCGCGGAGCGGCCATGTCTGACGCCCTTGCCTTTGATTCCAGCACTGATCTTGCCTCTCTCGGGCGCTCGCTCGGTGAGGCTTCGCGCGGTGATGCGGGCGTGATCGTCAGCGTTACCGGCCAGACCGGCGCGGCCGAAGCCGTCGAGGCCGACGAGCTGGAGCGACGCCTGCTGGAGATGGGCTTCGTCGAGGGCGCGCATGTCGAGGTTCTGCACGAGGGCCTGTTCGGTCGTGATCCGATCGCCGTGCGGCTGGACGATACCCGCGTGGCCCTGCGTCGACGCGAGGCCAGCGCCGTGACCGTGAAATTCGACAGGACCCCGACTTGAGTACTGAAGCCGCTACGCTCGGCCCCGCGCGCATCGCCCTGGTCGGCAATCCCAATTCCGGCAAGACGGCCCTGTTCAACGCCCTGACCGGCAGCCGCCAGAAGGTGGCCAACTATGCCGGCGTCACCGTTGAGCGGAAGGAAGGCGCGCTGACCACGGCCGGTGGCCGGACCCTGCGCATCCTCGACCTGCCCGGCACCTATTCCCTGCGCGCCCGCAGTCCCGACGAGGTGGTGACCCGCGACGCCATCCTGGGCCGGCTGGCCGGGGAGCCCGCGCCCGACGTGCTGGTCTGCGTGGCCGACGCCACCAATCTGCGGCTGGTGCTGCGCCTGGTGCTGGAGCTGAAACAGGTGGGCCGGCCGTTCGTGCTGGCGCTGAACATGTACGATATCGCCCAGCGCCAGGGCCTGCGGATCGATCTGGAAAGGCTGGGCGCCGAGATCGGCGCGCCGATCGTCACCACCGTGGCCACCCGCAAGCGCGGCCTGGACGACCTGATCGCCCAGGCCGAGGCCCTGACGATCAGCCATGCGGGCGAGCACGCCAGCACCTGGCGCGAGCCCAACGCCGCCGAAATCCGCGCCGCCCATGCCGAGGCCCAGCGCATCTTCCGCGCCTGCGTGAAGCCGCCCGAGCGGCCCGACACCATCACCGGCAAGATCGACGATGTGCTGCTGAACCCGGCGGCCGGCCTGCTGATCCTGGCGACCCTGCTGTTTGTGATGTTCCAGGCGGTGTTTACCTGGGCCACCCCGGCCATGGACCTGATCGATGGCGGCTTCGCGGCCCTGGCCGGCTGGGTTGGCGCGCATCTGCCGGAGGGACTGCTGGGCAGCTTCATCGCCGACGGCCTGA
Source organism: Caulobacter sp. 32-67-35 (assembly GCA_002280875.1). Lineage (GTDB taxonomy): Bacteria > Pseudomonadota > Alphaproteobacteria > Caulobacterales > Caulobacteraceae > Caulobacter. The sequence goes on along the minus strand of NCEV01000032.1, from coordinate 24,249 downwards.
TCGCCGGCGTCGGCAGCGTGCTGGTGTTCCTGCCGCAGATCCTGATCCTGTTCTTCTTCATCCTGCTGCTGGAAGACAGCGGCTATATGGCCCGCGCGGCCTTCCTGATGGACAAGATCATGGGCGGGGCGGGGCTTCATGGCCGCGCCTTCATCCCGTTGCTGTCCAGCTTCGCCTGCGCCATTCCCGGCATCATGTCGACGCGGGTGATCGATAACCGGCACGACCGGCTGACCACCATTCTGGTGGCGCCGCTGATGACCTGCTCGGCCCGTATCCCGGTCTATACGCTGATCATCGGGGCCTTCATTCCGCAGACCACGGTGTGGGGCTTCCTGTCGCTGCAGGGGCTGGTGATGTTTGGCCTCTATGCCAGCGGCATCGTCAGCGCGCTGCTGGTGTCTTTCGTGATCCGCAAGGTGTTCTGGCGGGGTACGGTCGAGCCGTTCATGATGGAGCTGCCGACCTATCGCTGGCCCGAGCCGCGCAATGTGCTGCTGAACCTGTGGACCCGGGCCAAGATCTTCATCACCCGCGCCGGCAGGATCATCCTGCCGCTGATGGTGCTGATCTGGGTGCTGGCCACCTTCCCCTATCCGCCGGAGGGCGCCACCGGCCCGGCCATCGACTACAGCTTTGCCGGCATCCTCGGCGGCTGGATCGAGCCGCTGCTGCGTCCGATCGGCTTCAACTGGCAGATGTCGATCGCCCTGATCCCCGGCATGGCCGCCCGCGAAGTGGCCGTCGCCACCCTGGGCACGGTCTATGCGGTCAGCGATCCGGACGGCGCCACCACGGCCCTGTCGACGGTGCTGTCCAGCCAGTGGTCGCTGGCCTCGGCCCTGTCGTTCCTGGCCTGGTACGTCTTCGCCCCGCAGTGCGCGCCCACCCTGGGCGTGGTCAAGCGCGAGACCAACAGCTGGCTGTGGCCGACCGTGATGTTCGTCTACATGGTGGCCCTGGCCTATCTGGCGGCGTTTGCGACCTATCACACGGCCGTGGCGCTGGGGGCGGGGTAGGGGATCGTCCGGCGTCAGGCCTTGTGCTAGGCTGGGCGCATGACGATCCAGGTCGACATAGCCAAACAGAACGCCCTGGCGGAACTCGTCGCCCATGTTCGGGCGGGCGAGGACGTTGTTCTCACGTCTGACGGGCAGGCCATCGCGGTCGCCAGGCCCTCCGAGCCCCAGCGCGTTCGCAAACGCACGCCGGGCGCCTGGGCGCACCTTGGCCAACTTCAGGATCCTGACCTTTTCCTGCGTCCTGATCCGGATATGGAACAAGCCGCCGACGGCCCGATCTTTCCGGAGACTTGACGCTTCTGATCGACACGCACGTGTTGATCTGGTGGCTCACCGAGCCGTCGCGGCTCTCGTCTGCCTGTCTGGATCGTCTCGGATCAGGCGATGTGAGCGTTTTGGTCAGCGCCGTCAGCGCCTATGAGATCGAATTCAAGCGTTGCGCCGACCCGCTGCTGCAACGCTTGCCCGCCGATCTCGCGCACGCTGTCTTCGCGGAAGGGTTTGATTGGCTGCCGATCACGCCCGAAGACGCGATCATCGCAGGCCAGTTGCCTCGCCATCATCGCGATCCCTGGGACCGGTTCCTGATTGCCCAGGGCATCAGGAGCCAATGTCCCATCATGACCAGAGACCGCGCGTTTGAGGCCTATGAGATTGAGCTGCTCTGGTAGCCCGCTCTACGCCCGCGCCAGCCCCTTGCCACAGCGGCGACCAGATCAGCTGCAGCACCCAGATCGCTGCGACGATCATCCACAGGTCCACCCGGCTGGCGTCGCCGAAATAGCCCAGCCCCCGGCCGCCCCAGAAGATCGTGGTCATGATGATCGACTGGGTGATGTAGTTGGTGAAGGCCATCTGTCCCAGGCGGGCCAGCGGGTTGAGCAGCTTGCGAGCGATATCCAGCTTCAGCAGCAGGATCGCCAGGGAGGCATAGCCCAGTGTGATCGGCAGGGTCAGGAACTCAAAGCCCAGTTGCAGTTCGCCGTTCGAACGGGGCTGAGCAAAATTGATCGCCAGCTTCTCGCGTGACTCCAGGCCCGTCACCCACAGGCCTGCGGCGCCAACGACCACCAGAGCGCCATAGACCCAGGTCGGCGCGCGGCCGGTCAGGAAGCCCCACTTGTAGAGCGCCATGCCCAGCATCATCAGGGCGCCGGTGCGCCAGATGATGATGGTCACGCTCATCACCTGAACCTTGATCCAGGCTTCGGTGTTCTCGGCCATGGCCCCGGCCAGGCCCGATTTCACCAGGGCGATCGCGCGCGCCACTTCAGCAGGGCCGCCCATGGCCATCTGGGCCAGCACCTCGGCCCGGGTCTCGGGCGGGGCGTGTTGCAGCGCCATCATCGGCAGCACCGCCAGGGCTGAGCCCAGCAGGATGACGATGATCGACACGATAAACAGGGTGCGCGGTTTCCAGGAGCGGAACAGCAAAACCACAAAGCCGGTGACCGCATAGAGCAGCAGGATGTCGCCAAACCAGATCAGCAGGCCATGGATCAGGCCGAACACCAGCAGCCAGCCCAGCCGTCGCCGCAGCAGGGCGCCGCGCGGCTTGTCGCTGCGCTCGCCGCCGACCAGCAGGATCGACACGCCAAACAGCATCGAGAACAGGGTGACGAACTTGAAGTGGAAAAAGGTCTGAACCGCCCACCAGGCCTCGCCTTCCGCCCCGGTCAGGGGGAAGGGAGAGAGGTTGGGCGTCATATAGACTTCCATCGGCATGGCGAAGGCGACGGCGTTGACCGCCAATATGCCCATCACGCCCAGGCCCCGCAGGACGTCCAGGCTCATATGGCGCTCGCTGGCCGCCACCGGCCGCAAGATCTGGTTGTCGGTCATCGGCGTCCCCTAAGGAGACGCCGCACGCCTAGCGCGTGGGAACCGGCGTCTCGCCCCGATAGTCATAGAACCCGCGCCCGGCCTTTTTGCCAAGCCATCCCGCTTCCACGTACTTCACCAGAAGCGGGCAGGGGCGGTATTTGCTGTCGGCCAGACCTTCGTGCAGCACGTTCATGATGCTGAGCACGGTGTCCAGGCCGATGAAGTCGCCCAGTTCCAGCGGGCCCATCGGATGGTTGGCGCCCAGCTTCATGGCGGTGTCGATGGCGTCGACCGTACCCACGCCCTCGTACAGGGTATAGATCGCCTCGTTGATCATCGGCACCAGTACGCGGTTGACGATGAAGGCCGGGAAGTCTTCGGCGTTCGACGTGATCTTGCCCAGCGACTGGGCGAAGGCCACAGCCCGTTCATAGGTCGGAACGTCGGTGGCGATGCCGCGAATGATCTCGACCAGCTTCATCAGCGGGACGGGGTTCATGAAGTGCAGGCCGATGAAGCGCTCGGGGCGGTCGGTGGCCGAGGCCAGGCGGGTGATCGAGATCGACGAGGTGTTCGACGCCAGCAGTGTATCCGGCTTCAGGTGCGGCTGCAGGCTGCGGAAGATGGCCTTCTTGGTCTCTTCGTTCTCGGTCGCCGCCTCAATGGCCAGGTCGGTCTGGCCAACGGCTTCCAGGCCTTCGGCGGGTTTGATTCGCGCCAGGGCAGCGTTCATGGCGGCTTGGTCGATGATGCCGCGGCCCACCTGACGCGCCAGGTTCTTGTCGATCAGCGCCAGACCCGCGTCGATCCGCTCGCGCGTGACGTCGTGCAGCATAACGTCATAGCCCGCGAGGGCGCAGACATGCGCGATGCCACAGCCCATCTGGCCAGCGCCAATAACGCCGACCGTCTTGATTTCACTCATGAACGCCAAGCCTTCGCTTGATACGGCGACAGGACTGTGAATCCGCGCCTTGATTGTGGCGGCTTTTCTAGCACGAGAAACCACGGGCTCGCCAAGGCTTTGCTGCGACGCAGCGGGGATGTGTCGCGCTATCCCGCGGGCGGGTAGGGATGAGCCTGGCCTTGAGGATCCTCGACGCTCTGATCGCCCAGATAGGCGGGTCCCACGGGCACCTTCCCGTGGCCGCCCGGGATGTCCAGAATGTAGGTCGGCTGACACAGGCCCGAGATCGCGCCGCGCAGGGCCTTCATCAGGGCCTGGCCCTCCGCGATGGACGTGCGCAGATGGGCGGTGCCGGGCGCGTAGTCGTGATGGTGCAGATAGTAGGGCTTGATCCGCGTCTCGACGAAGGCGCGCATCAGGGCGCCCAGCGTTTCGGGATCATCATTGATCCCGGCCAGCAGCACGGTCTGGCTGATCATCGGGACGCCCGCATCGACGATCTTCGCGCAGGCGGCGCGGGCGGCGGCGGTCAGTTCGCGGGGATGGTTGGCGTGCAGCGCCACATAGACCGCCTTGCCGCTGGCCTTCAGCGCGTCAACCATCTCGCCCGTGATCGCGGCCGGATCCACGGCCGGCACGCGGGTGTGGAAGCGGACGACCTTCACGTGCTCGATCTTCGCCAGCCGCTCGCCGATGTCACGGAGGCGGCGGGGCGACAGCACCAGCGGATCGCCGCCGGTGACGATCACCTCCCAGATCTCCGGGTGGCTGGCGACATAGGCGAAGGCGGCGTCCAGCTGGTCAGGCGACAGGGTCTTCAGCCCCTCGGGCCCCACCATCTCGCGGCGGAAGCAGAACCGGCAATAGACCGCGCAGGTGTGGGTGGGTTTCAGCAGCACCCGGTCGGGATAGCGGTGGACGATCCCCTCGACCGGGCTGTGGGTCAGGTCGCCGATCGGGTCGGGATCCTCGCCGGGCGCGCTGACCAGCTCGGCGGTCTGGGGTACGAACTGCCGGGCGATAGGGTCGGCCGCGTTGGCCGGCTCGATCAGGGCGGCCATGTCGGCCGTGATCGCCACCGCATACTGCGCCGCCACCCGCTCAAGCGCCGGCAACCGCTCGGGAGCGATCAGGCCGGCGTCGGCCAGCGCCTGGGCGCTGCGGAGGGTGTGGGCGGGGGGCATGGGAGCGGCGGGATATGGCTGAAAAGGGCTTTGGAAGCAATGTCGGCCCTCAAGCCACCGGAACCCACATCACCTGATCCACCCGGCTGGCCCCCGCCGCCAGCATCACCAGCCGGTCAAAGCCCAGCGCTGCCCCCGACGCCTCGGGCATGATCTCCAGCGCCGCCAGGAAATCCTCGTCGATCGGATAGCGCTCGCCATAGATCCGCGCCTTCTCGTCCATCTCGGCTGCGAAGCGGCGGCGCTGTTCGGCGGGGTCGGTGAGTTCGCCAAAGGCGTTGGCCAGCTCGACCCCGCAGGCATAGAGCTCGAAGCGTTCGGCCACGCGCGGATCGCCCGGCTTGGGCCGCGCCAGGGCGGCCTCAGCCACGGGATACTCACACAGGATCGTGGCGTGGCCCTGGCCGAGGTTGGGCTCGACCTTCTCGACGATCACCTTGCTGAAGACGTCGGCCCAGCTGTCGTCGTCGGCCACGCGAATCCCCGCCGCCTTGGCGGACGCAGCCAGCGTATCGCGATCCGTCCCGCCGCCGGGGCCCAGACTCGCCAGCAAATCAACACCGGCATGACGCTCGAAAGCCTCGGCGACGGTCAGCCGCTCGGGCGGTTGATGCGGATCGCACTCCAGGCCGCGAAAGGAAAAACGCCGGGTTCCCGCCGTCTCGGCCGCCAGCGACAGCAGCACCGCGCAGTCGTCCATCAGGGTCTGGTACGGCGCGCCGGCCCGGTACCATTCCAGCATCACGAACTCGGGATGGTGCAGCGGCCCGCGCTCGCGATTGCGCCACACCCGGGCGAAGTCGAAGATCTTGGCCTCGCCCGCCGCCAGCAGCTTCTTGCAGGCAAATTCCGGCGAGGTGTGCAGATAGAAGGTCTGGTCCGGCTCGCCGGCCAGGCTCAGCATCGTGGTCTGGAAGGCGTGCAGATGGGCCTCGTTACCGGGCGAGACCTGCAGGGCGGCGGCCTCGACCTCGACGAAGTCCTGATCCTCGAACCAGCCGCGCACCGCCCGGGTGATCCGGTTGCGGACCATCAGGAACGGCCGGCGGTCTGCATGGACCTGTGGCGTCCACCAGGGAGAAGGGGCGTCTGCAGCCACAGGGCCTCCATGTAGTAGAGACTGGCGATCTTGCCGCGTTCGCTATAGGAGGGCGGTCACAGGATCACCACCCCCTTCGCGCTGGTTCGTCTGGACGCGCGGAAAAGCCAAGGACCTACGAAGTGAAGGTAGCCGCCAGCTCGCTCCGCAAGGGCGCCGTCGTCGATATGGACGGCAAGCTCTATGTCGTTCTGACCGTCGACAACATCCACCCCGGCAAGGGCACCCCGGTGACCCAGCTGAACATGCGCCGCATCAGCGACGGCGTGAAGGTTTCGGAACGCTACCGCACCACCGAGCAGGTCGAGCGCGCCTTTGTCGACCAGCGCGACCACACCTTCCTGTATCAGGACGCCGAAGGCTTCCACTTCATGAACCCGGAAAACTACGACCAGGTCGTGGCCACCCCGGACGTGATCGGCGACGCCGCCCCCTATCTGCAGGAGAACATGACGGTCCAGCTGTCGACCCACAACGACATCCCGATCGCCATCGAACTGCCGCGCACCATGATCCTGGAAGTGGTCGACACCGAACCGTCGGTGAAGGGCCAGACCGCCAGCTCGTCGTACAAGCCGGCCCTGCTCAGCAACGGCATCAAGACCACCGTGCCGCCCTATATCGCCGTGGGCGTGCGGGTGGTGATCCTGACGGAGGACAACTCGTATCAGGAACGCGCCAAGGACTAGGGACGGTTTTCCTTCTCCCCTTGTGGGAGAATGGCGAGATCAGGAGGCCCGGTGCGTAAGCGCCGGGCCTTTTTCGCTGGGCCACACGATCCTAGTCGGACGTTCGAAAGGCCCGCGTCTCAGACTTCCAGCTAGCCCAAAAAATCTTGTCATCCCGGCCGTAGCGCAGCGAAGCGCCAGCCCCCGGCCGACCTCACTGGCCCCGACTGTTCGCTGTCTCGGCCACGAACCAGTCGCGCAGCTTGAGCAGGCGCGGCAGCTTGGGATTGTCGGCGCGCCAGACGAAGTGGTGGCCGGTGTCGACCTCGACCTCGCCCGCCAGGGGTCGCACCAGCCGGCCGTCGCGAATGTCGCGCTCGGACAGGCCGCTACGGGCCAGCGCGACGCCCAGGCCCTGGGCGGCGGCGTCCAGCATCATCGAGGTGTCGTCAAAGCCCAGGCTGGGCGGCAGGTCGGGGGCTGGCAGGCCCATGGCCTGGAACCAGGCGCTCCAGGGCAGGGCGGTATGGCGCAGCAGGGGCGCGTTCAGCAGGTCCTCGGGCTTGTTGATCGGGTGCCGCTCCAGCAGAGCGGGACTGCAGAGGGGAAACAGGCGCTCATTGAGCAGGCGCACTGATTCCAGTCCCGGCCAGGGGCCAACGCCAAACCGCAGGGCGACGTCGGCGCCATCTGAAGACAGGTCAGACACCCGGTCCTCCACCCGGACCGTCAGGTCCAGTTCGCCCGTCTCGGCCGAGATGCGGGCCAGGCGCGTGACCAGCCAGCGCGTGGCGAAGGCCGCGCCCGTGCTGAGTACGATGGGCCCACAGGCCGCGTTGCGGGCGGCCTGAACACCGCGCTTCAGGCTGGCCAGCGCCTCGGTCACGCTCGCGGCCAGGGCCGCCCCGGTGTCGGTGGGCTCCATGCGATTGCCCTGACGCAGGAACAGGCGAACGCCAAGGTCCTCCTCCAGCTTGCGGATCTGCTGGCTGACCGCGCCATGGGTCACAAACAGCTCGTCGGCCGCGCGGCTGTAGCTGCGATGACGCGCGGCGGCTTCCAGGGCGGTCAGGGTCGAGAAGGGGGGCAGGCGCATGGGCAGAGATGTTAGTGCAGCTCACAAGCTGGACCAATAGAGATCGTTGGTTTCCGGGAGGCTCTGGAGCGATTGTCCCCTCGGCGCCGCTCTTTCCACCACCCCTCTCCGCAAGGTGACGAAATGAAGATCCTGCTTGTTGCGGGCGCGCTGACGCTCGCCGTATTCATGAGCGTCGGCCAACCGGCCAAACCGCTCGACGATCTGCGCTGGCAACGCGATCCGACCTATCTGCTGGCGCCTTACGCGGCGGCGAAGATCGGTCGACCGGAGACACCGCGCCAGATCGCCCTGGCCTCGTCGACCCTGCAGCGCCGATGACAGCGGCGACCCGCACCGCCCAAACAAAAAGGCCCGGAGTCGCCTCCGGGCCTTTTCAGGGTCTTGTGGGCGCAAGCCTACTTCCCGGCGGCCGCCAGCGCGTCCATCAGTTCCGGCACAGCGGTCTTGTAGTCAGCCACCAGGCCGAAATCGGCGACCTGGAAGATCGGGGCGTCGCTGTCCTTGTTGATGGCGACGATGATCTTGCTGTCCTTCATGCCGGCCAGGTGCTGGATGGCGCCCGAGATGCCGATGGCGACATACAGGGCCGGAGCCACCACCTTGCCGGTCTGACCGACCTGATAGTCGTTGGGGGCGTAGCCCGCATCGACCGCCGCGCGCGAGGCGCCGACGGCGGCGCCCAGCTTGTCGGCCAGGGGCTCGATCACCTTCTGGAACTCTTCGGCCGAGCCCATGGCGCGACCGCCCGAGACGACGATCTTGGCCGCAGCCAGTTCCGGACGGTCCGACTTGACCATCTCTTCGCTGACGAAGCGGGTCTTGTCGGCGTCCGCGCCGGAGGCGTTCTCGACCGGGGCCGAGCCGCCTTCTTCCGCCGCCGCGAAGGCGGTGGGACGGACGGTGATCACCTTCTTGGCGTCCGACGACTGGACGGTTTCGAGGGCGTTGCCGGCATAGATCGGACGCACGAAGGTGTCGGCCGAGACGACTTCCACGATCTCGCTGATCGGGGCGACGTCCAGCTTGGCGGCGACGCGCGGCGCGAAGTTCTTGCCGCCCGAGGTGGCCGGCACGAGGATCGCGTCGTAGTTGCCGGCCAGGGCCAGCACGGCGTCGGCTTGCGCTTCGGCCACGCCATGACCCAGGGCGGCGCTGTCGGCCAGCAGCACCTTGCGGACGCCGCTGATCTTGGCGGCCGCATCGGCCACGGCCTTGGCGCCGTGACCCAGGACCAGCACGTCCACGTCGCCCGACAGTTTCAGGGCGGCGGTGACGGTCTTGTGGGTGCCATCGCGCAGGTGCGCGTTGTCGTTATCGGCGACGACGAGAACAGCCATCTAGAGCACTCCCGCAGTGTTGAGCTTGGAAACGAGGTCGGCGGCGGTTTCCACCTTGATGCCGGCCGAGCGCTTGGCGGGCTCGGTGACCTTCAGGACCTTCAGGCGCGGCGCGATGTCGACGCCGTAGTCGGCGACCGTCTTGCTGACGATCTCCTTCTTCTTGGCCTTCATGATGTTGGGCAGCGACGCGTAGCGCGGCTCATTGAGGCGCAGGTCGGCGGTGATGACCGCAGGCAGGTCCACATCAAGGGTCTGCAGGCCGCCATCGACTTCGCGGGTGACCTTGGCGGTCGAGCCCGAGACGTCCAGCGCCGAGGCGTAGGTGGCCTGCGGCCAGCCCAGCAGGGCCGACAACATCTGGCCCACGGCGTTATTGTCGCCGTCGATCGCCTGCTTGCCCATCAGGACCAGGCCTGGCTGCTCTTCGGCGATCACGGCGGCCAGAAGCTTGGCCACGGCCAGGGGCTCGGGATCGGCGTCGGTCGTCACCAGCACGCCGCGGTCGCCGCCCATGGCCAGGGCCGTGCGGATGGTTTCCTGGGCTTGAGCCGGGCCGATGCTGACGATGACGATCTCGGTCGCCACGCCCTTTTCCTTGAGACGCACGGCTTCTTCGACCGCGATCTCGCAGAACGGGTTCATGGACATCTTGACGTTCGCCAGATCGACGCCCGTCTGGTCCGCTTTGACGCGAACCTTCACGTTGTAATCGATAACCCGTTTAACCGGGACTAGGACCTTCATCGGGTTTCACGCCTCCAGGCTGCGTTTTTATCCTGCGTGGGCAGGGGAATTACCCTTTTTGCACCGCAACGCAAGTTTCCCTTGGCGTAAGCGTAAAGCTGCATCACGCGTCGGGTTCAAACAGGTGTACGACACTTCGTCGGCGCCGTCCGCCACGGTCAACGCGCCGCAGGGCAAAGGGCCGCGCGAAAGGACTGGTCAGGCTTTCGCTCGCCCCCTAAACAGCCGGGCCATGAACCGCACGATCAATCGCCTCAAGATCATCTTTATCGGCATCTTCCTGCTCAGCAGCGCCGGGGTGTTTGGCTATCACTACCTCTGGGTCTGGCCCAAGGAGCGCTGCGAGGCGCGTGGCGGAGCCTGGGCCGGCAAGTGGCTCAAGTGCGGCACCATCTATTCGATCGAGACCCTCACGCGCCGGCCCTTGAACGTGCCGCCGATCAACGGCGAGGCTGCCACGCCGGCTGCGCCCGCGACGCCCGCGCCCGCGTCTCCGCCCGAGAAGAAATAGTCTAGCGCGTCGCGCCGGGCTTCCAGAGCACGTCCGACGCGCCCTTGTCGTTGGCCCAGCGGGCGGCCACGAACAACAGGTCCGACAGGCGGTTGAGATATTTCAGCGCCGGCTTGCCCACGACCTCGCCCTCGGTTTCCGACAGCAGCACCACGACGCGTTCGGCGCGCCGACAGACCGTCCGGGCCACATGCAGGGCGGCCGAGGCGGGTGATCCGGCCGGCAGGATGAACGAGGTCAGGGAGGACAGCTCGCTATTCATGCGGTCGATCTCCTGCTCCAGGCGTTCGACCTGGCTCTCGACGACGCGCAGCGGCTCCCAGGCCGGCTTCTCATGCTGCTCCGGCGTGGCCAGATCCGCGCCCAGGTCGAAAAGGTCGTTCTGGATGCGCTCCAGCATGGCGTCGAGTTCTGGATCATGTGCGGTGTGTTGTCGCGCCACGCCCAGGAAGGCGTTGGTCTCATCGACACCGCCATAGGCGTCCACTCTCAGCGACGCCTTGCTGACAGGCTCTCCCGTCGCCAGCCGCGTCGAGCCGCCATCACCCGTGCGGGTGTAGATTCTGTTGAGCGTGACCATGGGTCGCGGACCGCCGTTATCGCATTCTAGCGCGTGCGCCACCAATATGCGGCCACCAGCACGATGATCGCCACGAACTGCAGCACCACGCGGAGCCGCATCAGCTTGTTGGAATTGGAACGGCCAAAGTCGCCGCCCCGGAAGAGGGCGTAGAGACCGCCGCTGAGCGCGAGGAGCACCGCCAGGAGCGCGGCCGGTATGAGAAAGTCGAATACTCTGTCCATGGGCAGAAGATAGGCGTTCGAGCGGAACTTTGCCACACCGCTGCGCATTTTGCGGAACGCTGTCCAATGAGCGAATTCGCCGAACAGGTTCGCTGAGCGCTTTTGTCGCACTGCACAATCCCAGTGCCCGCATATATATCAAAACCAGCCGATGTTCGGTGATTTTAGTTCTGTCTAGCGGTTGCAATGGCGCCAGTACGGCGATATGGCCCCCGCTCCGATTTTCGTAGTATGCGTTCGTTGAACATGATCGCCACCTCACCGCAGGTCGTTCAACGCTTTTTCCCCAGCGGGGAGGCAGGAGAAAGAATTATGGCAAAGGCCGCTTTAGCCGCCGCCGCGTTCTCCGCGTCCGAACGCGAAGACGCCATGGCGGAAGTCCGCCAGCTGATCACAGACCTGCGCGACGCTGCGCAGGATGGCCGCCAGCTGGCGCGCCGCTACGCCGACGTCCTGCAAAACGTCGTCGATGAGTATTGCACCGAGTTTGAGAAGCGCGCCGAAGCCGCCCTCGCCCGCCTGGAGGCCGCAGCATGAGTTTTGTATCCGTCAATATCGAGCCCGCCATTGACACCCCGGTCAAACTGACCCGCCGGGCCCTGGCCAAGCAGCGTACGCGCGAACGCGTGCTGTCGGCCGCCCGCCGTCTGTTCAGCGAGCGTGGCTATGAGGGCGCGACGATCCGCGACATCGCCCAGGCCGCCGGCATGTCGACTGGCGCCGTGTTCGCCAGCTTCGCCGACAAGACCGAACTGTTCGACGAGATCCTGACCGCTGACTACGAGGTCATCTACGCCCAGATGGTTCAGGCCGCCCGAGCGGGCGCCACGGTCGACGAGGCGCTGCTGGGCCTGTTTGGCGTCGCCTACAGCTTCCACCTCGACCAGCTGCCGCTGCTGCGCGCCAGCATCGCCGTGTCGTGGACCCGTACCGAGGCCGCCGAGCGTCGTTCGCGTACGGATCTCAAGCACATCTTCCGCCTGATCGGCGAAGTCACCCAGCGGGGCATCGATCAAGGTCAGCTGAAGAGCGATATTGATGCAAAGCTCTTGGCTGAAATGACTTGGGACGTGTATGTCGCCAACTATCGCCGCGCCGTTTTCGATGGTTGGACGGTGGAAGCACTGCTCGCGCGGCTTTCGGATCAACTGAAAGTCATTTTCGCGGGCGCTCGCGCCTGATCCGGGGACGCCCCGTTGGGGCGGGGCGTCCTCGATCATCATCAGACGCTGGCGTGTTCGAGGGGGACGGGCTTGGGCGTAAGGGACGACCAGAAGCAGGCGACGCGCGAGAAGGTCCTGGAGGCCGCTCGCGACCTGTTCAATGACGTCGGTTACGAGGAAACCACCATCCGCGCCATCGCGGAGCGGGCGGGCGTCTCGGTCGGCAGCGTCTTCACGACCTTTGCTTCGAAAGCCGAGGTGCTCAGCCACGTGATGGAGCACCGCCTTACCGATCTCTACACCGAATTCGACCGGGTTCTGCCGTATCTGCGGGGCGCCACCGCCGACCGCCTGTGCTCGATCTTCGCGATCCACTACGAGTTCGAGACCCGGCGGGTGAAGCTGTTCCTCGCCCACATCGCCGCCTCCTACAATCCCAGCGTCGATCCCGGCGTCACGCCCTATGGCCGCAATGAGCGGCTGACCAACATGCTGCGCGATGTTCTGAGCGAAGGCGTCCGACGCGGCGAGGTCCGCGCCGACCTCGACCAGCAGGTGGCCATCGACGTGCTGAAGGCCGCCTATGCCTGGAACTACCGCATGGCCGCCAATAGCGGCGGGAAGGGCGACGCGTCGGCCATGTCGGCCGCCATGGACCGCCAGATCCTGGCCATCGCCGACGGCTGGCGCCCCCGCTAGGCTGTCTAGAGCGTTTTCCGATAAGTGTGAAACGGTTATCGGATCGAAAAACGCTCTAAACTTTTGATTTAGAGCCCTTTTCGCCCGACCCTGATGAAACAATCAGGTCGGAAAGGGCTCTAGGGAAGCCGCGTCAGCCGCAGGTCCTGAAAGTCGAAGGAGAAGTCGGCCAGGGGCGACACCGCCTTGGCGAGCGCCGACGTCACCTTGCCACCCGCCACGTCGAAGGTGATGAAGGCGTCTTCCTGGGTGCGGTCGTCAAAGACGGTCTTGAAGGTTTCGCCGTCGAACAGCTCCAGCCTGCCCCGTAGCGCGGGGGTCTTGTCGAAGGAGACCGTCAAGCCCTTCGCCGTCTTGCCTTTCGCTTTGCCGATCGTGACCGTGCCATACCAGGGGTCGCGATAGACGCCGACATAGGCGTCCAGCGGCAGGCTGGGCGGTTTGCCGCCGGCCTTGGGCGTGGCGGCTTCGGCGGCGTCCTTGAGGGTCTGGGCGTCCGCCTCGGCCTGGACGCGCTTGCTAGACGCGATCCAGTCGAAGTCGCTGCGGCCCTGCAGGCGATCGGGACCGCCAAAGCGCAGCGCCCGCAGCACCGGGCTTTCCTCGGCGTTGGTCATCACCATGATCCCGGACTTCCGGCCAGGCAGCAGGCCCGTATAGGAAATGAAGCCCGCCAGGCCGCCGGTGTGCCAAAGCAACCGCTCGCCGCGATGGTCCTGCACGAACCAGCCCAGGGCATAGGCCTGCATGGAGGGGCGCACGGGGTTTTCCGCCGTTGGGCCGTCCGACGAGGTGGTGATCGTCTGGGGCTTCCACATCTCGCGGGCCGTGGCTTCGCTCCACAGTCGCTTGCCGTTCGGCAGGGCCCCCAGGGCCAACTGAGCGCGCATCCATTTGCCGATATCGGCCGGGGTCGTGTTGACCCCGCCCGCGGCGGCGGCGGCGTCGAAACTGTCGTCAAAGGGCAGGACGGTCTGAGGACCCATGCCGCGCACGGGCGGTCCCAGGCGGCAATGCGGTTCGGCCCGGCGGCTCCTGTCGACCTTGGCGGGCGTGGCGACCGTGTCGGTCATGCCCAGGGGGGCGAGGATCCGGGTCTGGATGAAGTCTTCCCAGGGCTTGCCGGTGACGGCGGCCACCACCTCGCCAGCGGCGACGTAGAGCACGTTGTCATAGGCGTAGCCGCCCCGGAACTGGCTGCCGATGGGCAGGTACTTGAGCCCCGCCACGATCTCGGCCCGGGTATGGGTGGGCGCGGGCCAGATCATCAGGTCGCCGGCCCCCAGCGTCAGGCCGCTGCGGTGAACCAGCAGGTCGCGCACGGTCATCAGCCTGGTCACCACCGGGTCGCTCATCGCGAAGTCGGGCAGATACTTGGTGACCGGCGCGTCCCACTCGACCTTGCCGTCCTCGACCAGCATGGCCAGGGCGGCGGCCGTCATGGCCTTGGTGTTGGAGGCGATGCCAAACAGGGTGTTCTCGTCGCACCGGGCCGGCGAGCCCAGACGCTTGACGCCATAGCCCCTGGCCAGGGTGATCTCGCCGTTTTCGACCACGCAGACGCCAAGGCCCGGCTGGTCGGGGAAGGCGGCCATGACCTCCAGGGCATATCTGTCGACCGCCGCGCCGACCGAGCCGGTTTCCCGGGCTTTGGCGGACGTCCCAAACGCGGCGAGCCCGCCAGTGGCCAGGGCGGAGAGCAGGGCGGTGCGGCGGGTCGTGGCGATCATGGCGCGTCCTTGGATGGCAGGCGCGCAGGCTATGCTGATGCCTGTGTTCCCCGCAAGCGCCGGGACGCCCCCTCCGTCACGGCGTCTATCGACACCGCGCGGTGCGTATTCGCACCGTGACGGAAGGGGGCGGCTTCGGGTCTAGTTCCCGCCGTCCAGCAGTCGCCTCGCGATCACCTGGGCCTGGATCTCGCCGGCGCCCTCGAAGATGTTGAGGATCCGGGCATCGGCCAGCACGCGGCTGATGCCATATTCCATCGCAAAACCGTTGCCGCCGTGGATCTGCAGGGCGTTGTCGGCCGCAGCCCAGGCCACGCGGGCGGCGATCAGCTTGGCCATGCCGGCCTCGATGTCGCAGCGCTTGTCTTCGTCCTTCTGGGCGGCGGCGTAATAGGTCAGCTGGCGGATACCCATGATTTCGGCCGCCATCATCGCCAGCTTGTTGGCGACGCGGGGGAATTCGAAGATCGCCTGGCCAAACTGCTTGCGGTCCAGGGCGTAGGACAGGCCGACCTCCAGCGCGGACTGGGCGACGCCAACGGCGCGGGCGGCGGTCTGGATGCGGGCGCTCTCGAAGGTGGCCATCAACTGCTTGAAGCCCTGGCCCTCGACCCCGCCCAGCAGGTTTTCGGCCGGCACGGTAAAGCCGTCGAAGGCCAGCTCATATTCCTTCATGCCGCGATAGCCGATCACCTCGATCTCGCCGCCGCTCATGCCGGCGGCGGGGAAGTCTTCCTCGTCGGTGGCGCGCGGCTTGGGGGCCAGCAGCATCGACAGGCCGCGATAGTCGGTCGTGTTGGGATCGGTGCGGACCAGCAGGGTCATCACATCGGCGCGCGAGGCATGGGTGATCCAGGTCTTGTTGCCGGTCACCACATAGTGGTCGCCGTCCAGCGTGCCCCGCGTGCGCAGGGCCCCAAGGTCGGAACCGGTATTGGGCTCGGTGAAGACGGCGGTGGGCAGGATCTCGGCGCTGGCGATGCGCGGCAGCCAGTATTGCTTCTGGGCTTCCGTGCCACCGGTCAGGATCAGCTCGCCGGCGATCTCGGAACGCGTCGCCAGCGAGCCAACGCCGATCCAGGCGCGCGACAGCTCTTCGGAGACCACGCACATGGCGGTCTTGCCCATGCCGCTGCCGCCGTATTCCTCAGGGATCGTCAGGCCAAACACGCCCAGGGCGCCCAGCTCTTCGATCAGCTCGATGGGGATCAGCTCGTCCTTCAGGTGCCATTCGTGGGCGAAGGGGGTGACCTTTTCCTCGGCGAAGGCGTGGAACTGATCGCGGATCATCTCGAAGGTTTCGTCGAGCCCGGTATTTTCCAGCGTGGCGCGACCCCGCGCCTCGGCCAGGCGCTGGGCGATGGCCGTCTTGACCGCCTGGCCGCCGCCCTGGGTCGTCAGGGTGACCAGGGCCGGGGCCGACAGGGTGTCGAGCATGGCGCGATCGGGGGTCAGGTCGCGGGGGCGGATGATCTCGCCCTGGTTCATGGCGATGCCGGTCGCCAGCTGGACGCCATATTCGGCGAACAGCAGCTGCGCCAGCAGGGCCTCGATCTCGGTAAAGCGGCCGCCGGCCTCCAGGCGCTCGGCCCAGCCGGCCACCTGGTTCAGCAGTTCTGCATAGGAAGCGTACCAGCCAAAGCCGTGAACGACGTGCTGCTCCAGGTCAGCCAGCCTGCGATCCACCTTGCCGCCCGGCCCGGCGATCCGGGCCTTCACGATGGGATGGACCTTGTCGACAAAGGCCTGGGCGGCCGTGGCGGCCTCGCGCAGCAGGCCTGTCAGGCCGGGCAGAACGATGGAAGTGGTATCCTGGGTGATCGTGTCGGTCATGACTTGCTCCCCTGCGCCAAACAGTTGTTTTCTTTCACTCTGGCTCTTTTCGCATCTGCGAGCAATGTCGCAGTGCAGCATAAAACGACAAAACGGGAAGAAACATGCTCAAGGTTCACCACCTCAACGAGTCTCGGTCGCAGCGCATCCTCTGGCTGCTTGAGGAGCTGCAGGTCCCCTACGAGATCGTCTTTCACACACGCGATCCCAAGACGCGTCTGGCGCCGCCGTCCCTGACTGACGTCCACCCGCTGGGCAAGTCGCCGGTGATCGTCGATGAGGGCGCCGGGGGCGACCTGACCGTGATCGAGTCCGGCGCGATCATCGACTATGTGATCCGCCGCCATGGCGGTGGCCGGCTGGCGCCCGATCCGGCCACGGCCGATTACGACCGCTATCAGCAGTGGCTGCACTATGCCGAGGGCTCGGCCATGCTGCCCCTGATGCTCAACATGTATGTCGGCCGCCTGGGCGAAGGCGGCGCGCCGCTGCAGCCTCGCATCCAGTCCGAGATCGCCAACCACCTGGCCTTCGTCAATGACAGCCTGGCCGGGCGTCAGGTCCTGGTTGGCGACCACCTGACCGGCGCGGACATCCAGATGAGCTTCGTTCCCGAGGTGGCCAAGGCCATGGGCAAGCTGGCCGAGTATCCGCACATGGCCGCCTGGATCGAACGCATGCACGCTCGTCCTGCGTGGAAGACCGCCCTGGACAAGAGCGGGCCTTACGCGCTGGGCGCGTAAGGGAGTCCGCCGCCCGAGGTCGGTCGCGCGCGGTATCGTGGCGGCCGACCTCGGACTTATCCTGGAACTGTTCACTGGCGCTCGTCTCTCCGGCGGCCATCTCTCCGGCGATCGGGGAGGCGCCTCCGGGGAGAGATACGGACCCGAAGGTCCGCCGGATGGCCTGAGGCGGCTAGATCAGAGCGGACCGCTCAGCTCCTGCACCTCTTCGAACGTCCGCAGACCCGGCCGCTGGGCGCAGACGAGCACGCCCATGTTGCCGGGCAGATGCTGGTTGGCCAGCATCTTTTCGTGAGCCAGGGGGATGTCATTCCAGGGGAAGACCTCCGACAGGCAGGGGTCGACGCGGCGATCGATGACCAGCTGGTTGGCGGCGCTGGCCTGCATCAGGTTGGCGAAGTGACTGCCCTGGACGCGCTTCTGGCGCATCCACAGGAAGCGGGCGTCCATGGTCAGGTTGAAGCCGCTGGTGCCGGCGCAGATGGCGACCATGCCGCCGCGTTTGACCACGAACACCGAGACCGGGAAGGTCTGCTCGCCAGGGTGTTCGAACACCATGTCGACGTCCTTGTTGCCGGTGATCTGCCACAAGGCCTTGCCGAACTTCCGGCTCTCTTTCATGTAGTCGTTGAATTCGGGGCCATTGACCTTGGGCAGCTGGCCCCAGCAGTTGAACTCGTTGCGGTTCAACACCGCCTTGGCGCCCATCGACAGGACGAATTCGCGCTTGTCCTCGCTTGAGACCACGCCGATGGCGTTGGCGCCGGCGACGGCGGCCAGTTGCACCGCAAAGACGCCCAGGCCGCCCGAAGCGCCCCAGACCAGCACGTTCTGACCGGGGCGCAGCTCATGCGGCTTGTGGCCAAACAGCATGCGATAGGCTGTGGCCAGGGTCAGGGTGTAGCAGGCGGCTTCTTCCCATGTCAGGTGCTTGGGGCGCTGCAGCAGCTGACGCGACTGCACCCGGCAGAACTGGGCGAAGCTGCCGTCCGGCGTCTCGTAGCCCCAGATGCGCTGGCTGGTCGAGAACATCGGGTCGCCGCCGTTGCACTCTTCGTCGTCGCCGTCGTCCTGGTTACAGTGGATGACGACCTCGTCGCCCAGCTTCCAGCGTTTGACCTTGGAGCCCACCGCCCAGACGATGCCCGAGGCGTCGCTGCCAGCGATATGATAGGGCTGCTTGTGGCCGTCGAGCGGGCTGATCGGCTCGCCGAGCGCGGCCCAGACGCCGTTGTAGTTGACGCCGGCGGCCATCACGAGGACCAGCACCTCGTCCTCGCCGATCTCCCAGGTGGGCACGACCTCGACCTGCATGGCGGTGGACGGCTTGCCGTGGCGCTCCTTGCGGATGCTCCAGGCGTACATGTTTTTCGGCACGTGGAAGGGTGGCGGGATTTCGCCGATCTCGTAGAGATCCTTCACGGGCGACTTTTCTAGCGTGGCGGTCGTCATGTCACTCCCCATTCTTTCGGCGCTGCAACAACGTCCGAAAGCTCAACTCGGCTGCGCGCGGGGCGGTCGAAATGGTGAAAATACCTCGCCGACCCGTCTTTTTTGGTCCCGAGGCGGATAAATCGACCCCGAAGTCGCTTAAGCTGAGACAAGTGTTTGAAACTGGCAAGCGGAATCTTGTGCGACGCAACATACTGGTCAGGCGGGCTGCGATCGGCGAGGCTTGGGCATGAACCCGACCCTCCATGTCTCCCGACCCGCCGAAGCCATCATCCTGCTGGAACTCGACGCTCCGCCCGCCAACGGGCTGGGCATGGCGCTGCGTCGTCAGCTTTCGGACGCCGTCGCGACGGTCAACGCAGATCTTTCGGTGCGGGTCGTGGTGCTGACCGGCCGGGGCGGCGTCTTCTGTGCGGGCGATGACCTTCGCGAGGCGGCGCAACGCGGCCCGGGCCAGCTGGACGCGGTTCTGGGCTTCAACGTCCTGATGGACGAGGTCGAGACCTGCCGGGTCCCCGTCATCGCCGCGATCGACGGCTGGTGTCTGGGCGGCGGGCTGGAGCTTGCGCTGTCCTGCGACGTCCGCATCGCAAGCGAGCGCGCTCTCTTAGCGGCCTCGGGCGTCAATATCGGCTTGATGGCGTCGGTGGTCAGGCTTCCCCGCCTGATCGGCGAGGCGCGGGCCAAGGCGCATCTGCTGACGGGAGCGAGCTTCGATGCGGCGCGGGCGCTGTCGGACGGCGTGGTGACGGCGGTCCATCCCGTCGACGCGCTTTTGCCGGCGGCTCTGGATCTGGCGCAGCGCATCGCCACGCGCGCGCCCCTGGCCGTCGAGGCCGCCAAGCGGGCGGTTGCGGGCGCCCGGGAGGATCTGGCGGGGCTGGTGAACAGCGCTGATCACGCCGAGGCTGTCATGGCCTTCATGACCAAGCGATCAGCCCTGTTTCGCAGGGCCTGATCCCAAAGCCCCCAGCGAAATTGATCGACCGCAAGGCTGCCGTCCGCCGGGCGCGCAGGATGGCGCCGGCGCCAAGCTGGGCGTCATTTCCTGGAAGTCCCGACCGATGAGCAACACCCCCCACGAACTGCACGAAGAGTTTCCCGAGGACGCCGCGCGGATCCATGCGCTAAAGACCAGCGACGCCCACTTCGCCAAGCTTCTTGAGGGCTACAACGAGGTCAATCGCGCCGTGCACCGCATGGAAACCAACATCGAGGCGGTGGCCGACGCGGTTCTTGAGGACTTCAAGAAGCAGCGTCTTGAGCTGAAGGACAAGATCGCCTCCGCCCTGGCCAAGCTGGCCTGATCCCCGCCAGGCCGACGCTCACGTGCACATGATCATCCAACTGGCGGTCGCCACCCTGATGGTGCTGCTGACCGTCACGATCCACGGCGTCGGCCTGGCTCTACTGGGCAAATACCTGCGCCTGGAGGCGCGGGACGAGATGTCACGGCATGTTCCCGCCCTGTCCCGACGAACCCTGGTCTTCACCCTGGTGCTGGTGGTGGCGCTGTTTGTGCTGCACGGGGTCGAGATCTGGTCCTACGCCCTGCTGTTCATGGCCCTGGGCGCGATTGGCGATCTTGAGACCGCCGTCTATTTCTCGACCATCGCCTATGCCGGGATCGGCTTCGATGACGCCTATATCTCGCCCGCCTGGCGGCTCGTCAGCGGTATAGAGGGCGTCAATGGCGTGCTGCTGATGGGTTGGTCCACCGCCTTCTTCGTCACGGTCGTGACCCGGTTGGGCGGGGGCTTTCGTCCGTAAGGCAGGCTTCGCTTTTGCGATATTGCATCGCAGCAAAACCGGGTTCATGATCGGCGGTAATCAAGAACACAGGTGGGAGCGCAGGATGTCAGGCAAGCCGTATCAGCACGAGCCGGATGCGCCGTGGATTTTCCGCACCTATGCCGGCCATTCGACGGCCGAGAAGTCCAACGCCCTCTATCGGGCCAACCTGTCCAAGGGCCAGACCGGGCTGTCGGTGGCGTTCGACCTGCCGACCCAGACGGGCTACGATCCTGACCACATCCTGTCGCGCGGCGAAGTGGGCAAGGTCGGCGTGCCGATCAGCCATCTGGGCGACATGCGCCAGCTGTTCGACCAGATCCCGCTGGACCAGTCCAACACTTCGATGACCATCAACGCCCCAGCCGCCTGGCTGCTGGCGATGTATGTGGCCCTGGCCGACGAGCAGGGGGCCGATCGCAAGCTGCTGCAGGGCACCACCCAGAACGACCTGATCAAGGAGTACCTCTCCCGCGGCACCTACATCTTCCCGCCGGGCCCGTCCTTGCGGCTGATCGGCGACATGATCGCCTGGTGCTATCTGGAGGTTCCCAAGTGGAACCCGATGAACGTCTGCAGCTATCACCTGCAGGAAGCCGGCGCGACGCCGGAGCAGGAGCTGGCCTTCGCCCTGGCCACCGCCATTTCGGTGCTCGACACCGTCAAGGCGGGTGGCCAGGTGCCCGAGCAGGACTTCGAGATCGTCGCCTCGCGCATCAGCTTCTTCGTCAATGCCGGCGTGCGGTTCGTCACCGAGCTGTGCAAGATGCGTAGCTTCACGCGCCTGTGGGACCAGATCCTGCTGGAGCGCTATGGCGTTCAGGACAAGAAGGCGCGCCGCTTCCGCTACGGGGTTCAGGTCAATTCGCTGGGGCTCACCGAGCAGCAGCCCGAGAACAACGTCTATCGCATCCTGATCGAGGCCCTGGCGGTGACGCTGTCCAAGGACGCCCGCTGCCGCGCCCTGCAGCTGCCCGCCTGGAACGAGGCGCTTGGCCTGCCGCGTCCGTTCGACCAGCAGTGGTCGCTGCGCCTGCAACAGGTGCTGGCCTACGAGACCGACCTGCTGGAATACGAAGACCTGTTCGACGGCTCCCACGTGGTCGAGGCCAAGGTTGCCGAACTCAGCAAGGGCGCGCTGGAGCAACTGGCCCTGATCGACGGGATGGGCGGCGCCGCGAGCGCCATCGATTACATGAAGACCCAGCTGGTGGCGTCCAACGCCAAGCGCGTGCGCTCGGTCGAGACCGGCGACATGACCGTGGTCGGCGTCAACCGCTGGACCGATACCGAGGTCTCCCCCCTGTCGGCGGGCGAAAGCTCGATCGAGACCGTCGATCCGCGTCTTGAGGCCGGCGTCGTCGAACGCATCAAGGCCTGGCGCGCGGCCCGCGACGCGGGCGCCGTCGAGGCGGCTCTCGCCGACCTGAAGGCGGCGGCCAAGGACGGTCGCAACATCATGGAACCCTCGATCGTGGCGGCCAAGGCCGGCGTCACCACCGGCGAATGGTCCGGCGCCCTGCGCGAGGTGTTCGGCGAATATCGAGGCCCGACCGGCGTGGCCGTCGTGGTCTCGACCGGTGACGCCGAGGACGTCGAGTCCGTCAAGCGCGAGGTCGAACGGGTCTCGCAAGTGCTGGGCCGCACCCTGACCTATCTGGTCGGCAAGCCGGGCCTGGATGGTCACTCCAACGGCGCCGAGCAGATCGCCACCCGGGCCCGGGCCTGCGGCATGGAGGTCGTCTATGACGGCATCCGCTCGACCCCGGACGAGATCGTCCGCCGCGCCAAGGAGAGCCGGGCCCATGTGGTGGGGCTGTCGATCCTGTCGGGCTCGCACCTGGATCTGGTGCAGGAAGTGGTGCGTGTGATGCGCGTCGAGGGGCTGGGCGACATCCCCGTCGTGGTGGGCGGCATCATCCCTGACGCCGACGCCCTGATCCTGAAACAGATGGGTGTGGCGCGGATCTACACCCCCAAGGACTTCAAGATCACCGACATCATGGGCGACATCGTCAAGCTGGTGGAAGGCGCGGCGCTGGTCGAGGCTTGAGTTGTTTGAGTATTTGACAACATGCCCGGCCTGTTGGTAAAAAGTCCAACATGAAGGCTGAGCTTCTCCTGCAGGAGCGCCACCAGGTCGCGGAGGCCGCTTTCGCGACGATCAAGATCTGGAGGGTCGCTGAGCCGGTGCGGGGCTCCCAGCACGATTTGAAGTATTCGCTGGCCTATGTGGTGAGCGGCGTTTGCGTGCTTCGCTATGACAACGAGGCTGGCAAAGGCGATCACCGGCACCTGGGTGAGCTTGAAATGCCCTACGTGTTCAGCACGCCGCAGGCCTTGCTCGCTGACTTCTGGAACGATGTCGACCGATGGAGGCCCCAATGACCACTGTGACCCTGTCCGTCGCATCTCGGGACGATCTGAACCGGCGCGTCCAGTCGGCCTTCGCCGGCGAGGCCCAGGGCGCACACATCTCGTTCGCCTCGGCCGAACTGCTCTGGACCACCTTGACCCGCAAGCGTTGGGAGATCCTGCGCGCCATGACGGGGCAGGGGCCCCTGTCGATCCGCGAGGTCGCCCGCCGGGTCGAGCGCGATGTGAAGGCCGTGCATGGCGACATCCACGCCCTGCTCGACGCCGGCGTGCTGGAAGCTGCGCCCGGCGGCGGGGTGGCTTTCCCCTACGACGCCGTCCATGTCGACTTCATGCTGACGGCGGCGGCCTGAGTTTCATGCTATAATTCAGGTCATGACCCTCGACGACGCCCTCGCCAGACTGCGCGCGGCCAAGCCGCTGCTGGACCACTATGGCGTCCAGCGCGTGGGCGTGTTCGGCTCGACGGCCCGGGGTGAGGCGGGCCCGGACAGCGACGTGGACGTGCTGGTGGAGTTCGCACCGAAGGTGCTGCCAGGGTTTGGCGTCTTCCGGCTTGAGCGTGATCTGGCCGCCCTGTTTGAGCGGCCGGTCGATCTGGTCACGGAAGACGGCCTGGACCGGATGTTTCAGGCCCGCGTGATGAGCGAGACCGTCTTTGCGTGACGCGGAGGGGTCCTAACGTCGCCCCAACCGCCAGGCCGCCGCGAAGGCGATCAGCGCCAGCGGGGTGAAGGCGCCGAACAGCCACGGCCCGACCGCATAGGCCGCCGCCGGTTCGACGCCGTGACCGAAACCCAGCAGGTTGGCCATGGCCCCGGCCGCCGCTGAGCCGGCTGCGCCGCCGATCAATTGCACGGTGGGCACGGCCGAAGAGGCCAGGGCCTGTTCGCCGGCCGGGGCGGCGGCGATCACCTGGCGAGCCAGGAAGGCCCAGCACAGGCCAAAGCCGCAGCCGATGACTAGAAAGGCGACGCCGGTCTCGACCAGGCCGCCGCGCGTGACCGCCCAGGCGCTCCAGATCACGCCGACCAGCAGGGTTCCGACGCCGGTCCGGATCGCCAGGCCCTCTCGCGCCTGCGGCAGGCCGCCAATCAGCAAGGCGCAGACCGTCCAGCCGGCGGCTATGGCGCCGGTGACATAGCCGGCCATCAGGGGCGAGGCCGCGTGCCGGGCCTGGATGAAGGCGGGGCCATAGACGGTGAAGCCGATGGCGGCGGCCTCGCAGGCGAACATGATCAACAGGCCAAGGCCCGTGGC
>NCEV01000127.1 GCA_002280875.1 Caulobacter sp. 32-67-35 | reverse complement strand
GGTGATCGCAGCCGTCAGCGTCGTCTTGCCATGGTCAACGTGACCAATGGTGCCGATGTTGCAGTGCGGCTTGTTACGTTCGAACTTTTCCTTGGCCATTTTTCTCTACCTTAGGACCCCAGAGGGGCCTCAAATTTAATGGGAATTTCTGGGGTGTAGACGGGCGGACCGAGCGGTCCGCCCTTTTCTTCCTTGTACGCCTTTCCGGAGGGAAAAGCCTACGCGTACTTCTTGATCACTTCGTCGGCGACGTGTTGCGGCACCGGCTCGTAGTGATCGTAGACCATGCTGAACTGGGCGCGGCCCTGCGACATGCCCCGCAGGGTGTTCACGTAGCCGAACATGTTGGCCAGCGGCACGAAGGCGTTCACGACCGTCGCGTTGCCGCGCATGTCTTGACCCTGGATCATGCCACGACGGCTGTTCAGGTCGCCGATGACCGAGCCCAGATACTCTTCCGGGGTCACGACTTCGACCTTCATGATCGGCTCGAGCAGCTTGGGAGCGCCCTTTTCGCGCAGCTCCTTGAAGGCGGCGCGCGACGCGATTTCGAACGCCAGCACGCTGGAGTCGACGTCGTGGTACTTGCCGTCCGTCAGGGTGGCCTTGAAGTCGATCAGCGGGAAGCCGGCCAGCAGGCCGTTGTCCTTGACGGAGTTCAGACCCTTTTCGACGCCCGGGATGTATTCCTTGGGCACCGCGCCGCCGACGATCGAGTTTTCGAACACGAAGCCCGAACCCGGCTCGCCCGGCTCAAAGGTGATCATGACGCGGGCGAACTGGCCCGTACCGCCGGTCTGCTTCTTGTGAGTGTAGTCGATGTCGACCTTGCGGCCCAGGCTTTCGCGATAGGCAACCTGCGGCGCGCCGATATTGGCTTCGACCTTGTAGGTCCGCTTCAGGATGTCGATCTTGATGTCCAGGTGCAGTTCGCCCATGCCCTTCAGGATCGTCTGGCCGCTTTCGAAGTCGGTCGAGACGGTGAAGGACGGATCTTCGGCGGCCAGCTTCTGCAGGGCGACGCCCAGCTTCTCCTGGTCGGCCTTCGACTTGGGCTCGACGGCGATTTCGATGACGGGCGCCGGGAATTCCATGCGCTCCAGGATCACCGGGGACTTCAGCGGATCGCACAGGGTGTCACCGGTGCGGGTGTCCTTGAGGCCGGCCAGGGCGACGATGTCGCCGGCAAAGGCTTCCTTGATGTCTTCGCGGTTGTTGGAGTGCATCAGCAGCATGCGGCCAACGCGCTCGCGCTTGTCGCGCGTGGCGTTCAGCAGGCCCATGCCGGTTTCCAGCTTGCCCGAATAGATGCGGCAGAAGGTCAGCGAGCCCACGAAGGGGTCGTCCATGATCTTGAACGCCAGAACCGACAGCGGCTCTTCGTCCGAGGCCAGACGCACGATCTCTTCTTCGGTCTTGAAGTCGATGCCCTTGGTCGGCGGGATGTCCAGCGGCGACGGCAGGTAGTCGACAACGGCGTCCAGGAGCGTTTGCACGCCCTTGTTCTTGAAGGCCGAGCCGCAGAGGATCGGATAAAAGGCACCCTCAAGGACGGCCTTGCGCAGGCACTTCTTGATCACTTCTTCCGAGGGCTCTTCGCCGCCCAGATAGGCTTCCATCGCCTCGTCGTCCATTTCGACGGCGTTCTCGACCAGATAGGCGCGGGCCTCCACGGCCTTGTCCATCAGGTCGGCGGGGATTTCCTCGTCGCGGAAGTTGGCGCCCAGGGCGTCGTTGTCCCAGATGACAGCCTTCATGCGGACCAGGTCGACCAAGCCCTTCAGGTTGGTTTCCGAACCGATCGGGAACTGGATCGGCACGGCCTTGGCGCCCAGACGGTCACGGATCGATTCGACCGACTTGTCGAAGTCGGCGCCGATCTTGTCCATCTTGTTGACGAAGACGATACGCGGAACCTTGTACTTGTCGGCCTGACGCCAGACGGTTTCCGTCTGCGGCTCAACACCGGCGTTGCCGTCCAGCACCGTCACGGCGCCGTCGAGCACGCGGAGCGAACGCTCGACTTCAATCGTGAAGTCAACGTGGCCGGGGGTGTCGATGATGTTCAGGCGCTTTTCGCGCCAGTAAGCGGTCGTCGCGGCCGACGTGATGGTGATGCCGCGCTCCTGCTCCTGCTCCATCCAGTCCATGGTGGCGGCGCCGTCGTGGACTTCGCCGATCTTGTGCGACTTACCCGTGTAATACAGGATGCGCTCGGTCGTCGTCGTCTTCCCGGCGTCGATGTGCGCCATGATGCCGAAGTTACGGTAGTCTTCGATTTTATGCTGGCGGGCCATGATGGAGCTCTGCGTAGCGCTGCCTTGCGGCAGGGACATTAAACGTGCGGCGCGGGCGGTTTATCGCAAACCGCCCGCGCCTGAAAGAGTGCTGGTAAGAAAGGTTACCAGCGGTAGTGCGAGAACGCCCGGTTGGCTTCAGCCATCTTGTGGGTGTCTTCGCGCTTCTTCACCGCGGTGCCGCGGTTGTTGGAAGCGTCGAGCAGTTCACCAGCCAGCTTTTCGGTCATGGTGTTCTCGCCGCGCTTGCGCGCTGCGGTCACCAGCCAGCGGATGGCCAGGGCGCGACGACGGTCCGGACGAACTTCAACCGGCACCTGATAGGTGGCGCCGCCAACGCGACGCGACCGGACTTCGATCGCCGGGGCGACGTTGTCCAGGGCGGAGTGGAAGGTCTCAAGCGGACCTTGGTCCTTGCGCTTGTTTTCCAGGATGTCGAAAGCACCATAGATGATGTTTTCGGCGACGGCTTTTTTGCCCTCGTACATCACGTAGTTCATGAACTTCGTAACGATCAGATCTCCAAACTTGGGATCCGGCAGGACTTGGCGTTTCTCGGCGCGACGGCGGCGGGGCCGCGCAGGATGTGATAGCGGACGCCGGGCAAATCCTTGACGCGGCCGCCGCGGATGAGCACCACCGAGTGCTCCTGCAGGTTGTGGCCTTCGCCCGGGATGTAGCAAACGGCTTCAATGCCGGTGGTCAGACGGACCTTGGCGACCTTACGCAGAGCCGAGTTGGGCTTCTTCGGGGTCGTCGTATAGACGCGGGTGCAAACACCACGGCGTTGGGGACAGCCCTTGAGGGCCGGCACCTTGTTCCGGACCGGCTTAGGCTGGCGCGGTTTGCGGATGAGCTGGTTGACGGTAGGCATTAAGTCTCTGCTCTGATGGAAGCGTGTGCCTTTCGGCCGGGGCGCTTCAGGTCCTGATCATTATTCCGGCTTGCGGGGTTCCGGCTGGAGACCTGATAAACACGAAACTCGCCGGGACGCGGTGAAGCGTTCCGGCGGGCTATCCGTCGGTAGGGGACGGGCGCTTAACAGGACAGGCGCAAGGCCCACCTCGAAAGAGCGCGGTATTTACTCGCGAAGTCGATCCGCGTCAACGCCGGTGATTGCGCCGGTTAACGCGGCCTTAAAGGCCACGCTTTCGCCACTTACGGTGGTGACCTTGGCGGCCTGCCCGCCTTTTTGTCGAGTGATCGGTGACCCTGTCCACGGCGCGTTCCAACCCGTTACGACGAAGCGCCGTTCTGTTGGGCTCCCTCGCCGCGCATGGGCTGGTGCTGGCCCTGCTGGTCTTTCCCCGAATCGAGGCCTTTCCCGACCGCTCCAATGACGAGAACGCCCTGACGGTGACCCTGGAGCGGATCGACCGGATATCAGAACCTCGGGCTGACGCCCTGGCCGCCAGCGCGGCGCCCAGCCAGATCCAGCCCAGGACGCCCCGGGCCATCTTCCGCTCTCCGGTGGCCCCGCTGCTCATGCCGGGACGATCCGCCGCGCCGCCGCGTGGAACCGGCCTGCACCCCGCGCCCCTGCCTGAAGGTCCCAGGGGTGATCTGCGCGCCGCCCTGCGGGGTAGCGGCGTCGGCTGCGCCAATGCGGCGGCGGTGGGCCTGAACCGGCGGGAGCTGGAGCGCTGTCACCAGCGCTGGGGCGAGGCCGCTCGCACGGCGCCGGTCTACGCCAATGCCCCGCTCAGCGCCGGCGCAACAGCCGGCTTCGCCAGTCAGGCCGCGCGTCAGGAGGCCAATCGACGCTACATGGCCACGCCCATGGGTCCGGGCGTTGATCACCGCAGCCGGGACGGCCCCGGCCAGGCCAAGGACATCCCGTTCGTGATGGGTGACACCGACGGGTTGGGCCGCCAGAAGTCCGATCAGAGCCTGGGCATCAAGCCCTAGGCTGCGTGACGCGCCGCGCTCGATCCGTCGCCGATGCGGAAGCGGCCGACCAGACCCGCCAGACCGTCGGCCTCGGACACCAGGTCTCGGCTGGCCTCGGCCGAGCGATTGACCATGGCGGCGTTCTGCTGCGTGCCCTGGTCCATCTGGTTGACGGCGGTATTGACCTGCGAGAGGCCCGCGGCCTGTTCCTGGGCGCTGGCGGCGATCTCCGAGATGATGCCGTCGATGGCCGAGACCTGGGCGGCGATGCGCTGCAGGGCCTCGCCCGTACGGCCGACCAGTTTCACGCCGGCCTCGACCTGGCGGTTGGAGTCGCCGATGTGGACCTTGATCTCCTTGGCGGCGTCGGCCGAGCGCTGGGCGAGGGCCCGCACTTCCTGGGCGACGACCGCGAAACCGCGACCGGCCTCTCCGGCCCGGGCGGCTTCGACGCCGGCATTGAGGGCCAGGAGGTTCGTCTGGAAGGCGATCTCGTCAATGACGCCGATGATCTGGGCCACCTGACCAGCGGAGGCCTCGATGCCGCTGATCGCCTGGACAGTATCGCCCACCACCTGGCGCGATCGGTCAGCTTCGGCCTGGGCTTCGCGTACGGCCTCGCGAGCGCCACGCGCGCCGTCGGCGGTGCGGCGGACCGTGGCGGTGATCTCATCGAGGGCGGCGGCGGTTTCCTCCAGGCTGGCGGCCTGCTGCTCGGTGCGTCGCGACAGGTCGACGGCCTCCGAGGCGATGCCGCCGGCGCCGGCATTGAGGCCCCCTACCGCGTCGACCACGGCGCCCAGGGCGTCCTCAAGGCGGGCCACGGTCTGGTTGAAATCGGCGCGCAGGCCCTCGTAGTCGGCGGCGAACGGAGTCTCCAGGCGAACGGTCAGGTCGCCATTGGACAGGCGCTCCAGACCCTGGGCGAGACTTGAGACCACCAGCGTCTGTGCGGCGGCCTGGCGGGCGTCACGATCCTGGGTGGCGCGGCGCTCGGCTTCGGCCTGGCCGTCGCGGGCGTCCGACTGGGCCTTGATGGCCAGTTTCTCGCGGGCGTCGTCGCGGAAGGCGTGCACCGCGTCAGCCATCAGGCCGATATCGTCGCGCCGGCCGGCAAAGCCCAGGCTGACGGTCAGATCACCGGCCATGACACGGCTCATGGCGTCGCGCAGGGCTGACAGGGGCTTCAGCTGACCGCGCACCATCAGCACCGAGGCGCCGGCTCCGGCCGCGCCCAGCAGCAGGCAGGCCGCCGCCAGGAAGCCCAGTTGACGATATACAGGCTGGAAGTAGTCGGCCTGGGGCACGCCCACATAGAGAATGCCGATCACCTGACCGCTGGCGTCCTTGATGGGGTCATAGGCGACGAAGAACGGCCGATCCAGGATCTTGGCCTCGCCGCGATAGGACTCGCCGCGGCCCAGCACGGCGTCATGGACCTTGCCCTTGGCCAGGGGCGTGCCGACGGCGCGACTGCCGTCGGGCTTGGTGACATTGGTGGTAATCCGGGTGTCGCCCATGAAGACGGTGGCTGTGCCGCCGACCAGGGCCTTGACGCGGTCGACGCCGGAGAAGTCGCCATTCAGGACCTGATCGCCGACCATCAGCTGGTCGCCCTCGCGCCGGAAGGCGCCGCCCTGCTTGCCGATGACGTCCCAGGCCACCCGCATGCTGGCTTCCTGCTGGGCCGCCGCCTGCTGCTTGGCAAAGCCGAGCGATCCGCTGGCGACGATGGCCAGAACGGCGGCGGTCATCACCAGAAACGCGGTAGCGATGGTCAGGCTGACCTTGGTGGAAATGTCCAGGCGCATGGTTACTCTTCGGAGAGCGTGAGCGCCCATCATGCTTCACCTTACGTGAAGTACCGCTTAACACCCGGAAATGGCGGGGGTTTCGAAACTGGGACGTAATGTCACGCCCCGGAGGCGCGGCTCTTGGGTCGCATTGCCAGCCATGGCGTCGGCCGGGCGCGCCATTCCCAGGTCGCCAACACCATTTCCAGGTGGCTGCTTTTGGCCAGCACGTCAGGCATGTCGGCCTTCTCGATCCCCTGATCGATCTGGACGATGTCGTGGGTCGGCGAGAACCGCTCGATCAGGCGCTCGGTCACGCCGGGACGCATCAAGGGGTGAGTCTCGACAATCAGGTTGAAGCCGGTCAAGGCGGGGTAAAGGTCCGGCCGCAGGATGTCGTCCTCGAAACCTTCGGCGTCGATGAACACCAGCACCTTGGAGCCCCGAAAACGTTCGAAGTCCTCGCCGTGAAACGCTTCGCCGATCAGCACCCGATCGGCGACGTCATTGGCCCTGGCTAGGATGCCGCAGCGCCGGCGCGCGGTCTCGTCGATGTCGAAGGCATTGATGGTGGTTGTTGGCATCAACCGGGCCAGGCCCACCGCATAATAGCCCTCTGCGCACCCGATATCGACGACATGGTCCAGGCCCTCCTCGGCGAACGCCCGCAGATGCGGGGCCAGTTCGCGTTCATAGGTTCCCACCAGGCGCGGCAGCAGGGCGCCCTCGGCGGCGTTGACCACGTATTTCATGCCTTCGAAGACACCGGCCCGGATCGCCACGCTCTCATTGACGAGGGTGTTGACCCACAGCTGCGTGATCCATTTCACAGACAGCATGAGCGAGCGGTTCAGCAGCGCAGTGTCCGACAGGCTCTCGTCCGCCGCGAGCTTGCGCAGCTTGGCGGCGGTGTCTGTGTTCAGGCCCATACGCGCTTCCCAGATTGCCGCCCCTGATGAACGTTCCAGGGAAACGAAAAAGGCCCGGGATTGGTCCCGGGCCTTTCTCATTCTTTCGATCCCGAAGACGGCGTCAACCATCCCTGGAAGCCTGAACGCCGGTTGGCGTCAGACCTCCTGAAGATCGCTTACGCCTATTCGGCGTCCGCAAGGGCGATGGCCTCGGGCAGAGGTTCCATCGCGTCTTCGCGTTGCTGGGCCAGCTAGGAACCCGTACCGGCGGGGATCAGACGACCCACGATGACGTTTTCCTTCAGGCCTTCCAGGGTGTCGGTCTTGCCGTGCACCGAGGCTTCGGTCAGGACGCGGGTCGTTTCCTGGAACGACGCGGCCGAGATGAAGCTCTTGGTCTGCAAGCTCGCCTTGGTGATACCGAGCAGCACGGGCTGGGTGGTGGCCGGACGGCCGCCACGCGCAACCGCGCGGTCCTGCTCGATGTAGAACTCGGGCTTGTCCAGGTGATCGCCCTTGATCAGACCCGTGTCGCCCGGCTCGAGGATCTCGACCTTCTGCAGCATCTGACGAACGATCGTCTCAATGTGCTTGTCGTTGATCGGCACGCCCTGCAGTCGATAGACCTCCTGGATTTCGTCCACGAGGAAGTTGGCCAGGGCCTCGACGCCCAGGATGCGCAGGATGTCGTGCGGATCCGGGTTGCCGTCGATGATGTATTCGCCGCGCGCGATGAAATCGCCATCGTGCACCGCGATGTGCTTGCCCTTGGGGATCAGGAACTCGACCGGCTCGCCCTGGTTGCCGTCAGCGTCGACTTCCGGGGTGATCTTGATACGGCGCTTGTTCTTGTAATCCTTGCCGAATTCGACGCGACCGTCCATTTCCGCGATGACCGCGCAGTCCTTGGGACGGCGGGCTTCGAAGAGTTCGGCGACGCGCGGCAGACCGCCGGTGATGTCGCGGGTCTTGGCGCCTTCGGTCGGGATCCGCGCGATAACCTCGCCCGGCTTGACCATGTCGCCATCGGCCACCGAGAGAATGGCGCCGACCGACATCAGGTAGCGAGCCTCGCCGCCGTTGGCGAGGCGGACATAGGAGCCGTCTTCAGCCAGAACGCCCATGGCCGGACGCAGGTCCGAAGCGCGGGCCGAGGTCCGCCAGTCGGCGATCACGCGCTGCGCGATACCGGTGGCTTCGTCGGTTTCCTCGCGGACGGAGAAGCCGTCCACCAGATCTTCGGCGCGGATCTTGCCGGCCACTTCGGTGATGATCGGGGTGGTGTAGGGGTCCCAATCGGCCAGACGCTGACCGCGCTTGACCTTCTCGCCGTCCTTGATCTTCAGGCGCGCGCCGTAAGGCGGCTTGTAGTTCTCGCGTTCCTTGCCGTCGACCAGGACGCTCACGGCCGTGTTGCGGCTCATGACGACCAGGAAGCCGTCAGCGCCCGTAACCGTGGCGCCGGTGACGCGGACCGTACCGTCGTTGCTGCTTTCGAAGAACGACTGCTCGGCCACCTGGGCGGTGCCGCCGATGTGGAAGGTTCGCATCGTCAGCTGGGTGCCCGGCTCACCGATGGATTGGGCGGCGATGACGCCGACCGCTTCACCGATGTTGACCGGGGTGCCCCGGGCCAGGTCGCGACCATAGCAGGCGCCGCAGACGCCGACCTTGGCTTCACAGGTCAGGACCGAACGCACCTTCACCGACTGCACGGCAGCGGCTTCAATGGCGTCAGCCATGTTCTCGTCGAGATAGGTGTCGGCGGGAACGACCAGTTCGCCGGTCGCCGGATCCTTGATGTCCTCGGCCGAGAAGCGGCCCAGGACGCGCATGCCCAGCGAGACGAGGACGTCGCCGCCCTCGACCACGGCGCGCAGGGTGATGCCCCGCGTGGTGCCGCAGTCTTCCTCGACGATGATGCAGTCCTGCGCCACGTCGACCAGACGACGCGTCAGGTAACCCGAGCATCTCGTCGGCGACGCGATCGGTGGCCTTGGCCCAGGCGTCAACGACCTTGTTGTACTTCTCACCCTTGGTGATCAGGCCGTCGGCGTACTGCTGCTCATATTCTTCAGCCAGCGTGCGGGTTTCGGCGACGATCGCCTCTTTCCGCTGCGGGATGATGATGTCGTCCTTGCCGAAGGAGATGCCGGCCTTGGCCGCTTCCTTGAAGCCCAGACCCATGATCTGGTCGGCAAAGATGACCGTCGCCTTCTGACCGCAGTGGCGGTAGACGATGTCGATCAGATTGCCGATTTCCTTCTTGGTCAGGGCCTTTTCGATCAGGCGGTGACCCACCTGCGGGTGACGCGGCAGCAGGGCGGCGATCTTCATCCGGCCCGGGGTGGTGTCGATCACGCGGCGACGGGCCACGCCATCATTGTCCACTTCGGTGAAGCGCGACTTGATCTTGGCGTGCAGGCTGACGACGCCGGCGTCCATGGCGGCTTCGATTTCGCCGAGGTCAGCGAAGATCTTGCCTTCACCCGGCTCACCGTCGCGGGCGACCGACAGATAGTACAGACCCAGGACGATGTCCTGCGACGGCACGATGATCGGGCGACCGTTGGCGGGCGACAGGATGTTGTTGGTCGACATCATCAGGACGCGCGCTTCGAGTTGCGCCTCCAGCGACAGCGGCACGTGGACAGCCATCTGGTCGCCGTCGAAGTCGGCGTTGAAGGCGGCGCAGACCAGCGGGTGCAGCTGGATGGCCTTGCCCTCGATCAGCTTGGGCTCGAACGCCTGG
>NCEV01000162.1 GCA_002280875.1 Caulobacter sp. 32-67-35 | reverse complement strand
GGTCTGTCGCTACGCCGCCACCCGCTGGCGCTTTTGCGCGAAGACCTGACCCGTCAGCGTCGCAAGCCTTGCCGCGCGGTCAGCGAAGGGCGCGATGGCAATTTCATCCAGACCGCCGGCCTGGTGCTGGTGCGCCAGCGGCCGGGCTCGGCCAAGGGCGTGATGTTCATCACCATCGAGGACGAGAGCGGCGTGGCCAATCTCGTCATCTGGCCCACGCTCTATGAAAAGCAGCGGCGCGTGATCCTGGGCGCCAGCCTGCTGGGCGTCGATGGCCGTATTCAGCGCGAGGGCGACGTCGTTCACCTAGTCGCTTACAAGGTCCATGATCTGGGCGACGTGCTCCAGACCCTTCAAACGCGCTCGGGCGACCAAGGCGACATGGCTTGGGCCCAGCGCAGCCGCAACTTCTGCTGACTACGCGTCGTCGCCGGCCATGGCTTCAGCCAAGCTAACCAGCTGACGCCGCAACGCGGGTGACATGGCCGTGAAAGCCGCCACAAGTTCGTGGGCGCCGCGCTGATTTAGAAACCCTGTCAGGCCGCCGGCGATTGAGCCCGTGCTGTCTGAGGCCTCAAGGCCTTCAAAGAAGGAGGCCAAGGGCGTGTCGAGCTTTAGGGCGATTTCATACAGCTTGGAGGAGCTCACGCGATTTGAGCCGCGCTCATACTTTTGCACCTGCTGAAAAGTCAGCCCGAGCGAATCCGCCAGTTCCGACTGTGAAATGCCGAGCGCCTTTCGTCGGGCTCTGATGAGCGCGCCGACGTGCAGATCGACATGGTGGGGTCCTGTCGCCGGGGCGTCGTTGGTCACGGACTCTTCTTCCTTAAGTGGGCTTTGTCTCTCCAGAGACTCGGCTGAGCTAGCGCAGTCTCTGTCGACAGACTAGTGGGCGCTCTTCCTCAAGATCGCCATGGCCTCGAGCCTGGCGCACGCGGCGTTGTGCGCCTGGGCTGCGTCGGCCGAGCGCAGGTATTCGACCGCAAAGGCCTCGACCGCGGCGTCGAGCGCTCTACAGAACGCGATCCTATGGCGCGAAGCGCAGAACGCCGCTTCGCTTGAAAGGTCCTGGAACAGGAAGCGAGCAACCGAAAGCGATCCACCCACCAGAGCGGCGATCTTCAGAACCTGAGCGTCGAAGCGGGCTTGGGTCACAACGAAGCTCCTTGGCGACCGACCCATGGTGTCATCACAACAAGGGAAGGCAAGTCCGTGAGGCGAAAATCCTGCGCTCACGCTGGCGGTCGCGGACAATGCGCTAAGCGGCGGAGAGCTTGAAGGGCTTTGGCACGACCCAGGCAGCGTCATTGGGTTTGCCGATTTCAAAGCCGCCTTGGCGCAGCTGGTCGATGACAATCTCGTCGATCTCACTGACCAGCAAAAGGTCGTCCCAGCAGCGATACGGCTGCCAAAGCGCGATCGCGCGGGCGAGCGCGGAGCTTACGCCCGCGGCGGCGATGTCGGTGGGGCTGGCTGTGTTGAGGTCGCTCATCAC
>NCEV01000161.1 GCA_002280875.1 Caulobacter sp. 32-67-35 | reverse complement strand
CAGGCGGTTCGCGCCGAGCTGGAGGCCGAACGGCGCATGGCCAATGTCGGCCGTCTGGCCGGCGGCGTGACCCATGATTTCAACGCCCTTCTGGGGGTCATGACCTCGGCCCTGGACATGATGCTGCGCCATGCCGACGAGCCCGAGCGCATCCGCCGCCTGGGCCAGGCGGCCCTGGCCGCCGGTCAGCGCGGCGAACGCCTGACCCGCCGCCTCAGCGCCTTCTCGCAGGACGAGGACCGCACCAATCTTCAGCGGCTGGACGTCGGGATCTTCCTGGCGGGCCTGGAGACCAAGCTGCGTCTGCTGTCGGGGCCGTCGATCGACCTGATGATCGAAACCCCGGCCCAACCGGCCTTCGCCCGGATCGATCCGGCGGCCTTCGAGGCGGCGGTGCTGGCCCTGACGCGAAACGCGGTCGAGGCGTCGAACGGCGTCGGGTCGGTCGCGGTGCGGCTGGCGGTGATGGCCGACGACAGCCTGAGACTGAGCGTGCGCGATTCCGGCCCCGGCATGGACGCCGACACCCTGCGCCGCGCGGCCGAGCCCTTCTTCACCACCCGGCCGGACGCGGCCGGCCTGGGCCTGTCGCAGGCCTTCGCCTTTGCGCGCCAGTCCTCGGGCGCCCTGGCGATCGACAGCACGCCGGGCGAAGGGGCGGAGGTCTCCGTCACCCTGCCCCGCGCGGAGCAGCAGGACGCGGACGCGAGCGAAAATACGGGCCAGACGGACGAACCGGCGCCTGAAATCGTCTCCTGACGGCTTCCTACCCCTGCAAAGGTCGATTCCGGCGTCCCATATGTCGCCCGGCGGTTGACCCCTGCGGGGTCGGCGCTAGTGTCCGCGTCATCATCGGCGGAGGGCCCGGCGGCTATAACGCCGCGATCCGCGCCGGCCAGCTGGGCCTGAAGGTCGCCTGCGTCGAGATGCGCGCCACCCTGGGGGGCACCTGCCTGAACGTCGGCTGCATGCCGTCCAAGGCCCTGCTCCACGCCTCGGAAATGTTCGACGCCGCCAACAGCGAGTTCGCCAAGATCGGCATCGAGGTCCAGCCCAAGCTGAACCTGGGCCAGATGCACAAGGCCAAAGACGACAGCGTCACCGCCCTGACCAAGGGGATCGAGTTCCTGTTCAAGAAGAACAAGGCCGACTGGATCAAGGGCCGCGGCAAGATCGTCGCCAAAGGCAAGGTCGAGGTGACCGCCGCCGACGGTTCGGTCCAGACGCTTGAGGCCAGGAACATCGTCATCGCCACCGGCTCGGAGCCCACCCCCCTGCCGGGCGTCGCCTTCGAGGCGGGCAAGGTGATCGATTCCACCGGCGCCCTGTCCCTTCCGGCCGTGCCGAAGAAGCTGATCGTCATCGGCGCCGGCATCATCGGCCTGGAGCTGGGTTCGGTCTGGCGCCGCCTGGGCGCCGAGGTGACGGTGGTCGAATTCCTGGACCGGATCACCCCCGGCATGGACACCGAGGTCGCCACCGCCTTCCAGCGCACCCTGACCAAACAGGGCATGGTCTTCAAACTGGGCGCCAAGGTCACGGGCGCCAAGCCGGTCAAGGACGGGGTCGAACTGACGGTCGAACCGTCGGCCGGCGGCGC
>NCEV01000031.1 GCA_002280875.1 Caulobacter sp. 32-67-35 | reverse complement strand
TTTGGCGGCCCGCGTCTGAAGACCCTCTATTTCACCACCGCCCGCAAGGGCCTTAGCGACGAGACCCTCGCCGCCTGGCCCGAAGCCGGCGGCCTGTTCGCCGTCGATGTCGATGTCGCCGGCCAGCCCCAGTACGAGGTGCGCCTTGACCGCCCCTAACCGCACGCCCCGCCGGTTCCGCTCGCGCGACTGGTTCGACAATCCCGACCATATCGACATGACCGCCCTCTATCTGGAGCGGTTCATGAACTACGGGATCACGCCCGAGGAGCTGCGCAGCGGCAAGCCGATCATCGGCATCGCCCAGACCGGCAGCGACATCTCGCCGTGCAACCGCATCCATCTGGACCTGGTGACCCGCGTGCGCGACGGCATCCGCGACGCCGGCGGCATTCCGATGGAGTTCCCGGTCCACCCGATCTTCGAGAACTGCCGTCGCCCGACGGCGGCGCTGGATCGCAACCTCTCGTACCTCGGCCTGGTCGAGACCCTGCACGGCTATCCCATCGACGCCGTGGTGCTGACCACCGGATGCGACAAAACCACCCCGGCCGGCATCATGGCCGCCACCACGGTCAACATCCCGGCCATCGTCCTGTCGGGCGGGCCGATGCTGGACGGCTGGCATGACGGCGAACTGGTCGGCTCGGGCACGGTGATCTGGCGCTCGCGCCGCAAGCTGGCGGCCGGCGAGATCAACGAGGAAGAGTTCATCCAGCGGGCCGCCGACAGCGCCCCCTCGGCCGGCCACTGCAACACCATGGGCACGGCCTCGACCATGAACGCCGTGGCCGAGGCCCTGGGCCTGTCCCTGACCGGCTGCGCGGCCATCCCGGCCCCCTATCGCGAGCGCGGCCAGATGGCCTATCGCACGGGCCAGCGGATCGTCGACCTGGCCTATGAAGACATCAAGCCCAAGGACATCCTGACCCAGAAGGCGTTCGAGAACGCCATCGCCCTGGTAGCGGCGGCCGGCGGCTCGACTAACGCCCAGCCGCACATCGCCGCCATGGCGCGTCATGCGGGCCTGGAGATCACTGCCGACGACTGGCGCGCTGCCTATGACATCCCGCTGATCGTCAACATGCAGCCGGCCGGCAAGTATCTGGGCGAGCGCTTCCACCGGGCCGGCGGCGCCCCCGCCGTGCTTTGGGAGCTGCTGCAGCAGGGCCGCCTGCATGGCGACGCGCTGACCGTCACCGGCAAGACCATGGCCGAAAACCTCGAAGGCCGCGAAACCAAGGATCGCGAGGTGATCTTCCCCTACGCCCAGCCGCTGGCCGAAAAGGCCGGCTTCCTGGTGCTGAAGGGCAACCTGTTCGATTTCGCGATCATGAAGTCCAGCGTCATCGGCGCCGACTTCCGGGCCCGCTATCTGAGCGATCCGGGCAAGGAAGACATCTTCGAGGCCCGCGCCATCGTGTTCGACGGCTCCGGCGACTATCACGCCCGCATCAACGATCCGGCCCTGAACATCGACGAGCACTGCATCCTGGTGATCCGCGGAGCCGGTCCCATCGGCTGGCCGGGTTCGGCGGAAGTCGTCAACATGCAGCCGCCGGACGCCCTGCTGAAGCGCGGCATCATGAGCCTGCCGACCCTGGGCGACGGCCGCCAGTCGGGCACCGCCGACAGCCCCTCGATCCTCAACGCCTCGCCCGAAAGCGCCATCGGCGGCGGGCTGTCGTGGCTGCGCACCGGCGACACCATCCGCATCGACCTCAATACCGGCCGCTGCGACGCCCTGTTGGACGAGGCGACCATCGCCGAACGCCGCAAGGAAGGCCTGCCGCCCGTGCCGGAAACCATGACCCCCTGGCAGGAAATCTACCGCGCCCATACGGGCCAGCTGGAGACCGGCGGGGTGCTGGAGTTTGCGGTCAAATACCAGGATCTGGCGGCCAAGCTGCCGCGCCACAACCACTGATCATCATCAGGCCTCCGGAGCGATCCGGAGGCCTTTTGATTTGCGGCGGCGGCCTTTGTCTCGCCGCAGCAAAGGGGTAGGTGGAAGTCTCCACGATGCGGTGTTGAGGCCGCGCGATTCGGCGGGCAGACGGCTGACCAAGTTCTACAGGACCCGGGTAAACACCTACGCGTTTCGGCGTCGGCCGCGCTGGCGGACGGCGGCTGCGGTCGTCGCTGTGGTGGCGGCGGTCGGTGCGGCTGGCCTGACGGTGTCTCGCTGCGTCGCGCCGAAAAAGCCGGAACAGACGGCTGCGGTTTCGGCGGCCCCTCCCGCCCTCGCCCCACTTGTGGCGCCCGAGACCTCGCGCGGCCAGATCGACTATCGCGTTCTGGACGCCCGCATCCAGGCGATGATGGCCGACAAGACCATGCAGGGCCTGGCCATCGCCGTGGTCGAGGACGGCCGCCTCGCGTTCGTCAAGGGCTATGGCCGCACCGCGCCCGAGGGGGGCGAGCCGGTCAAAGCCGAGACCATCTTCCGCTGGGCTTCGCTGTCCAAGACCGTGGCCGGCACGCTCAGCGCCCAGCTGGCCCAGGACGGGGTGCTGTCGCTGACCGACCCGCTGGGCAAGTTCGGCACCAGCCTTCGCCTGCCAAACGACGCCCAGCGCACCCTGACGGTCGAGGACCTGCTGGCCCAGCGCACGGGCCTGCCCAAGAACGCCTATGACGGCTGGCTGGAGGGCGGACGCGACCCCAGACTGATCCGCGAGAGCCTGGCGGCGGTGCCGCTGCTGTGCCCGCCCGGCGCCTGCTACAGCTATCAGAACATCGCCTATGACACGATCCGCGAGGTCATTGAGACCGCCACTCGCCAGCCCTATGCCGAGGAAGTGCGCCAGCGCCTGTTCCTGCCCCTGGGCATGACCAGCACCACCCTGGGCATGGAGAGCCTGCAGTCGGCCAGGCACTGGGCGCGGCCGTCGCGCGGCGGTCGCCCGGCGACGCTGGTCGACGCCTATTATCGGGTGCCGGCGGCGGCGGGGGTCAATTCTAACATCCTGGATCTGGCGCGCTGGATGCAGGCCCAGATGGGCCTGGCGCCGGCCGTTCTGCCAGCGGGACTGGTGGCCGATATCCAGCGTTCCCGCGTCAATACCGGCCGTCCCTATGGCAATTCCCCGCTGGGCCGCTCGCTGGAACGCCCGGGCTATGGCCTGGGCATGCGCAGCTTCACCTACAAGGGCCACCGCCTGGTCGGCCACAGCGGCGCCGTGACCGGCTATCGCTCGACCATGATGTTCGACCCGGCGGCCAGGACCGGCGTGGTGATGCTGTGGAACAGCGAGGCCAGCCTGCCCTTCAAGCTGCAGGCCGAGGTCTTCGACCTGGCCTACCGCCAGCCCTTCACCGACTGGCTGGAACTGAAGGGCGACGAAGGGGCGGCGATCGCGCCCTGACGGCCCTTCAGTTCGTTTTGCCGATGCGGGGCAGCACCCTGCTCCTCAGGACTTCCAGCTGGGCCGCCGCCATGGCGGGGTTGGGGTCGTGGCCGGTGCGGGGCAGCAGCACAAAGGCCTTGTCGGGCGCCTGGATCGTGTCGAACCAGGCCCGGGCCACCTCGGGCGTCGAGACCAGGTCCTGCTCGCCCAGGATGACATAGACCGGCAGGGCGAACTTTGGCCCCAGGGCGTAGAGGTCGGTCTTCGAATACATGCCCTCGCCGGTCATGCCGACAAACTCGATATAGGAATAGTCCTCGCCGCCCTCATAGTCGGCCAGGGCCTTGGGCGTGGCGTAGGCGGGGGCGCGCTCCATCCATTCGGCCGGCGCGGGGTCGATCCGGGCCGCCTCGTACTTGCGCGTGATGCGGCGAATAATCCCGAAGTTGCGCGGATTGATCCAGGGTGGCGGGCCAATCGTCTCCAGCTTGCCGATCGCGTCCTGATCTTCGGCGGCGCGCGCCAGGCCCAGGGTGCGCTCGTAGCTGGCCTTCAGATTGTCGGCCGAGCGCGCCAGATGCGACGAGCCGATATAGGCATGAAACAGGTCGGGCCGAGCCTTGGCCATGTGCGTCCCTAGGATAGAACTCCACGACCCGCCCATCAGGATCAGCTTTTGCTGGCCCAGACGCTGGCGGACATGGTTGGCCACCTCAATCCCGTCATCGCGCAGCGTCTCGACGGTGAGAGGCTCGCCCTCGGCGGGCGGGTTACGGCC
This sequence comes from Caulobacter sp. 32-67-35, assembly GCA_002280875.1. Lineage (GTDB taxonomy): Bacteria > Pseudomonadota > Alphaproteobacteria > Caulobacterales > Caulobacteraceae > Caulobacter. Next base: position 56,272 of record NCEV01000031.1, on the reverse strand, counting down.
ATAGGTCATGCCCGCGCCGCGCTGGTCCCACTGGGCGATGACGAAGTCCTTCTCCCACGCCTTGAAGTAGGGGTTGGCGTAGGGCGTCATCGGATTGCCCGGACCGCCGTGCGCCATCAGGATCACAGGCTTGGTGCGGTCCTGGCCGTGGAGGGTGACCCACTGCTCGATCCCGCCGATGCGGACGAAGCCTTCCTCGTGGATGGTTTTGACCGCCGCCGAGACAGGAGGTTTCGCGGGCGCCTGCGCCAGGGCAAGGCCCGGCGCGCCGGACAGCACCAGCGCCACGATCAGACCCAGAAACTTCGACATCACGCCCTCACAAGCCCGATGAGATCGCTATCGACTCATCGTCCACCCATCACTGACCTAACGGTTTCCGGGCGCGGACGATATCGCCCGTTGTCTGGCCGGCCGGCGCCCTAGCCACCCACCTGCGCGCCGCCAAAGTCGAAGCCAGGCTCGCGCTGCTTGCCGCCGCCGAACAGGTAGGTGAAGCCGATGAACACCGCGCGCACCTTGGGCCGGCGCTCGGTGCGGTCGCGCAGCAACGGGGTGTCGATGACCGTGTCGTTCTTGAAGGTGTCGAGCACGTCCTGGGCCGTCACCACGAAGGACAGCTTGTCGTTCATCTTCCGCCGATAGCCCAGATTGACCATCTGCATCGCCGAACGCGAACCTTGAGGGGTCAGCTGCTTGCCCGAGGTGAAGGCGTTGACCTGGACGAAGTCCTTGGGCGTGACCTGCCAGTTGACGTTGGCCCGGCCCGACACTGTCGTGCCCGACCGCGTGCCGGTAAAGCCCAGGGCCTGGGCCTCGATCTCGTTCCAGAAGGCGTTGGCGCTGACATTGTAGGTGATCTTGGGCGTCAGCCGGCCATTGGCCACCAGCTCCAGACCGCCATTGCGGCTTTCGCCCAGGTTCTCACGGGTAGTCAGCAGCACCCCGCCGCCGATGTCGCGGGTGACGCTGGTGACGGCCTTGGAGCTCTGGCGGAAATAGGCGGTGGCCAGATACGAGGCCGGGCCCTTCCGGTACTGATAGCCCAGCTCGTAGGAGTGGGTTTCCTGCGGCTCAAGATTGGGGTTGCCCGCGAAATAGTTCCGGGGGTCCTGGTAGACCGGATAGGGGTTGAGGTCCTGCGGCTGCGGACGCTGGACGCGGTGGCTGTAATTGGCGCTCAGCGTCTGGGCTTCGCTGAGCTTGTAGCCCATGTGCAGGCTGGGATAGGCGCGGAAATAGTCGTTCGCGCCCTTCAGATTGGCCGTGACCTGATCGGTCTTGATCTCCACCTGCTCCAGGCGCAATCCGCCCTGCACCGTGAAATCGCCGAACGGCTTCTCATAGGTCAGATAGGCCGCATAGACGTCCTGGTCATAGAGGAAGCGGTTGGTGCGGTTGGGGTCGACGATCAGGCCATCGGGCGTCAGGCCGCGCGCGCCGTAATTGTCATAGTCGTTGCGAACCGCCTCCAGATCGACACCGGCCTTCAGCTTGGAGTCGCCCGGCAGAGGCTTGGTGTAGTCGAGCTTGAAATTGGCGCGGGTCTGGTCGGAGCCGAAGCCATAGGCCTCGTACTCATCGACGCCCGGCGTGTTGTCGGCGAAGGCGCGGGAGTCGCGCGAGAAGTCGGTGACCTCGTATTCGACATGGGCGGTCAGCTCGTGCTCGGCGCCCTTCAGCTGCCGGCGCCAGTCGCCGCTGACCGCGACGTTTTCGCGGCTCATATCGGCCGTGGTGGCGCGGCGGAAGGCGCGATCGACCACACCAGCCAGGTTTTCGCCCTCATAGGTCTCGACGCCTTCGGTGTCGAAGCTGAAGCCGCGATAGCGGATCTCGGTGCTGAGGCGGTTCTGCTTGTCGACATCGTAGTCGAGACCGCCCCGCAGGTTCAGCCCGCCGCCCTTGTTCTTGAACGTCGCGGTCTGGCGGCTTTCCACGAAGGTCTGGCTGGCCGTGTCGAGCACGGCCCGGTCGATGGTCTGCGAGAACTGCTGGTTGTCGTAGCGATAGCCGGCGTCGCCGGACAGGGTCAGCTTGCCGGCGCGGCGCGAACCGCTGATCCCGCCGTTGTAACGGCCATCCGGGCCGATGTTGGCGCGGATCGAGCCGGTGGTTCCGGGCTTGCTGGTCTTCTTGGTGATCAGGTTGATCACCCCGGCCGAGCCATCCGGTCGGAAAGCGGCTGAAGGATTGGTCATGACCTCGACGCGGTCGATCTGGTCGGCGGGCAGCTGCTGCAGGGCGTCGGCCTTGCCGTCGCCGTTGAACATGCCAGACGGCTTGCCGTCGATCATGATCGTGACGTTGGGATCGCCGCGCAGGCTGACATTGCCCTGCACATCCACCTCGACCGAAGGGATGTTGCGCAGGGCGTCGCTGATCGAGCCGGTCCGCGCCGACAGGTCGTTGGCGACGCTGTAGCTGCGGCGATCGATCGAGGTGCGCATGGCGGTGGCGTCGCTGGTCACCGTCACACCCTCAACCGCCGTTGCGGCCTCGGCCGGCTTGGCGGGCTTGGGTGCGGGAGCCTGGGCCGGCGTCTGGGCCATGGCCAGGCTGGCCGGCAGGATCATCGCGGTCGCCGCGAGCAGGAGTTTAAAGCGCAAGACGCATCCCCGGATTGGTGCGCCTGGCCGACCGCCGGACGCGCAAGCAACTACACATGTAAAATACATGATCGCTTTTGCTGTAGAGCCCGGCGCGACACCGGGATCAAATGTCTTTTCAGCAATGTTTTGCTTGGCGCCGGGCCTGCGTTTTCCGCGCAACGGTCGCCCAGACCGGTGCGGGTCAGATCTTGATGATCCGCGTATTGTAGGACGCCACCACGGCGTCGTGCGTCACCAGCACCAGGGCTTCGGTCAGACCCTGGGCGACCAGCAGACGGTCGAACGGATCGGCATGGATGTTCGGCAGGGTTTCGACGATCACCGCCTGCTCAGGCGTGATCGGGATCAGCAAATAGCCGGCCGCGCCGAACAGCACCTGGGCTTCGTGAGCGGAGACCGGCATGGCGCCCGCACCCGCGCGACCCAGGCCATGCTTGATGGCGATCTCCCACAAGGTCACGGCGCTGACGCAGACTTCGTTGGCCGGATCGAGGATCAATGTTCGCGCGTCTTCCGTCAGACGCGGATCGTCGGTCAGGGTCCAAAGCGCGACGTGGGTGTCGAGCAGCAGCCTCAATCCTTGGCATCCAGAAACAGCGCCGCGACTTCGGCGTCCTGGGCGTTCGGATCAGCCGGAGCGGCGAACAACCCCTTGGCGATGCCGATCCGCACGGGCGTCCGGCGCGCCAAGGTCATCGGCACCAATCGCGCGGCAGGCCGGCCATTGCGCGCGATCACCACCTCGTCGGTCTCGCCACTCTCAACGGCATCCACCAACTTCGAAAGTTGCGACTTGGCGTCGTGCATGTTGACTATAAGCATGACCAGACTCGCTATTAGCTAATTCTAGCTAACATAGAATGCGCTGGGCCGGAAGACGACCAAACAACCGCCACGTCTCGCCGCTTGCGCGCTGATACCGGTAACACTAAGGTCGCCGCAACGAGCCGTCCAGCAAGGACGCTCAGGGATTAAACGCGGCCTTCGGGCCATGGGGAGGAAACCAATGGCTTCAGTATCCAGCGCCGGACCCAGCGCGGGCATGAGCGCCGAGGGCGGCAAGGTCAACATGGCCTTCGTCGCGGCGATCGTGGCCGTCGCCACGATCGGCGGCTTCATGTTCGGCTATGACAGCGGCGTCATCAACGGCACGCAGGAAGGCCTGGAAAGCGCCTTCAACCTCAGCAAGCTGGGCACCGGCCTGAATGTCGGCGCCATCCTGATCGGCTGCGCCATCGGCGCCTTCGCCGCCGGCCGTCTGGCCGACGTGTGGGGCCGCCGCACCGTGATGATCATCTCGGCCCTGCTGTTCGTGGTCAGCGCCATCGGCACCGGCGCGGCCGACAGCTCGATGGTGTTCATCATCTTCCGCCTGATCGGCGGCCTGGGCGTGGGCGCGGCCAGCGTGCTGTGCCCGGTCTATATCTCGGAAGTCACGCCCGCCAATATCCGCGGCCGACTGTCGTCGGTGCAGCAGATCATGATCATCACCGGCCTGACCGGCGCCTTCGTGGCCAACTATGTGCTGGCCAACACCGCCGGCAGCTCGACCGCCGAGTTCTGGCTGGGCTATCCCGCCTGGCGCTGGATGTTCTGGATGCAGGTGATCCCCGCCGGCATCTTCTTCTTCGCCCTGCTGACCATCCCGGAAAGCCCGCGCTATCTGGTGGCAAAGGGCAAGGAAGCCGAGGCCGAAAAGATCCTGTCGCGCCTGTTCGGGGCCGGCACGGGCGCGGCCAAGGTCGCCGAGATCCGCGCCTCGCTGGCCGTCGATCACAAGCCCAGCTTCTCCGACCTGCTGGACCCCGCCACCCGCAAGGTGCGCGCCATCCTGTGGGCCGGTCTGGTGCTGGCCGTGTTCCAGCAACTGGTCGGCATCAACATCGTCTTCTACTACGGCTCGGTGCTGTGGCAGTCGGTCGGCTTCTCGGAAGACGACGCCCTGAAGATCAACATCCTGTCGGGCACGCTGTCGATCCTGGCCTGCCTGGTCGCCATCGCCGTGATCGACAAGATCGGCCGCAAGCCCCTGCTGCTGATCGGCTCGGCTGGCATGGCCGTGACCCTGGGCGTCCTGACCTGGTGCTTCTCGACCGCCACCACGGTCAACGGCGCCCTGACCCTCGGCGACCAGGTCGGCCTGACCGCCCTGATCGCCGCCAACCTGTACGTGGTGTTCTTCAACCTCAGCTGGGGCCCGGTGATGTGGGTCATGCTGGGCGAGATGTTCCCCAACCAGATGCGCGGTTCGGCCCTGGCCGTTGCGGGCTTCGCCCAGTGGATCGCCAACTTCCTGATCTCGGTCAGCTTCCCGGCCCTGGCGGCCATCAGCCTGCCGATGACCTACGGCTTCTATGCGGTAAGCGCCCTGGTCTCGTTCTTCCTGGTCCAGAAGCTGATCCAGGAAACCCGCGGCAAGGAACTGGAAGACATGAAGGGCTGACGATCCTCCCCCTGAAGGGGGAGGCGGTCCCCAACTTGATCGGGGGCCGGAGGGGGAAGTCGGCAATGACTGCGCCGATACTTCCCCCTTCCGTCGGCTGCGCCGACACCTCCCCCACTGGGGGGAGGACCTTACAAGACGCCCGGGAGGTTTTGCCTCCCGGGCGTTTTCGTATGTAATCAGCCTTCCCAAGGCGGCGCCCCGGTGACAGCGTTGTCCCTCGAAAAGCAGAATGACACCGGTGGACATCGGTCGAAACTTGCCGCTAAGTGACCGGTAACACCGCCGACGCGACGCAGTTCGCGCGGTTTGAGTCACCTGGGAAGGAAACGAAAATGGTCCAGATCAGCCGACGCGGAGCCCTGGGCTCGCTTCTGACCGGAGCCGCCGTCGCCGCCGTTCCCGCCGCTGGTCACGCCCAGATGGGGACCCTGCCTGGCCCCGCGCCTGCCGGAACGCCGACCTGGGCCAAGGGCGTCGAGGGCCAGCGCAAGGCCGACCTGGGGAACGGGACCTTCCTCAATCCGATCCTGGCCGGCGACCGGCCGGACCCGTCGATCCTGAAGGACGGCGACGACTACTACATGACCCACTCGTCGTTCGACGCCTATCCGGGCCTGCTGATCTGGCATTCGAAGGATCTGGTGAACTGGGCGCCGGTGGTCGCCTCGCTGACGACCAATATCGGTGCTGTCTGGGCGCCGGAGATCTGCAAGCACAAGGGCCGCTTCTACATCTACATCCCGGCCAAGTTCCCGAACAACAACACCAGCTATGTGATCTGGGCCGACAAGATCGAGGGCCCCTGGTCCGAGCCGATCGACCTGAAGCTGCCGCGCTATATCGATCCTGGCCACATCGTCGACGAGACCGGCGTGCGCTGGCTGTTCCTGTCGGGCGGCGACCGCATCCAGCTGGCGCCGGATGGCCTGTCGACCGTGGGCAAGCCCGAGCACGTCTATGATCCTTGGCGCTATCCCGACGACTGGGACGTCGAGGGCTTCTCGCCCGAGGGCCCCAAGGTGATGAAGAAGGGCGACTACTACTACATGATCACCGCCGTGGGCGGCACGGCGGGCCCGCCGACCGGCCACATGGTGATCGTGGCTCGCGCCAAATCGCTGGCCGGTCCATGGGAGGACCATCCGCGCAACCCGCTGGTCCGCACCGTCGACAACACCGAAAAGTGGTGGTCGCGCGGTCACGCCACCCTGGTCGAAGGCCCGGCCGGCGACTGGTGGACCGTCTATCACGGCTATGAAAACGGCTTCTATACGCTGGGCCGTCAGACCCTGCTGGCGCCCGTCACCTGGACCGCAGACGGCTGGTTCGACATCGGCGGCGGCGATCTGGCCCAGCCGATGGCCAAGCCGAAAGGCGGCAAGGCCGGGCCCCACGGCATGGCGCTGTCGGACGATTTCAGCACTGACAAGTATGGCGTGCAGTGGAACTTCTTCGACCCCAAGCCGGGCGAGAAGGACCGCATCAAGCGCGAAGGCGGCGTGCTGACCCTGAAGGGCGCGGGCGAGGCGCCCAGCACCGGTTCGCCGCTGATCTTCGTCAATGGCGACCAGGCCTATGAGATCGAATGCGAGATCGACATCGATCCCGACACCCGAGCAGGCCTGATCCTGTTCTATGACCGCCAGCTCTATTGCGGCCTGGGGTTCGACGCCAAGAACTTCGTCACCCACCAGTACGGCATCGAGCGCGGCCGCCCGGCCAATCCGCATGGCTCCAAGATGCTGATGCGCCTGCGCAACACCCGCCACATCGTCAGCTTCCACACCAGCGGAGACGGCGGCGCCACCTGGAAGCGCTTCGACCGGGGCATGGAAGTCAGCGGCTACCACCACAATGTGCGCGGCGGGTTCCTGATGCTGAAGCCGGGCCTCTATGCGGCCGGCAAGGGCTCGGCGCGGTTCCGGAACTTCAAGTACCGGGCGCTGGATTGAGGGGATCGCGATGCGTTTGAAACCCCTTCTCCTCGCCGCCGCTCTCATGGCGACGCCTGCCCTGGCCCAAACGGCGCCTGAACCCGCCCCCTTCAAGTCCCCCAGGATCGTGCTGATCGGCGACTCCACCACCGCCGTGCAGGGCGGCTGGGGCCCCAGCTTTTGCGGCAAGCACGTCACCTCGGCCGTGGCCTGCATCAACCTGGCGCGGGGCGGCCGCAGCAGCGGCAATTATCGCACCGAGGGCTCGTGGGCCCTGGCGATGTACGAGATCAGGTCGGGCGGCTTTTCCGACACCTATGTGCTGATCCAGTTTGGCCACAACGACCAGCCGGGCAAGCCGGGTCGCTCCACGGATCTCGTCACCGAGTTCCCGGTCAACCTGAGGCGCTATGTCGACGAGGTTCGCGCCGCCGGCGGCAAGCCGGTGCTGGTCACGCCCCTGACGCGTCGGCAGTTCAGGGACGGCAAGCTGGTCGATGATCTGGGGCCGTGGGCGCAGGCCACCCGCAAGGTCGCCGCCGAGACCGGGACGCCGCTGGTCGACCTGCACGCGCTGAGCACCGCCGCCGTCCAGGCCATGGGTCCGGTGGAGGCGATGAAGTTCGCGCAGGGCGCGCCCGATCCCCGGGTGCGCGAGGCGGCAAGATCCGGCACCACCATCGAGGCCAGGTTCTATGAGCCGGCGATCCCCGGCGCGACCGTTCCGCCGGCCCCCGCGCCGACGCCTCCGCCAGTCCAGAACAATGCGGCGGCCGAGCCGATGGGTACGCCCAAACAGACCTTCGACTACACGCACCTGGGCCACGAGGGGGCTGACTACTTTTCGGCCTTGGTCGCCACGGCCCTGGCCGACGCGGTCCCTGCCCTGCGGCGGCAACTGCTGCCCTGAACGAAAAAAGGGCGGGTCCGAAGACCCGCCCTTTCCCTCTTCCGTAAAGCCTTGGCTTAACGGAACAGGCTGAGGATCGAAGACGAGGACTGGTTGGCGATCGACAGCGCCTGCACACCCAGCTGCTGCTTGGTCTGCAGCGACTGCAGCTTGGCGCTTTCCTTGGCCAGGTCAGCGTCGACCAGGTTACCCACGCCGGCGTCCAGGCTGTCTTGCAGCTTGCCGACGAAGGTCAGGTGGGTGTCCAGGCCGGTCGAGCTGGTGCCCAGCGAGGCCAGCTTGTTGGTCGCCGTGCCCAGGGCCGTGGTCACCGTGGTGATCATGGTCTTGGCGGTGGCGGCGTCCGTGAAGGTCGACGCAGCCGACAGGCCCAGGCCGTCGAGCGACAGGGTCTTGGCGGTGATCGTGAAGCCCGAGCCGTCCTGGTTGGCCAGGAAGGTCAGCTTGGTGGTCGTGCCATCGGCGATGCTGACGCCGTTGAACTTGGCGTTGGTGGCGGCCTTGGTCACCTGGTCGCGCAGGGACTCAAAGTCGGCCTTCAGGGCGCTGAAGCTGGCGGTGTTCAGCGAGGTGTCGGAGGCGGCCAGCGCCTTTTCCTTCATCTTGCCCAGCAGGTCGGTGATGGTGTCGCCAGCGGCCAGGGCCACGTCGATCGTCGACTGGCCGCGCTGCAGCGAATCCTTCACCGAGTTCATCGACGACGCCATGGAGGACTGGTTCTTGGCGGTCGCCCAGATGGCGCCATTGTCCTTGGCGCTGCCCACCCGCTTGCCGGTGTTGATGCGCTGTTGGACGGTCGAGAGCTCCGAGTTGGTGGAGTTCAGGTTTTGCAGCGCGATAAGCGCGCCGCTGTTGGTGTTGATGCTGTTCAGCGCCATTACAGGTGAGGTCCTATTTCGAGGATGTCCGACGTCATTTTGACTGCCGGTAGGCTTTTGCCTGTCTGCAATTTCGCGCCATGCAATTTATTCCGAGTAAATCGGGATGGTTAACGCGCGCAATCTGGATTTAGGGCCTGAAATTCACCAATTTTACCCGAAATACAACCCTGGATAGGCAGCCAAATCACTGAATGACTTGGGCCACTATTTACAGACTAAAGAACAGGGGCTGCGGCAGATGGTCGCGACAGGCGGTAACCTTATCAACCCGTGGCGGTCCGCCCCCGCTGCGCCACAAGCGCTGGGGTCGGCCGGTTTGGCCGCCCGCCGCCCGCGACACTGTGCTTCAGGCGCGCCTCACCGCCGGGCCGCAGGCGTGGCGAGCGGGTTCGAAGGGAGAATCTTGCCGATCGGCGACATCGGCAGCGGCCGTTAATCCAGGATACTGCTCAGCGCCGTGCGAAACACGTCGGCCAAAGCGGTGCGATCGGTGTCGGGGTTGTTGACCCCCCGCATCACCAGGCCGTCGAACAGCACGCCGATCATCTCGGCCCGCGCCCTGAACTCGGCCTCGCTCCACTGCGGCTTGCGGGTGCGCTCCAGCATGCTGAGCGCCAATAGACGCTCCTGGGCGTCCGCCGCGCGGACGATGGCGGCGACCTTGGGGTTGCGAGCGGCCTCGGCCAGCACCTCCAGCACCAGGGCCGCGCGTCGCTGATCGTAGCACTTGTCCAAGGCCTCGGGCAGGTGACCGAGAATGGCGTCCAGCAGCGGCTCTGGGCGGCTCTCCAGTTCGGCGAACTTCTCGCGCATCTCGGCCAGGTCCTGGGCGACGATGGCGGCGATGATCGCCTCCTTGTTCTCGAAGTAGCGATAGATCTGGCCCACGCTCAGGCCGGCGGCCCTGGCGATATCGGCCATGCTGGCACCGTGGAAGCCCGACTGCCGCACCTGATCGCAGGCGGCGTCCAGAATCTGCTGGCGACGGGACTCCACCGTCGGCCGGCCCGATTGCGCCTCTTCACCCATTGACTATCCCGTCGCGCATTACATTTCCGTTAGGTCAGCCGAAAAGCGGCGCTGCTGGTGTTGACTTGCGACAGCCTCGCACTTATGTCCAGCCTCGAATGAGAATGAACGTTCATTCTCATGTTGTTCATCATACCGGCGACGTCAAGGGCAAGAGCCCGGCGGACCCGGCGCCTCCGGGGTCTCACATGCAATTTCAACGTTCGACGGCGTCCGCCGTCGTGCTCGCCGCTATCTCGCTGACCCTGGCCGCCTGCGGGCAGAAGGGCGCCGAAGGCGCGCCTGGCATGGGCGGACCATCAGATGTGGGCGTGGTCATCGCCAGGACCGAGCCGGTCAGCCTGACCACCGAGCTGTCGGGCCGGACCTCGGCCTATCTGGTCAGCGAAGTGCGCCCGCAGGTCAGCGGCATCGTCAAGGCCCGCCTGTTCCAGGAAGGCGGCTATGTCCGCGCCGGCCAGGCGCTGTACCAGATCGATCCGGCCACCTATCAGGCCGCCTATAACAGCGCCGCCGCGGGCCTGGCCCAGGCCCAGGCCGCCTACACCGCCGCCAAGCTGAAGGCCGACCGCTTCGGCGCGCTGGTCGCCACCGGCGCCGTCAGCAAGCAGGACAATGACGACGCCCAGGCCGCCAGCCAGCAGGCCGCCGCCAATGTCGCCGCCCAGAAAGCCGCCGTCGACGCCGCCCGCATCAATCTGGGCTACACTAGGGTGCTGTCGCCAATCTCGGGCCGCATCGGCAAGAGCTCGGTCACGCCGGGCGCCCTGGTCACCGCCAGCCAGGCGGCCGCCCTGGCCACCGTGCAGGACACCAGCCGGGTCTATGTCGACCTGACCCAGTCCTCGGCCGAACTTTTGAAGCTGCAGCGCGATCTGACCAACGGCAGCGTGGGCCGCTCGGGTTCGGCCCAGGTGACCCTGAAGCTGGAGGACGGCTCCACCTATCCCACACCCGGCAAGCTGGAATTCTCGGACGTCACCGTCGACCCGACCACGGGCTCGGTGGGTCTGCGCGCCACCTTCGCCAACCCCAACGGCGTGCTGCTGCCGGGCATGTATGTCCGCGCGGTGCTGGGCACGGTCACGGCGCAGAACGGCATGCTGATCCCGCAACCCGCCGTCAGCCGCGACCCCAAGGGCAACGCCACCGTCATGGTGGTCGGCGCCAAGAACCTGGCCGAGCCGCGCCCGATCACGGTGCGCCAGATGGTCGGCGACAAGTGGCTGGTGACCAGCGGGCTGAAGCCCGGCGACCAGGTCATCGTCGAAGGCCTGCAGAAGGTCCGTCCCGGCGCGCCCGTAAAGCCCGCCGTCATCACCGCCCAACGCTAAGGCCTGTCCGCCATGCTTTCCCGCTTCTTCATCGACAGGCCCATCTTCGCGTGGGTCATCGCCATCGTCATCATGCTGGCCGGCCTCCTGGCCATCCGCACCCTGCCCATCGCGCAGTATCCCAGCATCGCCCTGCCCCAGGTGTCGGTGTCGGCCAACTATCCCGGCGCCTCGGCCAAGACCGTCGAGGACAGCGTCACCCAGGTCATCGAGCAGAAGATGAAGGGCCTGGACGGCCTGGAATACATGTCCTCGACCAGTGACAGCTCGGGCGCGGCCACCACCACCCTGACCTTCAAGGCCGGCACCGACGTCGACATCGCCCAGGTGCAGGTCCAGAACAAGCTGCAGACGGCCACCGCGCTTCTGCCGCAAGAGGTGCAGCAACAGGGCCTGAGCGTGGTCAAGTCGACCCGCAACTTCCTGATGGTGGTCGGCCTCTATTCCAAGGCGCCGGGCACAACCAATGTCGACCTGGCCGACTATATCGCCGCCAACATCCAGGACCCGCTGAGCCGCGTCGAAGGCGTGGGCGACGTCCAGCTGTTTGGCGCGCAATATGCCATGCGCATCTGGCTGGACCCCAACAAGCTGGCCAGCTTCTCGCTGACCCCCAGCGACGTCACCGCCGCCATCCGGGCCCAGAACGCCCAGGTCTCGGCGGGCCAGCTGGGCGGCACGCCCGCCGCGCCCGGCGTGGCCCTGAACGCCACCATCTCGGCCCAGTCGCGCCTGCAGACGCCCGAGCAGTTCGGGGCGATCATCATCCGCAACACCACCGGCGGCGCCATCGTGCACCTGCGTGACGTGGCCCGCGTCGAGCTGGGCGCGGAAAGCTATGTCTTCAACGCCCACTTCAACGGCGCGCCCGCGGCCGGCCTGGCCGTCAAACTGGCCCCCGGCGGCAACGCGCTGGACACCGCCGAGGCGGTGAAGGCGCGCATGACCGAGCTCTCCAAGAGCTTCCCGGCCGGCTACGAATATGTGGTCCCCTACGACTCCACGCCGTTCGTCGAGCAGTCGATCCACGAGGTGGTCAAGACCCTGGTCGAAGCCATCATCCTGGTCTTCATCGTCATGTTCCTGTTCCTGCAGAACTGGCGCGCGACCCTGATCCCGACCATCGCCGTGCCGGTGGTTCTGCTGGGCACCTTCGGAATCCTGGCGGTCTTCGGCTACTCGATCAACACCCTGACCATGTTCGGCGTGGTGCTGGCCATCGGCCTGCTGGTCGATGACGCCATAGTCGTGGTCGAGAACGTCGAACGGGTGATGAGCGAGGAAGGGCTGTCGCCGGTCGAGGCCACCCGAAAGTCGATGACGGAAATCAGCGGCGCCCTGATCGGCATCGCCCTGGTGCTGTCGGCCGTGTTCGTGCCCATGGCCTTCTTCGGCGGCTCGCAGGGCGTGATCTATCGCCAGTTCTCGATCACCATCGTCTCGGCCATGCTGCTGTCGGTGGTCGTCGCCCTGGTGCTGACCCCCGCCCTGACCGCCACCCTGCTCAAGCCCGTCGCCAAGGGTCACACGATCTCGGACAAGGGCTTCTTCGGCTGGTTCAACCGCAGCTTCAACGACCTGTCGGGTCGCTATCAGGGTTCGGTGCGCGGCATCCTGGGCAAGAGCGGCCGCTGGATGGTCGTCTACGGCGCCATCATCGTGGTCATGGCCTTCCTGTTCATCCGGATGCCGACCTCGTTCCTGCCGGAAGAAGACCAGGGCACCATCTACACCCTGGTCCAGCTGCCGGCCGGCGCCACCGACGAGCGCACCCAGGGCGTGCTCAAGCAGGTCGAAAACCACTTCCTGGCCGACAAGGCCGTCAAGTCGGTCTTCACCGTCTCCGGCTTCAGCTTCGCCGGCGCAGGGCAAAACGCGGGCCTGGCCTTCATCAGCCTCAAGCCGTTCGAGGAGCGCAAGAGCGCCGACCTGAAGGCTCCGGCCGTCGCCGGTCGCGCCTTCGGCGCCTTCTCCCAGATCCGCGACGCCATGGTCTTCCCGATCGTGCCGCCGGCGGTGCAGGAGCTGGGCAACGCCTCGGGCTTCGACTTCCAGCTGCAGGACACCGGCGGCGTGGGCCATGAGGCCCTGATCAACGCCCGCAACATGATGCTGGGCATGGCCGCCCAGAACCCGGTGCTGGCCGGCGTTCGCCCCAACGGCCAGGACGACACCCCGCAGCTGCGCATCGATGTCGATCAGGCCAGGGCCGGCGCCATGGGCCTGACCACCGCCGACATCAACGCGGCGCTGAGCACGGCCCTGGGCGGTTCCTACGTCAACGACTTCATCGATCGCGGCCGCATCAAGAAGGTCTATGTCCAGGCCGACGCGCCGTTCCGCATGAAGCCCGAAGACCTGGACCGCTGGTACGTGCGCAACAGCAGCGGCGCGATGGTGCCCTTCTCGGCGTTCGCCACCACCGCCTGGACCTACGGCTCGCCGCGTCTGGAGCGCTATAACGGCCTCTCATCGGTCAACATCCAGGGCACCCCTGCCCCGGGTCAGAGCTCCGGCGCGGCCATGGCCGCCATGGAAGAGATCGCCGCCAAGCTGCCCCCGGGCATTGGCTTTGAATGGACCGGTCTGTCGGCCCAGGAACGCGAGTCCGGCAACCAGGCCCCCGCCCTGTACGCCATCTCGATCCTGGTGGTGTTCCTGCTGCTGGCGGCGCTGTACGAGAGCTGGTCGATCCCGCTGTCGGTGATCATGGTCATCCCGCTGGGCGTCGTCGGCGCCCTGCTGGCCACCACCCTGCGCGGTCTGTCCAACGACGTCTACTTCCAGGTCGGACTGCTGACGACCATGGGTCTGGCGGCCAAGAACGCCATCCTGATCGTCGAGTTCGCCAAGGACCTGCACGAAAAGGGCAAGCCCCTGATCGAGGCCACCCTGGAAGCGGTGCGGATCCGTCTGCGGCCGATCATCATGACCTCGCTGGCCTTCATCTTCGGCGTCCTGCCGCTGGCGATCTCCAACGGGGCCGGCTCGGGCAGCCAGCACGCCATCGGCACCGGCGTGATCGGCGGCATGATCTCGGGAACCCTGCTGGCGATCTTCTTCGTCCCGCTGTTCTTCGTGGTCGTCGAGACGGTCTTCAAACCCAAGCACAAGCGCGTCGACGAGACGCCCGCGATCCCGGCCGAGGGCCACTGACATGCTTCGCACACTGACACTGACCCTGCTGGCGGCCACCTCGCTGACCGCCTGCACCCTGGCCCCGCCGCACGAGCGCCCGACCCTGCCGGTCGCCCAAAGCTGGCCCACGGCCGAGCCGGCGGGAACCGTCTCGGCCGCCGATCTCGGCTGGCGCGAGGTGTTCGAGGACCCCCGTCTGCAGGGCGTCGTCGAACTGGCCCTGACCGAGAACCGCGACCTGCGCGTGACGCTGCTCAATATCGAGCGGGCCCGCGCCCAGTACGGCGTCCAGCGCGCCGCCCTGCTGCCGGGGATCGACGCCGGCGTCTCGGGCTCCCGCGCCCGCACGCCGGCCTCGGTCAGCCAGACCGGCTCGGCCATCGAGACCGAGCAGTACAGCGCCAGCGTCGGCTTCACCGGCTATGAGCTGGACCTGTTTGGCCGCGTCCGCAGCCTCAACCAGGCCGCGCTCGAAAACTGGCTGGCCGTGCGCGAAAACAGCCGCGCCGCCCAGATCAGCCTCATCTCGGAAGTCGCCGGAACCTGGCTGACCCTGGCCGCCGACGAGGACCTGCTGGCCCTGGCTCGCGACACCCTGGCCGCCCGCGACGAGTCCCTGAAGCTCACCCAGAGCCGCGTCGACGCCGGCGCCGCCTCGACCCTGGACCTGCGCCAGGCCCAGACCCTGGCCGAACAGGCGAGGGCCGATGTCGCCGCCTATGTGGCTCAGGTGGCCCAGGACCGGAACGCCCTGCGTCTGATCGTCGGCGCCGAGGTCCCGGCCGACCTGATGCCGGCCGGCGGTCTGGTCACCGCCCAGATCATGCCCGATCTGCCGGCTGGCGTAGTGTCCGACGTCCTGACCCGTCGCCCCGACGTGCTGGCCGCCGAGCACCAGCTGGCCGCCGCCCGCGCCAATATCGGCGCGGCCCGCGCGGCCTTCTTCCCGCGCATCGCCCTGA
Organism: Caulobacter sp. 32-67-35; assembly: GCA_002280875.1. Lineage (GTDB taxonomy): Bacteria > Pseudomonadota > Alphaproteobacteria > Caulobacterales > Caulobacteraceae > Caulobacter. The sequence continues at coordinate 41,026 of NCEV01000031.1, read as the reverse complement.
CCGGCTCCACCGGCTCGGCCAGCGGCGATCTCGACGGACTGTTCAAGAGCGGTTCGGGCGCCTGGAGCTTTGCCCCCAGCATCAGCCTGCCGATCTTCGCGGGCGGAGCCAATGTGGCCAATCTGCGCGGCGCACGGGCTGATCAGCAGATCGCCGTGGCGACCTATGAGAAGACCGTACAGACGGCCTTCCGCGAAGTCGCCGACGCCCTAGCCGTGCGCGACACCGTCGCCGACCGTGTCGGAGCCCAGGAGCGCCTGGTCGCCGCCGCCGCCGACAGCCAGCGCCTGGCCCGGCAGCGCAACGAGGCGGGCCTGGACAGCAACCTCACCCTGCTCGACGCTCAGCGGACGCTGTACGGCGCCCAGCAGGGCCTGATCGCGGCGCGGCTGGTCCGGGCGACCAACCTCGTCACCCTCTACAAGGTCCTCGGCGGCGGAGCCCCCGCCGCCTGAGGTCCTTCCCCCACCCCCGGCGACGGCCGGGGCGGTTCGTCGCGTCACCCCCCGATGACGGCGAACCCGAAGAGGCGCGCTCCTCCCCCCAAACCCGGGGCGCGCCTCTTCCCCTATTCCTAGCTCCTCCCCCGCTGGGGGAGGTGGCCCAGAGGGCCGGAGGGGGCCAGCTCTGAGATGGCGGCGATGGCCCCCTCAGTCGCTCCGCGACAGCTCCCCCAGAGGGGGAGCAGCTCCCCCCTCAAAGCGGCAACTGCACCGTGCTCTTCACCTCTTCCAGCACGGCATAGGTCCGCGTCTCGCGCACGCCGGGCATCTTGACCAGGATGTCCCCCAGGAACCCCCGATAGGCCTCCATGTCCTTCACCCGAGCCTTGATCAGGTAGTCGAAGCCGCCGGCCACCATGTGGCATTCCAGGATCTCCGGCGCGCGGCGGACAGCGGCGGCGAAGTCGTCGAACACCTCGCCGGTCGTGCGCTCCAGCATGACCTCGACGAAGATCAGCAAGGCCCGGTCGACCTTGGCCGGGTCCAGCAGGGCCGCGTAGCCGGTGATGAAGCCGCGCTCGCGCAGGCGGCGCACGCGGTCGAAGGTGGCGGCCGGCGACAGGTGGCACTGCTTGGCCAGCTCGGCATTGGTGATGCGGCCATCGGCCTGCAGCACCTTCAGAAGCCGGCGATCGGTGTCATCAAGAGTGGAAATGGCCATTTGCACCTTTCGTCGAAGATCGTTCGGAAAATCTCACCTACAAACAAAGCACATTCAGCAAACTTGGCTATACACCATCGAACGTCCTAGCCGGTTTCGCACCGCCGTTCCTCCAGACGGCGCCCGGAGCGCCGAAAGACTGCGTCCCCGCCTGAAGAGGGGACACCCGCGACGCCTTCTCCCCCAAAGGCGTCGTCGAGAGCGGAAGGGACGCGCGGCCTCCCCCCCAGTCGCGTCCCTTCCCACCTCTCCGCTTTCACGCCATTCTGACAGCGCCACGGCGGCGTCGGCCCGGCCCGCGCGGCTGGAGCAAACATGCGCCATTGAGGTCCGTCGCCGAATTTCATCCAGCCAGACAACCTTACAAACGAAGCACATTCGGCTAGAGCGTACTTATACCGTTGATCATCATTCCATCCCCAAGGGCGAACCGCATGACCGACTGGGACAGCCTCGACAACGGCAAGTATCGCGACGAAGCCGCCGTGATCGCCGATCTGCTGGCCGCCGCGCCGATGAGCAGCGATGACCGCGCCGCCGTCCGCGCCGAGGCTGAGGCACTAGTGCGCGGCGCCCGCCGCAGCGTCCGCAAGCAGGGCGTGGTCGAGAGCTTCCTGCAGGAATTCAGCCTGGGCACCCGCGAGGGCCTGGCCCTGATGTGCCTGGCCGAGGCCCTGCTACGCACCCCCGACGACGACACCCGCGACAAGCTGATCGCCGAGAAGATCGGCTCGGCCGACTGGGCGTCGCACCTGGGCGGCAGCGACAGCCTGTTCGTCAATGCCTCGACCTGGGGCCTGATGCTGACCGGCAAGATCGTCGAGCCCGACGACCAGGCCCAGAAGGACCTGCCCGGCTTCATCAAGAAGATCGCCGGCCGCCTGGGCGAGCCCGTGATCCGCGCCGCCGTCGGCCAGGCCATCCGCATCATGGGCGAACAGTTCGTGCTGGGCCGCACCATTGAGGCCGCCATCAAGCGCGCCGCCAGCGACGGCGACATCTGCAGCTTCGACATGCTGGGCGAAGGCGCCCGCACCGCCGCCGACGCGCAGCGCTATGAAAAGTCCTATGCCGACGCCATCGAAACGGTTGGCAAGCTGTCGAACAAGGCCGGCCCGGAAGCCGGCCACGGCGTGTCGGTCAAGCTGTCGGCCCTGACGCCGCGCTATGAGGCCACGCAGGAAGCCCGCGTCTGGGACGAGCTGTATCCGCGCGTCCTGCGCCTGGCCCTGATCGCCGCGAAGTACGACATCAATTTCACCATCGACGCCGAGGAAGCCGACCGCCTGGCCCTGTCGCTGAAGCTGCTGGATCGCCTGTGCCGCGAGCCGGAACTGGGCCAGTGGACCGGCCTTGGCCTCGCCGTCCAGGCCTATCAGAAGCGCTGCCCCGAGGCAGTCGCCCGCCTGGTAGCTCTATCAAAGGAAACTGGCCGTCGCCTGATGGTGCGGCTGGTCAAGGGCGCCTATTGGGACAGCGAGATCAAGCGCGCCCAGGTCGCAGGCCGTCCGGACTATCCGGTCTATTCGACCAAGCCCGCCACCGACCTGTCGTACCTGGTCTGCGCCAAGGCCCTGATCGCCGCCGCGCCGCACCTCTACGCCCAGTTCGCCACCCACAACGCCCACACCCTGGCCGCCGTGGTGCGGATGTCCAAGGCCGCCGGCGTCAAGATCGAGCACCAGCGCCTGCACGGCATGGGCGAGGCTCTGTATAAGGCCGCCGACGACCTCTATGACGGCATCACCTTGCGGGCCTACGCCCCGGTGGGCGGTCACGAAGACCTGCTGCCCTATCTGGTCCGCCGCCTGCTGGAGAACGGCGCCAATACCAGCTTCGTCCACGCCCTGCTCGACGAGCGGGTGCCGGTGGAGAAGGTGGTCGTTGACCCCATCGACGCGGTCGAGGCCCACCCGGCCCGCCACGCCAAGATCCCGACCCCGATCCATGTCTATGGCGACCGCCGCCAGAACTCGGCGGGCGTCGACCTGTCGATCAAGGCCGAGCGCGAGCGCCTGACCGCCGCCGTCGCGGCGCTGGACAGCGAGACCCTGTCGGCCGGTCCGCTGATCGGCGGCAAGCTGGTCGCCGGCGGCACGCCGTTGCCGGTCGTCAGCCCTGCCGACCACGGTCGCGTCGTCGGCGCGGTGTCGGAAGCCCAGCTTCCCCAGATCGACCAGGCCTTCAAGCTGGCCCGCGCCGCGCAACCGGCCTGGGACCGCTCTGGCGGCGCCGCGCGCGCCAAGGTGCTGCGGGCCATGGGCGACGCCCTGGAAGCCAATATCGACCGCCTGATCGCCATCCTGTCGCGCGAAGCCGGTAAGACGCTCAGCGACGGCATCGCCGAGGTGCGCGAGGCCGTGGACTTCTGCCGCTACTACGCGGTTCTGGCCGAAGACCAGTTCGGCGACGGCGAGATCCTGAAAGGTCCCGTCGGGGAGACCAACGTCCTGCGTATGGCGGGTCGCGGCGTGTTCGTCTGCATCAGCCCGTGGAACTTCCCACTGGCCATCTTCACCGGCCAGATCGCTGCGGCGCTGGCTGCCGGCAACGCCGTGCTGGCCAAGCCCGCCGAACAGACCCCGCTGATCGCCATGGAGGCGGTGAAGCTCTATCACGCCGCCGGCCTGGACCCGCGCCTGCTGGCCCTGCTGCCCGGTCGCGGCGAGACGGTCGGCGCGGTGCTGACCGCCCATACCGGCGGCCTCAACGGCATGTTCGTCGACACCACCGCCCAGCGCGAACAGGTGATCGACGACGTCATCGTCTCGGCCTTCGGCAGCGCCGGCCAGCGCTGCTCGGCCCTGCGCCTGCTGTTCCTGCCGCACGACACCGCCGACCACATCATCGACGGCCTGAAGGGCGCGATGGACGCCCTGGTGCTGGGCGATCCGGCCCTGGCCGTCACCGACGTGGGCCCCGTGATCGACGCGGACGCCAAGGAGGCCTTGGAAAAGCACAGGGTCCGTCTGAAGCGCGAGGCCAAGATCCTGCACGCCCTGTCAGCCCCGGCCGGCGGCACGTTCTTCGCCCCGGTCCTGGCCGAGATCCCCGCCGCCGACTTCCTGGAGCGCGAGGTCTTCGGCCCCGTCCTGCACGTGGTCCGCTACGCGCCGGAAGATCTGGAACAGGTCGCCGGCGCCCTGGCGGCCCGTCGCTCGGCGGCGAAGGCCTGTCGGGCACCGGCCCCAAGGCCGGCGGCCCCCACGCCCTGCTCCGCTACGCGGTGGAACGGGCGGTGAGCGTCAACATCACGGCCCAGGGCGGGGACCCGGCGTTGTTGAACCTGTAGGTCTTCACAACCTCCGCGCGCGCGGCTTAAGCTCTCCCGGTCATCCGGGGGAGCTTTCTTCGTTATGCGTCATCTGCTGTTCGCCGCCGCCGCAGTCGCGGCGCCCGCCATCGCCATGGCCCAGACCGCCCCGATCGTCGGCGACTGGTACGGAACCCTGAACGCCGGCGGCAACGGCCTCCCGCTGGTCTTCCATATCAAAGCCGACGGCTCGGCCGCTGTCGACAGCCCCGCCCAAAACGCCATGGGATTGGTCGCCACAGCGTCTTTCGCCGACGGCAGGGCGCGCGTGACCCTGACCGCGATCCCCGCCAGCTTCGAAGGCGTTCTGTCGGCCGATGGCAAGACGCTTGACGGCAAGTGGAGTCAGGGCGGCGCACAGCTGCCCCTGGCCCTGGGCCGCACCCCGTCGGCGGTCCAGGCCGTGGCGGCGCCCATCCGCCCCCAGACGCCAAAGCCGCCCTTTCCTTATCGCGCCGAGGAGGTGTCGTACCTCAACCCCGTCTCGGGCATGAAACTGGCCGGAACCCTGACCCTGCCGCAGGGCGAGGGCCCTTTCCCGGTGGCCTTGCTGATCACCGGCTCGGGCGTCCAGGATCGTGACGAGACCATCTATGGCCACAAGTCCTTCCTGGTGCTGGCCGACGCCCTGACCCGCAGGGGCGTGGCCGTGCTGCGAGTCGACGACCGGGGCGCCGGTGGCTCGCAGGCGGGCGACCTGATGGCCGCGACTACCGCAGACTACGCGACCGACGTCGAGGCGGGCGTCGCCTTCCTGCGCGGCCGCAAGGACATTGATCCGGGCCGCGTGGGCTTGATAGGTCACAGCGAGGGCGGGCTGATCGCGCCGATGGTGGCCGCCAGGGATACGAAGATCGCCTTCATCGTGCTAATGGCCGGCACGGGGGTACCCGGAGGGGACGTCCTGAAGACCCAGATCCACGACATCACCCTGGCCTCCGGAGCGCCGGCGGAAAAAGCGCAGCAGCAGGCCAAGGCGATCGCCGCCGCCAACGCCATCATCCTGGAAGAGCCCGACACGGCCAAGGCCAGGCCGCGCATCATCACCGCACTCCTGGACGGAGGCGTCCCCAGCCGGGCGGCGGCGGAGGCCCAGGTCACCCTGCTGACCTCGCCCTGGTACCGGGCCTTCCTGACCTTGGATCCCGCCGCCAGCCTCAGCCAGGTTCGGGTGCCGGTCCTGGCGGTGAATGGCGAGAAGGACACCCAGGTCTCGGCCAAACAGAACCTGCCGGCCATCAAGGCTGCCCTGACCCAGAGCCGGGATGTCACCGTCGTCGCCCTGCCGGGCCTCAATCATCTGTTCCAGACCGCCACGACAGGCGCGCCAAGCGAGTACGGCCAGATCGAGGAGACCCTGGCACCAACGGCCCTCGACCTGATCGTGAACTGGACCGCCGGCCGCGCGAAAACCCGGTGATCGAAGGCTGTTGTTAGCGCTATCAAGCCAAGGCATGTTGCGCGCAACGGGTCGCGAGAGCCCTGCCACGGAGGACACCCCATGACCCTTTCCCGCCGCGCCGTGCTGGCCGCCCTCGCCGCCTCGCCCGCGCTGGGCGCCGCGACCGCCAAGCCCAAGGGCTTCGTTGACGTCGCCGGCGGCAAGCTGGTCCTCGATGGCAAGCCCTACCGCTTTGTCGGGACAAACCTCTGGTACGGCGCCTGGCTGGGCTCCCCGGCCGCCTATGGCGATCGCGCCCGCCTCACGCGCGAGCTCGACAAGCTCAAGAGCCTGGGCGTCACCAATCTGCGGGTGCTGGGCTCGGGCGAGCGCTCGCCAGCCAAGGTGGCGATGGATCCCACGTTCCGGGGGCCGGGCGAGGACTACAGCGCCGACCTGCTGACGGGTCTCGACTTCCTGCTGGCCGAAATGGCCAGGCGCGACATGAAGGCCGTGATCTATCTCAACAACTTCTGGGACTGGTCGGGCGGCATGCCGGCCTATCTGAACTGGACCGGTAACGGCACGTGGTTCCAGCAAGGCGACCCGGCCCATCCGTGGCCGGAATATCCTGACTATTCGGCCCGCTTCTACGGCGACGCCAAGGCCAATGCGATGTTCCGCCACTTCATTCGCGCCGTGGTGGGCCGCACCAGCACGATCTCCGGCAAGCCCTATCGCGACGACCCGACGATCATGGCCTGGCAACTGGCCAACGAGCCGCGTCCTGGCGGCACGGAGGCCTTCGGGGTCAGGAACCTGCCGACCTATTATCGCTGGATCGACGAGACGGCCGGCTACATCAAGACCATCGATCCCAACCACCTGGTTTCAACCGGCAGCGAAGGCGCCATGGGCTGCCTGGAGCGCGAGGCCTGCGTGGTCGAGGCGCACAAGCCGGCCTCCATCGACTACATCACCCTGCACGTCTGGCCCAACAACTGGAGCTGGATCGACTTCAAGAACCAGTCGGGGACCTACGAGGCCGGCGAGGCCAGGTGCCGTGACTATGTCACCCGCCACATCGCCCTGGCCAAGGGGCTCAACAAGCCGCTGGTGATCGAGGAGTTCGGCCTGATCCGCGACGACCGCAACTTCACGCCCGGCGCTGCGGCCACCTACAAGGACCGTTTCTACACGACGATCTTCGACCTGACCCTGGCCGACATGAAGGCCGGCGGCCCGGTGGCCGGCACCAACTTCTGGGCCTGGAACGGCGAAGGCCGCGCCCAGCAGCCGGATGCCTGGTTCAAGCGGGGCGACACCAGCCTTGTTGGCGATCCGCCGCAGGAGGAACAGGGCCTGTTCGGGGTGTTCGACGCCGATGTCTCGACCCTGGCCGTGGTCGAGGCCCACGCCAGGGCGGTGGCCTCGCTCTAGAGCATTTTCCGACGAAGTGGACGCCGGTTCGTCTTCAGAAAATGCGTTAAAACAAGAGACTAGAGCATTTCATCGATCCAGTTGGATCGAAAAATGCTCTAGCGCCCGGCGACGGCCTTGGCCACGGCGTCAGACAGGCGGGTCGCCAGGCGGCGCGCCTTGAGGGCCGGGCCGTCTGAGCCCCGGAAGCCGACCAGGACATCCGGCTCGACGCCGCCGATCTCGTTGGAGCCGTCGGCGCGCAGGCGCACGCAATCGGGCATGAACAGCCGGCCGCCGCTGTTCTTCAGCGTCAGGGGACCAACGTCCGTCGCGTGGCCGCAGCCCGCGCCGAGGGTGGGCGAGCCCACGATCAGGGCGGCCCTGTTGTCCTGCAGCACGGCGGCGAATTCCTCGGAGGCGCTTGCCGACCGGCTGTCGACCAGCACCATCAGCGGACCGGACCAGACGCCTTCGCGCCACGCCCACTTGGCCGGCTGGAAAACCGACTGGCCCCAGGCCTTGTCGGCCAGGGCGACGGGATCAGCCGAAGCCCAGACGCCGCTGCCATAGCCGGCGTCGATCAGCAGGAGGCAAGCCTTGTCGGCGGCAGGATCGCACGTCCGGCGCGCCTCCGCAGCGCGGGCGCGCAGATCGGCGGCCTGGCGCAGCAGGTCGGCCTTGGCCGCGCCGCGCTCCTCGCCGACGTTATTCTCGATATCCACGGCCAGGGCGTCCAGCTGGCTGGCGGCCTGGGGCGAGCGGACATAGCGCACCGGGCCGCTCTTCACGCGGATGGGGGTGACCATCCGCAGGGCGACCTCGGCCCATTCACGGCCGCCGCCGTTGCCGGTCAGGTCGATCATCAGCACTTCCGCGCCGGCCGCCTTCATGGCCTCCAGCCGGGCGCCGAAGCGATCGGTCAGCTCCTGGTACATGGCCGTGTCCAGACGCCCCGAACAGCCGCCGTCGCAGGGCTTGTCCATTGGCAACTTGAGCCCGGCGGCGGCGGCTTCGCAGACCGGGCGGTCGGCCATGAACAGCACGATCTGCACGACCCCGACCGTGTGGCCGTCGATAGTGACAAGACCGCCGGGGAATTCGCGCGCGCCCACGCCCTCCTCCAGCGCCGTCCATCCCGGCAGGCCCGAGGCGACGGGCGGGCGCTGACGCTGGGGCGATACGTTCGCGCACGGTGGGCCATCAGCCGGGCGGAAGCTTCCGGTCGTCGGCGCGACAGACGTCCAGTCGATCCGCACATGGCCATCATTCAGGCCGGCCAGCGCCCGGTCCAGCAGCGCCCGGGCTTCGGCCTCCGACGACACCTTTTCCAGACCGCTCTCCACCGCCTTGAAACTGGTGTCCAGGTTCAGGCCGCGATCCACGGTCAGCCAATCGATATTGGCGTAGCGCTGACCCAGGGTGGCGCGGATCTGCCGGGCATCCTGGATCCACGGCGCGGGATCGTAGGCGAAGGCGGGCGCGGCGACGGCCCACAGGGCGGCGGCCGCCAGGGCGATGCGGACTGGTTTCAGCATAACAGGGGTTCCCCAACCGACTTTCCCGCCTCCTAGTCGGCGGGCTCGCCGAGGGCACGTTAAAAGCCTGTAAGAGGCGCAGGGGTGTGGATTGCCACCGGTGTCACATGTTACCCCTGCGCTCCAAGCTCGTCAGAAGCCGCCGGAGGACACCCATGGACACCCGCCACACCCTCGACCGTCGAGGCCTGCTGATCGCCGCCGGCGCGGCCGCCCTGGCGCCGTCCGCAGCCTTTGCGGCTGGCGCGAAGCGCTCGCCGGTCGTGGCCACCACCGCCGGCAAGGTGCGCGGGGCCAGCGCCGAGGGCGTCCATGTCTTCAAGGGCCTGCGCTATGGCGCCGATACCGGCGGCGCGCGGCGGTTCATGCCGCCAGTCAAGCCGCAGCCCTGGACCGGCGTCCAGGACGCCCTGGCCTATGGCGCGGCCTCGATGCAGACCGGCAAGGGCGAGGACGGCGAGACGCTGTCAGAAGACTGCCTGTTCCTGAATGTCTGGACGCCAGCGAAAGCCGGCAAGACGGGCCTCGCCGACGGCGCCAAGCGGCCGGTGATGGTCTACATCCACGGCGGCGCCTATAACGGCGGCTCGGGCGGCAGCCCGCTCTATGACGGGACGAAGCTGGCCAATCGCGGCGACGTGGTGGTGGTCACCGTCAACCACCGGCTCAACGCCTTCGGCTACCTCTACCTGGCCCGCATCTTCAATGATCCCAGCGTCGCCGACAGCGGCAATGTCGGCCAGATGGACCTTGTCCTGGCCCTGGAATGGGTGCGCGACAACATCGCGGCGTTCGGCGGCGATCCGGCCAATGTCACGGTGTTTGGACAGTCCGGCGGCGGAGCCAAGATCGCCACGCTGATGGCCATGCCGACCGCCAAGGGCTTGTTCCACCGCGCCGCCACCATGAGCGGCCAGCAGGTGACGGTCGGCGGCCCGTTCAACGCCACCAAGCGGGCGCAGCTGTTCCTCGACAACTGAAGGCCATCGACCCCGTCGCCGGCTCGGGCGGCGTCTATATGGGTCCGGTGCTGGACGAGCGGTCCCTGACCCGCCACCCGTTCTTCCCCGACGCCGCGCCCCAGAGCCTGGATGTGCCAATGATGATCGGCAACACCCACGACGAGACGCGCGGCTTCGTCGGCTACGACAAGAAGATGCTGAACCTGACCTGGGACGAGGTGATCGCCCGCCTGCCCGGCCAGTTCAACGCCCGCATCGACATCGACCCCGCCACGGTGGTCGCGGCCTATCGCAGGATCTATCCGGACTATTCGCCGTCGGACGTGTTCTTCGCCGCCTCGACGGCCGGCCGCTCGTGGAAGGCCGCGATCATCCAGGCCGAGGAGCGGGCCAGGGCTGGCGCGCCGGCCTATGTCTATCAGGTCGACTGGCGCTCGCCCCGCGACGGCGGCGTCTGATCCCGGCCTGGGAGCCCTACACCCTGCCCCGCCGTCAGACGATGGTGTTCAACACGCCGGCCTCGACGATGGCCGACGACCCGCGCGGGGCCGAGCGGGAGCTGTTCAACAAGGTGCCGTTCATCCAGTTCGGCACCTAGTCAGAGATAGCTCAGCCACCAGTCGGATCGCCGCGCCTTCAGCCCCGCCCACCACAGGCACAGCGGATAGAGCGCGGCGACCACGGCGATCCAGATGAGATAGACCACGCCCAGCGGGAAGCCCCAGCCCTGCAGGGCGGCCACGTCTGGGCCGTTCGGACCCCAGACGAAGGCCGAGAACGGATAACCTATCGCCACGCCCACGGCCGCCGCCAGCAGGTGCGCCGCGAAGAAGTGCAGCAGGTAGTAGAACAACGGCACGCGCCCGAAGGTCACCAGCACCTTAGCCGCTGGCCCACGCAGGCGCTCCAAGACCAACAGCATTAGGAGCGCCGGCCCCAGGGTGATCAGCGCATAGGCCAGCGACGGCGGATACTTGCTGATCTGGAAGAACGACATCGCCGTACGCAAGCCGTCGGCCTGGACCTTCCACGGCGCGGGATCGCCATAGCCGTTTAGGCCGCGGATGATCAGGAAGGCGACAATGGCGCCGCTTCCCAGGATCAACAGCCAGCGGGTGCGGCGGGCCTTGTCCATCAGGAACACAGGCGCGAGGCCGTAGCCCAGCAGCATGATCCCGATCCAGGCCAGGAAGGGATAGAGGATGAACAGGCCGACTCCGACCGGGAACAGGCCCGGCCGCGTGGCCAGCGAGAACAGCGGGGCCGCAGCGCCCAGCTGGTCGGGCGGGACGAGCAGCAACAGGCCGTTGCCGATGACGATCACAGCCCCCAGCACCAGCGATGCGACGCGCGGCAGCCAGATCATCGCCGACAGCAGCACCATGCCCAGACCGATGCACCAGATCACCTGCAGGAAGAACAGCCCCGGCCTCAGGCCTATGGCCAGGCTGACCACGAACAGCTCCAGAAGGATCAGCCAGATCCCCCGGGTCAGCAGGAAGCGGCTCAGCGCCGGCTTGCTCTTGCCCCGCGCCAGCTGGAACCAGACAGAGGCGCCGGACAGGAAGACGAAGGTCGGGGCGCAGAAATGGGTGACGAACCGGGTCAGGAACAGCGCCAGGCTGGTCTGGGTCGGATCGCTGGGATCGAACTTCAGCGCGTCGATGTGAAAGAAGTCGCGCAGATGGTCCAGGGCCATGACGACCATGACCAGACCCCGCAACATGTCGACCGCCTCGAGCCGCCCGCGCGGCCCCGTGGCCGGCGCGCCGAGTTCATCGGTTTTCACTTCGGCCGTCATGGCGCCCTCCCCCGAGTTTGGGAGAGATTGCCGGATCGGGCGGGATTTTCAAATCCCGCCGTTCTCTCAGCGAAGGTCTACTTCGCCGCGTCCATGAGGCCGGCGAAGCGCTCGAACAGATAGAGGCTGTCCGTCGGACCCGGCGAGGCTTCCGGGTGATGCTGGACGCTGAACACCGGCTTGTCGGTCAGCTGGATGCCGGCGTTGGTGCCGTCGAACAACGAGACATGGGTCTCGGTGACCGGGGCCGGCAGGCTGGCGCTATCGACCGTGAAGCCGTGGTTCATCGAGACGATCTCGACCTTGCCGGTGGTCAGGTCTTTCACCGGGTGATTGGCCCCGTGGTGGCCCTGTTCCATCTTCACCGTCTTGGCGCCAAGCGCCAAGGCCAGCATCTGGTGGCCCAGGCAGATGCCGAACACCGGCTTGCCGCTGGCGACCAGCTTCTGGATCTCGGGCACCGCGTACTCGCCGGTCGCGGCCGGGTCGCCCGGGCCGTTGGACAGCAGCACGCCGTCGGGATTGCGGGCCAGAATGTCTTCGGCCGAGGTGTTGGCCGGCACCACCGTGGCGCGGGCGCCGACATGGGCCAGGGCCCGCAGGATGTTGCGCTTGACGCCGTAGTCGAGCACCACGACCTCGTATTTGGGCTTGTCCAGCTTGGCGTAGCCTTCCGGCCACGACCACAGGCCCTCGTCCCAGGTGAAGGTCTGGGTGGTCGAGGCGTCCTTGGCCAGGTCCAGGCCTTCCAGACCTGACCAGGCCTTGGCCTTGGCGACCAGGGCGTCCAGGTCGAACACGCCGTCCGGGCTGTGGGCGATCACGCCATGCGGCATGCCGGTCTCGCGGATCTTGCGGGTCAGGGCGCGGGTGTCGACGCCGGCCAGACCGACCATGCCGCGACGCTTCATCCAGCCGTCGAAGTCGCTGTCGGCGCGCCAGTTGGCCTGGGCGGTCGGAACCTCGCGGAAGATCGCGCCCCGTGCGGCCGTTTCCGACGCGCCGGACATCTGTTCGAGGTCGTCGACATTGGTCCCGACATTGCCGACATGCGGGAAGGTAAAGGCCACGATCTGGGCCATGTAGGACGGGTCGGTCAGGATTTCCTGATAGCCGGTCATGGCGGTGTTGAAGCACACCTCGCCGACCGCGTCGCCGACCGCGCCGCAGCCCACGCCTTGCAGGATGGTGCCGTCGGCCAGGGCCAGGACACCAGTGACGCCGGGAAGAAGGTCTTGGGACATTCTGTAAAGCGCCTCCTGAACGCGATCAGGCCCTGGAAAGGGCGTTAGTGTCGCAAAATGGCGGGTCAGGCGTAACCCCTACCCGTCGCGCAAACGGCGGCGTGTCTAGGGGGCGGCGGATGGGGGGTCAACCCCTTCAATCACGGGAGTTGGACCCGGTCGCCACATTCCCGTGATATCCGAAGGAGCCCCCTCGCCGGGAGGCCTCTCAAACCCTACTGGTGCAAGCCTTACTACATCCAAACTCGGGAGGACGGCCGTGCTCGAACTGCGCCCCAATTGCGAGTGCTGTGACCGCGACCTGCCGCCCTCCAGCGACGCGGCGCGGATCTGCACCTTCGAGTGCACGTTCTGCGCCGACTGCGCCGAGACCCGATTCTTCGGCGCCTGCCCCAATTGCGGCGGCGATCTGGTGGCCAGGCCCATCCGGCCGGCAAGCAAGCTGCACCGCTTCCCCGCCTCGCTGCGGCGGGTGGTCAAGGCCCACACGGCCTGCGCGGGACTGCGCCCGCCAGAGCCTGGATCAGCCTGGGCCGCCCCCCTGGGATAGTGGCGGTTCGGCCACGCGGCGGACAACTTGTCGCGGGGCTGGATCCTATCGGGATTAGGCCGCGTTAACGCCTTGGAGCTCATCAGTAGAGCTTCCAAGGAGCAGACCGATGACCACCCTCAGCGCGACCCGTATCACCACCACCGAAGGCGCCAAGTTCAGCCTTGCCGGTCTGGGTGAAGCGGCGCTGCGCCTGATCCTGGTGGCCGCCCTGCCGATCAGCGCCACGATCTTCGTCGTCCAGTCCTTCTAGGACCGTCAGCTCCTGACCAGGCCCGCCGCGCGCAGGTCAGCCAGGGTGGGGTAGCCGTCGACCGCCATCAGCAGATCAGCCTCGGCCAGGATGCTGCGCAGGACGTGGACGATCCCCGCCACCCCATCCAGCGCCAGGCCATAGGCATAGGGCCGGCCCACGCCCACCGCCGCCGCGCCCAGGGCCAGGGCCTTGACCACGTCGCTGCCCGACCGCACCCCGGAATCGAACATCACCGGCGTCGTGCCCGAGGCCTCGACCACGCCCTTCAGCATGTCGATCGCCGCCAGCCCACCATTGGCCTGCCGACCGCCGTGGTTGGAGCAATAGATTCCGTCCACGCCGCCGTCGATGGCCCGTCGCGCATCGTCGGGATGGCAGATGCCCTTCAGGATCAGCGGCAGCTTGGTCATGGACCGCAGCCAGGGCAGATCAGCCCAGGTCAGGGCCTTGCCGAAGGTGCGCCCCCATTGGGCGACGGCGGCCTGCGGGTCCTCTTCCGGCGGCTTGGCCAACAGGGCGCGGAAGGCCGGGTCGGACATGTAGTTGGCCAGGGCGTGGCCGCGCAGCTGCGGAAAATTGGCGTCATTCAGATCGCGCGGCCGCCAGCCGGTGACCCAGGTGTCCAGGGTCACGACGATGGCCTTGAAGCCCGCCGCCTCGGCCCGTCGCACCAGGCTCTCGGCGACGTCCTTGTCCCTGGGCGTATAGAGCTGGAAGAAGCCGGGCGTGTCGCCCATGGCCGGCGCCACCTGCTCCATTGGATCGTTCATCAGGGTCGAGGCCACCATCGGCACGCCTGTCGCGGCGGCGGCCCTGGCGGTGGCGATATCGCCGTGTCCATCCTGGGCGCACAGGCCGATCACCCCGATGGGAGCCATGAAGATCGGGCTGGGCAGCTTGAGGCCAAACAGGTCGATGGACAGGTCGCGCGTGGTGCAGTCGACCATCATGCGCGGCACAATACCCCAGCGCTTGAAGGCCTCGGCGTTGTGATCCTGGGTGAACTCGTCGCCGCAACCGCCCTGCACATAGGTCAGGGTCGCGGGGGGCAGGGCGGCGCGGGCCCGGGCTTCAAGGCTCTTGAAATCCACCGGCAGGGTCGGTTTCACGCCGCGCATCAGGCCGCCGAAATAGATTTCGTTCTGATAGTCGCCGAACGCCATGAACGCCTCCCGTCTTTTCTAATCTTTGGAAGCAAACTGAACAGCGATCAGACGCGATGCAAGGGCTAGATCCCGTCAGGCGGCTTGACGCCCGCAGGCGATCCGGCGACGGGAAGGGGATGCGCACCCCGTCCAAGACCGCCATCACCACCGTCGGCGTCGACGCCGACGACACCCTCTGGCATTGCGAGAGCCTGTTTCGCCTGACCCACAAGCGGTTCGTCGACCTGCTGGCCGAGCATGGCGACGAAGAGCGCATCAACGCCCAGCTTGCGGCGACCGAGAAGCGCAATCTGCGGCTCTATGGCTACGGGGCCAAGGGCTTCACCCTGTCGATGATCGAGACCGCCATGGAGCTGACCGATGGCGAGGTCTCGACGCGCGTGATCCGCGAGATCCTGGCCGCCGGCCGCGAGATGCTGACCGAGCCGGTCGAGCCCCTGCCCGGCGTCGAGCACGCCCTGGCGGAACTCTCAAAGCGCTACCGCCTGATCCTGATCACCAAGGGTGATCTGCTGCACCAGGAGCAGAAGCTGGCCTCATCGGGGCTGGGCGACCTGTTCGCGGCGGTCGAGATCGTCTCGGAGAAGGACGCCGATACCTATCGCCGGGTATTCGAGCGCCATGGCACGGGGGCCGATCAGGCGGTGATGGCCGGCAATTCGATGCGGTCGGACATCCTACCGGCGCTGGAGGCAGGGTCCTGGGGCGCGCTGATACCCTATCCGCTGGTCTGGGCGCACGAGGCGGCTCAGGCGCCGGCCGATCACCCGCGCTATGTCGAGCTGGACGCGATCAGCGAGCTTCCGGCGTGGGTGGATCGGATCGCGGCCAGCTGAGGTTCGCGATCCAGTCGCGGGCCGGGCGCTCGAAGAGGATCAGCGACAGATAGGCCAGCGGGATCAGGGCCACGACCCAGAACAGCACCCACAGGCGCATCAGGTCGCCATTGAGGTTCCACATCCCCAGCCCCACCCAGGCCAGGCCCATCTTCAGGGCGATGGGGTGCAGCATGTAGAGGGTGAAGCTGAGCTGCGCCCAGGGCGCCAGGCGGCGGGTCACCGGCCCGACCGGTCCGGCCGCATCAGCGGCGATGCCGGCCAAGCCTACGCCGTACATCACCAGCAGCAGCACGTCCCGGGGGACCTCCAGCGGCGAGGCGATCAGGAAGACGGCCAGCAGGCCCCACATCACAAGGTTCGGATACGGCAGTTTGGCCAGCAGCGGCCGGATCTGGAAGCCCAGCATGCCGATCAGGAAGCCAGGCACGGCGCGCAGCACGCCAAAATCCCAGGTCCACTGGTGGAACGGCCGGTCGCCGTGCGGGGTCTGCAGCAGGATCACAAGGCTGAGGATCGCCAGCCCGCCGGTCACCCAGCGTCCCTTGGCCGTGATCCAGAAGATCAGCGGCAGGGCGACATACATCCCCATCTCGGCGCTGATCGCCCAGCTGACGAAGTTCCAGGTCTGGGACCGGCACACGCCCCAGGCGTGGATGAACAGGATATTGGGCACGATGCAGGCGGCGTCATAGCGCTTGGGATCGCGGTCCTGGATCCAGCCGGCCAGGCCGGCGGCGGCCACGGCGATGAACACCAGCATCGTGGCCCAGTGTAGCGGCCCCAGCCGGGCCACCCGCTTCTTCAGGAAGTCGCCGTACTTGGCTGGCGTGGTCAGGCGGCCGGTATAGATCGCCGCCATTACATAGCCGCTGATCACGAAGAACAGGTCGACGATCAGGCTGAAGGTCTTGATCGTGTCGTCGGCCAGCTGCCACCGGCCATCCAGATTGATGAAGCGGTTGAAGTGGAACACCACGATCATCACGGCCCCGACGATGCGCAGGGCGTCCAGATGCAGCATCTGGTCGGAATCGGGCTTCAGCGGCGGCAGTTTGATCATGGCCATGCCATGGGCCGGGGCGCCGAAACGGTCAAGTTGGAGCCAGCGGGCGGGTTTGATTCAGGTCATGGTTTGGCTTGCGACTCTCCGTCACCATCTAGGGCTGATGACCCTGCAATCCGCTCCGTTCACTGACGCCGAGATCGACGCCCTGGTCGAGACCTTCTACGCCAAGGTTCAGCAGCATCACCGCCTGGGACCGATCTTCCAGAAGGCGATCGGCGACGACGGCTGGCCCGAGCACCTGGCGACCCTCAAGCGCTTCTGGGCCGGGGTGTTGCAAGGCGCGGGCGGGTACAAGGGCTCGCCCATGGCCGTTCACCAAAGGGTCGAAGGCATCACCGAGGGCCTGTTCACCCCGTGGCTGGGCCTGTTCCATCTGACCTGCGCCGAGCTGTTCGACGCGCCGCGCGCCGCCCTGGTCGGCGCCAAGGCCGAGCGCATCGCCCGCACCCTCAAGCGTGGCCTGTCGTTCCGGCCCGAGGTCCTGGCTTGAGCGCCACCGGGGCCAGCCAGACCCTGGCCAAGACCGGCTTTGTCCGCGTCGACGCCGACGACGCCAGAACCCTGCTGGGCGCCGCCGCGGTCGCCGCGTGGAGCACCTTCGCCGACAGCTGGAACGACCTGGGACTGGACGGCTTCATGGCCGACGGCGGTCGCTATCGCCGCCGGCGCTTCGCGGCCTTCTCGGCGGCGCCGGGGGCGCAGGCGGGATCGGTGGTCCGCAAGCCTCACCAGCCGCACTATCAGAGCCGCGACTACAACGCGCTGAACGGCGGCGTGCAGCGCTGGTTCGAGCCGGTGACCGACACCGTGGCCAGCCATCCGGTCACCCTGGCGGTGATCCAGGCGGGACTGGACCTGTTCCATCCCAACACCCCCGCCCCGCCGGCGGCCTGGCATGTGGAGCTGCACCAGTTTCGCATCGAGGCCATGGCCGGTCAGGCGGGCCTGCCCACGCCCGAAGGCGCGCATCGCGATGGCGTCGACTGGGTGATCGTCATGCTGATCGACCGGGTCAATGTTGAGAGCGGGGTCACCCAGATCTTCGCGCCGGACGGGACCGATCTGGGATCCTTCACCCTGACCCGGCCCGGCGACGCGGTGTTCCTGGACGATCACCGCGTGATGCATGGCGTCACGCCCATCCGGCCCGGCGATCCGGCTTCGCCCGCCCTGCGCGACGTTCTGGTCGTTACCTTCCGTCGCGAGGCTCCGGGCCTGCCCTCATAGAACGCCGCTACGCTGCTGCGACCGTTTGTCTCACTCGTGGGGGCGCGTCGCGCATGACACGGTAAAGGACCCCTACGCCGCAGAGTTGAGCGTCGAGATCAAAATGTCCTCCGACGACAACGCTCTGGCCGACGTAAGGACGACCATGGCCCGAGCCGGCTTTTCGTCGGCCATGGCCGACGCAGTGCCAATCCTGATCAGCTATGTGGACCGCGAGCAGCGCTATCGCTTCGTCAATCGCGCCTATGAGCGCTGGTTCGAGACCGACCGCTCGCAGATCGAAGGGCGAACCCTGCTCGAGGTGCTCGGGCCGCTGGCCTATGAGCGTCTTCGCGATCATGTGACCCGCGCCCTGGCCGGAGAAAGCCTGATCTTCGAGGGCGAAATTCCCTATCGCAGCGCCGGCATGCGTCATGTCGAAGCCCGCTATGCGCCCGATGTGGCGCCCGACGGCTCGATCGCCGGCTACTATGTGCTGGTCACCGACATCTCGGCCCGCAAAAGTGTCGAGGCGGAAGTCGCGCGACTGCTCGACAGCGAGCGCCGCCGCGTCGCCCTGCTGGATCTGGGCCGCATGCTGCGCGAGGAAGCCGATCCAGTCGCGGCAGCCAACCGGGCGTGCGAACTGATGGCCCGCCAGCTGGGCGCGGCCCGGGCCGGCTATGCCGAGGTTCAGACCGACGGGATATCGTCGCTGCACATCGGTGACTGGGTCGCCGCCGGCGCGCCGAGCCTGCTTGGAAGCCTGCTCGACCTCGATGCCTTCGGCCCGCAGATGGCGGCTGAGCTGCGCGCGGGGCGACAGGTGGTCATCCCGGACGTGAAGCAGGACCCCCGCACCGACCACCCCGTGGTCGTAAAGGCCTATGAGGCCTTGCACATCCAGAGCTTCGTCACCGCGCCGCTGATCAGGGACCGGCGGATGGCGGCCTATATCTATCTGGCCCAAGACACCGCCCGCGCCTGGACCGACCACGAGATCGCCTTCGTCGCTGACGTGGCCGAGCTGATCTGGATCGCGGTGGAGCGCGCCCGCTCCGAAGAGGCCTTGAAGCGGGCCGAGGAAACCGAGCGCCTGCTGATCCGCGAAGTCGACCACCGCGCCAAGAATGTCCTGACCGTCGTCCAGTCCCTGGCTCAGCTGACGCCGTTCGAGAACAAGCGCCAGTATGTCGAGGCCCTCAGCGGGCGGATTGGCTCCCTGGCCCGCTCGCACAGCCTGCTGTCGACCAGTCGCTGGACCGGCGTAGGGCTGGACGCCCTGCTGCGCCAGGAGCTTGAGCCTTATGGCGCGGGTAGCGACGAGCGGGTCTATCTGGCCGGCCCGCCCGTACTGATCCAGGCCGAGGCCGCCCAGTCGCTGGGCCTGGTGCTGCACGAGCTGGCCACCAACGCCAGCAAGTATGGCGCGCTGGTCGATGTGACGGGGGCCCTGTCCGTCACCTGGTGCTGGGATGGCGGGGCGAACGGCGGGCGCCATCTGGTCCTGACCTGGCGAGAGACCAGCGACCGCACCATCCACCCACCCAGCCGCGAAGGCTTCGGCTCAACCCTGATCAGCCAGGCGGGCAAGCAACTGGGCGCCACGATCCAGCAGGACTGGCGACCGGAGGGCCTGACCTGTCGGCTGGAGATGACCAGCGGCGCCCTGCCCTGCGACGCCGAGACGCCCGCCACCGCTCAGCCGGCCTCCGGTCACGCCCTGCTCGATCAGGCCTTGCGCGATCAGCGCGTGCTGGTGGTCGAGGACGAGGCGCTGGTGGCCATGGAACTGGCCCGCGTGCTCACCCAGGCCGGCGCCGTGGTGGTGGGACCGGCCGGGAGTATCGAGGAGGCCCTGGATCTGGTGGCGCGCAGGCCCATCGACCGCGCCGTGCTGGACATCAATCTGGGCGGCCGGATGGTCACCCCCGTCGCTCGCGCCCTGACAGCCAGGGCGATCCCGTTCGTCTATCTGACCGGCTATCAGGAGCCCGGCGTCAGCGACGGCCCGGTGCTGCGCAAGCCGGCGACGCCCGAACTGCTGCTGGGGGCTTTGGCCAGCGGGATCTAGGGCTGAAACTGCATAGAGCCCGGCGCTTTGATTGACCCTTAGCCCGATCAAAGCGAGGATGAGAGTCGACAACTTTCCACAACTGTCGACACAACTGGAACTTGACTTTCTGATGATTTTCTTGGCCTAGGCCGCCGACCCATGCGCTTCGACGACCGCTTTCTCGAAGAACTGAAGTCCCGCCTTCGCCCTTCCGACGTGATCGGAAAGTCGGTGAAGCTGCGGCGGCAGGGGCGCGAATATGCGGGGCTGTCGCCCTTCACCAAGGAAAAGAGCCCCTCGTTCTTCGTCAATGACGACAAGGGCTTCTATCACTGCTTCTCCAGCGGCAAACATGGCGACATCATCAGTTTCCTGCAGGAAACCGAGCGCCTGACCTTCACCGAGGCGATCGAACGGCTGGCCTCGGAAGCCGGCATGACCCTGCCCGAGCCCGACGCCCGCGCCGCCCAGGAAGACAAGAAGCGCCAGGGCCTGGGCGACTGGATGGAGCTGGCCGCCGCCTGGTTCGAGAGCGAACTGCGCCGCCCCATCGGCAAGGACGCCCGCGCCTATCTGGAACGGCGGGGCCTGCCCGAGAGCGAGTGGAGCCGCTTCCACATCGGCTTTGCGCCCAACAACCGCACAGGCCTGAAGGACTATCTGATCGCCAAGGGCGCCCAGCCGGGCGATCTGGTGGAAGCCGGGGTGCTGATCGCGCCCGAGGACGGCGGCGCGCCCTATGACCGCTTCCGCGACCGGATCATCTTTCCGATCACCGATACGCGCGGCAAGGTCGTCTCGTTCGGCGGTCGGGCCATGGATCCGGCGGCGCGCGCCAAATATCTGAACGGCCCGGAGACCAGCCTCTTCCACAAGGGCCGGCTGCTGTATGGCCTGTACGAGGCCCGCAAGATCCTGCACGCCGCCCAGGCCGCAGCACCGACCGAGAACAATCCGCTGGTGGTGGTGGAAGGCTATATGGACGTCATCGCCTGTCAGCGCGCGGGCGTCGCGGCCGTGGCGGCCATGGGCACGGCGATGACCGAGGAGCAGATGGAGGTGCTGTGGCGCCTGCATCCCGAGCCCACCCTGTGCTTTGACGGCGACAAGGCCGGCCAGCGCGCCGCCAGCCGGGCCATGGACCGCGCCCTGCCCCTGCTGAAGCCCGGCCGCTCGTTCCGCTTCTCGCTGGTGACCGGCGGCAAGGACCCCGACGACGTGCTGCGCGAACAGGGACCGGCGGCGCTGAAGGCCCAGTTGGCGGCGACCACGCCCTTCGTCGAGCAGCTGTTCAATCGCGAGCGTGACCTGGAACCGCTGGATACGCCGGAGCGCAAGGCTGGCCTCAAGCAGCGCCTGCGGGCCGCCGCCGCCAGCATTGCCGACAAGGACCTGGCCCAGGCCTATCGCGACGATTTGCTGGGCAGGCTGGACGCGCTCTTTCCCCGTACGGCTTTCACGCCGAACGACGGCGGTGGCTGGGGCGGGCGCCCGTTCACACCGCGGGGCCAGTGGAAGAACGGCAAGCGCGAGCCGCCCGACCCCGGCATCCGGGGCGTGGCCCGCGCCCTGATCGGCGAGCGCATCAACCCCTTCCACGCCGCCATCGCCGTGGCCGCCATCGACCATCCGGGCTGGGCGCGGCCCTATGACGAGGCCATCGAGCGGGTGGGCTTTGGCGATCCGCGCCTGCGCCCCCTGGCCCGCGAGCTGTTCGAGGCGCTGATCGACGACATGCACGACGACGCGCCGTTCCGCGAAATCCTGGCCCGCAAGGGTTTCGCGCCGCAGATCGCGGAGCTGGAACGCGTCGCCCAGGCCCTGGCCGGCGCGCCGTTCCTGGACCCGAACATGGACCAGCACCGCGCCAAGGCCCTGTGGTCGGCCTGCTACGAGGCGGTGATCGAGGTCGCCAATTCCGAGCAGGCCCTGGAATCCCTGCGCCACGAACCGGTCACCGCCGGTAGCCTGACCGCCACCCGCGACCTGCGCACCCGCATCGCCGTCCTTCAGCGCCAGATCAGCAATCTGGAGTTCTGGCAGGGGGCCAGCTAGGCCTCTACGGCCTTTTTCAGGATATCGTTGATCCGGCCCTGCCATCCTGGTCCGCCAGCGCGCAGCCGGTCGATGACATCCTGATCAAGGCGCAAGGTGACCTGTTTCTTGGGCCGATCCAGCTTGGGCCGCCCCCTTTTGGTCAGCGTACCGCTCGCCGGACGCACAAGGCGCTCGCCGTCGCGAACCTCGGCCCGCTCGAACGCCTCGGCCGTCCACTCCGGGGCCTCATCCGGATCAACCCACGGCGTTTTTGTAGGCTTCTCGTTCGCGGGCATTGCACTCTCTCATCGAAATGATCCGGCGCGCCGAGCCCCGCGGGGTCCAGACCACCATGACAGTCTTCCGCCCCAGCCGCCCGATGGTTTGGTAGCGGGGCTCTCCGTAGTCGACACGATCATCTTCCAGCGTGAGCGTCAGGCCTTCGAACACCTGGCCAGCTTGGGCGAAGTCCAAGCCCCGATGCTCAAGGGTCAGCGCACGCTTTTCGGCATCATGCTCGATTTCCATATTATGTAGCTACAATAATTAGTGATGATCGAGGCGATCTTGGAATCTTTATCACCTTTAGATTGTGTCGTTGAATGCGGCGACTCCCTCAAGATCGATCGAGAGCGCCTTCTGAAAAGCCAATCAAATTGGCCGCCCAAGCCGCAACCGCCCTTGACACCGCCCCCTCGCCCCGCCATTTGCCGACTCAAGGATTTGCCAAGCTGCTGATTGACATCGAGCGGGCCGCCGTCGCATCGCGCGCGCCCTTACCGAAACAGGATGTCACCCTCGCCGCCGACGTCGGATCCCAGTGGTCGCGGCCCCTCAAGGTCGTCGCAACAACCGCGCCTGACGACGCCGTCGTCTCCGCCGAGAGCTTTCTCGCGGAGCGATAATCCGTGGCGAACGTTCAGCGCTGTCCCGATGCGACACTTTGTGGCCGAGATTTTTTTGGGAAAACGACAAAACGGACGGTGCGCCGAGGCTGGCGGGACCTTTTCGGATCTAGAATTTTTTCGACGCGCCTCTCGCGGGGGAGGCTGCGTCGACTTCGGAGACCTTGATGAGCAATAATTCCTCGGCCGATACGGAAGCCCCTGAGTCCACCGGTGGTGATGGTCCGCTGCTCGACCTGACCGACGCCGGCGTCAAGAAGTTCATCAAGCAGGCGAAAGCCCGCGGCTTCGTGACGATGGAAGAGCTGAACAAGGTGCTGCCTTCGGAAGAAGTCAGCCCGGACGCCATCGAAGACACGCTGGCCATGCTCAGCGAGATGGGCGTCAACGTTGTCGAAGCCGAAGAAGACGCCGAAACCAACGAGGGCGGCGAAGTCGTCGCGCGCGAAGACAACCAGCAGGTCATCACCTCCGACAAGCCGTCGGCCTATGATCGCACCGATGACCCCGTGCGCATGTACCTGCGCGAGATGGGCAGCGTCGAACTGCTGAGCCGCGAAGGCGAGATCGCCATCGCCAAGCGGATCGAAGCCGGTCGCGACACCATGATCCGGGGTCTGTGCGAAAGCGCCCTGACCTTTGAAGCCATCATGGTCTGGCGCGAGGAACTGGGCACGGGCCGCATCCTGCTGCGCGAAGTGATCGACCTGGAAGGCACCTACGCCGCGATCAACGGCGTCGCCGCCCAGCCGGCCGCTGACGACACCGAAGCCGAGCCCGCCGAGCCGGTGGACGAGGACGCTGCGCCCAAGCCGGAAGCCGAAGGCGACGACGAGGACGATTTCGACGACGGCGCCGGCCCGACCGTCAGCGCCATGGAAGGCGAACTGCGCGAAGGCGTGATGGCCATTCTCGACGCCATCGCCGGCGAGTTCGAAACCTTCCGCAAGCTGCAGGACAAGCTGGTGGGCAGCCGCCTGCGCGGCGAAGACCTCAGCGACAACGACCGCAAGGCCTATGAGGCCCTGTCGCAGACCATCATTCTGCACCTGAAGACCCTGAAGCTGAACAACAACCGCATCGAGGCCCTGGTCGAGCAGCTGTATGCGATCAACAAGCGCCTGATCGGTCTGGAAGGCCGTCTGCTGCGCCTGGCCGACAGCTATGGCATCAGCCGCAGCGAGTTCCTGAAGGCCTATTTCGGCTCCGAGCTGAACCCGAGCTGGAGCGACCAGGTCAAGGCCATGGGCGTGCGCTGGACCAAGTTCGTCGAGAACGACGCCACCTCGGTCACCGACATCCGCAGCGAGATCGCCGCCCTGGCCACCGAGACCGGCGTGCCGATCGACGACTATCGCCGCATTGTCCAGACCGTCCAGAAGGGCGAGCGCGAGGCCCGTCAGGCCAAGAAGGAAATGGTCGAGGCCAACCTCCGCCTCGTGATCTCCATCGCCAAGAAGTACACCAACCGCGGCCTGCAGTTCCTGGACCTGATCCAGGAAGGCAATATCGGCCTGATGAAGGCCGTCGATAAGTTCGAATATCGCCGCGGCTACAAGTTCTCGACCTACGCCACCTGGTGGATCCGTCAGGCCATCACCCGCAGTATCGCCGACCAGGCGCGGACCATCCGCATCCCGGTCCACATGATCGAGACGATCAACAAGATCGTCCGCACCAGCCGTCAGATGCTGCACGAGATCGGCCGCGAACCGACCCCCGAAGAGCTGGCCGAAAAGCTGGCCATGCCGCTGGAAAAGGTCCGCAAGGTCCTGAAGATCGCCAAGGAGCCCATCAGCCTCGAAACGCCGATCGGCGACGAGGAAGACAGCCACCTGGGCGACTTCATCGAAGACAAGAACGCCATCCTGCCCATCGACGCGGCCATCCAGAGCAACCTGCGGGAAACCACCACCCGCGTGCTGGCCTCGCTGACGCCGCGTGAAGAGCGCGTGCTGCGGATGCGTTTCGGCATCGGCATGAACACCGACCACACCCTGGAAGAAGTCGGCCAGCAGTTCTCGGTCACCCGCGAACGCATCCGTCAGATCGAGGCCAAGGCGCTGCGCAAACTGAAGCACCCGAGCCGGAGCCGGAAGCTGCGGAGCTTCCTGGACAGCTAGGATCACAAAGGGCGGCTCTCACGAGCCGCCCTTTTTTCTGACCTCAGGCCGGTTCCAGCGTCTTGGCCTGCGGCTGGTGCGAGTCCAGCGCCGCATTGGGGTCGGACATGGTCGAGACCTCATTGGCGAAGCCCAGATACTCGGCCGCGAACGCTGGCGGCAGCAACTCGACCAGCCAGTTGTTCTCGATCCACACCTCGACCACATGGAAGTGGCCGCCCCGATCGCAGACAAAGGCGTCCCAGCCTTTGGCGGCGGCGCGGGCGAGGACCTCGTCCGGGCTCATCTCCACACTCAGGGCGAAGTGGGTGGGCGAGCGGCGGTCGGCGCCGTCCGGCTGGCGCACAAAGATCGCGCCGGGCTCGCCATTGCGCTCCATGACGCTGCCGGCCGGATAGATCTCGATGGCCGTGCCCAGACCGTCGGCCTTGAACACCATGCAGCTACCCGGATTGGGCGGAAAATCGACGACGACGCCGTTCATGAGATCAGCGAAGAATTCGCCGACGCCTTGAGGGTCCGCCGCACTAACGGACAGGTGATGGATCATGAGAATACCTCCGAATGAGGCGTAGTTGAACTGTACGCGCGCGACCTCTGCCGCGCGCCTTGTGTTAGACTCGCCGTGCTGATGAAATATCGACGTTATCGCGCCGAGGTCGGGGGATTTATTCGGCGGGCCGCTGTGCCTCAACTTACAAGGTCTTCATGACCTCGATTTAATTTTTGACACCTCGACGGGCACCATCGCCCCGGCGGGATCGGGCGACGGCAGCGACCTTGGATACGTTTCAGACCGCCCTGCTCGACCTGCTTCCCCGGCTGGGCGCCTATGTCGATGGCCAACTGGACGCCGCCGTGCTCGATCTGGTGGATGCGATGATCGACGGCGCCCCGCTGGACGTCCAGGCCGAAGCCCAGGCCCGAAAGCGCCGCTGGCGCTGGAGCATTTTCTGATAGGTATGAAACGGTTATCGGATCGAAAAATGCTCTAAACTTTTGATTTAGAGCCCTTTTCGCCCGACCCTGATGAAGCCATCAGGTCGGAAAGGGCTCTAGGCCGGCGCCATCAGTCCAAGCTGCTCGCTCACGGCAGCGATCGGCGTTCCGCGCGGCACGACCAGCCACTGGCCCGGCGTCGAGGCGTTGGCGGCCACCACCGCGTTCCTGGGGCAAAGGTCGAAACAGCCCACCTCGATGACGCCGATGCTGGCCTTGCGACCCTTGCCGCCGCCGGCCGCGCGCCGCAGGGCCTTGCGCAGGCTCTGGTCGCCATCCTCGCCAAAGCCGCCGTCCAGCTTCTTCGAACATTTGCGGCAGACCAGCACCACCTGGGACCAGTCCGTCCTGACCGTCTTGATCGCCGTGTCGGGGGCCTTGCTCCTCAGCGCCAGCACCGCCGCCGCGTCGCGATCGGGCGAGCCCTTGGGCGGCAGATAGAAGGTCGGCGCCAGGCCGCTCAGGCTGACGCCGCCGATGTCGACGCCGTCGCGGCTGAAGACGTAGCCCAGGGCCCCGCCCCCGCCGATCGGCATGCCGCCGACCCGCTGGGTGCGAACGCGCAGGGTGACGCCGTCATAGCGGAACTCGCCGGCCCGCTGCGGCGCGGTCATGCCGGCCAGGCCTTTCCGCTTCGACATAGCCAGCGTCAGGTTGGCCTTGATGGGCGTCTCGCCGCGTCGATAGTCGCAGACATAGGCCAGGTCATCCTTGTCGAAGGTGATCCAGCCCAGGGCGATCCTGCCCTGGCCGCCCGAGCACGAGCCGGTGACGGGCGTGGCGAAGCCGGGCGCGGTGACGGTGAAGTCGGCGCTCATCTGGTCTTTCGAATAGACCTTGGAGTCGTTGAAGCCGGCGCTGGCGTTCTTGGAGCGCACGGTCGCCCCGCCGGTATATTCGCCGACCGCATAGCCTGGCCGCAGCAGGCTTTCGCCCTTGCGACCCTGGAGCTTGAGCTTCTCGATGCGGGCCATCATGGCCTCGACGCTATCGGCGGCCTGGGCCGCCTGGGCCGCGCCGCCCAGCAACAATCCGGCCGCCACGGCGACCGCGAGTACGCACCTGAACATGTCCTGTTCCCCCTCAAGGCCCGCAAGCTTGAGTGGAACGATCACGCCCGAAGCGGGAAAAGGTCAAGCCGCTCCCCGGGTGAACTTGGGACGGAGACCCGGGGAGCGGCAGCCAGACGCCCTTCCGCTGGGGGGAAGCGGGCGGGGCGTCTGGAAGGCGGCGCGCTAGACCTTCATGTCCAGCAGCGCGCCGGTCATTTCGTCGGCGGTCCTGGCGACCGCGACGTTGGCGGCGAAGTCATTCTTGGCCGAGACCTGCTCGACGGCTTCCTTGGTCAGATCGGTGTCGATCTCGCGCGCGCTCCACGTCGCCGTGCGCTGGGCGCTTTCGGTGAGGCGGTGGGCGGCGGCGGTCATGCCGGCGGCGGCGATGGAGAGAGCCTGCATGGGAGGCGGTTCCTTCAGTACGCCCCGTCTTCCCACGCCTTCGGTTAAGCCCTCGCGTAAAAGAAAGGTGAACACCGCATCAGCCATGTCAGGCAGGGAAAACCGGGGCCAAACCGGCCCCAAACCAGCAAAGATTACAAAACGTTCAGGTCGGCCAACCTCGACAAGCCGCGCAAGGCTGGCCAAGGTTCACGCCTTTCGCGGGCCAGACCCGCCCTGGAGCTTGCTTGATGTCTTTTTCGCGCCGCGCCGCTCTTCTCAGCGCCGCCCTGCTCATGGTCGCCCAACCTGTTCTGGCCGCCCCCAAGGCCAAGACCCCTGCGGCCAGCTTCTCTCCGTCGCCAGACAATATCCGCGCTCATATGGCCTTCCTGGCCGACGACCTGCTGGAAGGCCGCGAGGCCGGGACGCGCGGCTATGACATCGCCGCCAACTACGTCGCCTCCCAGTACGCACAGCTGGGCGTGAAGCCCGGCGGCGGCAACGGCTCGTACCTTCAGCGCGTGCCGCTGCTGGCCTTCAAGAACGCCTCGGAAGGCGCCTTCAGCGTCACCGGCGCCGACGGCCAGGCCATCGCCCTGAAGTTTGGCGAAGACTATCTGCCCAGCGCCCAGGCCCAGGCGACCGAGGTAGCGGTCAGCGCCCCGCTGGTCTTCGTCGGCTATGGCGTCGTCGCGCCCGGCATGAACCGCGACGATTACGCGGGCCTGGACGTAAAGGGCAAGATCGTCGTCCTGCTGACCGGCGCGCCCTCCTCGCTCCAGACCGAAGAGCGCGCCCACTACGGCAACCTCACCGTCAAGCGCGCCGAGGCCGCCAAGCGCGGCGCCGTCGGCGTGATCGTCATGGGCACCACCAGCTCGGAAAAGCGCCGGCCGTTCGAACGCGGCGTGGCCTACTACAGCGAATGGCGGATGACGTGGCGCGACGCCCAGGACGTGGGCTATGTGCGCGGCGTCTCGGCCCCCACCCTGGCCTCGATCAGCCCCAAGGGCGCGGCCAAGCTCTTTGCTGGCGCGCCCGTCGCCCTGGACGCGGTGCTCGCCGCCGCTGAAACGCCCGAAGGCGCGGTGAAGGGCTTCGACCTGCCGTTCAAGGCCGCTGTCGCCCTGAAGAGCGAAATCGAGAAGCGCGAGAGCAGCAATGTCGTCGGCGTGATCGAAGGCTCCGATCCCGCGCTGAAGGCCCAGACCATCATCCTCACCGCCCACCTGGACCACACCGGTGTCAATGATCACGGCAAGGGTCCGGACAAGATCAACAACGGCGCCCTGGACAATGCCTCGGGCATCGCCACGCTGCTCGAGGTGGCGCGCGGCTTCAGGGACGCCAAGACCAAGCCCAAGCGCACCATCCTGCTGGTGGCGGTGACGGCCGAGGAAAAGGGCCTGGTCGGCTCGGAATACTTCGCCAACAATCCGACCGTGCAGAAGGCCGATATCGCCGCCAATGTGAACCTGGACATGCCGGTCCTGCTCTATCCGTTTACCGACGTGATCGCGTTTGGCGCCGACCGCTCGACCCTGGGTCCGGCGGTGGCCAGGGCTGCGGGCCGGGCGGGCATCGCCCTGTCGGGCGACCCGATGCCGGAAGAAGGCCTGTTCACCCGCAGCGACCACTATCGCTTCGTTGAGCAGGGCGTGCCGTCGGTGTTCCTGATGACCGGCTTCCAGAATGGCGGCGAGAAGGGCTTCAAGGACTTCCTGTCCACCCACTATCACAAGCCCAGCGACGATCTGAACCTGCCGATCGACTATGTCGCGGCCGCCAAGTTCGCCCAGGTCAATTACGAGATCGCGCGCGAACTGGCTGACGCCAAGGACCGTCCGATGTGGAAAGCGGGCGACTTCTTTGGCGGGCAGTTCGCGCCGGCGGGTCACCCCTCGACCGCGAAGTAACATCCGGCAAGACCGGCATTGACCAAGGGGGCGGCAGAAGGGATTCTGCCGCCCTCACTGTTTTTTTAAGGCTCGCCGTCCTGTGTCTGTCCGTATCAGCGTCTTCCTGAAGATCGGCGTGATCACGCCGGTGATCATGGTGTTCGACGTGTGGCTGGCCCAGCAGCTTTTTCCCGGTTTCGATCCTGGCGCGCAGTTCATCAGCGAGCTGGGCGGACCCGAAGCCCCGACCCCGCTGATCTTCAATGCCGGCATGGTTCTGGCGGGCATCGCCGGCCTGTTCGCCGGCGCTGGCTTCACCCACGCTCTGGAACATGCTGGCGGCCGTCGCACGGTCTCGGCCTTTGCAGGCCTGTGGGTGGCCCTGACCGGTCTGGGCGCGATCTTCGCCGGCCTCTTCCACTGGCCCGACGAGATGCACCGCGCCTGCGGGGTGGCCCTGGCCATCCAGTTCGCCCCGCTGTTCACCGCCTGGGCCCTGTGGGGCGCGCCAGGCCACAGGCGGCTGGCGCAGTTCTCGCTGGGCTGGTTCTTTGGCCTGCTGCTGGTCTTCGCCC
Organism: Caulobacter sp. 32-67-35; assembly: GCA_002280875.1. GTDB lineage: Bacteria > Pseudomonadota > Alphaproteobacteria > Caulobacterales > Caulobacteraceae > Caulobacter. The sequence continues at coordinate 11,089 of NCEV01000031.1, read as the reverse complement.
TGCTGACGGGCGTCTGGAACGTGCGAACGGGTTACGACGTCGGCTACTGGCAGCGCGGTCACGCCTTCCTGGGTCTGCTATGGCTGGGCATCGCCGCCTGGACGCTGGAGCGGGGCTGGCGGGTGCGGGTGGCGGCTGAACCGGCGGTGGCGTAGGCTTTTTTTCGGAACCGGCCGCGCCCTCAGGCGTCATGCTGAAGCCAGAGGAACAGGACACGCCATGAGCCGAACCCACCACGCCATGGTCTGGGCGTTCGCCGCCGCGACCTTGGCCCTTTCCGCCTGTTCCGATCAGAACGTCCAGAACCCGCCGCCGCCGCCCGCCGTCGGGTCGGAAACCCGCACGCCCGCCGCGCCAGCGCCGGCCCCCGCGCCCATGCCGCCCGAGCAAACCCTTGGCGGCGACGGGTCCCAGATCCAGCTCTCGGCCCTGACCTCGGCCGACATGCAGGCCAACCCGATCCAGGGTGAACTGGCGTGCAGCTTCGCGGCGAACGGCGAGACCCTTCTGATCGCGCAAGGTAATGTCGCCTCGAAGGACGCGGCCCAGGGGCTGGTCAAGGTGACCGGTTATGTCGAACGGATCGCCGCGCCCGGCGGGTTCGACGGCATGCTGAAAGGCGCCAACTTCACCGGCGCCGGCAAGACGATCCTCATTGCCGTGGACGGCCCGGCGACCGGCGGCGGCGAATCTCCGCCCAGCCCCGCAACCCTGACCTATCAGCGCGCCGACGGCGCCAGCCGAGTCATCCCCGGAACCTGGACCTGCGGGCCCTAGACCCTACCGCCAGGCGTAGTTGAAACTGATGCTGATCCGCTGTTCCTCGGCCAGGTTCGGCGTCACCTCGTGGCGCAGCCAGCTTTCCCATAGCAGCACTGTCCCCGGCTGCGGCTGGACATAGACGAAGGGCCGCAGTTCCTCCGGCGCGTCTTCGTCGCGCGTCGGGGCGGCCATCATCATCGGCAGGCGCGGATCCTCGAACTTCAGGGCCGAGGCCCCGACCGGGATGGTGACATAGACCGTGCCCGAAATAACGCTGTGCGGGTGGATGTGGCCGGTGTGCTGGCCGCCAGGATCGAGGATGTTGATCCAGAAGCTGTCCATCACCAGCTTGCCGCCGGCCAGATCGAAGCGCAGCTCGCGGGCAAAGGCCAGGGCGTGCTTGTCGAGCTTCTTCTTGAGGTCCGCGAACAGGCTGTCGCGCTGCGGCAGGTCGTCCAGCGAGGCGTAGGAGGTATAGCCCAGATAGCCCTTCTTCTCGGCCCAGACCTGCCCCGCCTCGTCGTCTTCGGCCACGGCGATGCAGGCGTCGTGCAGGTCGTCGATGAAGGACTCGAAGTCCTTGTCGCCGGCGAGGCTGGCTTCGTAGAGCGGGGTGACGAAGAGCGGGCGCGTGGTCATGCCGCCTCTTACAACCCCGCGCGGTTGACGACAAACGGGCTTGGAGGGATCATCCAGGCATGGCTGACGGTGACATCACCCTGACGATCGACGCCGCACTCGCCGAGCGGCTGAAGCCGCGCGCCGAAGCGGCGGGCCAGAGCATCGAAGAATTCGCCATTCATCTGCTCGAAGAAGACGCCACCGTTTGGACCGAGGTCGATGCGATCTGCGATGCGGTAATGGCCGAGAACACCGGCATTCCACTCTAAGAACTGGGGCCCTGGATGAACGGCTGGGGCAAGCCTGACGGTCCGCCTCCGCCACGATGAAGCCTGTCTTCGTCTCGCCCCGCGCCTATGCGGATATCCGTTATCTGGAAGCGTGGCTGGCGGAACGAAACACAATAGCGGCTCTGAAGGTAGGCCCGTTGCCTTTCGAGGCGATGATGTCCCTACGGGAGTTTCCCGAACGTGGCCGGCAAGCGGTGAACTATCGGGGCCGCGAGCTGAACGTGCCTTTCGGCGCGCACGCCTACATCATTCGCTATCGCGTCGAACCGGACCGCGTGATCATCGCGACCGTTCATCACAGCCTGGAACGTCGCTGACGCCGACAGACTCGCCTATATGTCCGTCGTGAACGACGACATCCCCGCCTCCGCCGTCCAAGACGCCAACGCCCTGCGCGGCGCCGCCCTGATCAAGGACGAGGTCTCGCGCCTGCCTGATGCGCCGGGCGTGTACCGGATGATCGGCGAGGCCGACGAGGTGCTTTACGTCGGCAAGGCCAAGAGCCTGAAGAAGCGGGTGATCCAGTACGCGCAGGGCCGGTTCCACACCAACCGCATCGCCCACATGGTCGACGGCCCATGCGGTCAAGGGCGACTATTTCGGACCGTTCGCCAGCGCCTGGGCGGTGAACCGCACGCTCAACACCCTGCAGAAGGCGTTCCTGCTGCGCTCGTGCAGCGACAGCGTCTATGAGAGCCGCGACCGGCCCTGCATGCTGCACCAGATCAAGCGCTGCGCCGCGCCGTGCACGGGCCTGGTCAGCATCCCCGACTATCAGGCGCTGGTCGACCAGGCCGAGGCTTTCCTACGGGGCAAGTCCCGCGCGGTGATGGGCCAGATGGCCAAGGAAATGGAAGCCGCCGCCGAGGATCTGGAGTTCGAACGCGCCGCCCGCCTGCGCGACCGCATCCGCGCCCTGTCGGCCGTGGCCCAGGAAAGCCAGATCAATCCCGAGACCGTGGAAGAGGCCGACGTCGTGGCCCTGCACGTCGAGGGCGGCCAGGCCTGCGTGCAGGTGTTCTTCTTCCGGGCCGGCCAGAACTGGGGCAACCGCGCCTACTTCCCCCGCATCACCGGCGCGGCGGAAGAAGAAGGGGTCAGCGAGGAGGCCCAGGCGATGACCGCCTTCCTCGGCCAGTTCTACGACGACAAGCCGATCCCGCGCCTGATCCTGGCCAATATCGAGCCCGCCGAAAGCGCCCTGCTGGCCGAGGCTTTCGCCCTCAAGAGCGGTCGCAAGGTCGAGATCAGCGTGCCCAAGCGCGGCGAGAAGGCCGACCTGGTGGCCCACGCCCTGACCAATGCCCGCGAAGCGCTGGGCCGCAAGATGGCCGAGGGCAGCGCCCAGACCAAGCTGCTGGCCGGGGTGTGCGAGGCCTTCGGCCTGGACGCCCCGCCCGAGCGGATCGAGGTCTATGACAACAGCCACATCCAGGGGACCAACGCCGTGGGCGGCATGATCGTGGCCGGGCCGGACGGCTTCATGAAGGGCCAGTACCGCAAGTTCAACATCAAGAGCACCGAGCTCACCCCCGGCGACGACTACGGCATGATGAAGGAGGTGCTGAAGCGCCGCTTCGCCCGCCTGGTCAAGGAAGAGGAAGAGGGGCAAAGCGACAACCGCCCCGACCTGGTTCTGGTCGACGGCGGCAAGGGCCAGCTGGACGCAGCGCTGGAGATCATGGCCGACCTGGGCGTCGACGACATCGCCGTCGTGGGCGTGGCCAAGGGTCCGGACCGTGACGCCGGGCTGGAGCGGTTCTTCATGCCCGACAAGACGCCGTTCATGCTCGAGCCCAAATCGCCGGTGCTCTACTACCTCCAGCGCCTGCGCGACGAGGCCCACCGCTTCGCCATCGGCGCCCACCGCACCCGCCGCTCGATGGATCTGAAGAAGAACCCGCTCGACGAGATCGAGGGCATCGGTCCGGGCCGCAAGAAGGGCCTGGTAGCGAGCGTTTGGAAGGTCGCTGAAGGGAGCGGTCTGTCGCCGAAACCGCAGACCTGACGCGACGGTTCCGCGCGACCTGTTCCATTCCCTCGGATACGAAGGGCTCCAGACCGCGCGTCACCTGAGCGATGCGCGGTCCTTGGCCTGTAGCTTTAACAACGGCCTCTGAGAATCAGGCGACGATCCAGTCAGAGGGCTGAGTGGCTAAATCGACGCCGGTCAGCGTGATATGATCGCCGCTGTCCAAGGTCACGACGACGTCTCCGCCGACCTGACTGACCGAATAGAAGCCTGCGTCGTCCAGATACAGACGATCGCCGGATGAAGCGGAGAAATCGCTGATGACATCGCGTCCGCTCCCTGAGGAGAAATGGAAACTGTCGGCTCCTGCGCCGCCGGCAAGCGTATCATCGCCTCTGTCACCAGAAATATAGTCAGCACCGATGCCGCCATCGATCTGATCATTGTCCTGGCCGCCCCGAACGATGTCGTCGCCATCACCGCCCGAGAGCGTGTCCGCGCCGAGATTGCCCAGGACAATGTCGTCACCCTGGTCGCCCGAAAGGCTATCCCGCCCTTGGCCGCCTACGACCCAGTCCTCACCCTCACCGCCGGCTTCGACATCATCGCCCGCATTGCCGTGGAGGTCGTCGTCGCCTGTGCCCCCGTCGATATGGTCGTTACCATCCTCGCCGCGCAGCAGGTCGTCGCCGTCGTCGCCATGAACGGTGTCATCTCCCGCGTCGCCGTGAAGCTCGTCGCCACCTAGCCCGCCGTGCAAATCGTCGTCACCAAGGCCTCCGGCGACATCGTCGTCACCGTCGCCAGCGTCAAGGTGATCGTCATTGTCGCCGCCGTTCAGACTGTCGTCTTTGTCGACGTCTCCGGCGTCATCTTCTGCGTCGTTGTCGTCTTCGTCTTCGTCTTCATCGTAATCTTCGCCATCGCCGGTTAGGTTATCGTCGTATTCATTTTCATAGATAGTGTCATTTTGATTGTCATCTTCATGACCTTCCTGACCGTCTTCTTCTTCATATTCATAGTTACCGGACATGGCAGCCTCCATTTTAGATTGCCACGATAGCCCCGCATGCTGAACTGAACCTGAAATAGCCCTGCTTCATTTTGCCGCAGAGATTTTGTGAGGATCGCTATTGGTCTGACATAGACGCCCCCACCTACAATCGTTCTCACCCGCCGCCTTCTAGCTGGTCGAGCCTGCGAACCGCCGGGGGCTCGGCGCTCGAAATCCATCGCGCGCGACGAAGAGGACGAAGACGGCGCGGCAGACGGAACGCGGCCCGACTAACCCAATCTTCCCGCTCTTCCCAACTTTCGCCGGGGAGAGCGTAGGTTTGAGGCCATAGAAATTCACGTCAGTAATTTTTTAGACTTGTAAAACGGATACGCGACTTCCAGACTGCCGCTATCGCGCTGGGGAGAACGCCGATGACGAGACCGGTCTGGGACAAGCCGCGCCGGATGCCCTTGCTGCCGCGCCTCTTCTCGGGCGTGATCGTGGTCGGCATTCTGGGCGCGGTGACGCTGTCGGTCATCGACCTAGTGGCCGTCGAAAAGGCCAACGCCACCCTGCCCCCGCCGACCGCCGCGCAGATGCTGGTCGAGAAGCCCAGGGCCCGGGCCGAATGGGGCCATGTGCGGGCCAATCTGAAGGCCCGGCTGAACCAGTCCAGTCCCCTGGACCTGGGGGCGGTATGGGCTACCCGCGCCGGACGAATCTGCGGGCTGGTCAATGGCCGGGGCAGTTTCGGCGGGCTGACCGGCATGGTGCGGTTCTATTCGGTCGACCGGGTTCCGGTTTTCCATCGTGACGTGGATCACGAGGCTTTCCAGTACGCCTGGTTCGAATGCGCCCGCGACCGCTGGGTGCGGCTGCGCGAGGGTTCGGAGGAACCCGGCTTCTGCGGCACCGAACTGGGCAAGCGCCGCTGCTATACGGTGCGGATCGTCGACCGGGTGCGGACGGTGGAAGACTAAAGGCCCCGCAGCTCGAGCGGCTGGCGGTTGGCGTCCAGGCGGATGGCGATGTCGGCGCGCGGCGACAGGTCTTCGGCGATCCACGCGGTCAGGCGCTGATAGTGGGCGACGAAGCGGTCGAGGGCCGCCTCGTCCATGGCCAGCGCCGGATCTCGCCCCTGAGCGGCGAGACTGTCGCGCAGGCGCTGCTCCTGCTGCCCCCGCCAGACGCGAACGGTGGGAAAGTCAGGCGCAGTCATCGCGACCAGAAGGTCGATCCGGTCAAACAGCGCGCGATAGGGTCCGGCCAGGGCGGCGTTGGCGTAGCGCCGCCAGACGCCCGCCGGGTCCTCGTCGCGCTCCAGGGCGTTGACCGGTTCGATGAGGGCGGCTTCGGACTGGGGCCGCGCGCCGATGCACCAGCCTTCCAGCAGGATGACGTCAGCCGGTCCGTCGAACCGCTCCCAGTCCGCAGCCGGCGCACGATCGTCCGTGACCTTGTCGAAGCGCGGGATCAGGGCCGGGCCCGCGCGAGTGAGGTCGTCGAGCGCGCCCAGGCCCAGGGCGATGTCATGGGTTCCGGGCGCGCCCCGCGTGCGCAGCAGGGGATGGACGGTCTGGCCCAGCCGCTTGCGCTCGGCCTGGGTGAGATAGAGGTCGTCCAGCGACAGATTGGCGGTTCTGAGGCCCCGGCTCCGCAGCAACTGGGTAACCAGCGCCGTCAGGGTCGACTTGCCTGACCCTTGCGGACCGCTGAGGCCAACCACCAGCGGCTCCTCACGCCCCGCAGCCATCTCGGCGATGCGGGCGGCCAGCGGAATATGCAGCCGGGCAACCAGGTCGGCGAAGCTGGCGGGCAGCCCCGCCTGCGCCATGAAGGCGGCGATCTGGCCGTCGTCGGTCACGCTCAGAACGGATTGGTCCAGCGCACCGCGTCCGGGGCGGGCAGAGGCAGGCTCGCCTCGAACACCAGGCCTTCAGGCCGGAAGTCGAAGTTGGGCGTCCCCTTCAGTTCGCGGCGGATGGAGCTGTCGATCAGGCGGGTGCCAAAGCCCGGCTTGCTGGGGGCGATCACAGTCGGCCCGCCGGTCTCGGTCCAGACGATGGTCAGGCGCCCGGTCTCGGGGTCGATGCGCCAGTTGACACCCACCCGACCCGCGGGCGCCGACAGGGCCCCGTACTTGGCGCTGTTGGTGGCCAGTTCGTGGAACACCATCGACAGCGCCACAGCCGTATGGGGATCAAGGAACACCTCAGGACCCACACATTCGACCCGCTCGCCGTGGGCGCGGGTGCAGACCTGCATCAGTTCGCCCAGGTCCGCCTTGCTCCAGCCGCCCCGGGTCAGCAAGTCATGGGCGCCCGAGAGCGCGATCAATCGCTCGGTGAACACCTCGACCGCCGCGCCCTCCAGCTTGCCGAAGGTCTGGCGCGCCAGGGCCTGAACCGTGGCCAGGGTATTCTTCACCCGATGGTTCAACTCGTTGATCATCACCTTCTGCCGCTCGGCGCGGGTCTGCAGTTCGCCGGAGGCGTCGCTCAGGGCCACGTGGATAGCGGCGATCTCTTCGAGCCCGGGCTCGGCCGGCGCGACCACAGGCTGGCCCTGGCCGATGGCGTGAGCGGCCGAGACCAGTCGCCCGACCTCGCGATTGATCCCGCGAGAGAAGAACAGCGCCAGACCTATGCCCAGCACCAGCAGCAGCAGGAAGACCCCGGTCGCCGCGACCACCGAACGGGTCACCGTGCGCGCCATGTCGGCGCGGGGAATTGCCACCACCAGCGTCCAGCCCGTCTGGGGCGAGCGGGTGTAGGCGACCATGGTCGGAACGCCATCCAGCGACTTGCTACGATTGACCCCTTCGTTGGAACGCCGGAGATTTTCGGTCATGTCCGCCGACGCCGAATGGCCGACCCATTTTTCATGGCGGATCGAGCGGGCGATCACCTTGCGGTTATTGTCGAGCAAGGTCGCCACCCAGCGGTCGGGGACGCGCTGCTGGCGGAAAACCGAAGTGAAGGAAGACGCCTCGACCACATAGGCCAGGACATAGGGCTTGCCCCGGATCGTGACGGGCGTACCCACCGTGATGACTGGCTTCCTGGCCATTATGCCCATGCGCAGGTCCGAAACCTTGCTCAGGCCCATCCTGTAGGCGTTGGCCAGCTGTTCCGGCCGCGGCGTCACCGGCAAGGGCGTGCCGTAGGGCCTCAGCGTATTGACGATCTGCTGGCCCGTGCTGTCGGTGACCACCACCCAGCCACTGCGCTGGTCGGTTACCCGGCGGGCCCGCGCATGGAACGCCGCCCAGTCGCCGGCCAGCAGGGCCTGGTCGGTCGTCAGGGTCTCCGCCACGGCGATGCCGACGGCGGCCTGGCGGTCGGTGGCGCCAGACAGGGCCCGGGCGGTGGCCAGCATCTGCTCGTGAAGCTGGGCGCGGCCCTGCCGGTCGGCGCCAGCCAGCAGAAAACCCATGCTCAGCAGGGCCGGAACAAGCAGGCTGATCGTCAGCAGGACAAGCCTGCCGCGGACCGAGTTCACCCCTGCCCTGGCCATCGCGCCATACCGGTCAAGCAAGTCTCATACTCACGCAGCGCCATATTGACGGGGTCTTGTGCGACCCTGTGGCCTGTATAGCCAATCGTTTTCGATCCGCCTGGCGAAAAATCATCGCCGCCGTCCAGGGTCCTGCAGCGCGAAGGCGTAGCCGTTTGGGGGTTTCCCGCGTTAGAACCGCATCATGAAGAATCTGCCGAACATCCTGACCGCCTCGCGCCTCGTCCTGGCGCTGTTCATGTTCGTGGCGCTGGCCGCCGCCGCCGGCGCCGTGCCGTGGGTCAGCGAGCGCCTGACGGCCGAGGATCAGTTCCGGCTGGAGCGCTGGGCGTTCTGGGCGTTCGTGGTCGCCGCCGTCACCGACTTCTTCGACGGCTGGCTGGCGCGCAAGATGGACGCCGTCACCGTGTGGGGCGCGATCCTGGACCCGATCGGCGACAAGATCCTGGTCTGCGGCGCCCTGCTGGGTCTGATGGCCCTGGGTCCCAACGCCATGATCGTCCTGCCCGCCGGCCTGATCCTGTTCCGCGAATTCGCCGTCAGCGCCCTGCGCGAAGTGGGCGCGGGCAAGGGGATCAAGCTGCCGGTCACCGTGCTGGCCAAGTGGAAGACCACCCTGCAGTTGGTGGCGATCGGCGCCGAGATGGTGCTGGCCTCCTGGGCCGCCTTTGGCCTGCCTGACACCCCAGACGTCGTGGGCCCCGCCACCCTGGCCATCCACGGCCTGCTGTGGCTGGCATTCCCGCCCTTGTGGCGGGAACCCCTGGTTCAGCTGGCAGGTGAGACGCAAGCGGACCGCCAGCGGTCCGCCCCTCCCGCACCTGCGGCGGGCATAGGTGTTCCCGCCACAAGGGCGGGAATGACGGAGTTTAAGAGATCGGCCGCCGTCGCGATCCTGAATGTCGATCCACTCTAGGCCCTATTCGGCCGCCAACAGGGTGGGGGGAGCGTCGTCCTCTTCCTGGCCGCTATCGGGGTCCTGGACAACGTCCTGATCGGTGGGGCCGTACAGGAGCCATTCGCTACCGAAGGGCTCCCAGCCCCTCTGCGCCCGTTCGGCGCGCATCATCAGGGTCAGCCAGTTCGCACCGGTCGTTCGCAAAACCATCCTCGCCTCCTGCGGCCTGGCGCCATTTTTGAGAATGACTCGCAATAGCTAGAGTCGCAAGGCTGTTTCGTCGGGCCTGGCTGGACTGCGCCGGCCTTTCCGACAGGCCGAAAAACCAGGCTCCAAGATTCTCCTTGCTGGCGACGGCTTATGCCCCCATCATGGAGCTATCGAATTCGTTGCCGTTCGGCCTGCTATTCCATGCTTCCTTCGAGGAAGCGCCGGACGCGCCTACCGATCCCCATCGAAATTTGATCGTCGAACGGAACGCTTCCGGCGGCGACTACTATCCAAAGGACTACACACCATGGCTACCGGCACCGTTAAGTGGTTCAACGGCACCAAGGGCTTCGGCTTCATCCAACCGGATGACGGCGGCTCGGACGTTTTTGTGCACATCTCGGCCGTTGAACGCGCCGGCCTTCGCACCCTCAATGAGGGCCAGAAGATCACCTACGAACTGGAACAAGACAAGCGCAGCGGCAAGATGTCCGCTGGCCAGCTGCAGGCTTAATCCAGTCAAGAACGGCGCCGGTACGCCGGCGCTCTTCTGCACTCCTATAGGCCGGCGCTTGCGCCGGCCTATTTGCGTTTGGAGGTCTCTGTTCTAGTCTGGAGGCCTTCAACCGTCTTGGTGGTCAGCATGCGCTCGGTCCGGATCCTGATCGTCCTGCTGGCCGGGCTGACCCTGGCCGCCTGCGGCTCCCTGCCGCGCGACGCCTTCACCGCCAGCGACATCGCGGGCAATGCGCCGCACGGCCTTGCCGATGTGCGCTTCAACGCCACAGACGGCCAGGCCGGCATCGCCTTCGCCGAAGCCGCCCGCAGCCGCATGGAGCGCCAGAAGACCTTCGACGTGCTGGCCATTTCCGGCGGCGGCGCGAACGGGGCCTATGGCGCGGGCATTCTGACCGGCTGGACCCAGACCGGTGACCGGCCCGAGTTCGACATCGTCACCGGCGTCAGCACGGGCGCCCTGACCGCGCCCTTCGCCTTTCTGGGACCCGACTGGGACCAGCGCCTGAAAATGGCCTATACCAGCCCGGCCGCCGAGCGGATCCTGAAGCGGCGGGGCATCGACCTGCTGTTTCGCCCCGGCTTCTACACCACCGCATCCCTGCGTCGCCTGATCGAGACCTATGTCGACCAGCCCATGCTCTATGCCGTGGCTGTCGAGCACGCCCGGGGCCGAAGGCTGCTGATCGCCACCACCAACCTGGACACCGAGGAGACGGTGATCTGGGACATGGGCGCCATCGCCTCGCGAGGCGACGCCGGCGCGCTGAAACTGTTCCAGGACGTTCTGGTGGCGTCGTCCAGTATTCCAGGGGTCTTTCCGCCGACCCTGATCGAGGTTCAGGGCAAGGGCCGGCGGTTGTCGGAAATGCATGTGGACGGCAGCGTCACCACCCCGTTCTTCGTGGCCCCCGAAGCCCTGCTGCTATGGACGACCCCCGAACAGGGCGTAGCCCGGCCGGGCAAGGTGCGGGTGATCGTCAATGGCAAGGTCGGCGGCAGTTTCGGCTTTACCCGTGGCGGCACCCTGTCGATCATCGGCCGGTCGTGGGAAACCATGACCAAGGCCCTGGTCCGCACCCATCTGACCGCCAGCGCCGCCTTTGCGCGTCGCAATGGCGGCAGCCTGCTGTTCACAGCCATACCCGACCGCGCCGAAGTCGACACCTCGGGCCTGGATTTCGCCGCCGCCAACCGCGAGGCGCTGTTTCGGCTGGGTCGCGACAGCGCCCTCGACGGGACGGCCTGGCGCGAGCCGGACGCGCCGGGCGACCCGCCCGTCGCCTCCACCGCCTCGGTCGCCGCCG
>NCEV01000030.1 GCA_002280875.1 Caulobacter sp. 32-67-35 | reverse complement strand
GTCGCCACCATCGACTTGACCCAACCCAAAACCGTCAGTCATGTCTCCGAACAGGTGTCCGCTATGTCCCCGGTCTGAACAACAAGGGCGGGAATGACGAAAGTAGAATGGAGGATCGATTGACCTGCGGGTGAAGCGGCTACTCCCGCAGCAGCGGCAGGCTGAGCCCCGTGGCCGGCCGGGCCGCCAGGATCTCGCGGCGGAACCGGAACAGCTCGGCCGGACGGCCGCCGGTCTCGGCGTCCAGGCGCCCCAGACCCTCGACCAGTTCCTCGCGTTCGACCACCCGGCGGAAATTCTGCTTGTGCAGGGGCACGCCGGCGATGGCCTCGACGATGCGCTGCAGGGTCGAGAGGGTAAACTCGTCGGGCGTCAGTTCAAACACCACGGGGCGATACTTGATCTTGCCCCGCAGCCGCGAAAGGCCGGTGGCCAGGATGCGGCGGTGATCGGAGATCATCGGCTCGCCCAGCGCCGCCGACAGGGCGACGGGCTCAGCCGGATCGTCGCCATCGGCCCGAGCCTGGTCGCGGGCGGCTTCGGGGGCCAGACCCGCCTCGTACAGCAGCTCGTAGCGCTCAAGCACCCGCTCCTCGTTCCAGGGCGCATCGTCCAGAGCGAAGGCCAGGCGGGCCCTGGACCACTTGCTGGCGTCACCCTCGGCCCAGCGTTTCAGGGCCGGAGCCAGGACCGCGTCCAGCAAGGCAGGACGGCCATGGCGCCAGTCTTCCCACGGAAAGAAGCGCGACCAGGGGGCCCAGACGGTGTCGGGGGCGTCGGTGTCGATGGCGTCCGGGGTCAGGCCCAGATAGCCGACCGAGACGACCCGCGCGGCGCCGGCGCCCACCTCGGCGCGCGGCGCGTCGCGGCCCTTGTCGCCGAACGTATAGAGCTGCTCGACATAGCCCAGCTGGAAGCGGGTCTGCTGGGTGACGAAGGCGCGCAGGCCCAGCTCGAAGGTCCGGTGCTCTTCCGGGTCGAACGGTCCGAATGGCAGGCCGGGCAGGGGGGAGGCGACGTCGGTGATCGCGTCGTGCGGTCGGACCGTCAGCACCACGGCCTCGCCGTCGCGAATGGCGACGACCACGGCCGAAAGGCCGATGACGACGGATATGCTCATTCGGTCTCGAACGCGACGTTAGGCGCGGACTCGAAGCCGGCGGCCCGGGACAGCAGATGGAAGCGCTGAACATAGTGAGCCTGGGCCTCGAACGGCGGCTGCGGCTTGATGTGCAGCTCATAACCGACCGGCGGCGCGCCGAAGATCGACAGCGACTCGGCATGGTCAAAGCCGGCCAGCTGGGTGGCCTCGAAGAAGGCGCAGGCCCGGTCAGCCTGCTTGATCAGCTTCTTGATGGCCGGCGGAGTCTTTACCGGCAGGCCGAAGCGGATGTGGATCGCATCCTCCAGCCGCGCCTCGAAATCCTTGTAGCTGACGCCCAGAGCCGCCTTGAACGGGCTGATCATGTCGCCGATCACATATTCGGACGCGTCGTGCAGCAAGGCGGCCAGGCGCCATTTGGGTTCGAGGTCGGGCTTGATATGGGCGGCGATCTCCTCGACCACCAGGCTGTGCTGGGCGACGGAAAACCCATGTTCGCCAACGGTCTGGCCGTTCCAGCGAGCGACCCTGGCCAGGCCATGGGCGATGTCCTCGATCTCGATGTCCATGGGCGACGGGTCAAGCAGATCCAGCCTCCGACCCGAGAGCATTCTCTGCCAAGCGCGGGGCGCCGCGCCCCTATGCAGCCCTTTGGCCACGAGATCGTTCCTTACGGTGAAGGTGGATTGACTGACCTATCGGTTGACAAAGATCAATGATGGGTCCGCCCTCACCTGTGGAAATGCGCGCCAAAGGAGTTCGATCATGACCTGGGCGAGAATTATGGCTCCCCTCGCGGGGGCTCAAGCCGATCGCGAGCTTTTGACTGCCGCCGCGACCTTGGCTGCGGCCTTCGACGCGGAGCTGGCCTGCGTCCATGCGCCCGCCGACATGGCCGACCTGATGCCCTGGATGGGTGAGGGCTTCATGGGCGGTGTGCAGGTGACTGCGCTGGAAAGACTGAAGGAGGCGGCCATCGAAGGCGCACGCGCTGTCGGCGCGCTCGCCGCCGAGATCGGCTACCAGCGAACCCGCGTCATCAGCCTCGACTCGCCGGTCTGGGCGGGGCTGGCGATGGAAGGGCGCCTTTCGGACGTCATCGTCTTCGACAACGCCGCCGCGCGGGGCAAGGGCCCCCTGGCCGAGGCCTTTCAGCAACTGGTCGCCGACGAGCAGCGCCCCGTCGTCGTGGCTCGTCCCGGCATGAAGGTTGGCGGGGTGGCCCTGGTCGCCTGGGATGGCGGCAAGGAGGCGAGCCGGGCGATGCGCACCGCGCTTCCGCTCTTGCAAAAGGCCTCGTCCGTGATCGTCGCCGGCGCCCCGGGCGCCTCTTCGCGCAATTTTGACCTGGGCCGTCTGGTTGAATTCCTGTCCGCGCGCGGGGTGACAGCGACAAGCCAGACCTTGTCGGGCACAGGCGACGCCGCCGGCCTGTTGCTGGGCACGGCGCTTGAGGTCGGAGCTGATTTCCTGGTCGCCGGGGCCTTCGGGCACCCGCGCCTGCAGGAGTTCATCTTCGGTGGAACGACACGCAGTCTCCTGAACAGCGACGGCCCGTCGCTGTTTCTCTCCCACTAAAGCCCAGTCATTTTCAATCAAAGGGAGGCTTAAATGTCCCTGTCTCGCATCGTGATGCGCCTTGCCCGCAACCCTGGCACCGAGTTCGCCGGTGGCGACGATCACCGCGGCTACGCCCTGACCGCGCCGCTCACCGCTGACGGCCACCTCGACGAGGCGGCCTATGCCAAGAGCAAGGCCTCTTGCAGCGTCCGGCGGTTCGCGCCCGACGAGGAGGCCGTCGATGGCCTACTCAACCGAAAGGGAACGCGCTGGTTCTTCGACTATGATGACTCTGACAACAGCGATGACGAACCCGTCCACCGACTGGGCGAGCACAGGTTCGCCCTGGGAGAATACGTCACGGTGACCGACGAGGACGGCCGGCCGCTGACCTACAAGGTGATGGAGGTCGTCCCGGTCTGATTTCAGCCGCCGACATTGTGGCGGACTAGCGCTTTCATGTCGTTGAAGACGTCATGGTCGCCGGAGTCGCGATTCTTGGCCTTGATGGTGGCGATGGCGAGCGGCCCCTCCTTGGGGCCGCGCGCCTCGTAACCCACGACTCGGTAGCTGCTGGTCGCCTTGTCGCTGGCCAGGATCAGCGTCGAGCGGATCGAGTCGCCGCGCTTGCTGTGCCGGACTTCGGCGCCGTCATCACTGGCGCGAATGCTGACGGCGCCGTCGCCAGCCTCGTCCGTCCGGGCGGTGACGTTCTTGTTGATCTTGACCTCGGACGCGCCGCCTTCGTTGCTGTTGATCGTGATGTTGCCGATCTTGATATCCGCGCCGCCGTCACTGGCGTCGATGCGTACGCCAGGAAGGTGAATACTGGTCTTGTTCCGATCGCGCCCGTCGCCAGCCTTCAGTTCGGTGACGGGGGTGACGGAGGGCATCAGCGTTTTCAGGTCAGCCTCGATCGGCGCGAGGGCGTCCTCGGCGTCGCCACCGTTCAGGGATACTAGCCGCAGCTGCACCTCGGCGTCGATGCCGGCATAGGCGCAGGACAAGCCGTCCGCAGCCACGCTGACACGCTTCAGGTCGCCCTGATTTTCAGGACAATCCAACCTGGATATTACGCGCACAGGATCGCGGCCCGCACGACGCTCGCTCTGGTCGGTCCTGGCCGTTTCGGTCCGCTGGCAGCCCGTCAGAGCCATGACACCGACGGTTGCAAGTACGGCGATCCAAGTCGATTGGCGCATGACCATCCCCTTGTTTTCAGCGGCCCCTCTATCTTCAGCGGGAGGGTGCGGGTGGTCGCGCCGGCCGTCCAGTGAATTCCCTGTCAGGCGCTATTGCCCGGGACGCCCGCCTGCGCCTTCGCGCCGGGCCAGGAAGGCCAGGCGTTCGAACAGGTGCACGTCCTGCTCATTCTTCAGCAGGGCGCCGTGCAGCGGCGGAATCAGCTTGGTCGGATCCTTTTCGCGTAGCAGGCTCACGTCGATGTCCTCGACCATCAGCAGTTTGAGCCAGTCGAGGAGTTCGGACGTCGAGGGCTTCTTCTTCAGGCCGGGCACCTTGCGCATGTCGTAAAAAATCCGCAGCGCCTCGGCGACGAGCTTTTGCTTGATGCCCGGATAGTGGACATCGACGATCGCCTGCATCGTCGCCTCCTCGGGGAAGCGGATATAGTGGAAGAAGCAGCGGCGCAGGAACGCGTCCGGCAATTCCTTCTCGTTGTTCGAAGTGATGATGATGATCGGCCGCACCTTGGCCGCGATCGTCTCACCAGTTTCGTAGACATAGAACTCCATCCGATCGAGCTCTTGCAGCAGATCGTTCGGGAACTCGATATCGGCCTTGTCGATCTCGTCGATCAGCAGAACAGGGCGCACCGGGCTTTCGAAAGCCTCCCACAGCTTGCCCTTCTTGATGTAGTTCCTGACGTCCTTGACCCGCTCTTCGCCCAGCTGGCTATCGCGCAGACGGGTGACGGCGTCGTATTCGTATAGGCCCTGGTGCGCCTTGGTCGTCGACTTGATGTGCCACGTCAGCAGCGGCGCGCCCATGGCCTTGGCGACCTCGTAGGCCAGCACCGTCTTGCCCGTGCCGGGTTCGCCCTTGATCAGCAAGGGACGTTCAAGCGCCACAGCGGCGTTTACCGCGACCTTCAGATCCTCGGTCGCCACATAGTCGGAAGTGCCTTCGAAGCGCTGGCTCATGCCTATCCCCGGTCAAGATCGTTCGAACAAGCGTTCGAAGTTCGTCAAACTACTGACCGCCGCGCCTTTAGCAAGGGTATGGCTTGACCGAAATTCAGTCTGGGATTGGGCCGTCCAAGGCCTCCGCTACGTAACCCTTGTCGATCAGGCGCTGGCGGGCGACCGGTCGGATCATGCGCCATTCTTCGCTCAGCAGACCGAGTCCGACCACATTGGCAGGCTGGCCGTTCTTGACCACATGCCCGCGAAACAGGGCCTCGCGCTGAAAGCCGTGCGACATGTGCAGGCGCCAAGCCACGGCGTTCGTCTCCAGCACCTCGGACCAGAGTTTACGCAGTCCCATCTGCAGAAGGGCGTGATCAAGGACCTTGAACTCGGCAAATCCGCCCACGCCGCGGCCGCGTACAGCCGGATCAGCGATATAGCGCGCAATCGTTGCGCGGCCATGGGTTGTGTCGATGTCAGCCAGATTAGTCAGGCCGACTGGAGCGCCATCGGCCTCGATAACCCAGAAACGGCGGCGGCTGTCGCCTGCGATCCCGTTGAACCAGCGATCATGCTCCTCGGCGCTGATCCGATGATCCGAATACATGAACGCCGAGACGTGGGGGCTGGCGCGCCAGGCTAGCAGCCGGGCGCGGTCCGCTTCGTCCAGCGATCGCAGAGAGGCCCTGATCATATCCGACGATCTCCCCCCAGCGAGGCCAGATCAGGGCGGGTCCGCATGAAGGCGCGGACATCCGAGGAGGAAAAGTCCGCATTGTCCGGGTACAGGGTTTCGTAGACCGCTCTCACAAACTCGAGGTCGTCTGGGCGGTCGACAGTCCACCGCACGTCCCCCTCGTCGGCAGGCTGGGAATGGGCCGCCAAGCGGAAGCGGTCGGGATGACGATAGAGAAACGGCGTCACATGTTCGCGGTCATGGGGATCCACGGCTTCGGCCAGGGCGACGCGCAAGGCTCGGGTGGTCATGACCTCGACGTCCAGTCCCTTGGGAAAGGTGCGGGGTTCGGCGACGTTGGACGTGTAGTCCGCGCCGCTGGCCTGGTGCAGCTCGATCGTGGCGTCGATGACGTCCGGATCGGCGAGGGGGCAGTCGGCGGTCAGGCGCACCACATCGCCGGTCTCGCCCCATTGCTCCAGCGCGGTGCCAAATCGACCCAGAACGTCATTGAGATCGCCCCGATGCACGGCGATCCCGGCCTGACCGAGAACGTGCGCGAGCGGGTCGTCGCTGGACTCATGCGAGGTAGCCACCACGATCCTGCCCACGCGGCGGGCGCGCTTCAGGCGTTCGATCTGGCGCACGATCATAGGCGCGCCAACCAGATCGGCCAACACCTTGCCAGGCAACCGGCTTGAGGACATCCGGGCCTGAAGGATCGCCAGGGTCATGACCTTGCTTTCCTAGGCTGTGAAGGTCTCATTCAACGCCTGCGCGACCCGGGTCATGACCGGATTCCAGTCGCCAAAGTCCTCGGTCGCAAAGCAGCGCGCCTGCGGATACCAGGGATAGGTATCGGTTCCCAAGCGGGTCCAGACTGCTGCGCCCGTAAGCAGCCAGATTGGCGCGCCGCAAGCGCCGGCCAGGTTGATGGTGGCGTTGGAGAAGCCGATTATCAGGTCCATGGCGCAACACAGGGCGGCTACGTCGTCGAGATCCTGCTTCAGGTCGATGCCGGGGGGCTGCCAGATGTCGATGCCGAACTCGGCCTTGGCCAGGGCGATTTCCTCTTCGCAGTCGCCGTACTGTAAATTCACGAAGGTGACGCCCGGGGTTTCCAGGACCGGCTGCCACTGATGGAATGGTGAAAACTGCCGGTTACGTTCGCCGTTCAGCTTCAGGCTTTTCCACAGCAGACCGACTTTTGGGCCCTTGGGCGCGGCCTCCAGTTGCTCGCGCCAGTATGCGACGCGTTCGGGATCAGCCACCAGATAGTGGGAGCGCTTCGGGAAGGACTCCGCGGAAGGTCGCAGGACAGGTAGCAGCGAGCCGATGGGGGCCCACAGGTCGACCTTGCTCCAGTCGGCGACGAACGGCGCCGTGCGGCGCACGCGGCCCTCAAGCGAAACCGTGCGGTGGGCGGTCACATCGGCATTGGGGAACGAGCGCTGGAACAACGGGATCAGGCGGCGCTCCACCGCCAATGAAAGCGTTCCTTCCGGCCCCAGGGACTCAATGACGTCGGGCAGCATGTTGGCGAACATCACCTCGTCGCCCAGGCCTTGCTCGGTGCAGATCATCAGGTGCTTGCCGGTCAGGGGTTGGTCCGCTGACCAGCGCGGGGCGTCGATCAGGAACCGGGGAGCATCCGAAAGGTCGTGCGAAAAGCGTGACTCATAGGCTGCCCAGCCTTCGCTCACGCGACCTAGACTCAACAGGATCGTGGACCGCGCAAACTCCATCATCGCCAGATCCTCGGCGGATTCGGCGTAGGCCATGGCCGCTTCGCAGTCTTCAAGCGCTCCTTGGGCGTCGCCGAGGTCGAGGCGGGCATAGGCGCGATTGTGGTAGCCCTTGCCGAAGGCTGGCGCGAGACGCAGCGCCTCATCAAAAAAAGTCAGGGCCTGCTGGCCATCGCCAAGGCTACACATCACCGTGCCCAGGGTGTTCCACAGAATGGGTTGATCCTGGTTTTCCATGATCGCGGGCCTGAGGATATCGATGGCCTCGGCGCTCTGGTTGAGGTCGCGCAGGGCGCAGGCGAGGTTGTTCACCGCCTCCACGCAGTCAGGGCGCGCCAAGCGATAGTGAGCAAAGAATTTCGCAGCCAGCTCGGGCATGTCCATCCGATAGGCCAGGCGACCCAGATCGCCAGCTACGGGGCCGTGGTCGGACAGCAGTTGCAATGCCGCCTCGTAGGCGCGCATCGAAGACGCGAAGTCGCCATTCTTCTCGCGCGCGATCGCCAACACATGCCAGGCCACGCCCTGGCGCTCGTCCTTTGCGAGCACGTCAAGCGCCAGCTTGTCGGCTTTGTGAAAGTCTCGCCCCTGAATGGCGGCGATCGCCTGAGCCAGCAGCTTGGCTGTTTCGCGGTTCTTGAGTTCACTCGCCGCGCGGTCAAGCCGGGCCAGAGCCTCGGTCGAGGCCGAGTCGCCCATCGTCGTGCCGGCGATGCCGCGCTGGACGATCGCCGCTGCGACAACCTCCTGTTGGGCCAGCGTGCTGCCAGAGCCTTCTAGGGCGCGTTTGCGGGACATGGTAAAGGCCTTGCCAGTTTGGTGTTAACCATCCTGTGAGGCAGTATGCTTAATTGAGTCCTAAGCTGCGGCTCACGGTCGCAGGGCCTGCAAGACGGTGTTAACCCGACCCGTCCTAGGTTCTGCCTAACCGCCGATCCTGGCGGACCGGGCTCGCAGCGAGTGCAGAGGGGAGCGGCATAACGTGCCTTTGAAGCTTTCGCTGAAGCCCGGCGAGAAGTTCGTTTTGAACGGTGCGGTTGTCCAGAATGGCGACCGTCGTGGCGTTCTCGTACTCCAGAACAAGGCATCGGTTCTTCGCGAGAAGGATATCATGCAGCCGGATCAGGTGACGACGCCATCACGTCGCATCTACTTTCCTGTCATGATGATGTATCTTGAGGAAAGTGTTGCAGAACGGTTCTACGAGGACTTTGCTACGCGTCTGAACGAGTTCATGAGCGTGGTCCGCAACCCAACTGTGCTAGCTGATTGCATCGCGATCTCCAAGCACGTCATGGCGCGCGAGTACTATAAGGCGCTCATGTTGAGCCGAAAATTGATCGAGTACGAAGACGAGAGGTTGGGGCATGTCTCTTCGAGCCTATCAGCAGGCGGCGACGAGGGCTGAAAATCCGCGTGAGCTGGAGTACCGCCTTTTCGGGCAGGTGACGCGCGCCCTTATGGACGCGTCGCAGGCCCCTGAAGACGATATAGCCAAGCGGATCGATGCGCTCGACTGGAACCGCCGCGTGTGGTCAGCGATGGCCACCGATTGTGCTCTGCCCGAAAATTCTCTGGCGCCTGAGCTGCGCGCCAGCATCATTTCGCTCAGCCTGTGGGTGGGTCGCCATTCCAGCGCAGTCATGCGCAAGGAAGAGGATTTCGAGCCGCTGATCGATATCAATCGCACCATCATGCAAGGCTTGGCTGGGCGCGTCGAAGGCGCCTGATCCATCAGGCGCCAATTGCCCAGCTCGTTTAGGAAGTTCCTGCCGCCCGGCGAATGTTGCATTCGCCGGGCGGTTTCGTTTTGGGCTTTGCTCTGAGATAAAGTCATAAAAATCAGCAACTTGGAATCTGGCCTCGCGGCGACGCGACTGGCCCGTCCTTTGCGATGGTTACCGCAGGCAAAACGCCCAGCCGGCTCGCGCCGGAGAAATCCGACCAAAACGGTAGGTGACCTATGATGAACTCAATCAACACCAATGCCGGTGCGCTCATCGCACTGCAAAACCTTAACGCAACCAACTCGGAGCTTTCAACAACCCAAGGCCGCATCAACACCGGCAAGAAGGTCGCTAACGCCAAGGATAATGGCGCGATCTGGTCGATGGCCAAACTGCAGAGCACCAGCTCGAGCTCGTTGAACGCCGTGAAGGATTCCCTCCAGCGCGGTCAATCGACGATCGATGTTGCGCTCGCAGCTGGCGATACGATCACCGATCTGCTCAGCAAGATGAAGGAAAAGGCCCTGGCCGCTTCCGACACCTCGCTGAACACCGCGAGCTTCAACGCCCTGAAGGCAGATTTCGAGTCGCTGCGTGATCAGATCACCAAGGCGGCCACGAACGCCAAGTTCAACGGCGTCAGCATTGCTGACGGCACGACGACGGCGCTGACCTTCCTGGCCAATTCCGATGGCGATGGTTTCACCGTGACCGCTCAGACCCTGTCGCTTGACGGGATTGGTCTGGCAGCCGCGACGACCTTCACCGATGCGGCCACGGCCAAGACGATGATTACGACGATCACGACTGCTCTCACTACTGCGACCAACAAGCTGTCGTCGCTGGGCACCAATTCTGTCGGTCTGGACACGCACCTGACCTTCATTGGCAAGCTCCAGGACAGCCTGGAAACGGGTGTTGGCAATCTGGTCGACGCGGATCTGGCGAAGGAAAGCGCCAAGCTCCAGTCGCTGCAGACGAAGCAGCAACTTGGTGTGCAGGCGCTATCAATTGCCAACCAGACGCCGCAATCGATCTTGTCGTTGTTCAAGTGATCCGACATGCCGGGCGACCTTTGGGTCGCCCGGCGCCTCCTTCGCTGGGCGCCTAATGCCCGGCAATAATTGCCTACGACAAAGGCCCCCGGCAGTTTCTGCCGGGGGCCTTTGTCGTAAACAGACCTATAACGCAAATTTTTCAAGGGCTTGCATGGTGTTGCCGGGTGGGCAGCTTTGGCCCGGTCATTGCTTCCTACCCCACGAGCAAAAAGCTCCCGGCAGTCAAAATGACGTCGGACCACCTTGAAAAGGAACTTTCGTAATGGCGCTGAACAGCATCAACACGAACGCCGGCGCGCTCATCGCGCTGCAAAACCTGAACTCGACGAACGCCGAGCTCTCGACCGTCCAACAGCGTATCAACACCGGCAAGAAGGTGGGCAGCGCCAAGGACAATGGCGCCATTTGGGCGACCGCCAAGAATCAGTCCTCCACCGCCTCTTCGCTGAACGCCGTGAAGGACTCGCTGCAGCGCGGCCAGTCGACCATCGACGTGGCCCTGGCTGCTGGCGATACGATCACCGACCTGCTGGGCAAGATGAAGGAAAAGGCGCTCGCCGCCTCCGACACCTCGCTCAACACCGCCAGCTTCAACGCCCTGAAGGCTGACTTCGAAAGCCTGCGGGATCAGATCACCAAGGCGGCAACGAACGCCAAGTTCAACGGTGTCAGCATCGCTGATGGCACGACCACCAAGCTGACCTTCCTGGCCAATGCAGACGGTTCGGGCTTTACGGTCACCGCCAAGACCCTGTCGCTCGACGGCCTGGGCCTGACCGCGGCGTCGACCTTCACGGACGCTGCCACCGCCAAGACGATGATCACCACGGTGACCAGCGCTCTGGGCACGGCGACCAACAAGCTGGCCTCGCTGGGCACCAACTCGACGGGCCTGGACACCCACCTGACCTTCGTCGGCAAGCTGCAAGACAGCCTCGACGCTGGCGTGGGCAACCTGGTTGACGCCGACCTGGCCAAGGAAAGCGCCAAGCTGCAGTCGCTGCAGACCAAGCAGCAGCTGGGCATCCAGGCGCTGTCGATTGCGAACCAAGCTTCGTCATCGATCCTGAGCCTGTTCCGTTAAGGAATGGAGGAGGCGGGTCTTCGTGGATCCGCCTCCGCTTCTTTTCAGGGTTGAAGTCGAGGAGAACCTACACCAGAGGACGCTGCCGCGAAGGCGCTGGCGCAAGGAGAGATGGAAACCAAAGCCGCTCTGTCGGCGCTCGTCGCCGACCAGGCCCCGTCGGGTCAGTATCCAAAGTTCAACGCCCCGGAAGCTTCCGCGGGCGCGTTTGGCGTTTCCGAGAGGCGCATTGATTCGTCCGAGCCTCAGCCGGGCGATCTTCGTCTGGTCATCGAGCAGGACGAGGGCAGCGGCGCCTTCATCTACAAGACCGTTGACCGCCGCACGGGCGAAACGCTTCAGAGTCTGCCTCGGGAAGACGTTCTCAAGCTCAAACACGCCGCTACGTATGATCCGGGCGCGGTTTACGACGGTCTGAGCTGACGCGCTTAAGCGCGCTTTTCACCCCCTGCGACGCGGAGTCGCGGGGTGGGCTGGTTATGGTTTATTTCCGTTAACCATAACCTTACTTTCTGTGCCTACGGTCAGTTCCGTGAGGGCTCGTTCGCTGAGAGGCGCACGAACCAAACCCGGAAAAAATTTCCGATCGGAGGCCGCGAATGACGCTTAGCGTCAACACCAATCAGCCCGCGCTGATTGCTCTGCAGAACCTGAACAAGACCAATGATGACATGCAGGGTGTGCAAACCCGCATCAACACGGGTCTGATAGTTTCCAGCGCCAAGGATAATGCGGCGGTCTGGTCTATTGCTCAGGAACAGCGCGCGGACATGAACGCGCTTTCGGCGGTCAAGATGAGCCTGGATCGCGCGACATCGGTTGCCGATGTGGCCTTGGCTGCGGGCGAATCGGTTTCGGACCTGCTCGGTCTCATGCGCGAGAAGGTCGTCGCCGCGAAGGATACTTCGCTGACAACGAAGTCCCGCCAGGCGTTGAACTCCGATTTCCAGGGATTGATCAAGAACCTGAACCAGGTGCTCTCCAGCGCCACGTTCGACGGAGCCAATCTGCTTAATGGCAGCCTGACCGCCGACGTCTCGTTCCTGGCCGATGCCGACGCCGGCGCGGCGATCACGCTCAATCTGCAAAATCTGTCGCTGGGCGGCACGATCAACACCCTGACCGCTACCGATGATATCCTGGACGTCGCCAACGCGACCAACGTCCTGGCGCGCCTTGACGCCACCATGGGCGCGGTCAACCAGGCCGTCGGCAATATCGGCACCCAGGCAAAGCAGATCGAGGCTCACCACAGCTTCGTGTCCAAACTGTCTGATGTGCTGGAGACCGGCGTCGGAAACCTGGTTGACGCCGACCTGGCCAAGGAAAGCGCGCGCCTGCAGGCCCTGCAGGTGAAGCAGCAATTGGGCGCCCAGGCCCTGTCCATCGCCAACTCGGCCCCGCAGATCATTCTGAAGTTGTTCAACGGCTAGTCCATAGGCTTCGCCTGAGCGCCAGCACTCTAGGCCTTCGCTAGCGCGCGAGGTACGCTTTGGTCTTGCCTGAGGGGAATCGGCCGTAATGATCGACCTTCGCGATTTGCGAGACGAGGATGAGGGCGTGCTGTTTCAGTGGCGCTCGGAACCCGAAGTTGATCGGTGGATGTCGGATGCCGCTTTCCCCAGCCGTGAAGCCCACGCTGCGTGGTTTGAAATCCTTCGCACGGATCCCGACATGCGCGGCTGGCTGATCACGCGGGGAGGGGGGGCGGCGGGACTCCTGACGCTCTCGGGACTTCAAAGCCATCATCGGCGAGCAAGCTGGAACTGGTTTCTTGGTTCCGCAGAGGCCCGCGGGCGGGGGGTCGGGCGCGCCGCCCAGGTTCTTGGTCTTGATCGCGCTTTCGGAGAGCTTGGCCTCCACAAAGTGTTTGCCGAGGTGATGGCGGACAATGACGCTGCGCTAAAGGCTCAGGTTTCCACGGGCTTTAGGCGCGAGGGCTATTTGCGGGGCCATGTTCTCAAGAACTCCATGGCCAGGGACGTGGTTCTTCTAGGCATCTTGGCGTCCGAGTGGAGCCAGTTGCGCGATGCGGCCCGTCGTAGCCTGGCTGAAGCACACCTAATCGCGGCGTAACCAAGGGTGTTAACGAGTCTTCAGCGTTACGCGTTCAAATAGAAACGGGGTGCTCCGCGTATCCCGACAGGACTCGCCGTGATCACTTTCGACACCAGCGTACTGCTCGGCTATTATCAGGCTCGCACGGGCCAGCTGAACGGCGTGTCCGCCACGGCGGTGTCTCCGTCGCGGTCCAAGGCTGTGGTGCCCTCGGCTCCCTGGCTGTCTGGAACGGCGGAGCCCAGCGATCTGGTCAAGGCGGCCTTGAATGGTCGTAAATTCGTCGATGAAGCTGGCAATGCGACCAGTCTGAAGGGCGCTAGTGGCGACTACAAGAAGCTGTTCGCTACTTATCAGGCGCTCAACACCCTTTCCGCGATCGCCGCCAGGGCGTCGGAAAAGGGTGTTACCGACAGCGAGCTCAAGCGATTGCAGACAGCCCTGACCAAGGGGCTTTCCGAAGTCACGGCCTACACCCAGAACATGACGCTGGATCAGGGCCGGCTGACGCCTGGCGCGGTAATGGCTACCGATCGCTCGACGGTTGGGGTGCCAAAGAACGTCTACGGCTATATCACCGACACAATCTATAGTGGTGATCTGGACGACGAAGTGCCCAAGTTCCAGGGCAATGTCAGCTTTGATCTTGCCGTCAAGAAGTTCGGCGTGACGACCAATGTGACCATGAATCTGCTGGACATGGGAGCGACGCCGCGGACGATGTCGAACGTCGTCAGCTTCATGAACGGCAAGCTGAAGGCCGAGGGCTTCGAGACCAGCTTTGCTGTCGAGCGTAAGGTTGGCGAGGCCCGCACGGTTCAGGTCAATGGCCAGCCCGTGACCTTGCCCGCGACCGGCGACGACTTTGCGCTTCGGGTGAAGGGTGATTCGTCCGAGCAATTGACCTTTACCGCCACGACGGCGTCACCCGCTGTTTACATTACCACGACCGCCGGCAATCCCGATCCGGACAAGGACACCAAGACAGACGACGCCGTCATCGAGAACACGCTGACCAAGTACAGCGCCGCAGGGGGCGGTCAGCCGGGCGGTAAGGTGTTTTCCGAGGAGTTGCAGGGCACGATCTCCAGCGTTCGCAAGACGGTGGCCGGAGCTGATGGCTCGATCTACATGCTCGCGGATGTCACCAAGGATGTTAGCGGCCAGGTGATCAAGGGCGACCAGGACGTCGCGCTCCTCAAATACGACTCGGCGGGTCATCTGCTGTACGCCCGCAGCCTGGGGGCCACGGATTCCGCGAGCGGCTTGAACCTGGCGGTCGCCGACGACGGTAGCGTTGCTGTCGCCGGTTCTGTGACAGGTCGGCTGCAGGGCGCGGTCGACGGGCCGATCAACTCCGATGCCACTTCGGGCAAGAGCGACAGTTTCGTCACGCGCTACGACGCCAAGGGCGATGAGCAGTGGACCGTGCGGCGCGGCGGTATGCTGGAGGATGAAGCGACGGCTGTCGCGTTCGGCTCTGATGGCATTCTTTATGTTGGCGGACGCTCCAAGTCTGACTTGCCGGGCTCTACGTCAATGGCGGGTGGCGGCTACGATTCCTATCTGACCGCCTTCGCGACCGATGTGAATGGCGGACCCAAGGCCCTGTTCACCGAGAAGTTTGGCACGGCCGAGAACGACTCGGTGTCAGACATCGTCGTCAGCGGCTCGCAAGTAGTCGTGGGCGGCAAAGAAAGCGGCAATGCGGTTCTGCGCAGCTTCACCGTGGCGCCGACCGTCGTTACCGAGGACGCGACCTCTATGACGCCCGCTGGCGTGATGGTGACGACGCCTGTGACCTACACGAAGTCCGCCGCCCTTTCGGCGGGCGCGGTTCGCAATCTGGGCTCCCTGGAGGGCGGCGAACTGGCTGGCCTGAAGATCGACGGCGGTCAACTCTATGTAGGCGGCTATACTTCGAACGGTGCGCTGGGCATTGGGAACAAGACTGTTAGTGCGTCTGGCGGCTCGGATGGCTTCGTTGGGCGTCTCTCCCTGGACCTGAACGACACCAGCGGCGACACCTTGGCCTATTATGGCGGAACCGGCGAAGACACTGTGACCGGCATGGCCGTCTCCAACGGCTCGGCGTGGCTGATCGGAGCCGCCGGAAAGGATCTGGAAGGCCAGACGACGGTCGGCGAAAAGGACGGCTATGTCGCCCAGATCAACGTCGCCACCGGCGCCGTCTCCTGGTCCCAGCGGCTGACCGGCAAAGACGGATACGCGACACCGACGTCAATTGCCGTCGACCAGGCCGGCTCCAGCGGTCTCGATGCATTTGGTTTGCCCAAGGGCAAGATGGATTTCACCCAGTCCGAGCGCCTCGTCTCCGCCACGGCCGCCAGGGCTGGCGACACTTTCCAGATCCGCACCCGCGAGCGGGGCTCCCTGACGACGATCACCATCGACGCCAAGGACACGCTGGAAACCCTCGCCGACAAGATCAAGCGGGCTTCGGGGTTCCGTGCCAAGGTCGAGCTGTCCAGTGACGGCAATGTTCGCAAGCTGAAGATCAGCCCGGCGTACGCCACCTCGACGATCGAGGTCCTGGCGGGTAAGGGCGGCACCGACGTACTCCAAGCCTTGGGTCTGGCTTCGGGGGTGGTGCGTAACACCAAGGTCGAAAGCGGCAAGACGGTTTCGGCCGATGGTGGCGGTCCGGTGTTTGGTCTCCAACTGGCGCCCGAACTGGATCTGTCGGACGAGGCGGGCCGAAAGAATGCTTCGTCCGTGATTACCCGCGCAATGTCAGCCGTGCGCACCGCCTATCGCGAAATCGCCGATATCGCGATGGGTATCGACAGCAGCGCCGCTAGCACTTCGGGCAAGACCGGCGGCACGGTTCCAACCTATCTCAAGAACCAGATTTCCAATTATCAGGCGGCGCTGAACCGTTTGACGGGCGGATAGTCGCTCCGGTGAGGCCGTGAAGCTTGAAAGCGTCATCTTCGCGTCGTAGCCAGTGTTCATGGAACTTCTGAAAGACCGACGCATCGTTTTGGCGGGCGGCGCCGCTCTGGCCTTGGTGGCTGGCATCGGCATCGCCATCGCGCTGCTGGGTGGCAAGAGCAAGCCGACCGAACCCCCTCCGGCGTCACGCGCGGGTTTGATCGTTGAGACAGGGCGTTCCGACGACACCAAACTTGACCCTGCGCGCCCGCTCCGTTGTTTCGTCGGCGGGCAGTTCGTCGGCGAGACCACCCTTTCCGAATGCGCCAAGAAGAACGGCGTCGCGACGGGCGCGCTGGATGTTGGCGTTGACGAAACCGGCGCCCTGGCCGCGGCCGATCAAGCTGGCACGGTTCTGACGCCGCTGCCGCCGCCGACCGTCGCAACCCCGCCGCCTTCGACCATCGCACCTGGACCCGCTCCGTCGCCGACTGCGACCGCGTCCACGACGCCGCTGGCGGCGTGTTGGCGCTATTCCGGGGCCGAATGGCGTCGTCTCCCCGGGGACATCACGCTGAGCGCCTGCGTTCAGACATTGTTCGCCGGTCGCTGCGAGCGACCCGGCGGCGCCACATACGGCCGGTGGGGCGAGGAAACCCTTCGGTTGGTTCCTGGCCGTGTTGAAGCCTCCTTCGACAATCGTTCCTTCCATACCGTGACCGACCAGGGACCGAACTGCTCGATCCCGGCCGCCGGCTAAGACGAGTATCGCCATGCGCCGTCCGATCCTGATCGCCGCCTCCGTCGCCGCAGCCGGCCTTGCGCTGGCGGGTTGCGAAAAGCAGATCAAGGCCCCCTTCGAAAAGGGTGTCTGTTTCCACGTCGTGACCAACAAGGACAAGACGCTTCGGTTCAATCCGGTGGAGCGCAACGTTCCATCCATGGAGCAGTGCGCGGCGACACTGGAAGGCATGCGCATCCGCTTTGTTCGCATGGGCAGCGCCAATCGGACGCTTACGGGGTCGTATCAGGGCAGCTTCATCTTCGTGGAGAAGGAAGGGATCTATCTGGGCCAGACCTATGATGGCGCTCGCTTCATGTCTCTGGTGAGGACTGGAGACGGCCGTCTGGCGGTTCCGGGCGCGATCCGCGAGGTCCCGGCGCCCTAACGCCTTTAGGCTCAACCGCCCGTCGTCCACAGGAACGTATTGAGAACAAATTGAGTTGACCCCGGCCCTCCGTTAACGTCTTGATCAGATTCCGGCGCAAGGGTCGCCGGGCGTGAACAAGGTCAAAGTGATGGCGGGCAGCGTCAACAAGGTCATTCTGGTGGGTAACCTCGGGGCCGATCCCGAAATCCGCAGCCTGGGTTCCGGTGACCGCGTCGCCAATCTGCGTATTGCCACGTCGGAAAGCTGGCGTGATCGCACATCGGGCGAGCGCAAGGAAAAAACCGAATGGCACCGGGTCGTGATCTTCAACGACAACCTGGTGAAGGTCGCTGAGCAGTATCTGCGCAAGGGCTCAACGGTCTACATCGAGGGCGCAATCCAGACCCGCAAATGGACCGACAATACGGGCGCCGAGAAGTACTCGACCGAGATCGTGCTGCAGAAATTCCGCGGTGAGCTGACCATGCTGGGTGGTCGCGGCGATGGCGCCGGCGCCGGCGCGTCCTCGGGTGGCGGCGACGACGGCTATTCGAGCGGCGGCGGTGGCGGCGGTTATGGCGGCGGTGCGCCGCGCAGCCAGCCCAGCGGTCCGCGCGAGAACTTCTCAGCCGATCTGGACGACGAGATTCCGTTCTAGGGCTGGCCCATATCGGCTACATTTTTCGGCGAGTGGTTCCAGGACCGCTCGCCGTTTCTGTTCAAGGCCCCGCGTTTAGAGAACCGTCATGTCGCACTCGTCCTGGATCGTCGCTGCTGGCGCGTTGGCCATGCTCACTTTAGGCGGATGCGCTCACGCCGCCGCGCCGGAGTTCAAACCGGCAGCCTGCGTGGGCGATTATTCGGCCGTCAGCCAGAAGGTCGATTGCGGAAATCTGATCGTCGATGAGGCCAGGGGGAAAGCGGGCAGCCGCCGGATCAGCATTGCGGTCGCCATTGTGCGGGCCTCGACGCCGAAAGTTGGCCTGCCGCCGGTGATCTATCTGCACGGCGGGCCGGGCGGCGCGGCGGTGGCCAGTGTCCCGCGATTGCTGCAACGGCCTGCGGCTCGAGACTACATCGGTATCGATCAGGACTGGATCTTCATCGACCAGCGCGGCGGCGGGCTGAGCGATCCCTCGCTGGACTGTCCCGGTGCGAACCTGACCGACGTGGGCCCGCCGTCGGACCAGGACGCCGACGCCATCGTGGCCTGCTTGCAGGCCTTCAAGGCCAAGGGCGTGGACCTGTCGCGCTACAACGCCGTGGAGGTCGCCAGGGATGTTCAGGACCTGCGCAAGGTGCTGAACCTGCCGCAAATTGATCTGTTTGGCGGCTCCTACGGCACCCGGATCGAGGCCGCTATCCAGACTCACGTTCCCGAGGGCGTCCGCGCTGTCGTGCAGGACTCTCCCTGGCCGCCTGAAGCCGACTGGACAGTTGGCGGGCCTGAAGCTGTTTCCGTCTCGATCGATATCGTCATGGCCAAGTGCGCCGTGGTGGCCGATTGCGCGAGGCGATATCCTGATCTGAAGGCCAAGCTTTCAGCGGTGGCCGAGCGCTGGCTGGCCGCGCCGCAGACCGTAGGCGGCAAGACCTATACGGCCGATGATCTGGGCGGCTATCTGATGGACGCCAGCTATTTCAATGCAGCCTCTCTGCCCCGTGACCTGTGGAAGATCATCCAGGGCGATGTCGGACCCGTCGCTGAATTCGTGGGCGCGAGGGATTACTATCGCGAGGGTCAGTTCATGACCCATCTCTGCAAGGAGGAGCTGCCGTTCGAAGACCGTGCGGCGGTGGCGACGGGCGCGGCCAGGGATCCCGTGGCCCGGCTGATGGTGGCGTCGATGCAACGCATGCACGACGTCTGCAAGCGGATTGATTTTGGCCCGGTGTCGCCCGCCGAGCAGCAGCCGGTGAAAACCCGCATCCCCACCCTGTTCCTGGCCGCCGAGATTGATCCAGGCTGTCCGCCCGAACTCACCCGCGCCGCAGCCAGGGGCTATGCGGACAGCCAGGTGGTGATCGTCACCAACGCCACTCATGGCGTGACCAGTCGCAATGCCTGCGCCCGCAAGATGGTCCGCGCCTTCTTCGCCGATCCTAGCCAGCCAGTGGATCGCAGCTGTCTGCCTGCAGCCGATGCGCCGATGGCCTTCATCTACGATTGAGGCGCAAGGACGAGGTCGGCGAGTTCGGCCGCGTTCCAGCGCCGGGCGCGGGGGACCAGGATCAGCGACCCTGCGGCCTCGAATGAGCGAAGCATCTGGGCGGTCTGCGCCAGATCCGGCGCGTCCTGGGTCTCGCTCATGACGATGCAAGACACAGCCAGCCCGCGCGCCCGGATCACCTCAAGCGCGGTCAGGATGTGGCTGACCGTGCCAAGATAGGATCCGGCAACCAGCAGGATCGGCAGGTCCAGCGCGACCATCAGGTCCAGATTGGTGGCCGCGTCGGTGAGGGGGGACATGACGCCTCCCGCGCCCTCGATCAGCAGCAGGTCGCGGTCCGCGCGCGCCAGCCGGTTGTGGCAATCGGCGATCAGGTCCTCAAGGCGCAGGGTCTCGCCCTCGATCCGCGCGGCAAGGTTTGGCGCCAGAGGCGCGCGATAGCGGCGGGGCGAGATGCGGGTCAGGGCGTCGGGCTCTTCGAGCGCCTGGGCCAGACGTCCCGGGTCGCTGGCCTCGGGATCAGCGGGATCGAAGCCGCTGACCACCGGCTTGAAGGCGTCAACGCTCAGCCCCCGGGCGCGGACGGCGCGGATCAAGGCGCAGGCGACATGGGTCTTGCCGATGTCGGTGCCGGTGCCGGCGACGAACAGCGACCTCATCGACGGAGGTCCGCGACCAGATCGGCCAGTCGCGCGACGTCGGCGTCCGAATGGGCGGCGCTGAAGGCGATCCGCAGGCGCGCCGCGCCGTCCGGCACCGTTGGCGGGCGGATGGCGACGACGAGATAGCCCTCGACTTCAAGCCGCGCCGAGGCCGCCAGCGCGGCTTCGGCTGAGCCGATGATGACCGGTACGATCGGGCTTTGCGCCAGCGGCAAGTCCAGGGCGCGGGTGAAAGCGCGAGCCTTGGCCAGGGGCAAGGCGGTCAGCGCAGGCTGGGTTTCAACGATGTCGAGCGCCGCCAGCGCCGCCGCCGCCGAGGCTGGGGGCAGGCCGGTGGCGTAGACCAGGGTGCGAGCCCGGGTTTTCAGCAGATCGATCACCGCCTGCGACCCGCAGAGGTAGCCGCCGAACGAGCCGAGCGCCTTGGACAGAGTGCCCATCTGCAGCGGGATTTCGGCGTCGGGGAACAGCGCCGCCGAGCCGCGTCCCCCTGCCAGGACGCCCACCCCATGAGCGTCGTCCGACAGCAGCCAGGCCTCGTGCGCCGCGCAAAGGTCCGACAGCTGGTCGAGAGGCGCGATGTCGCCGTCCATCGAGAAGACGCCGTCGGTGGCGACCAGGACGTGGCGGGCTGAGCCGCGCTCGGCCTGCAGCAGACGCTCCAGATCGGCGACGTCATTGTGCTTGAAGGCGGTGGTCCGAGCGCCCGACAGCTTCGCCCCGGCCCAGATGCAGGCATGGGCCAGTTCGTCGACCAGGATCAGGTCGTCGGGCCCGACCAGCGTTGGGATGACGCCGGTATTGGCCAGATAGCCCGAGCCGAACACGCAAGCGGCCTCTGTGCCTTTCAGGCGCGCCAGGCGTTTTTCCAGATCGCCCAGCAGCGGATGATCGCCAGTGACCAGCCGCGAGGCGGCAGCGCCGGCGCCATAGTTCAGGGCGGCCTCGGCGGCGGCGGCGCGGACGGCGGGATGGTGCGACAGGTTCAGATAGTCGTTGCACGAGAACGAAATCAGCTGCCGGCCGTCGCGTTCGACCCGCGCGCCGTCCAGCCGGCGGGTGGGCTTCAGAATGCGGCGCAGGCTTGCAGCTTCGAGGGCGGTCAACTTTTCGCCCGCGAAGGCGTCGAGGCTCTGCATGTGTTTCCCGTTTGCGAAGCTAGGGCGCACGGCATAGGCAAGGCGCCCCCGCTGCGCAACGAAAAGGCGGCGCAAGGAAGGATCGCCATGACCCCCGACTGGCTGAAAGACGGCGCCGCCCATGTCTGGCGTCCCTATTGCCAGATGCAGACCGCCCGGCCGCCGTTGCCGGTCGTGGCGACACGCGGGTCGCGCCTGATTCTGGCTGATGGCCGCGAGCTGGTCGATGGCCTGGCCTCGTGGTGGACCGCCTGTCACGGCTACAATCATCCGCACATCGCCGCGGCGTTGCGGGACCAGATCGAGCGGATGCCGCATGTGATGTTCGGCGGTCTGGCGCATGAGCCGGCCTATCGGCTGGCGAAACGGCTGGCTGACCTGCTGCCGGGTGCCCTGAACCATGCCTTCTTTGCCGAGTCCGGCTCGGTGGCGGTCGAGATCGCCATGAAGATGGCGTTGCAGTTCCACATCAATAGCGGCGCGAAAGGACGAACACGGTTCCTGAGTTTCCGGGGCGGCTATCACGGCGACACCCTGGCAACGATGACGGTGTGCGATCCGGAGGAGGGGATGCACAGCCTGTTTTCGGGCGTCATGCCGGCTCAGGTGATCGCCGACCTGCCACGGGACGCGGCAAGTGAAGCGGCGCTGGACGCCCTGCTGACCGAGCGCGGTCATCAGATCGCAGCCATCCTGGTCGAGCCGCTGGTTCAGGGGGCAGGCGGGATGCTGCTGCATGGGCCCGAGACCCTGCGCGCCCTGCGACGTCTCGCTGACGCCCATGGCGTGCTGCTGATCTTCGACGAGATCTTCACCGGTTTTGGCCGCACCGGCACGATGTTCGCCATGCAGGCGGCGGGTATCGAGCCCGACATTGTCACCCTGTCCAAGGCCCTGACCGGCGGGACCCTGCCGCTGTCGGCGGCGGTGGCGTCGACCCGCGTCTTCGAGGCCTTCCTGTCTGACGATCCCGAGGTGGCCCTGATGCACGGCCCGACCTTCATGGCCAATCCGCTGGCCTGCGCGGCGGCCAACGCCTCGCTCGATCTCTTCGAGGATGGCGCCTGGCGGGGCGAGGTAGCGCGGGTCTCGGCCGGTCTGGCGCAAGGTCTGGAGCCGTGCCGCTCGGCGCCGGGGGTCGTCGATGTGCGGGTTTTCGGCGCGATTGGTGTCGTCGAGTTCGAGGCGCCGGTGGCCGTCGGCGACCTGTGCGCCCGGTTCGCCGAAATGGGCGTGTGGATCCGGCCGATGGGCAAGCTGATCTATCTGACCCCAGCGTTCACGACGTCCGACGCCGATCTGGCGTTGCTGACGCGCGCCATCCGCAAGGTTGTCGGCGTCGGCAGCCCCCTGGCAGATTGACCGGCGCGGCGCGGTCTGGTCCAAGCGGCCATGCCCGCCAACTCGCCCCTGTCTGGTCTGGAACGCCTCGCCATCCTGGCGATCATCCTGACCTGGGGCGTGAACAATGCCGCCGCCAAGGTGGCGACCGAGCATCTGCCGCCGATGATGGTGGGCGGCCTGCGGTTTGGCCTGGCCCTGCTGTTCCTGTTCCCGTTCATCAAGCCGCCATTCCCCGAGCCCCGGAAGCTGCTGGCGATCATTCTGCTGTCGGGACCGATCCATTTCGCCCTGGTCTATATTGCTTTCGGCATGGGCCAGTCGCTGAGCCCGCTGGTGGTGGCCAGTCAGCTATGGATTCCGTTCACGGCGGTGGCGGCGTGGAAAATGCTGGGCGAAACCATGCGACCAGCGGCGGTGGCCGGCCTGGTCATCGCCTTTGTGGGCGTGGCCTGGATGAGCCTGGATCCGCACGGCGCCGGTGATCTGCCGGCCGTGGCGTTGGTGATCCTGGCCTGCGGTTGCTGGGCGGTGGCCACGGTGCTGGTGCGCATGACCCCGGGCGTCAAGCCCTTGAAGGTGCAGGGACTGACCGCGCTGGTCGCGACCCCGACCCTGATCGCCATGTCTTTCGCCTTCGAGCCGCGCGTGGTCGAGCGGGTGAGCAGCGCGCCGCTAATCGCCTGGGGCGCCGTCGCCTTTGCCGGCATCGTCTCGACAATCGGGGCCAGCGCCCTGCTGTTCTGGCTGGTCCAGCGACGCGAAGCCGGGCGCGTGACGCCGTATTTCCTGATGACGCCTCTGGTGTCCTGCACGATTGGCATCCTGTTCATGGGGGATCGGGTGACCCCGCAACTTCTGATCGGCGGGGCGGCGACCATGGTGGGTGTTGCTCTGGTGGCCTTGACCGAGAAGCGGGCCGCCAAGACGGCGGTGCTGGCGGAGACGGTCTAGCGAGACACGGCTTCGCGACCTCGCGCGGGAACCGCCGAGTTGATGGAAAGGGTCGCGGAGCGTCCGGACCCCGTCCGGATGAGAGATAGAAATACCGTTTCGACGAAGCTGGGCGCTCCGCGTCATCGTTATCCGCCAGCGTCCC
>NCEV01000126.1 GCA_002280875.1 Caulobacter sp. 32-67-35 | reverse complement strand
CCTTGGCGACGGCGGGTGGCGCCGGGGCGGGCGCGACAAACGGGCTTGGCGAGACACGGGCAGGCATGGGCGCTACGGATCGGGTCGCCGCCGCCTGTGGCGGTTGGGCGGTTTCCAGCTCTGGCGGAACGGGCGGGGCAGGCCGCAACAGCTCCACGCTCAGAACCGGCGGCTCGTCCAGCGGCGGCATGATCTGCACCCCGGCGACGAGGCCGCCCAGGATCAGCAGGTGCGCGCCCAGCGAGGCCAGCACGATCCACGGCATGGCCCTGCCCCGCCGTCGCGCGGGCCTGTCGGCGATCAGGGCGAGGGCCGCCGGCATCGGTGTCTGTCTCGCCCGTTCAAAACGAGCCTCTCAGATAGAAAGCCGGTGCGGCGCAAGCATGGCCGCAACGTCTCCCGGCTGAAATGAAAAGGGCCCGGCGTCGCCGCCGGGCCCTCTCCTGTTTCAACGCGGGAAGAGGCTTACGCCGCCGCCTTCGTCTTGACGCCGAAGCGGCTGTAGAAGGTTTCGCCCTTCTCGGCCATTTCGCGCAGCAGCTTCGGCGGCGCAAAGCGCGCGCCGAACTTCTGGGCCAGGGCGTCGCAGCCTTCGACGAAGGTCTTCAGGCCAATGCCGTCGATCAGGCTGACGGGACCGCCGGTCCAGGGCGCAAAACCCCAGCCCAGGATCGCGCCGACATCGGCTTCGCGCGGGTCGGTGATGACGCCTTCCTCGAAGCAGCGGGCGGCTTCGACGGCCTGGCGATAGAGAAGCCGCGTGCGGATCTCCTCGATCAGGGCCGCGTCGGCGTCCTTGGTGGTGACGGGCATCAGGTCAGCCAGGCCCGGCCAGATCTTCTTCTGACCACCTTCCGGATAGTCATAGAAGCCCTTGCCGTTCTTGCGGCCCAGGCGACCCAGCTCGACCACCATCTTGGCCAGCACGGGGGCGAACGGACGCTCTTCGTACTTGTCGCCGAGGTCCTTCTTGGTCTGCTCGCCGATCTTGTAGGAGAGGTCCAGCGCGACGTCGTCGTTCATCTCCAGCGGACCGCGCGGCATGCCGGTGGCGCGGCCGACATTGTCGATGATCGCCGGGGCGATGCCCTCGGCCATCATCTCCAGGCCTTCCTGCACGAAGGTGCCGAAGCAGCGCGACGTGTAGAAGCCGCGGCTGTCATTGACGACGATCGGGGTCTTCTTGATCTTCAGGACGTAGTCGATCGACTTGGCCAGGGCTTCCTGGCTGGTCTGTTCGCCCATGATGATCTCGACCAGGCCCATCTTGTCGACCGGCGAGAAGAAGTGGATGCCGATGAACGAGGCCGGACGGACGCTGGCCTTGGCCAGGCCGGTGATCGGCAGGGTCGAGGTGTTGGAGCCGAAGATGGCGGTATCGGCCAGCTGGGCTTCGGCCTTCTTTGTGACGTCGGCCTTGACTTCGCGGTTCTCGAACACGGCTTCCACCACCAGGTCCGAACCCTTGACCAGGGCGTAGTCCGTGGTCGGGGTGATCAGGGCCAGGATCGCTTCGCCCTTCTCGGCGGTCATCTTGCCGCGCGAGACGGCCTTCTTGACCAGGGCTTCGGCATAGCCCTTGCCCTTGTCGGCGGCTTCCTGCGTCTGGTCGATCAGCACGCTCTCGATGCCGGCCATGGCTTGGACGTAGGCAATGCCTGCGCCCATCATGCCGGCGCCCAGAACGGCGACCTTCTTGACGTCATAGTGCGGGACGCCGGCCGGACGGCCCGAACCCTTGCCCAGCTCCTGGAGGGAGAGGAACAGGGTGCGGATCATGCCCTTGGCCTGGGGCGTCATCATGGTCTTGAGGAAGTAGCGGGTCTCGATCCGCAGGGCGGCGTCGAACGGCACCTGGGTGCCCTCATAGACCGCCTTCATGATGTTCAGCTGGGCCGGATAGTTGCCATAGGTGCTCTTGCGGAGCATGGCGTTGCCCATCACGAACACCTGGCTGCCGCCGGGGCTGTAGGGGCCGCCGCCGGGCAGCTTGAAGTCCTTCTTGTCCCACGGTGCGACGGCGTCGCCCTTGGTCTTGACCCAGGTCTTGGCGGCCTCGACCACCTGATCGGCCGGCACGACTTCATGCACGACCTTGGCGGCGAGCGCCTCGGCCGGCTTCATCGACTTGCCTTCCAGCAGATAGGGCGCGGCGTTCATCACGCCCATCAGGCGCGGCAGGCGCTGGGTGCCGCCGGCGCCCGGAAGCAGGCCGACCTTGGCCTCCGGCAGGGCCAGCTGGATCTTCGCCGCCGCCCAGGCCGCCCGAGCCGCCCAGTTCGCCCAGGTCAGCGCCGGCGCAGAAGCCGGTCGTCTTGCCCGAGGTGATGACGGCGCCCTTGATGGTCTCGTCGGTCTTGATGCGCTCGACGACGTCGCCGATTTCCTTGATGACCGAAGCGGTCAGGGTGTTCATCGTCCGGCCGGGCACGTCGAAGGTGACCAGGGCCACGCCGTCGGAATCGACCTCGATCTTGAAGTTTTCCATGGTGATATTCCTTGAGGTCGCTGCTTAGACGCGTTCGATGACGGTGGCGGTGCCCATGCCGGCGCCGACGCACAGGGTGATCAGGGCGGTCTCCTTGTCGGAGCGCTCCAGTTCGTCGAGCATGGTGCTGATCAGCATCGCGCCGGTGGCGCCCAGGGGGTGACCCATGGCGATGGCGCCGCCGTTGACGTTCATCTTGTCGTGCGGGATGTCCAGCGCCTGCATCATGCGCAGGACGACGGCGGCGAAGGCCTCGTTCAGCTCATAGAGGTCGATGTCCTTCACGCCCATGCCCAGGCGCTTGAGCAGCTTCTCGGTGACCAGCGAGGGGCCGGTCAGCATGATCGAGGGCTCGCTGCCGATCGAGGCGGCGCCCTTGATGCGGCCGCGGGGCTTGAGGCCCAGGGCCTCGCCCATTTCCTTGGTGCCGATCAGCACGCCGGCGGCGCCGTCGACGATGCCCGAGCTGTTGCCGGCGTGGTGGACGTGATTGACCTTTTCCACCTGCGGATAGCGCTGGGTGACCACGGCGTCGAAGGCCATGTCGCCCATGCCCTGGAACGACGGGTTCAGCGAGGCCAGGGTCTGCATCGTCGTCGAGCCGCGAACGGTCTCGTCATGATCCAGGATGGTGATGCCCAGCTGGTCCTTGACGCCGATGACGGACTTCTTGAACCGGCCGTCGGCCCACGAGGCGGCGGCGCGGCGCTGGCTCTCGACGGCATAGGCGTCGACGTCATCGCGCGAGAAGCCGTAGAGCGAGGCGATCAGGTCGGCCGAGACGCCCTGCGGTGCGAAATAGGTCTTGAAGGCCGAGGAGGGGTCGGTCGGCCAGGCGCCGCCGTCGCTGCCCATGGGCACGCGGCTCATGCTTTCGACGCCGCCGCCGATGGCCAGCTGGGCCTCGCCGGAGGCCACCTTGGCGGCCGCCATGTTCACAGCTTCCAGGCCCGAGGCGCAGAAGCGGTTGATCTGCACGCCGGCGACGCTCTCGGCATAGTCGGCGGTCAGCACGGCGGTGCGGGCGATGTCGCTGCCCTGCTCGCCCACGGGGGCGACGCAGCCCAGCACCACGTCATCGACATAGGACGTGTCGAGGTTGTTGCGGTCGCGGAGGGCTTCCAGGACCTGGCTGGCCAGGGACAGCGAAGTGATCTCGTGCAGAGATCCGTCTTTCTTGCCCTTGCCGCGCGGGGTGCGCACGGCGTCAAAGATGTAAGCGTCGGCCATCTGATGGCTCCTTCTTGGGACGTCTAAACGGGTTGGAGGCGGAGCGCCGGCTCGACCCGCACATCCGTGCGGACCGAATTGGCGATGAAACAGGCGTGGTGGGCGGCCTCGTGCAGGACCGCCTCGGCGGCCTCGCTGGGGGCTGCATCCTGCCAGGTGATCACGGGGCGCAGCGTCACGGTGCTGACCCAGTGCGCGCCATGGTCATTTTTCGTCATCACCCCTTCTGCCGTGTCGGCATAGGCGGTGATGTGGAAGCCGGCCCGGCGGGCCAGGTCCAGGAAGGTCAGCATGTGGCAGGCCGACAGGGCCGCGACGAACATCTCTTCAGGATCGACGCCGGCGGGGTCTGACCACGGCAGCGGCACCACCGACGGCGAGGCCGAGCCAGTCAGCGTCACGCCGCCGTCGAACGACAGCGTATGGACGCGGCTGTAGCGGCCCTTGGGGAAGTCTTCTTCCGGTTTCAGAGCCCAGCTGATGGTCGCGGTGTGGGTAGACATCAGAGCGCCCAACCCAGAATTTGCCTTCCTGGGCCTTGTGCCCAGGATCCATGCTCAAGGCAGGCGGAGCCCATCAGCTCTTGCCCGCCGCAAGGTCCAGCGCACGGCTCTAGATCAGCGAGGGCGGAACCATGGGTCCTGGGCACAAGGCCCAGGAAGGCGGGATCTGGTTGATGGGAGCGGTTCATCACTTCCAGGTTCCGATGGGCGACTTGGCGATCTGGGCGCATTGCAAACCCCGCGTCGCCTTGGCGCTGTAGGTCACCCGATAGCCAAACTCCGGCGGCGGCAGGGTGCAGGGTGTGAAGCCCGAGGTCGTGACCTCCAGTGTCCAGGTGGCGATCTTCGACCGCAGCAGGTTGTTGCAGACATCGGCGCCGGGCGTCAGCGGCAGCTTGAACGCGCCCGGCTGCGGGCGCTTGCCCACAAGCTGGCCCGCGAAGGTCAGGGGCCGGCGGCCGGCGCGGTCAGCGCGCACGCAGACCACAGCCGCGCGGGCGTCAGGAGCGGGCTTGGCGGCCGGCGCTGCGGCCTGAGCCATCATCAAGACGAGGTCGATCACAGCGTCCTCGCGATCAGGATCTTCATCACCTCGTTGGTGCCGCCATAGATCCGCTGGACGCGGCTGTCGCGGTACATCCGGGCGATCGGATACTCGTTCATGAAGCCGTAGCCGCCGAACAGCTGCAGGCAGCGGTCGACGATCTTGTTCTCCAGATCGCTGACCCAGTACTTGGCCATCGAGGCGGTCGAGGCGTCCAGCTTGCCGGCCAGATGCTGCTCGATGCAGTGGTTGACAAAGACGCGGGCGACGGTCGCCTCGGTCTTGCACTCGGCCAGCACGAACTGGGTGTTCTGGAAGTCGATGATCGCCTTGCCGAAGGCCTTGCGGTCCTTGACGTAGGCGATGGTCAGCTCCAGGGCCCGCTCGATGGTTGCCATGCCCTGCACGGCGATGTTCAGCCGCTCCTGCGGCAGTTGGCCCATCAGCTGGAAGAAGCCCCGGCCTTCGTCCGTACCCAGCAGGTTCTCGGTCGGCACCTTGACGTCATTGAAGAATAGCTCGGAGGTGTCCTGGGCTTCCTGGCCCAGCTTGTCGAGGTTGCGGCCGCGCTCGAAGCCCTCAGCGCCGTCGGTCTCGACGATGATCAGCGACGTGCCGCGCGCGCCGGCGTCGACGTCGGTCTTGGCCACCACGATGATCAGGTTGGCGGTCTGGCCATTGGTGATGAAGGTCTTGGAGCCGTTGATCACGTACTGGTTGCCGACCTTCTTGGCGGTGGTCTTCACCCCCTGAAGGTCAGACCCTGCGCCGGGCTCGGTCATGGCGATGGCGCCGACCAGCTCGCCGGTCGCCAGCCTGGGCAGCCAGCGACGCTTCTGCTCCTCGGTCCCGTAGTGGACGAAGTAGGGCATGATGATCGCGTTGTGCAGGCTGATGCCAAAGCCATCCACGCCCTTGAGACCCAGCTGCTCCATCAGCACGACCTCGTGGCGATAGTCGCCGCCGGCCCCGCCATATTCTTCCGGCGTGGAGAGGCCCAGCAAGCCGGCCTCTCCTGCCTTGGTCCACATCGAACGGTCGACGCAGTGGTTCTTGCGCCACTGGGCGACCGTCGCTTCAGGCGCGTGCTCGTCGAAGAACTTGCCCACCGCATCTTCAAAGATCGCGATGTCTTCCTCAGCCATGAAGGCGGGTTTTGCGACGTCGAGCACGCTCATGATCAGAAAGCCTCCGCGGGCAGCGCCATCAGGGTCGCCGAACCCGTCTTGAGTTTGGTCAGATGCGCCCCTGCGTCAGGCAAGATGCGCTCGATGAAATATTGCGCCGTGACGACCTTGGTCGAATAGAACGGGTCGGACGAGCCGGCCGCGATCTTGGCCTGGGCCGCCTTGACCTGCAGGGCCCACATGTAGGCCAGGCCCGTCAGGCCGAAGAGGTGCATGTAGTCGGTGGAGGCCGCGCCGGCGTTGTCGGGGTTCTGCAGGCCGTTCTGCATCAGCCACATGGTGCCGTCCTGCAGCTGGGCCTTCACCTCGGCCAGGGCCTTGATGAAGGGTTTCAGGCCTTCGTCGGTGTCGTTCTCGCCGATGAACTGGTCAATTTCCTGGAAGAAGGTCATCACCGCGCGGCCGCCCTTGGAGGCCAGCTTGCGGCCCACCAGATCCAGGGCCTGCACGCCATTGGTGCCTTCATAGATCAGGGCGATGCGGCAATCGCGCATGAACTGGCTGACCGGGAAGTGCTCGGTAAAGCCGCTGCCGCCGTGCACCTGCACCGCGTCGGAACAGACCTTGAAGCCCTTGTCGGTCAGGTAGCCTTTCAGCACCGGCGTCATCAGGCCCATATAGTCCTCGGCCTTTTCGCGCACCTTTTCATCGGGGTGGGCGTGGGCCAGGTCGCCGTGCAGGGCGGTCCAGAGGCGGCCTGATAGGCGGCCTCGCCCTGGGCCACGCCCTGCATGCCGACGCCCAGCCGGGCCTCGTTCATCATCACGAACATGATCTTCAGGCCGGCGTTTTCCTCGCCGATCAGGAAGCCCTTGGCATCGTCGTACTGCATCACGCAGGTGGCGTTGCCGTGGATGCCCATCTTTTCTTCCAGGCCCACGCACTTGGCGCCGACATTGCGCTCGCCCACCGAGCCGTCGTCCTTGGGCAGGAACTTGGGCACGATGAACAGGCTGATGCCCTTCACCCCGGCCGGCGCGCCTTCGATGCGGGCCAGCACCAGATGGATGATGTTGTCGGCCATGTCGTGCTCGCCGGCCGAGATCCAGATCTTCTGGCCGGTGATCTTGTAGGACCCGTCAGCCTGGGGAACCGCCTTGGTGCGCAGCAGGCCCAGGTCGGTGCCGCAATGGGGCTCGGTCAGGTTCATGGTGCCGGTCCATTCGCCGGTCACCATCTTGGGCAGATACAGTTCCTTCTGGGCGTCCGTGCCGCCCTCATGGATGGCCGAATAGGCGCCGTGGGCCAGGCCCGGATACATCGAGAAGGCCATGTTGGCCGAGCTCGACATCTCGCTGAACGCCAGATTCACGACGTGCGGCAGGCCCTGGCCTCCATAGGCGGGGTCTGAGCCCAGGCCCGTCCAGCCGCCTTCGCACAGCTGCTTGTAGGCCTCCTTGAAGCCGGGCGGGGTGGTGACCTCATTGGTCGTCGCGTCCAGTACGCAGCCGACCTTGTCGCCCACGGTGTTCAGCGGGGCCAGGACCTCGCCGGTGAACTGGGCGGCGGCTTCCAGGATCTGCTCGACGGTGTCGAACGAGGCGTCGGCGAAGGCCGGCAGCTGGCCATGCTGATCGATGTTCAGCATGTCGCGCAGGATGAAGACGTGATCGCGAACGGGCGCCTGGTAGGTCATGAAAGGTCCTGGAAAATAGGGGCGTATAAGAGAGAGGGGGAAGATTACTTGCCCAGTGCGGCGTCGGCGTGACCGTCCAGCCGGGCGCGCAGCACCTGGTCATAGTCGGCGGCGCGGGGCAGCAGGTCGGGGCGGATCTCGGCCAGACGCTGTTCAAGGCGGGCGCAGGCCTGGTGCAGCTCGATCAGGGCGCCGTCGATGTCTTCGCGCTGCTGCTCCAGCGCGGTGGCGCGCTCGCGGAACTTCTTCAGCGACCGGGCCATCTGGGCCGCGCCGTCGTCGTTCTCGTCATACAGGTCCAGCAGTTCGCGGATTTCCGACAGCGACAGCCCCACGCGCTTGCCGCGCAGGATCAGCTGCAGGCGGACGCGATCCTTGTGGGAATAGACGCGGTTGAGGCCCTCGCGGGCCGGATTGAGCAGGCCCTTGTCCTCATAGAAGCGCAGCGCGCGGGGCGTGGCTTTGAATTCGTTGCAGAGATTGCGGATCGTGAAGGTGCGCTCGGGGCGACGCAGGTCGGCCAACATAGAAACCTCCCAAGAGGAAAGGCCTCGCTACACGGCGAGGCCGCTTTGTTATCGTTGATCACCCTATTCCGGGTTTCCGTTGACGTCAACGTTTACGTAAACGTCAACTTGACGGTGGCGAGATAGGTTTACTTTCCTAAAGGCCAGGCTTATTTTCCTGTTCTCAACTCCGCCGGGATTTCGCAACATGACGGCGCTTTCGCATACCGAAATCTGGACCGCGATCGACGCGCTCGCAAAGCGTTTCGACATGAGCCCCTCGGCCATGGCCAAGATGGCGGGTCTGGACCCCACAAGCTTCAACCGCTCCAAGCGCACCTCGTCCGACGCCGAGGCGCGGCCGCGCTGGCCCTCGACCGAGAGCCTGGCCAAGGTGCTGGAGGCCACCGGCGTGGGCTTTTCCGAGTTCGCCGCCCTGACCGAGACAGCCAAGCGCCCGCCGGCGCGCGGCGTGCCGCTGCTGGGTTTCGCGCAAGCCGGGTCGGACGGCTTCTTCGACGATGCGGGCTTTCCCGCCGGCGAGGGCTGGGACGAGATCGCCTTTCCCGGCCTGCAGGAAGACGGCGTCTATGCGCTGGAGATTTCGGGGGACTCGATGGTCCCGGTGTTTCGCGACGGCGACCGCATCCTGGTCTCGCCCTCGATCGAACCGCGCCGCGGCGACCGGGTGGTGGTCAAGACCAACGACGGCGAGGTGATGGCCAAGGAGTTATCGCGGGTCACGGCCCGGACGATCGAGCTGACCTCGCTCAATCGCGACTATGACGACCGTGTGCTGGAGCGCGGCGATGTGGCCTGGATCGCCCGCATTCTCTGGGCCAGCCAGTAGACCGCAGACTTAAAGTCTAGGTGCGCGGGCAGTTGCCGTGTTGCCCATTGATATAGGCCAGAAGATCGCCCTCCCACGGCGCGTCGCAGGAGACGTCGACCCGGTAGGAGCCCCAGATGTCGTTGTGCGCGGCTTCCACATGGGCGCCGGGGAACTTGGAGGTCAGATCTCCGAGCAGAGAATCGAATTCCGAACGGTCTGACGGGCGAAGGGTGAACGAAGCCATTGGACTAACCTTGGGGTTCTGATCCTG
Source organism: Caulobacter sp. 32-67-35 (assembly GCA_002280875.1). GTDB lineage: Bacteria > Pseudomonadota > Alphaproteobacteria > Caulobacterales > Caulobacteraceae > Caulobacter. The sequence continues at coordinate 1,806 of NCEV01000126.1, read as the reverse complement.
GAACCTTACGCCGACAATTGCGGACATTCCCTTAACCGGGAATTCAGACTTCGTTCATCTTAGCGGACATGGTGTCGCAGGGGTGAGGACTCACCGAGGGCGTGTAGGCAGGGCCTTAGCTGCTCCCCCTCTGGGGGAGCTGTCGCGGAGCGACTGAGGGGGCTAATGCGGCCTAAGCCCAGCTGACCCCCTCCGGCCCTCTGGGCCACCTCCCCCAGAGGGGGAGGATCTAGGAGAGCTTCTCGTCGATCAGCGCAATCGTCCGGTCCAGGCCGAAGATCGCCGCGAAGGAGCCAAAGCGTGGGCCCTGGCTCTGGCCCAGCAGCACTTCATACAGAGCCTGGAACCAGGCCCGCAGAGGGTCAAAGCTGTGGTCCTTGCCGACTGCGAACACCTCGTTCTGGATCAGCTCGGCGTCCTGGCAATCGGCCGGCAGCGCGGCCAGGCGGGTGCGAAGATCGACCATCGCCGCGCGCTCCACATCCGTCGGGGCGCGGAAGGTCTTCGAGGGCTTCACGAAGTCCTCGTAGTAGTTGATCGCATAGCCGGCCAGGCGGTCCAGCAGCGGCTGGGTCTGCGGCGTTGCGCCGTCCACGTAACGGCCCAGGAACCCCCACAGGATGTCCTTGGTCGAGGCGTCGGCGGCCGAGACGAGATTCAGCATCAGGCTGAACGACACCGGCGAGCCCTGCTGCGGCGGCTGGCCCGAATGAACATGCCAGGCCGGGTTGTCGATCTGCTTGGCCGGCTCCTGCTTCGGATAAGCGTCCAGCTGCTGGAGATATTCGTCCGTCGCCTTGGGGATGACGTCGAAATAGAGCTTCTTGGCCGACTTGGGGCTCTGGAACATGTAGTAGGCCAGGCTCTCGGGCGCGCCATAGCGCAGCCACTCGTCCATGGTCAGGCCGTTGCCCTTGGTCTTGGAGATCTTCTGATTGTTCTCGTCCATGAAGAGTTCGTAGTGGAACCCTTCCGGGGGCGAGCCGCCCAGCACCTTGCACACCTGGTTGGACAGGCGGACGCTGTCGATCAGGTCCTTGCCGCTCATCTCGTAGTCGACGCCCAGGGCCGTCCAGCGCATGGCCCAGTCGGGACGCCACTGCATCTTGACGCCGCCGCCGGCGTGCCCTTGGCGACATTGCGCTCCAGGGTCGGAACCTGCAGCACCTTGCCGGTCTTGGGGCTGATCGGCAGGAACGGCGAATAGGTGGCCCGGCGCTCCTCGCCCAGTGAGGGCAGCATGATCTTCTGGATGGCGTCGAAACGCTCGAGCGCGATCAGCAGGGTCTCGTCGAACCGGCCGCCACGATAGCAGTCGGTAGACGACACGAACTCGTAGTCGAAACCGAAGCCATCGAGGAAGGCGCGCAGGCGGGCGTTGTTGTGATGGCCGAAGCTTTCGAACTCGCCATAGGGGTCGCGGACCACGGTCAGCGGCTTGTCGAGGTCGGGGATCATGACCTCGCCATTGGGCACGTTCGGCGGGATCTTGCGCAGGCCGTCCATGTCGTCGCTGAACGAGATCAGGCGCGTGGGGATCTTGTCGTCGGTCAGGGCGCGGAACGCCGCGCGGACCATGGTCGTGCGCGCCACCTCGCCGAAGGTGCCCATGTGCGGCAGGCCCGACGGACCATAGCCGGTCTCCAGCACCACCGGTTTGCGCAAGGCCTCCAGCGTGGCGACCGCTTCGTCGGTCTTGCCGGCGTGGATCAGGGTCGCGGCGAGATCGCGCTCGGCGTCGGACAGGCGCAGACGCAGCGTGCGGGCCAGCAGGGCGCGCGCCTGCTCGAACGGCCAGGCGCGTGC
>NCEV01000125.1 GCA_002280875.1 Caulobacter sp. 32-67-35 | reverse complement strand
TCGATGAAGAAGGCCTATCCCGGCCACGCCAAGCGCGTGATGCTGGGCGTCTGGAGCTATCTGCGCCAGTTCATGTACACCAAGTGGGTGATCGTCGTGGACCACGACATCAACGCCCGCGACTGGAAGGACGTGATGTGGGCGATCTCCACCAAGATGGACCCGGCGCGGGACATCACGGTGATCGAGCACACACCCATCGACTATCTCGACTTCGCCAGCCCCGAAAGCGGCCTGGGATCGAAGATCGGCCTGGACGCCACCGACAAGCTGCCGCCTGAGACCCATCGCGAATGGGGCCAGGAGATCCGCATGGATCAGGCGGTCATCGACAAGGTCAGCGACATGTGGGGCCGGCTGGGCCTGCCGGGTGACGGCAAGCCGATCTGGAAGTAGCTTGCAACCAGGGAGAGCGCGCGATGTCAGAGTTCCCGGTTGTTTATGATCTTGAAAGCAACGTCGTTCGCATAGACGGCGCGGGCGGTGCCACTGTGCTGCTGAACATGGTCCATGCGGCTAAGTTCGGAGCACCGCTCAACCCTGATCTCATCTTCAACCCTGGGGTAGCGGCTCTGCTCACGGGGCTTAAGGCAGCCAGCCTGAGGCCTGAACCCTTGTGGGCGACACCGTTCACGCAGGCGGATATTGTCGCCTTTGCAGGCCTTGTGCTCGAGAAAGCTGGGGAGCTGGGCTGGTGGCACATGGACCACACAGAACAGGTCTCCCTCTTGCAGAACGTCGTCGCGGCCCCGCACCGATTTTCGTCTGCGCAAATCGAGATGATCCAGGCAGAAGCCATCGGGCAACTCAATCGAATGCGAGACATCATTGAAGCTGTACCGCCGCTCTCTGAAGAGGATCGCGAGTGGCTGGAAGCGAATTTGACTGACGACAACTGGTGAGCTGCGGACAGGCAATGAAATACCGGATCCTCACCCTAGCGACCCTGGTCGCCGCCCTGACAGCGAGTACGAGCATGGCTCAACCCCCTCAACGCCCCAAAGCCCCTTGGGACGAAGCCTTCCTGCCGCCCGCGCCACAGTGGCAGGGCGCCAGCCAGGCATTGCTGCGCGACAGATCCGATCCGTGGGTGACAGCGTTCGAGGCGGATCCCGAGCACGACTTCAGCCCGAACTATGTCGACACCCGCAAGTGGTTCGACCGGCTGGACAAGGCCTCCAGCCTGATCCGCATCGAGGACTTCGGCGTCTCGCCAGAGGGCCGGCCCATCTATGCGGTGATCGCGTCGAAAGACGGCGCCAAGCTCGATCCCGGGAAGCCCTTGCTGCTGGCCCAGGCCGGCATCCATCCGGGCGAGATCGACGGCAAGGACGCGGGCATGATGCTGCTGCGCGACATGGCCTTCAACGGCAAGGATGGCCTGCTCGACAAGGTCAACCTGGTCCTGATCCCGATCCTCAGCGTCGATGGACACGAGCGGGCCAGCGCCTATAGCCGCCCCAACCAGCGCGGGCCGCGCATCCAGGGCTGGCGCAACACCGCCACCAACCAGAACCTCAATCGCGACTTCATGAAGCTGGACCAGCCGGAGATGCAGGCGCTGAAAGCGCTGCAGGCCCGGTACCGTCCAGACCTCTATGTCGACATCCACGTCACCGACGGCATGGATTACCAGTACGACGTCACCTACGGCTACAACGGCGAGAACGGTGTCTGGTCGCGCTCACCGGCCATCGCCAAGTGGCTTGACGCGACCTTCAAGCCGGCCATGAACCAGGGCCTGGAGGCGCAGGGTCACATCCCCGGCGAGCTGGTGTTCGGCATCGACGAGCACGGGCCCAAGGCTGGCCTGTCGGACGGCGGCCTGGGCGAGCGGTACTCGAACGGCTGGGGCTCGGCGGCCCACATCCCGACCATCCTGATCGAGAACCACAGCCTCAAGCCCCACGCCCAGCGCGTGCTCGGAACCTATGTGTTCCTCGAGACGGCGATGAAACTGCTGGCAGAGCAGGGCGACAGCCTGCGCGCCGCCATCGACCAGGATCGCGCCCTGCGCCCCGTAGAGATCCCGACCAATTTCGTCGCCGAGGACAAGCCCAGCGCCACCCGCACCTTCAAGGGCATACTCTACGAGACCTATCAGAGCCCGGCCTCCGGCCGCACCGAGATCCGCTGGCTGGGCCAGCCCGATCCGCAGGTCTGGTCCCTGCCCTTCTACGGCTCGCGCCCGACCCTGACCCTGAAGCGCCCCGCCGCCTACTGGGTGCCCAGCTATCGCAAGGACCTGATCGAGCGGCTGAAACTGCATGGCCTGACGATCGAGCCTCTGGCCGCCGCCAAGACCTTGCAGGTCGAAATGCTGCGCCTGACCGACCCCAAGATCGCCGCGCGAGCCAATGAAGGCCACGTGCAGATCAGCGTCAGCCAGGTCGCGCCGGAGACCCGCGACTGGACCTTCCCCGCCGGCTCGGTGCGCGTACCCACCGACCAACCGCTGGGCGACCTGGCCGTGCTGCTGCTGGAGCCGCAGTCAAGCGAGAGCTTCTTTGCCTGGGGCATGGTCCCAGAGGTGCTGAGCCGCGTCGAATATATCGAGGGCTACGCCATCGCGCCGCTAGCCGAGAAGATGATGGCGGCGGACCCTGCGCTGAAGGCCGAGTTCGAGGCCAAGCTGGCCGCCGACCCGAAGTTCGCCGCCGATCCGGAGGCGCGGCTTGGCTGGTTCTACCGCCGCACGCCCTTCTACGACGACCGCCACCTGCTGTATCCGATCGCCCGGGAACTCGCCCCATAGGGCCAATCGCTTGCATGTGCGGGCGCGAGAGGGCTTTTATGCGCCCCTCCCGCGCCGGGCGCGGTTAAATTCGTAGGGTTCACCGATGGATACGATAACTTCGGGTCACGCCGCCGCCCTCTGGGTGGGTCTGCATGTTTTCCTGATGCTGACCCTGTCGCTGCTGGTCGTGCGTCTGCGCCAGAAGCACAAGGTGGCGCTCGGCGACGAGGGCATACCTGAACTGGCCCGCGCCATCCGCGCCTTCGGCAACGCCAGCGAATATGTCCCCACCGCACTGATCGCCATCGTGGTCCTGGCCGTGGTCGAGGCTCCGCCTCTGGCGGTGCATGTGGTCGGTTTCGTGCTGTTTTCCGGTCGCCTGATCCACGCCGTGGGCCTGTCCAACAGCGGCGGCGCCTCGATCCCCCGCGCCATCGGCATGGTGGCGACCTGGCTGGCCTATATCTTCATCGGCGTGGCCCTGCTGTTCTACGCCATCGCCTGATGAGGCCGGAGCGCCTTGCCCGGGGGCGCCGGCCTCGTCCATAAGACCCCATGGACGATAATCTGCTTAGCGACGTGGTCTCGGCCGCGCTCAAGGCCGGGGCCGACACGGCCGAGGCCGTCTTTGCCCAACGGCAATCCCTTTCCGTCAGCGTTCGCCTGGGCGAACTGGAGGAGGTGGAACGCGAGGAGGCCCGCGATCTGGGCCTGCGGGTCTTCGTCGGCAATCGCAGCGCCACCGTGTCCGGCTCCGACATCTCCAGCGAGGCCCGCGCCAAGCTGATCGAGCGCGCCGTCGCCATGGCTCGCCTGGCGCCCGAGGATCCCTATGCCAGCCTCGCGCCGCGCGACCGCCTGGCCAAGGGCCCCTTCCCCGAGCTTGACCTGATCGACGCCTATGAGCCCACCGCCGAGGCGCTGGAAGCCCAGGCCCGCACAGCCGAGGATGGCGCGCGGTCGGTCGAGGGCGTGACCAATTCCGACGGTGGGTCGGCCAGCTGGAGCTCGGCCTCCTGGCGGCTGTTCACCAGCGACGGTTTCTCTGGCATGCACGCCGCTACCGGCCACTCGCTGTCGTGTTCAGCCATCGCCGGCGAGGGCGCGGGCATGGAGCGGGGCGGCGAAGGCCGCTCGGCCCGTCACTTCGCTGACCTGCCGGGCGCTGGCGACATAGGGCGCGAGGCCGGCCGCTCGGCGGTGGTGCGCCTCAACGCCCGCAAGATCGCCTCGACCACCGCGCCGGTGATCTTCGAGAACCGCCTGGCCATGTCGCTGATCGGCCCGCTGCTGGGCGCGATCTCGGGCCCGTCCATCGCGCGGGGCAGCTCGTTCCTGAAGGACAAGCTGAACCAGCAGGTCTTCGCCAGGGGCGTGAGCCTGATCGAGGATCCGCACCGGGTGCGCGGTCTCGGCTCCTCGCCCTTCGACGACGAGGGCGTCGACACCGTGCGTCGCGCCCTGATCGACGACGGCGTCCTGACCACCTGGCTGCTCAACACCAGCAGCGCCAAACAGCTGGGTCTGGAGACCACCGGCCATGCCTCGCGCGGCCTGGCGGGGCCTTCGGGCGTCTCGACCAGCAACCTGACCCTGTCGACCGGCACGCGCGACCAGGCCGGGCTGATGGCCGACGCCGGGACGGGCCTGCTGGTCACCTCGATGTTCGGCCCCTCGCTGAACGGCAATACCGGCGACTGGTCGGTGGGCTGTTCGGGCCTGTGGTTCGAGAACGGCGAGATCACCGGTCCCGTCACCGAAATCACTGTGGCCGGCAACCTGATCGACATCTATGCCCGCCTGATCCCGGGCTCGGACCTGGAGATGCGCGGCGCCAACAACGCCCCGTCGATCCTGGTCGATGGCCTGGCCATCGCCGGCAAATGACCGATCTGGACCTGATCCTCGACGCCGCCCGGGAGGC
>NCEV01000029.1 GCA_002280875.1 Caulobacter sp. 32-67-35 | reverse complement strand
GTCGACCGACAGCGATGTGCTGGAGAGCTTGGCCCTTGAGCATGAATTGCCACGCGTGCTGCTGGACTGGCGCCAGCTGTCCAAGCTTAAGGGCACCTATACCGACAACCTGATCGCCGCCATCGCGCCGGGCAGCGAGAACCGCATCCATACCTCCTACGCCCTGGCCGCGACCACGACGGGGCGACTGTCGTCATCCGATCCGAACCTGCAGAACATCCCGATCCGTACCGAGGAAGGCCGCAAGATCCGCAAGGCTTTCGTTGCCGCGCCGGGCAAGCTCTTGATCAGCGCCGACTACAGCCAGATCGAGCTGCGCCTGCTGGCCCATATCGGGGACATCCCGCAGTTGAAGAAGGCTTTCCAGGAGGGGCTGGACATCCACGCCATGACCGCCTCGGAAATGTTTGGCGTGCCGATCGAGGGGATGCCCAGCGAGGTGCGCCGCCGGGCCAAGGCGATCAATTTCGGTATCGTCTATGGCATCTCGGCGTTTGGTCTGGCCAACCAGCTGGGCATCGGCCAGGGCGAGGCCGGGGCCTATATCAAGACCTATTTCGAGCGCTTCCCCGGCATCCAGGCCTATATGGACGCCACCAAGGCCTTCGTGCGCGAGCATGGCTATGTGACCACGATCTTCGGCCGCAAGATCAACATTCCCGACATCCACGCCAAGTCGGCGGCCCAGCGACAGTTCTCCGAGCGGGCGGCGATCAACGCGCCGATCCAGGGCGCGGCAGCCGATGTCATGCGCCGCGCGATGATCCGCATGCCGGGCGCGCTGGTCGAGGCCGGGCTGTCGGCCAGGGTGCTGCTGCAGGTTCACGACGAACTGGTCTTCGAGGCCCCCGAAGCCGAGGCCGAAGCGACCTGCGCCGTGGCGCGCCGGGTGATGGAAGGCGCCGCCGAACCGGCCGTGGCCATTGCCGTGCCTCTGACGGTGGAGGCTCGCGCCGCCCTCAACTGGGATGAGGCCCATTGATCAAAAAGCCGGCAGAACTGTCGGCGATGCGACGTTCCGCCGCGTCACGGTTAACACGGCGGAAACCCATCGCACGCCACAGCTAGGGGCGGCGCATAGCCTTGGACGCGGATCTAAATATCTGTGTTATCTAGGGTTTCGGAGCGCCATCACTAAACCCTGGAGGGCGGCTGTGTCGTTCGGCGATCTGAAAATTCCCCACAAGCTGATGTCGGTGTTCGCCGTCATGCTTGCCACGATCATGCTCATGGGGGGAGCGCTGTACGCCAATAAGCTGAGCTTGGAGGCTTCGGTCGCCCGTACCGAGCGCGCCTATGAAATGCTGCGCCAAGCCGACACTGCGGCCTTCCGGCTGACCCGTCAGGAGAACTCGCTGCGCGGCTTCCTGCTCTCGGGCGACACCTATTATGTCGAGCGTCTGGAAGAGGGACACAAGCCTAAGTTCCTCGCCGCGCTCGAGAAGCTGAAGGTCCTGGCCAAGGGCGATGAGGCCAGCCTCAAGCGCGTCGCGACCGTCGAAGCTGGTTATGCCGAATTCCGCCGCCTGGCCATTGAGCCCGGGCTCAGCCTGGGCGCCGACCCGATGACCCGTCCTCAGGCCGTCGAACTGGTCAGCAATGACGGGGTCGCTGACAAGGCTGTTGCGCCAGTCGAGGAGAGCATCGAGGCCATCGTTGCCGACAGCGAGGCCGTACTGGCAAGAGAAGCCGCCGCCCAGAAGAAGGCGTCCGTCGCCTCGACCATCACACTGGCCGCCGGTATCCTGATCACCGTGGGTATCGCGATCGCCGGTGGTCTGTTGCTGTCGGGCGGCATCGCCACGCCGGTCGCAGCCATGACTGCCGCGATGCGCCGTCTGGCCTCGGGCGACAACACCGTCGAGGTGCCGGCCTCGGGCCGCAAGGACGAGATCGGCCAGATGGCCGCCGCCGTCACCCACTTCAAGGAAGCCGCCATCGCCAAGGAGCGTCTCGAGAGCGAGTCCGCCAGTCAGCGCTCGCTGACCGAGCGCGAGCGCGCTGAACGCGAGGCCGACAAGGCCGCGGACGCCGAGGCGGACGCCACGACGTTCGGGGCTCTGGCCGAGGCCCTCGACCGGCTGGCCAGTGGCGATCTGACCCACCGCATCTCAGTGGACTTCGCGCCCAAGGCCCAGCAGCTGAAAACCGACTTCAACGCCGCCGCCGCCCGTCTACAGGATGCGATGAAGAGCATCTCGGTCACGACCGAGGGCGTCAGCGCCGGCTCCGACGAAATCGCCAGGGCCTCTGACGACCTGTCGCGCCGCACCGAACAGCAGGCCGCCAGCCTGGAAGAAACCGCCGCCGCCCTCGACGAAATCACCGCCACGGTCCGCAAGACGGCCTCGGGCGCCAAGGAGGCCTCGCAAGTGGTCGCCAACGCCCGCAGCGACGCCCAGCGTTCGGGCGAGATCGTCAGCCAGGCCGTCTCGGCCATGACCGAGATCGAGGGCTCCTCGCAGAAGGTCGGCAATATCATCGGCGTCATCGACGAAATCGCCTTCCAGACCAACCTGCTGGCCCTCAACGCTGGCGTCGAGGCTGCGCGGGCTGGTGAAGCCGGTCGAGGCTTCGCCGTCGTCGCCCAGGAAGTCCGCGCCCTGGCCCAGCGCTCTGCCGACGCCGCCAAGGAGATCAAGGTGCTGATCTCGACATCGACCCAGCAGGTCGGCACGGGCGTCAGCCTGGTCGGCCAAACGGGCGAGGCCCTGCGTCGCATCGTTGAGCAGGTCGCTTCGATCGACACCCTGGTCAATGAGATCGCCGCTTCGGCCAACGAGCAGTCCACCGGGCTGCACGAGGTCAACCAGGCCGTGAACCAGATGGACCAGGTCGTTCAGCAGAACGCCGCCATGGTCGAGCAAGCCACCGCCGCGACCCACGCCCTGAAGGGTGAGGCCAGTGAACTGGCCAGCCTCGTTGGTCGCTTCAAGGTCTCGCAGGCCGCCCAGGATGCGCCGCGCGCCGCGCCGCAACATCGCGCTCGGCCGCAAACCGCCGTTCGTCCCGGCGGTGGTTCTGCCGCCGTGGCGGTCAAGGAAGAGTGGGAAGAGTTCTAGCCCGACCAGCGGCGCCAGCGGCAAAGAGCTGTGAGACGGAAAAAGCAGGCGCGCGGTCCGGGTGATCGCCCGGCGCGCGCCTTGCCGGAAGGCGCTAGGCCTGCAGGCGACGCTCGTAGGCGTCTTTCCGGGAAATGATCGCCACCCGTTGGTCGTCGTCAAACAGCTCGGCCCGCACGGCGGCGCCGTGCTCGTCCAGCATCCGCCGGCAGCGCGCCTGGGCCTCGCCCAGCGACGAGCAACTCAGAGCCTCCATGTGGGGCACCTCTGAACCGAGCGAATAGATGTAGCAGAAAAAGACCATTCGACCCCGACTGGCGCTCGTTTTTAAGGAGAACCGAGCGGCACCATAACCGCTACCGCAGCCGAGAACCGCCGGGTTGCCGACATAGCGGCGCGGTGAAGGTGTCAGAAGCCGGCAGCCAGGGCCCGAGACTGAAAAAGGCCCAGACCGCCAAGCCCATTTTGGGGGGCGAACCAACGGCGGCCATGAAGGCGCAGAGCCAAGGCCTTAGAGCGCCGGGCCAACATGGGGCGTCGGCAAGCCGGATCCGCTCACCAGGATCGCCGGAATAGGAAGCTGGGCCCGCCGGCGACAACATAAGGTGGCCAGCGCCGCGCCAAGTCCGAGCGACTGAAGTGTGATCATCAAGGAGGCGCGTGGCTCACTCCCTGATTGTCGGCGTTCCGCCGCCGCGGCTGTAAACCACGACGACCAGCGAAATGTGGAGAGAGGTCCTTGGTGGAGCCGAGGGGAATCGAACCCCTGACCTCCTCATTGCGAACGAGGCGCTCTACCATCTGAGCTACGGCCCCAAGGAGCCGCGGGAATAAGGCGGGGCGGGGCCCGCGTCAAGCCGGGCATTCGGCTTTGCTTGCCAGCGGCGCCAAGGCGCGGCAAGAAGCGGAAGACTCGGACGGGAAACTCATGGCCGCCATTATCACCTTCGTCTTCTTCATCGTTTCGGCGCTGCTCAGCCTGCTGTGGTGGGCCATCATCATCTCGGCGGTGATGAGCTGGCTCGTGGCCTTCGACGTGATCAATCTGCGCAACCGCGCCGTCTATCAGATCAGCACCTTCCTGGACCGGGTGACCGGTCCGGTGCTGCGCCCGTTCCAGCGGATCATTCCGCCGTTGGGCGGCGTGGATATCAGCGCGATCATCGTTCTGCTGCTGATCACCGGCGTCAAGGATATCCTCTTGCCGGCGCTCAAGTTCGCGCTGCTGAACCTGCTGGCTTGATCCCTTGTTCCTGACTGTCCGCCTGACCCCGCGCGGTGGGCGCGAGGGGGTCGACGGCTGGGCAGCGGACTCAGAAGGGCGATCCTATCTCAAGGTGCGCGTGGCCAGCGCTCCGGTTGAGGGCGAAGCCAATGCGGCTCTGATCATCCTCATCGCCAAACGTCTGGGCGTCGCCAAATCCGCTGTTCGCCTGACGGCCGGTGCGACCGCGCGCCTCAAGCGCCTGGAGATTGACGGCGTGGAGGAGGCCGATCTTGAAAAGGCCTTTGGCCCGCGGCCCTGAGCGTCAAACGCGACCGGACACCATATCGGGCAAGATTTCCCACGGACAAAACCTCTAAGGGTCTGGCTCACTGTGAAAATTGCATGCGGCAGAGCCGAACATCATCGCGCAAGCCATTGACGGAACGCCAATACTTCACGTCATCTTAGGTTTCGGCTGTGAAGCTGACCGATAAAATGAGGCACGCGTCAACCCGAGGGGACAGGACGCCGATGGGGTCTAGCGAAACGCAGAGGAACCTGGCGCGCGCCGCGGCTTCGCGGCGCTCCAATACCTATCTGCGTCTGGCCGCCACCCTGGTCATCGCCCTGATCCTGCATGTCTTCATAGGCATGGCGTGGGTCTGGGCCTGGGCGGCGCTCTATGTCCTGGCCCAACTGTTCGAGCTGTGGATCACCAGTTCGGTCATGGCCAGCCCCGAAGTTCGCCCTCCCGCCTGGCGGCGGCTGGCTTTGACCGTGTCGCCGTTCATCACCTCGGCCATCTTCGGCTTCCTGTCTCTGCCGCTGTTTGCCTCGCACGAGCGGTTCGCGCCGACGCTGGGCGGCATGTTGCTGGCGGGCGCGCTGCTGAATGTCATCGTCGTCAATGGCAGCCTCAGGTCGGCGACGCTGTCAGCCGCCGCGCCGCATGTGATCTATCTGATGATCGTCCCGTTCATCGGACGGATCGCCAACCCCGACTCGCCGCTGGCCAATGCTCTTTGGTTTGGCGCCCTGTTGCTGGTCGCATCGGTTGCCGTGGCCAGCCGCACCCTTGGCGCGGCGCTGAAGGCGGAGGCCGACGCCAAGGAAGAAGCCGAGCTTCGCCGGCATGAGGCGGAAGAGGCCGTGGCCGCCAAGTCGGCCTTTGTCGCCATGATCAGCCACGAGCTCCGCACCCCGATCAGCGCCATCCTGGCGGGCGCCGCGCGGCTGCATAGCGAGGTCCCGGAGGCCAGTTCAAAGACCCACGCCCAACTGATCACCGACGCTGGCGGGCTGATGCGCGCCCTGCTCAACGACCTGCTGGATTTCTCGCGCCTGGAGGTCGGCCGAATGGCTGTCGAAAAGGCGCCCTACAATCTTCGCCAGACCCTGTCGGACACCTTGCGGCTGTGGCGCCCCGAGGTGGCCAAAAAGGGCCTTCGCCTACGTATCGAAGGGGCCGCGACCCTGCCCAGATGGGTGGCGGGTGACGCGCTGCGCCTGCGTCAGGTGCTTAACAATCTGTTGTCCAACGCCATCAAGTTCACCGACCAGGGCGCCATCGCGGTGCGGTTCGACAGTCGTGAGGATGGAGTCCAGCGACGTCTGACCATCACCGTCACGGACACGGGCCCCGGAATATCCCAGGCGAACATCACCCGCCTCTTCACACCCTTCGAGCAGCTGAGCACCAGCGTGGTTCGCCAGCATGGCGGTTCGGGCCTCGGGCTGGTGATCAGCCGGGAACTGGCCCGGCTGATGGGGGGCGAGCTGATCGTCAACAGCGTCGAGGGCCAGGGCGCCACATTCATCCTGACCCTGACGGTTGAGGCGGTGGATGCGCCACAGGCAGGGGAGGACGGTCCCTCCATTACTGGCGCGCAGGTGCTGGTGGTCGACGATCACGTGGTCAATCGCCGGGCCATCGAACTGGTGCTGCAGCCCTTCGGGATCGAGGCCACCCTGGCGGAGTCCGGCGAGCAGGCCCTGGAACTGCTGGGCGCCAAACGGTCGGGAAGCGACCCGCACCCTGCGGGCCGGCGCGGGCCTCAATCGCGAGACGCCTGTGATCGCCGTCACCGCTTCGGCGACGCCCAAGGACTGGGAGGCGTGTCTCGCAGCGGGCATGAACGCCCATGTCGCCAAGCCGATCGATCCCATCGAGCTCTATACGGCGCTGACTCAGGTTCTGGAGGGCAAGGCCCGGGCGGCGGCCTGATCCAGGATCCGGGCCAGCCTCTCCTTCAAGGCTCCGGTGTTCTTCATCTCGCATTCCCACACGGTTTCGACACACCAGCCCGCCGCCGACAGGGCTGCTAGCGCGGCCGCGTCGCGCGCCTTGTTGCGGGCCACCTTGGCCAGCCAGTAGTCGCGATTGGCCTTGGGCACGCGTGAGCCGCGGGCGCAGTCATGCCCGTGCCAGAAACAGCCATGAACGAAGAAGACCAGCTTGCGGCCGGGCATGACGACGTCCGGCTTGCCGGGCAGGTCGCCGCGCTGCAGGCGATAGCGGGCGCAGAGCGCCGTCAGGGTCTTGCGAAGCAGCCGTTCGGGTTTGGTGTCCTGGCTCCTCACCCGCGCCATGACCGCCGAGCGCTTGGCCCGGTCATAGACGTCCGTGCTCACGGCCGGGTCTCCGGTGGAAAGCGGCCCAGGCGCAGCGTGCCGGTCAGCAGCAGGACCCCCAGTTGCTTCAGCCCCGGCCAGCGCGACATCGGCGTGAAGAAGATATCGCGCATCGCCGGCCAGAATCCGCCGTGGGCCTGGAACAGCGGGGTCAGGGCCTTGGAAACGATTTGATAGAGGCCGGTGTGGCGCCGTCTAGACGCCTGCCAGCCCGACACCGCCACAGCGACCGTGCGGGTGTCTCGATCCAGCCGCGCGGCCAGTTCCACGGCGTCGACCAGGGCCAGGTTCGCCCCCTGGCCCAGCTGCGGGCTGGTGCCATGGGCGGCGTCGCCGATCAGGGTGCAGGCGCCCCGGTTCCAGCGCCCTACCGAAACATCGCGATAGGTGGCCCGGGAAAAGCCGCTCCAGTCGGCCTGGCCGGCCAGCAGGGCGGCGGCCTCTGGCCAGATCGCGCCGAGCCTGCTGGCGCACCAGTCGTTGAAATCGATCGCCAGGGCCCTGTCGAAGTCGGCTGTGGGCAGCGACCAGAATATCGAGACCTGGCCCTGGCCACCGTCGGGCCCATGCCCGACCGGCAGCACGCCGGCCATCATCTCGGCGCGGTGATAGACCTGTCTCAAGGCGCCGGAGAACTGGCCGTGGGGATCAGGAGCGTTCACCCACAGCGCGCCCCATGGATAGAGCGGCGCGCGGGCTCCAGGCCGGATCGCCCTGCGCAGGGTCGAGGCCGAGCCGTCACCGATGATCGCCAGGTCGAAGGGGCCGAACGCGCGGCCATCCTCGTCCTGCAGAACGGGGCGGGCGGGATCCTCGACCCGGATGACTCGCGCGCTCGTGACCACCGTGACGCCGGCGCCGGCAAGTCTGCCATGCAGCGCATCGAACAGCACGGCCCGGTGGATGCCGACGCCATGGGCGCCGGGCCGCCAGTCGGCATAGTCGAGGTTCATCACCGTGCGGCCCCGCGTATCGCGACCCTGCAGGCGGTCGACCCGGGCGCCGGCGGCGCGGATGGCGTCGTCCAGCCCCAGCGCCTTCAGGGCCGCCAGACCGGTGGGTTGGAGGAGCAGGCCCGAGCCTAGCGGGCGTGGCTGCGCGAAGGCCTCCAGCAGGGTGACCTCATGGCCCCGGCGCGCCAGGGCGAGGGCGGCGGCCATGCCGCCCACCCCGCATCCGACGACGCCGACGCGCAAGGGGGCTACAACCCGTCGAACAGGGCCGTGGACAGGTAGCGCTCGGCGAAGCTGGGGATGATCGCCACGATCAGCTTGCCGGCATAGTCGTCGCGCAGGGCCAGGTCGAAGGCGGCGGTGAGGGCCGCGCCGGAGCTGATGCCGACCGGCAGGCCTTCTATGGCGGCGGAGCGACGGGCCATGGCGAAGGCGTCGTCATTGCTGACCTGCACGATCTCGTCGATGACGCCGCGATCCAGGATGCCCGGCACGAAGCCGGCGCCGATGCCCTGGATCTTGTGAGGGCCGGGTGCGCCGCCCGACAGGACGGCCGAGGCTTCCGGCTCGACGGCCACCATCTTGAGGCCGGGCTTGCGCGCCTTCAGCACCTGGCCGACGCCGGAAATGGTGCCGCCCGTGCCGACGCCGGAGACCACGGCGTCCACCGCGCCGGCGGTGTCATTCCAGATCTCCTCGGCGGTCGAGACGCGGTGGATCAGCGGATTGGCGGCGTTCTCAAACTGCTGGGGCATCACCGCGCCGGGGGTGGCCTCGATGATTTCCTGGGCGCGGGCGACGGCGCCGCGCATGCCCTTCTCGGCCGGGGTCAGCTCCAGCTTGGCGCCCAGCAGCAGCAACATCTTGCGGCGCTCGATCGACATGCTTTCCGGCATGACCAGGATCAGCTTGTAGCCCTTGGCGGCGGCCACGAAGGCCAGGGCGATGCCGGTATTGCCGCTGGTAGGCTCAACGATAGTGGCGCCAGCCGTCAGGATGCCCTGGGCTTCCAGGCTCTCGATCAGCGAGACGCCGATGCGGTCCTTCACCGAAGCCAGCGGATTGAAGAACTCCAGCTTGGCCACGACCTCGCCCTTGGGCTGGATTTCCGCCGACAGGCGGGGAAGCCGGATCAGCGGGGTGTCGCCGATGGTGTCCAGGATCGAGTCATAGATCTTGCCGCGTCCGGAACGCTTGTAACGGGCCGCGTCGTAGGAGGAGGTGGCGTCGGCCATAGGACGATCTCGCTGAAGGTTTTGCAGGTTTGAACGCACCTTACGGCGCGGGGTTTTGCCTGTCAGCGGGTCATTCGGCGGCGAGGCTTGCAGATTTGCTATCGATCAGAGGCTCCAGCAAGCCTTCCGCCAACCAGCGCACCACGGGCGCGGCGACGCCGTCGCCGATCACGTGCAGCCCGGCGGTCTGGCTGCCGGGCAGGGCATAGGTGTCGGGCAGGCCCATCAGCCGCGCCCCCTCCCGGGGGCTGATCAGGCGCGAGCGCACCTGGCCCTCGTCGATCACCAGGAGGGTCTGGCGCGAGGAGCCGCCGCGCGGGGTGCGCAGACAGCCGGCCAGACCGTCGAAGCGCGCCTCTGCCCGCTGCTGGCCGCTCCGCATCCTTTTGAACACAGCTCCAACTGCCCGCCGACCGCTCTTCAAGTGCGCTTCGACGGTGGCGCGGTGAGCGGGGGCCATCAGGGCAAGCAGGGCCTGGGTCCTGTCGGGCGTGTTCCAAGCGACCGCGTCGTCGGGTTCGAGCATGGCGGCCAGATCGGTGTTGCGCGGGTGCGGTGCGGCCAGGCCCCACCAGATCCAGTCGGCCTGCAGAGCGGCGGGCAGGCGCGCATGGGCCGCCTTGACCGCCCTCGTGTGGAAGGGGCTGGAGCCGGCGAGCGCGGCGGCCGGCTTGCGGGTGGCGATCACGAAGATGCGCGGCCGCGACTGCGGGATGAACCGCGCTGCGTCGACCTCGAGCGCGCCGAAGCGATAGCCCTCGTCGGACAGGGCCTGGCACAGGGCGGCGAAGTCGCGGCTGTCGTGCGAGGTCAGCAGGCCGACCACGTTCTCGATGACGATGGTGTCCGGGCTTCGCCCTTTGGCGTTCAGAGCCTGCATCAGCTTCCAGAAGCCGAAGAAGGCCGAGGAGCGGCCGCCGGTCAGACCAGCGCGGGCGCCGGCCAGGCTGAAGTCCTGGCAAGGGCTTGAGGCCCAGGCCAGGTCAGCGGTCGGCAGGCTCTCGGCCTCGATGGTCCAGACGTCTTCCTGGTGGAAGTGTTCCGGAGCGTCGGCGAAATTGGCCCGGTAGGCTGCGGCCTTCAACGGATCGAAATCGTTGGCGAAGGCGCAGGTCCAGCCCTCTCCCAGCCCCACGCGGGCCATGCCGCCGCCGGCGAAGAATTCAAGGAACGCGGGAGAGGCTTTTCGAGTCATGCCGTGTGAGACTAGCCTCGTCAGGCAACAGGGAACAGTCGCCGCCATGCTACGCACCGCCGCCTTGTGGATCCTGGTTCTGTCCCTCACCGCCTGCGGCGAGGCGCCGATGGGGGCATCGGAAGAGGCCGCGCCGCCGGCTGACGCGCCGGCCTCGGCTAAAGGGGCCAACTATTCCGGCGATATTGATGTGGTCGGAACCGAGCCGTTCTGGGCCGTGAAGATCCGCTCCGGCAGCGTGGCCCTGACCCGCCCCGACAGTCCCGAGGTCAGCAACGCCAATCCGGGCGTGCGGATCGATGGCGAGCAGGGCGTGTGGGACTCCAGCGGCGTTGATGAAGAGAAAGGCCGGCTGGTCGTTCGCCTGACGCCGGGCGTCTGCACCGATGGCATGTCGGACCGGGTGTACCGGTTCTATGCCGAGGTGTGGATCGACGGCGAAACGCTGAAAGGCTGCGCCGAGCACACAGCGGTGCTGGCTGCGCAGCCCAAGCCCTAACCGCGCCGCAGCTCGATCGTCTCGATCGATGACTGGGCCGGGCGCGGCTTGTGCGCGCCGGGCGTGGGCAGCAGCAGGCCGATCGTCACGGAGAGCACGAGGGCGAGGGCGAAGAAGGCCTTGATGGCCATGGCGGATCTCTGATCTGGCGTCGCGCGGACATCGCGGGATGCGCCTTCAGCAACACAAATGGTTGCCAAAGACCGGGGTTCAAGCGCTCCCCGAAAAAATCTCCGGAAAGCCCCGCCAGAATGCAAAACGGGCCGGAAACCCTCTTGAAGGTCTCCGGCCCGACTTGGCTTTTGGTGCTCTGATCTGGGTCGAAGTCAGAAGATTTCGAACAGACCCGCCGCGCCCATGCCGCCGCCGATGCACATGGTCACCACGCCCAGCTTGGCGCCGCGACGCTTGCCTTCCATCAACAGGTGGCCGGCGCAGCGGGCGCCGGTCATGCCGAAGGGGTGACCGATGGCGATGGAGCCGCCGTTGACGTTGTACTTTTCCGGATCGATGCCCAGCTTGTCGCGGCTGTAGAGGCACTGGCTGGCGAAGGCTTCGTTCAGTTCCCACAGGTCGATGTCGTCGACCTTCAGGCCGTGGCGTTCCAGCAGGCGCGGCACGGCATAGACGGGGCCGATGCCCATTTCGTCAGGCTCGCAGCCGGCGACGGCGAAGCCCTTGAACAGGCCCATCGGCTCCAGGCCGCGACGCGAAGCTTCCTTTGCGTCCATGATCACCACGGCGGCGGCGCCGTCCGACAGCTGGCTCGCGTTGCCGGCCGTGACGAACTTGCCTTCGCCCATGACGGGCTTGAGGCTGGACAGGCCTTCCAGGGTAGTCTCGGGGCGATTGCACTCGTCCTTGTCGACCACGTAGTCGACGAGGCTCTCTTCCTTGGTTTCCTTGTTGACCACCTTCATCTTGGTGGCCATTGGGACGATCTCGTCCTTGAACAGGCCGGCGGCCTGGGCGGCGGCGATGCGCTGCTGGCTGCGCAGGGCGTATTCGTCCTGGTATTCGCGGCTGACATTATAGCGCTTGGCCACGATGTCGGCGGTGTCGATCATCGCCATCCACAGGGCCGGATGGCTCTTCATCAGCTTTTCTTCGGTGATGTGGTGGCGGTTCATGTGACCGCCGCCCTGCACCAGCGAGATCGACTCGACGCCGCCGCCAATAGCGACATTGGCGCCGTCGTTGCGCACATAGTTGGCCGCCGTGGCGATGGCCTGCAGGCCCGAGGAGCAGAAGCGGTTGATGGTCTGGCCGGAAACGGTGACCGGCAGGCCGGCCCACATGGCGGCGTTGCGGGCCACGTTCATGCCGGTGGCGCCTTCAGGACCGCCGCAGCCCAGGGCCACGTCTTCCACTTCGCCGCCGTCGAGGCCGGCGCGCGACACGGCGTGCTGGATGGCGTGACCGGCCATGGCCGCGCCATGCGTATTGTTGAAACCACCGCGGTTGGACTTGGCCAGACCGGTGCGGGCGTAAGAGACGATGACCGCTTCGCGCATTGGGCGCTTCTCCCCGTTAAACGTTAGTTTGAATTGGCCGCCACCCTAGACTCGGAATTCCGTTGGCGAAAGGTCACGCGCACGTAAAGCAGTTCGACCTTCGAAGCGATGTGATGGTGCGGGTCCTGGCCCTCGGTGCGTGACGACACCGGTGTCTTGCAAGGTCTTGCGCAAGCATCGGCCGGGATTTGGGGCTTTTCGCTATGTCCTTGCCGCTGCGAGCCGGATGTGAGTCAGCCAAGACACATCGCCGGACAATTATCCAATCCCGCCCTTGATTGGCGTTGACTTTCCGTCCCCGGAGCAAGAACGCTTAAGTTGCGGCCGAGCCAGGCTCAGAGACCGCGAAAAACGTCTGGGAGGATACCAATGAGCTTTACGACTCAGCGCCCGCGCGCGCGTCACGCGCTGCTGGCCGCCACCGCCCTGGCGGGCTTTGTGGCCCTGCCCACCCTGGCCATGGCCCAGGACTCGACCGTCGAGGAAATCATCGTCACCGCCACCAAGCGCGACGCGACCATCCTCGACGTGCCGTTCTCGATCAACGCCCAAACCCAGCAGGACATCCAGCGCTCGGGTGCGGTGACCCTTGAAGACCTGTCGCGCAACGTCGCCAGCCTGACGATCCAGAACCTCGGCCCCGGCCAGAGCCAGGTGTCGGTGCGCGGCGTCTCGGCCGGCCAGGTGGTTCGCGACCAGCCAGGCGTCAAGGAACAGGTCGGGGTCTATCTCGACGAATCGGTGATCTCGCTGTCGCTGTTCACGCCGGACATCGACCTCTTTGATCTGAACCGGGTGGAAACCCTGCGTGGCCCGCAGGGCACGCTGTTTGGCTCGGGCTCGGTCGGCGGCACCATCCGCTACATCACCAACCAGCCCAAGATCGGCGTTACCGAGGGCGTGATCGAGGCCAATGGCAACATGGTCGATGGCGACGACACCGGCGGCTACGTCAAGGGCGCGATCAACCTGCCGGTTTCCGACAAGGTCGCCGTGCGCGCCGTGGGCTACTACACCAAATATGCCGGCTTCATCGACGCCCGCACTGAGGGCGGCGGTCGCAAGAAGAACGTCAATGACGGCAGCCGCGCCGGCGGACGCCTGGCCGTGCTGTTCCAGCCCACCGAGAACATCAGCATCACCCCGCGCGTGGTCTATCAGGAGATCCGGGCCAACGGCTTCAATCGCCAGGAAGCCTTCAACCTGTTCGCCAATCCCAACACCATCACCCGCGCCCCGGTGCGCCTGGGCGAGCGCGAGCAGCACCTGCTGCTGGACGAGAGCTTCGCCGACGACACCCTGCTGACCGACCTGACCGCCTCGATCGGCCTGGGCGCGGTCGAGCTGACCTCGGTGACCAGCTATGTGGACCGCAAGATCCATCTGGACCGCGACGCCAGCTCGCTGACCGGCAGCGTCTCGGTGGACCTGGGCTTCCCCAGCGCCGCCGTCCTGCTGCCCTCCAAGCTGGTCGACACCACCGATCTGCAGCAGTTCACCCAGGAGCTGCGGCTGGGCTCGACCGGCGATGGCCCGTTCCAGTGGGTGTTCGGCGGCTTCTATTCCGAGGTCGATCGCGTCTATGACCAGCGTCTGCCCACCCCGGGCTATGACGCCTTCACCGACGCCACCCTGGGCGCCGGCACCTCGGCGGCGGTGGCCAACGGCTTCCCGCTGAACTCGCCCTACAACGCCTCCCTGCCCTACAACATCAAGCAGAAGGCCCTGTTCGGCGAAGCTAGCTACAAGCTGGACAAGCTGACTGTCACGGCCGGCGGCCGCTTCTACGACTTCGAGGAAACCCGCCAGTTCAAGTCGGGCGGTCTGTTCGCCAACGGCGACAACCAGGTCGACAAGACCTCTTCCGACGGCTTCACGCCGCGGGTCCTGGTAGCCTATGAGGCCAGCGACACGGTGACTTTCAACGCCCAGGCGGCCCAGGGCTTCCGGCTGGGCGGCGTCAACGACCCGCTGAACCTGCCGCTCTGCACCCCGCAGGACGCGGCGATCTTCGGCGGCTTCCAGTCGTATGACGACGAGACCCTGTGGAACTACGAGGCCGGCGTGAAGTCGCGCTTCGGCGGGATCAGCTTCAACAGCGCCGTCTTCTATACCGATATCAAGAACCTGCAGACCACGCTGGACGCCGGCTCGTGCTCCTCGCGCGTGGTGTTCAACGTGCCCAAGGCCCACACCAAGGGCATCGAGGCCGAGCTCTCGGCGCGCCTGGCGCCCGGCTTCGACATCGGCATCTCGGGCAGCCTGCTGGAAGCCGAGTTCGACTCCACCGTGAAGGACGGGACGGGCGCGGTGCTGGGCGGCATCCGTGAGGGCAACCGCCTTCCGTCGGTGCCCAAGTTCCAGATCTCGGCCGACGCCACCTATTCGTGGACCGTCCGCTCGGGGATGGAAGCCTATGTGAGCGCCTCGGTGCAGCATATCGGCAGCCGCTACACCCAAGCCAGCGACCAGGAGAACAATCCGCGTTCCTTCGTCTCCGGCCTGCCGTTCGGTGGGGCCACCGGAACCGTGCCCGGGCGCGCCTGGGCTACACGGTCGGCCAGCCGCGCACGATGGGCGTGACGGTGCGCCGGAGCTTCTAGTCCCGCCTCTCGAGGTTGGGATCGGCGGGGAGGTCGCGCAAGCGGCCGCCCCGTTTCTATTCGCCGAAGCCTTCGCCAGGCGTCAGGGGCGACAGCCGGATCAGACGCGAGTCCTCGACCGCCGCCGTCCGGTGCTTGACGAACTCGCGATAGGCCGGGTCGGTGACCATGGCGAAGAAGGCGCCGGCATTGGGATACTCGGCGATAAAGGCCAGGTCCCAGCGCTCATCGGTCGGGCCGGTCAGCACCAGTTCCGGCTTGCCCGCCCAGATCTGCCGGCCGCCCAGCCTGGCGAAGAGCGCCGCGGTCTCGCGGCCATACGCGCGATAGGCGTCCAGGCCCGACCGGCCCTTGCCGTGCTCGGGGTGATCAACCGGATAGTCGGCGACGGCCTTCAGGCGCACCAGGTTCAGCATCTGGATCGGCGTATCGCGCGGAAGGCCCTTGAAGGCGTCGAACTGCTCGCGGGTTGGGTCGATGCTGGACATGGCGCGCTCCTCCTATTGATGATTGCGTCTATTTGGCGGGCAAATCAGGAAAAGCGCCATGACCAGCAGGGCCAAGGCGACGCTTTCGGCCGGTCGCGCGCGCCAGGCCCCCGCCGCGCCCAGGCCATTGATCACGAAGTGCGGAACTACCCCGGCGATCAGCACGCTGCCGCGCGTCCGCAGGAACAGCCAGGTCATCAGCAGCGAGAGGGCGACCGTGCCCAGAGCGTACCAGCCCAGGTCTGACAGCGGCGTGGCGACGATGCCCGAAAACAGGAAGGCCGGGATGTGCCAGATCGTCCAGATGACCCCCAATGCGCCGCCGGCCATCAGGGGCGGCCAGCGGTTCAGCAGCCGGGGCAGGGCATAGCCGCGCCAGCCCAGCTCCTCGCCTAGCGGACCGGAATTGGTGAGGATATGGGCGGTGGTGAACAGGATAAGCGGTGTGGCGACCAGCACGTCGACGGGGCGCACCGGCCAGACGCCGAACCGGGGCGCCAGCAGGCCGAGGCCCAGGGCGATGACGGGCAGGGCCAGGAACGCCAGGGCCAAGGCCCACAGCGGCGTCGCCTGGAGCAATCGGCGGCCAAGGCGCGCGAGGCCCGCCGGTCCTTCGAAGGTCAGGGTCAGCCCCAGAGCAACCAGGGTTGGTGAACAGGCGGCCAGAAGATAGGCCGGCGACCCATAGGCGAAGGGACCGAAGGCGGCGGTCAACGGCGCGGGAAAGGCCAGATACAGTCCGCCAACACCCCAGCTTATCAGGAAGACGAGGCCGAGGAAGAACCAGACGCGTCGGAGTTCCCGGCCGCTGGCTTCCCCCGTCATCGGATCAGCCCTTGGGCAGAATGGTCAGGCCGTCGGGCAGTTCGTTGGTGTCTGTGGCGCGGACGGGCACGTGGCTGGAGAGAATCTCACCCACCCGGGTAACGGCGGCGACGAAGCCGTCGGCGATGCGGCCAGCCTTCATGCCGGCGACCAGATCGGCGACCACGTCATCCCACACCGCATTGGGGGCGGCCTTGTAGATGCCCTCGTCGGCGATGACCTCGACGCGGTGCTCGGCCAGGGCGGCAAAGATCAGCACGCCGGTACGGTCGCGGGTCAGGTGCAGACCGTGACTCATGAACTGCTCCATGGCCGCCCGCCTGACCGCCGCCGCCTTCAGAGCCCGAGGCGTCAGGGCGCGGCGGACGGGCGGGATCGAGACGAACAGGGCGGAGACGATGAAGATCGCCGCTTGCAGGCCGATATAGATCGACAGCGCCGAGAGGATCGCCGCGTCGGTGGCCGAGGCGTGGCCCACGGTCCAGCCGCCAAACAGCTGGGTGAGCATGTCGGGGCGCAGTCCTGCCAGCAGACCGGCGGCGGGCAGGACCAGGGCTGTCGCCGCCGCCCAGACCAGGGGCGTCTCGCGATAGTCGGACACCTCGGGCGCCAGGACGCAGAAGATTTCGCCGGCGGTGGTCTTCTCGGCCGCGGCGACCGCCTGCGCGATGCGGGCCTGATCTTCGGGAGTCATCGTCTTCATCACCAGCTCCCCGAACTTCCGCCGCCGCCGAACGAGCCGCCGCCGCCGGAGAACCCTCCGCCGCCTCCGCCGCCGCTCCAGCCGCCACCACCGCGACCCGAACCGCTGGTCAGGGCGTTGAGGATGATCCACGGCAGGGCCGAGCCCAGACCGCTGCGTCGTCCGCGTCGGCCGGGCAACAGGCGGGTGATCAGGAAGAACACGAACAGCCCGATCAGCAGGGCGGCGATCGGCGAGAAGCCGCCGCTGTCACGCTGCTCCGGCGCGGCGGCCTGGGCGACATTGGCCCTGGCCTCGTCATCGGGCAGGGACAGCTGGGTCAGCAGTTCGTCGGTCCCGGCCACGACGCCGGCCTGCAGGTCGCCGGCCTTGAATTTCGGGATGACGGCGCTCTGGATGATGACGCTGGACAGGGCGTCGGTCAGAACGGGCTCCAGGCCATAGCCGACCTCGATGCGCACCTTCTTCTCGGCGGGCGCGACCAGCAGGATCGCGCCGTCGTCCTTGTCCTTGGCGCCCAGGGCCCAGGTGCGGCCCAGCTGGTAGCCGTAGTCCTCGATCTCGTAGCCCTGCAGGGTGGCGACCGTGGCCACCACCAGCTGGCGGCCGGTGGCGTCTTCCAGCGACTTCAGCTTGCCGGTCAGGTCGGCTTCGACCTCGGGCGAGAGGATGTTGGCCTCGTCGACCACCCGGCCGGACAGGGGCGGGAACTTGGGGGCGGCGAGGGCGGGGATGGCCAGGCAGGCCACCGCCAAAGCGGCGATCAGCCAAGCGACAAACCAATTCCTGTCATCCCGGCCGAAGCGCAGCCAAGCGCCGGGACCCAGGGGCCGCGTGCGCAGCTCCTGGGCCCCGGATAGCCTCTCCGAGGCTTCCGGGGTGACAAGGTTTCTGGTCTTCAACTTACTGAGCCGGCGCCGAGGCCGGCGGGGCCGCGTCGAAGTTCACGGTCGGGGCCGATTGCGCCGCCGCCGTGGCCTGGAACAGCACGGCCGGCTTCTGGCCCGAATACATCGTCTTGGCCCAGAGGATGCTGGGGAAGGTCCGCAGCGTCGTATTGTAGGTCTGGGCCGTCTGGTTGTAGTCGCGGCGGGCGATGGCGATACGGTTTTCCGTGCCTTCCAGCTGGCTTTGCAGGGCCATGAAGTTCTGGTTCGACTTCAGGTCCGGATACTGCTCCTGGATCATCATCAGCCGGCCCAACACGCCCGACAGCTGGTCCTGGGCGGCGGCGTATTTCTCGAAGGCGGCCGGGTCGGTGATGGTCGAGGCGTCGACTTTCACCTGGGTGGCGCTGGCGCGGGCTTCCGTAACGGCGACCAGCACGTCCTTTTCCTGGGCGGCGTAGCCCTTCACCGTAGCGACGAGGTTGGGCACCAGGTCGGCGCGGCGCTGATACTGGTTCTGCACTTCGGCCCAGGCGGTCTTGGTCGCCTCGTCCTGGGTGGGGATGGTGTTGACCCCGCAGCCGGCCAGGCCGGCGGCGAGCGAAACGACCAGCGCGATCCGCGCGGCGGTTTTGGCGAAACGGTTCATTCAGCCCTCCAGACGAGCAACGTCAGGCTCGCATATCCCTGTTAGATAGCGCGTCCGTTGATCCACGTCAGGTCGCTCGGGATTAAACCTTCTCCATTTCGGCGAAGGTTTTGCGGCGCGGGCCCAGATAGCCGAACAGCCAGGCGGCCACCTTGCGGATCTGGATCTCCTCGCTGCCCTCGGTGATCCGGTAGCGGCGGTGGTGGCGATAGATGTGCTCGAAGGGCTTGTGGCGCGAATAGCCGATGCCGCCGTGCACCTGCATGGCGCGATCGGCCGCCTCGCACACCAGGCGGTTGGCCTGATAGTTGCACATCGAAACCTTGTCGGAGAGGCGCTTTTCCACCTCCGGCTTGGTCATCTGGTCCATCTCCCAGGCGGTCTTGCGGATCAGCAGGCGCAGCATCTCGGCAGTGCTGGCCAGTTCCACCAGCGGGAACTGAATGGCCTGGTTCTCGGCCAGGGGCTTTCCAAACGGTTTGCGGGCGCGGGCGTACTTCACACTCTCTTCTATGCAGAACACCGCCGCCCCCAGACTGGAGGCCGCCTGGCGGATGCGGTTCTCGTGGACGAAGTGCTGGGCCAGCGCCAGTCCGCCGCCCTCGGGGCCAAACATCGCGCTGTCGGGCACGAAGACGTTGGTGAAGCTGACCCGGGGATGGTCGGTGGGCATGTTGAAGGTCCAGAGATATTCCTCGATCTTCACGCCGGGCGCATGGGCTGGAACCAGGAAGGCCGTAATCCCCTTGGCCGAGCCATCTTCGCCGCCGGTGCGGGCAAAGAGGCAGCAGTGGGTGGCGGCGTGCATGCCGGTAGTCCACATCTTCTCGCCATTGATCCGCCAGCCGGCCTCGCCCTTGTGGATCTCGCGCACCGCGCGGGTCTCCATGAAGGTGGCGTCGGAGCCATGCTCGGGCTCGGTCAGGCCAAAGGTCGGGCGGAAGGCGCCGCGATCCAGCATGTCGCCGATCAGGTGCTGCTGATCGGGCCGGCCGAAATCGCGGATCATCAGCACGAAGGGATTGTTGCCGACGATTGAATGCTCGTTCTGCAGGTCGTTGAACAGGCCCAGGCCCTTGGACGCCAGATGCTCGCGGATCACCGCCATCCACAGGTTGGAGCCGTCCTGGCCGCCGAATTCGCGGGGCAGGGCGAAGCGGTAGTGACCGGCGGCGTCGGCCAGCTTGCGGGCCCTGGCCAGCAGTTCTTCCCAGTCATGCCGGGGCAGGCCGCCGCCGTCCCAGTCGGTGCGGGCCCATTCACGGCGGTGGTCGAAGAAGCGCTCATTGTCATCGCGGGCCTGCAAGGGCGCGATCTCGTCCTCGATGAATCTGTCGAGGACGGCCAGATAGGCGGTCAGTTCCGGCGGCGGGTTGAAGTCCATGGCCTAGCCTCCCTGTGATATTTTTCTTTTGTCTTGGGGGCGAGTATGCGCGGCGTCGGATCGCCGCCAACCCTGCCGCTTGGGAATACCTTTGGTCTTAACGGGCTTTTGACCAAGCCCTGCTAGTCTTGGTTCATGTTCACCATGGCCACAGCAGCGATCATCGGCGCGGCGCTCGGACTGTTCGTCCGGCCCCGACTGCTGGGCGTGCTGGTGGCGGTGCTGCTGGTTGGCGCCGTCGAGGGTGGCGTTCTGATGCTGATCGGCATGCTGGAAGGCCAGCCCAATCGCGAACTGCTGATCGCCCGCCTCGAGGCTGTGTTCGGCGAGGGCTTGCTCGGCGCAGCGGGGCCCATAGCTGCGACCTTCATTGGCGCGGTGCTCTCGGCGCTGATGGGCAGCTTTTCCGATCCCAGTGACTCGCCGGGCCTGCTGACTGCTGACCAGCTTCGCCGCCGGGTGGGCAAGAACGGTCGCTACGCGCGGATCGAGGGCATGGTTGAAGAGCGGCAGATCCACGCCAAGGCCGAGAGCCGGATCGACTCGATCCTGGGCCTCTAGCGCCCAGCCAGAGTTGATGGCTGGCCATTTCCGAAATCGACTGGGTTTGATTACAAATTGCTCACGCGAAATAAATTCCGCTTGCGAAATCGTTGATCACTGATATCTAAGCACTGCTTAGTTCAGTTTCGTCGCGTCGGTGGGGATACCGACGCTTGCATCCTCGAAGCCTGAACGACCAGTACGCTTTTCGCCGATCATCGATCTTTTCACAACTCCCCGAACGTTGGAGGGCTCTTATGAAGCTCCGTACCCTTGCGGCTGTCGCCGCCCTGTCCGTCTCCATGTTTGCTGGCGCCGCCCTCGCTGACGGCCGCGTCGCTGCCGCCCTGGAAGCGCCCGTCGCCGCCAAGACCAAGATCGTCGCTGGCGGCGCCGTCTTCGTCTGCGACGGCGGTGAATGCGTCGCCGCTTCCGCTCCGTCGCGCGCCATCACGGCGGCGTCGTGCAAGGCCCTGGCCAAGGAAGTCGGCCGGGTCGCCGCTTTCGGCGGTGAGACCAAGTCTCTGGACGCTGAGGATCTGACCCGCTGCAACGTCTCGGCCAAGGCCGGCGTCAGCCAGACCGCTGCGAAGTAAGGCTTTACCCGTACCCGGACGTGTTGGGGCGACCTGCGCCCCGTCTGGCTGTTTCCTCGAGCATTCGCCTGACAGGGCGGCGAGCCAGTCTCGCCGCCCTTTTTCTTTTTCTCGATCCTGCGTAGTGAATTTCTTTTTCTCGATCCTGCGTAGTGAAAAAGCATGAGCACCACCCTCGTTACCCAGTTGGAAGCCGCGTTGTGCGATATCGCAGGCGTTGAGAGCCGCCCGTCGTCCCTGACCGTCGACTATGGTCCAGACGGCCCGGAGGGCGAGCGCGCCGACGATTTGGCGGTGCGCGCCTGGGTGGAGCGGTCAACGCGCAGCCTGGTCTTCGCGCAGGGCGAGGCCCGGCGCCGTAACGGAAGCCTCGCGGCCACCGCCTCGGCGGTGTTTCGCCGCGTCGGGGCCTGATCGCGCCCCTTTGGTTGCGACTGCGAAAAGCCCGTGTTATCAGGCGCGCGGCTTCGGACGGGGTGGCGCATCAGCGCTGGCCCTCCATGTGCTTTTTTCAAGCGCGCTCAAGCCTTTAAGCCGGGACGAGGGTTAATCTTCTTGTCCGCGGCCATTGCAACGCACCGGGCGGATACCAAGTGGCGGACGAAACCAAGGCGACGGATGCGGGTCAGCGTTATGCGCAGTCCCTCTTCGAACTGACGATCGAAGGCAATCAACTGACGACGGTCGAGGCTGACCTGAAGTCGCTGAAGGCGATGTATGCCGACAGCGCCGATCTGCGCCGCCTTGTCGCTTCGCCGGCCTTTTCGGCCCAGGACAAGGCCAAGGGCCTGGCCGCGATCGCCAAGAAGGCGGGCTTCCAGCCGCTGACCGCCAAATTCATTGGCCTGGTGGCCAGCAACGGCCGCGCCGGCGACCTGATGGGCGCCATCACCGCTTTCTCCGAAATGTCGGCCAGGCATCGCGGCGTCGTTTCCGCCGAGGTCACCTCGGCGACCGCACTGACCGCCGCCCAGCTGGCCGGCGTGCAGGCCGCCCTGGCTTCGGCCCTGGGCAAGACCCCTGAACTCTCGACCCGCGTCGACGCTTCCCTTCTGGGCGGCGTCAAGGTGCGCGTCGGCTCCCGCCTTTTCGATGCTTCGCTCCGTTCGAAGCTCGATTCCCTGAAATTCGCCCTGAAGCGCGCCTAAACCTTTATAAGCGCGTCAAAAGATAAAAATCGCAGAGAGCCCAAGTACAGCCATGGACATCCGCGCCGCCGAGATTTCGGCCATCCTCAAGTCGCAGATCGCCAATTTCGGCGAAGAAGCCGCTGTTTCCGACGTCGGCCAGGTGCTGTCGGTCGGTGACGGCATCGCCCGCATCTACGGTCTGGACAACGTCCAGGCCGGCGAAATGGTCGAGTTCCCCAAGGCCGGCGTGAAGGGCATGGCCCTGAACCTCGAGCGCGACAACGTGGGTTGCGTGATCTTCGGTCAGGACCAGGCCATCAAGGAAGGCGATGAAGTCCGTCGTCTCGGCGAGATCGTCGACGTTCCGGTCGGCCGTGGCCTGCTGGGCCGCGTCGTCAACCCGCTGGGCGAGCCGATCGACGGCAAGGGCCCGATCGTCTCGACCGAGCGTCGCCGCGTTGACGTCAAGGCTCCGGGCATCATCCCCCGCAAGTCGGTGCACGAGCCCGTGCAGACCGGCCTGAAGTCGATCGACACCCTGATCCCCGTCGGCCGCGGCCAGCGCGAGCTGATCATCGGTGACCGTCAGACCGGCAAGACCGCCGTCGCCATCGACACCATCCTGAACCAGAAGGCCGCCAACGCCGGCAAGGACGAGAGCGCCAAGCTCTATTGCGTCTATGTCGCCATCGGCCAGAAGCGTTCGACCGTCGCCCAGATCGTCAAGACGCTCGAAGAGCATGGCGCCCTGGAATACACCATCGTCGTCGTCGCCTCGGCCTCCGAGCCGGCCCCGCTGCAATACCTGGCGCCGTTCTCGGGCTGCGCCATGGGCGAGTGGTTCCGCGACAACGGCCTGCACGGCCTGATCATCTATGATGACCTGTCCAAGCAAGCCGTCGCCTATCGCCAGATGTCCCTGCTGCTGCGTCGCCCGCCGGGCCGCGAAGCCTATCCGGGCGACGTCTTCTACCTGCACTCCCGCCTGCTGGAACGCGCCGCCAAGCTGAATGAAGACAACGGTTCGGGCTCGCTGACGGCCCTGCCGATCATCGAAACCCAGGCCAACGACGTTTCGGCCTACATCCCGACCAACGTGATCTCGATCACCGACGGCCAGATCTTCCTGGAAACCGACCTGTTCTACCAGGGCATCCGCCCCGCCGTGAACGTCGGTATCTCGGTGTCGCGCGTTGGTTCGTCGGCCCAGATCAAGGCCATGAAGCAGGTCGCCGGCGCGATTAAGGGCGAGCTGGCCCAGTATCGCGAAATGGCCGCCTTCGCGAAGTTCGGCTCGGACCTGGACGCCTCGACCCAGAAGATGCTGGCCCGCGGCGAGCGCCTGACCGAGCTGCTCAAGCAGCCCCAGTACGCGCCGCAGGCCGTCGAAGAGCAGGTCTGCGTGATCTATGCCGGTACGCGTGGCTATCTGGACAACATCCCGACCTCGTCGGTTCGTCGTTTCGAGACCGAGTTCCTGGCGCGTCTGCACAGCCAGCACAAGGATCTGCTGGACGGCATCCGCACCAAGAAGGCCCTCGACAAGGATCTGGAGAACACGCTGAAGAGCGCGCTCGACAGCTTCTCGTCGACCTTCGCCTAAGCCCCCTCGGAACGCTCGGAGAGAGTAGCGCCGAATGGCCAGCTTGAAGGAAATGCGCAATCGGATCTCGAGCGTCAAGGCGACGCAAAAGATCACGAAAGCGATGCAGATGGTGGCGGCGGCGAAGCTGCGCCGGAGCCAGGACGCGGCCGAGGCCGCCCGTCCCTACGCCCGGCGTCTGGCCTCGGTGATCGCCAACCTGGCGGCCGGCGTGTCCGGCGACGGGGCTCCGGCCCTGCTGACCGGCACCGGTCGCGACGACCGTCATCTGGTCATCGTTGCAGCGGCCGATCGCGGTCTGGCCGGTGGCTTCACCTCGTCGATCGTACGGGCCGCGCGCCTGCACATCGACGGGCTGATCGCCCAGGGCAAGGACGTCAAGATCGTCTGCGTCGGCAAGAAGTCGACCGTGCAGCTGCGCCGGCTGTATGCCGACCGTATCGTCGAGAACTTCGACCTGTCGGCCTATCGCCAGTTCACCCTGTCGGTGGCCCAGCCCATCGCTGACGTTGTCACGCGCCTCTACGAGGCCGGCGACATCGACGTGGTCACGCTGTTCTACAGCCGCTTCAAGTCGGTGGTCACCCAGACCCCGACCGCGCTGCAGCTGATCCCGGCGGTTGTTGATGGCTCGGCCGCTCCGGCCACCGGCGCCAGCGCGGTCTATGAGTATGAGCCCTCGGAAGAGGCCATCCTTGAGACCCTGCTGCCGCGCAACCTGACGGTCCAGATCCTGTCGGCCCTGCTCGACAACATGGCCGGCTTCTACGCCAGCCAGATGACCGCCATGGACAACGCCACGCGCAACGCCGGCGACATGATCAAGCGCTACACCCTCGAATACAACCGTTCCCGCCAGGCCCAGATCACCAAGGAGCTGATCGAGATCATCTCCGGCGCCGAAGCCGTCTGATCAAAAGCCTAACGTAAAAAACGCACGCACGAGCACGCACGAAAGACCCGCACGCCATGGCCAAGACCCCCGCTAAGGCTCCCGCCGCCGCCGAAACTCCGGTGACCGCAGGCGCCCCCGCCGCCGCCAAGCCCGCCCGCAAGCCGGCTGCTCCCAAGGCTCCGAAGGCCGCCGTCGCCGGCACCCGCGAAGCGCCCGCCACGATCGGCGCCGCCACCGGCAAGCTGGTGCAGGTCATCGGCGCCGTCGTCGACGTCGAGTTCACCGGCGAGCTGCCGGCGATCCTGAACGCGCTCGAAACCGTCAACCAGGCTTCCGGCCAGCGCCTGGTGTTCGAAGTCGCCCAGCACCTGGGTCAGAACACCGTTCGCGCCATCGCCATGGACGCCACCGAGGGCCTCGTTCGCGGCCAGGCCGTGCGCGACACCGGCGAGTCGATCCGCGTTCCGGTCGGTCCCGGCACCCTGGGCCGCATCATGAACGTCATCGGCGAGCCGATCGATGAGCAGGGCCCGATCCAGTCGGACATCTTCCGCACCATCCACCGCGACGCGCCGTCGTTCGCCGAGCAGACCAACACGGCTGAAGTCCTGGTCACGGGCATCAAGGTCATCGACCTGATGTGCCCCTACACCAAGGGCGGCAAGATCGGCCTGTTCGGCGGCGCTGGCGTCGGCAAGACCGTGACGATGCAGGAACTGATCAACAACATCGCCAAGGCTTACGGCGGTTATTCGGTTCTGGCCGGCGTGGGCGAACGCACCCGCGAAGGCAACGACCTGTATCACGAGATGATCGAGTCCAACGTCAACGTCGACCCGAAGGCCAACAACGGCTCGACGGAAGGCTCGCGTTGCGCCCTGGTCTACGGCCAGATGAACGAACCCCCCGGCGCCCGCGCCCGCGTGGCCTTGACCGGCCTCTCCATCGCCGAATATTTCCGCGATGAAGAAGGCAAGGACGTGCTGCTGTTCGTCGACAACATCTTCCGCTTCACCCAGGCCGGCGCTGAAGTGTCGGCTCTGCTGGGCCGCATCCCCTCGGCCGTGGGCTATCAGCCCACCCTGGCCACCGAGATGGGCAACCTGCAGGAGCGCATCACCTCGACGAACAAGGGTTCGATCACCTCGGTCCAGGCCATCTACGTGCCCGCCGACGACCTGACCGACCCGGCGCCCGCCGCCTCGTTCGCCCACCTGGACGCCACCACCGTTCTGTCGCGCGACATCGCCGCCCAGGCCATCTTCCCCGCCGTCGATCCGCTGGACTCGACCTCGCGGATCATGGACCCGCTGGTCATCGGTGAAGAGCACTACAACGTGGCCCGTTCGGTCCAGGAAGTGCTTCAGCAGTACAAGGCGCTGAAGGACATCATCGCCATCCTGGGCATGGACGAGCTGTCGGAAGAGGACAAGCTGACGGTCGCCCGCGCCCGCAAGATCCAGCGCTTCCTGTCCCAGCCCTTCCACGTGGCCGAGCAGTTCACCAACACCCCGGGCGCCTTTGTGGCCCTTAAGGACACGATCCGCTCGTTCAAGGGCATCGTTGACGGTGAATACGACCACCTGCCGGAAGCCGCCTTCTACATGGTCGGCCCGATCGAGGAAGCCGTGGCCAAGGCCGAAAAGCTGGCGGCGGAAGCGTAATGACCGACGAACACGATCTGGTCGGCTTCTGCTGCGAGGAGCTGGAGGACGCGGTCTCTTCGGACCCGACCGACGCGCTCATCGAGCATGACAGCGGCCTGATCCTGCTCAATCTTGGCGAACGGACGGAAGACGGGGAGACTGGCGTCGTGCTGGCCACCATCCGCTTCTGCCCGTTCTGCGGGACCGAGATCCAGACCGACGAAGACGTCGAGGCGGCCCTCGGTGACGTGGAGATCGTGGAATAATGGCAAAGCTGCACTTCTCTCTGGTCGCTCCGGAACGCGAACTGTTCTCGGGCGAGGTCGACATGGTTCAGGCTCCGGGCGCCGAAGGCGACTTCGGCGTGCTGGCCAACCATGCGCCCTTCATGACGACGCTGCGCGAAGGCCGCGTCACCGTGAAGGACGGCGCGACCACCAAGCTGTTCGACATCCAGGGCGGCTTCGCCGACGTGGGCCCCGACGGCCTGACGATCCTGGCCGAGCACGCGGTCGAAGCGGCCTAAACGCTTCGGACGGATTCGAGGAAACGCCTCCGCCCTGCTCAGGGCGGAGGCGTTTTCGCGTCTGGGGTGAACCTGCGCGACGTATCGACGCAGGAAATTACACTTGTGGCCCAATCTCCGTCGCATTCTGTCGCCATAAGGGTTGCGAGGGACCGTCTGTCGGTTTTAATGCCGACCTCTTGCCTGATGGGGATATCTCGATAATGCGCCTCGCGCTCGCCAGCCTGATCGCCCTCGGTGTGGTTTCGACCGCTGCCGTCGCCCAGGAGCAAACCGCTCCCGCCGCCGCGCCTGCCGCGCCCGCACAGGAAGCTCCGGCCCCGGCTCCGGTTGCTCCAGCCGATCCGAATGTGCCGGTCGTTCCGGCTCCGCCTGCCGCGGCTCCCGCCGAGACCTATGTCGAACCGGTGCGCCCGGCGCCCTCGACGGACCCGGTTTCGCTGCAGCTGCTGAGCGTGCTTGACCGCATCTGCAAGCCGGCCGTGGTGGGCGGCGACTTCAACGCCCTGGCCAAGGCGGCCGGCCTGAAGCTGAAGAAGAAGATGTGGACCCTGGACCTGGGCAAGCCCTACCAGATCGTCCTCGACAACCCGGGTTCGAACACCAACGTCTGCACGGTCACCATCCAGTACGCCCAGGGCGACGCCCAGGCTCAAGCCTTGGGCACCGCGCTCCACGATTGGGCCACCTGGGAGAACAGCCCGCAGCTGCGCCTGATCCGCAACGACCAGATCAACGGCAGCGATTTCCGTCGCCTGACGGTTTCCTGGGATGATGCCTGGGCCAATGGCAAGGCCGGTCTGGTCTATGTGCGTCTGAAGAAGACTGACGGCTCGCCGGTGGGCAAGAAGTTCGAACAGGCCCAGATCCTGTACAGCACCACCAGCCGCTAGGACGTAGCGGGAGGCTTGTCCTCCCGCCATGCTGTCCCATATCAACGGGAGGCGCGGGGACGACCCCGCGCCTTTTGTTTTGTCCGGGGACGACCCCACTAGAAAAGTGGAGCAGGTCATGGCCTGGATCATCCTGTTCATCGCGGGTCTGTTCGAGATCGGCTGGGCCGTGGGCCTGAAGTTCACTGAAGGCTTCACCAAGCCCATTCCCATCGCCCTGACGGCGATCAGTCTGGTGCTGTCGATGGGTCTGCTGGGATGGGCGGTGAAGACCCTGCCGCTGGGCACCGCCTATGCGGTCTGGACCGGCATCGGCGCCGTTGGCACGGCCATTGTCGGCATTGTGGTCTTCAAGGAGCCGGCGACAGCGGCGCGGCTGGTCTGTTTTGGCCTGATCGTGGCCGGCATCCTGGGGCTCAAGCTGTTCACGCCGCCGGCGTGAGCGCGGCTTAGGCCGCGACGCGCCCTTCCGCGACAATGAAGTCCAGGCAGCGCTCGGCGACGGCTTCCCAGCCGGGCTCGCCCGGTAGCCAGTGGCTCATCTGCGGGAACACCTCGACGGTTCCGCTCAGGCGGGCTGCGGTCTGGCGGACGGTGGCTGTCGGGTGGATCACGTCACGTCCGCCCGCGATGGCCAGGGTTGGCGCGCCGCAGGGCGTTGCGCTGGTCGTCATGAACGGGTCAAGCCACCAGTTCAGCGTTTCCCAAAGTGCGCGGCCGCTCTCGGGGGTCATGCGACCGTAGAGGATCTTTCGCTCCGCCCGATCCATTCGGTCCAGGCTGTAGCGTTTCACGACGCCGTAGTCGGGATCCACGGCCTGCAGCCAGTAGGGACCCAGAGCATACAGGCTGACGGCCGACACCGCTTCTTCCAGACTGGCGCCGGGCACGCCCCAGGGCGGGGAGGGGGCCAGAAGGATCAGTCGCGACACCCTGGCGCGCGCGGCGGCCATCTGGGCGACCAGGCCGCCCATCGAGTGTCCGATCAGGATCGGGGGTTCCTCGCAGGTCGCACACAGGGCGGCGATCTGCTTGGCGTAGTCGGTCATCGAGCGGCCGGCGACCGAGGCCTTGCCGTCATGACCCAGAAGATCTGGCGCCAGCACAACATGGCCGGCGGCCTCGAACGGTTGGCGGAAGCTGTCGAACGTCCAGCCGCCGCAAAAGGCGCCGTGGACCATGATGACCGGTGCGGGCATGAACGCCTTTCGAACCCTGTCGGCGAAGCAGCCGAGGGATTGAGCTTACACGCTCTTCCTGGGCTTCGGCGAAGATTTGGCAGGCTTTGTTGTCGCAGCCGGCTTGGCCGCGGGCGCCTTGGCCGGCTTGGCCGCCGGTGTCGCCGCGCTCCTGGCGCGCGGAGCAGCCTTGGCCTTGACCGCGGGAGCTACAGCCTCGGCCGGAGCGGCGGCTTTTGGCGCGGTAGCTTTCGGCGCGGCGGCCTTGGGTTTCTCCTTGGCTTTCGCGGCTGGCGTAGCGACCTTGGACGGGGCCACGGGCGCGGCTTTCGCGGGCGCCTTGGGCTTGGCCGCGGCCTTCGCGGCGGGCTTGGCCTTGGCGGCTGGGGCTGCCTTGGGCGCAGCCTTTGCCGGAGCTGCTTCGACCACGGCGACGGGAGGAGGCGCAGGCGCAGGCTTGGCGGGCTTGGCCGCCTTCGCAGCCGGCGCGGGCGCGGCGGTCTTCACGGGCGCCGCTTCGACGGGTTTGGCTGCAGCCTTGGCTTTCACAGCGGCCTTGGGCTTCGGCGCAGCTGACGTCCTGGCGGGCGCCTTTTCGGCCGGAGGCGACGCAGCCGCCTTGGTCTGGCCGGCGGCCAGCTGCTTGTCTTTCAGCCAGCCGATGACGTCGTCGAGGATTACATCCGTGCCCGGCTCATCGATCAGCCAGTGGGCGTTGCTCGGATATTCAACATAGTCGCCGCCGACAGCCGAATATTTCTGGCCAACCAGACGCATGTCCTCGACGGGAGTCGTACGGTCCAGGGCGCCGGCGACCACGCGCAGAGGGACCTTGATCCTGTTGGCATCGACATGGGCGGTCTTGTTGGGATCCTTGTCGGGCCAGGCTAGGTCAGCCAGCACACGACCCGAGTCGTGGACCATCCTGGCGTAGAGGGCGTCATGACGGCTGGCGGGGACGGCGTTCATCACGCCCCACTTGAAGCCGGTCTTCCACTGCTTGACCGTCCTGGTCTGCGGGTTCGACATCAGAGCAGCGTTCAGGAAGGCCAGGACCGGCGCCAGCTTGGGCCTGCCGCGGGCGTCGGCCGGAGAGGCGGGCGAGAACAGGACCGCGCCCGAGACCAGCCCCGCCTCGGCCAACTTTTGAGCGATCAGACCGCCCATGGAATGGCCGAACACGATCGGCGCCTCGCCGTCCTGCTGGGCGAGCGACGCGGCCAGGGCGCTCATATCGGCGACATAGTCAGCCAGGCTGAGGCCGGCCAGACCCGCTCCGGGCCCGGAAACCTTGCGCTGGTCGGCGCGGATAGTAGGGGTTTCGACCTTGTAGCCCTCGGCCTTCAGGCGTTCGGCGACGGGGCCCCAGCAGTCGCTCGCGCAGCCGTATCCATGAATCATCAGGACGGTCTTGGCCATGCCGATCGTTCTCCCTGTGGGGGCGATCAGTCGCCCGCCACGAACTTTCCGAACGCGGCGACCACCTGTTCGTAGACCCCGCGCTTGAAGGGTACGATCAGTTCGGGGGTTTCGTCGAGCCTTCCCCATCTCCAGCCGTCGAACTCGACTTCGCCATGGGCTTCCAGGTCGATTTCGCTCTCATCGCCGGTGAAGCGGAAGGCAAACCAGACCTGTTTCTGACCCATCCAGCCCCGCGCCATCTTCGAGCCGGCCACCTCGGGCGGGAAGTCGTAGGAAATCCAGCCATCGGTCCGACCAAGGAGGCTTGCGGAGGTGACGCCGGTTTCCTCGGCCAGCTCGCGCCTGGCGGCGTCCAGCAGGTCCTCGCCCTCGTCGACGCCGCCTTGCGGGAACTGCCAGTT
Source organism: Caulobacter sp. 32-67-35 (assembly GCA_002280875.1). Taxonomy (GTDB): domain Bacteria; phylum Pseudomonadota; class Alphaproteobacteria; order Caulobacterales; family Caulobacteraceae; genus Caulobacter. The sequence goes on along the minus strand of NCEV01000029.1, from coordinate 8,070 downwards.
ATAGGGTGGGGGCTGCTGGTTGCGGCGACCCAGCCAGACGCGCCCGTCGCGATGGAACAGCACCACACCGACATTGGGCCGGTGGCGGGGCAGCGGATCCTGGCTCATCGACGGGCGAGGGCCGAGGCCGGCGCCAGCTGCAGGCCGCGCGCCGACAGGCCGTTGGCCCAGACCCGCACCTGGTTGATGGTCACCGGATAGGCAAAGCCCGAACCCATCGACTGGCCGCGCGCGCTGGCGCCGGTTTCCAGGGCCCGCAGCTGGGCGTCGATGGCGGCGGCTGACAGTTCGTCGTCGATCACCCGGTCGGCAGAGGCGCGCGGAATCGAACCGCCGCGCCGGGCGGCGAGGCCGTCATCGACGAAGGCCAGGCCCCTGGCCTTGAGGGCGGCGTTGAAGGTGTTCATGGCCGCGTCGGATTCCACAAACCGCGCGCCCAGATAGTTGCTGAGACCGAAATAGCCTGTGGCGCGCGACATCAGCCATTCCAGCTTGCGCACGGTGTCTTCCGGCCGATTGGCGGCGATCAGGGTGTAGGGGCCCGGGTCATTGGCCGGATAGTCGGCCGGCTCCATCGGTGTTTCCAGTAGCACCTCATGGCCGTTGGCGCGGGCCAGGTCGATCCAGCCCTGCAGGCCCTCGGCATAGGGCGCAAAGGAGAGGGTGATCTCGGGCGGCAGGGTCTCGATGGCGGCGCGGGTGACCTGCGGGTTCAGCCCCAGGCCGCCGATGACGACCGAGACCTTGGGCCGGCCGCTGGCGGTGAACGGGCGGGCATAGGCCTCGGCGGCCGTGCGGCCATTGGCGGCGATGATCGGCAACTGTGCTCCCCCCGGACCAGGACCTGAAAGACCGGCGATGGGGGCCTGGGGCAAGGCGCCGCCAGCGGCCTGGATGGGAGCCGGGCTGTCCTCGCCAGGGAACGAGATGGACGCCTCGACTGGATTGTCGACGATGGGCTTGGCCGAGAGATCAAAGGTGTCGGGCTTGAAGGCGGCTTCCTGCTCGCTCTCGTCGGCCAGAGCTTCCTTCCAGCCGTCGGGAGCGTTGCGCGTGGCCCCGATCTTGGTCAGCTCGACGCGAATGACCGGCGCGCCGGCCTTGGGATCGCCGGTGACCAGCACCAGGCCGGCCAGGGTGGCCAGGAACAGGCAGGCCGCGCCGCTGGCTGCGATATAGGGGTTTGAGACCGCCGCCAGCAGGCGTGCGCGCAGGTCGCCGCCGGCCTGTGGGGCGGGCGAGGACGCGGCGTAGGCGGGCTTGCGGGAAAAGATGGCGGCCATTGGCGCGACCCTAGCCGGCAAGCTTCAAATTTATGGTTAACAAACCTGGACCCTGACAGCGCGCCTACGCGGCGCGCTGTCGCGCCCCGTCGGTCAGGCGGGCTGCAGTATCTCGTTTTTCAGCCGGCGAATGGCCAGGGCAACCGATTGCGAAGCGCGCGAAAAGGGCGTGCCGGCCTCCAGTTGCTCGGCGGCGCCAGCGAAATCCTTGCGGTTGATCATCTCGGCGATCTTGCCCGCGCAGCGGTGGAATTCGGTATGGCTTGTGTCGCAGAGTTTGAAACTGGGCGAGCTGGCATGGGCGACGCGACCATCACCCTTTAGCCAACGCCCAAAGTCGCACTGACAGTCCGATGCAATCCGCGAGGCGTCGAGCGTCTTTTGCGAGCTGATGGCAATACGGAGATTGACCTTCCAGTCGGAATGCGCGGCCAGGGCTGTATCTAAATCCATGTTCTTGGGTCTCCTTCATCGGCCAGTAACGGCGAGCCCGATGAAGGAAGACTTAGAGCCCATGCTTAACGCCGCCCTGGAAACCCGATCCGGGGTTGACCTTGCAAAGTCTTGGCGTGGGCGCCCGAAAGGGTCTGGAGACTATTTCTTCTCGACCACGGGCTTGCCCATCGCCGCTGCCTTGGCCGTGATATCTGCGATCTTGGCCGGGGGCTTGGGCAGTTTGGGCGTTGCGGCGACGGAGCCCGCTTGCAGGACCGCGAGGGCCCGCTGCAATTGGAAGTCACCCTTCTTGTCGTCGAAGGCGGCGGGTGGGGCTTCCGCCGGCGCATGGGCCCCCTGACGGGTCTTGCCCTCGTCGGCGTTGAGCGCGTTCTTGAAGCTGGCCTCGCTGAACCATACGCGGTTGGCGATATCCTGGGCCTGGTCGCGGGTCTGGGCGACCTCGAGATCAGGCGCGATGCCGGTCTTCTGGATCGAGCGACCCGAGGGGGTGAAGTACTTGGCCGTGGTCAGCTTCAGGGCGCCGTCGGCGCCGCCCCGCAGGGGGATCACGGTCTGGACCGAACCCTTGCCAAAGCTGGTCAGCCCGACCAGTTCGGCGCGCTTGCGGTCCTGCAGGGCGCCGGCGACGATTTCAGCGGCCGAGGCCGAGCCCTGATTGATCAGCACCACCACGGGCAGGCCGTTCAGCAGGTCGCCGGGGCGGGCGTTGTAGCGCTGGATGTTGCGCGGGTCGCGACCGCGCTGGCTGACCACCTCGCCGCCGTCCAGGAACACGTCGGCCACGCCCACCGCCTGGTCGAGCAGACCGCCGGGGTTGTTGCGCATGTCCAGCACAAGGCCCTTCATCTTCGGGTTCTTGGCCTTCAGGTCGTTGATCGACGAGACCAGGGCGTCGGTGGCCTTTTCGTTGAAGCCGGGCAGGCGCACATAGCCATAGTCGCCTTCCATGCGGGCGATGGCGGCCTTGGGCTTGATGACTTCGCGGATCAGCTTGACGTCGAAGGGGTCGGTCTTTTCGCGGGCGATGGTCAGGGTGACAGGTTCGCCGGCCACGCCGCGCATCTGTTTGACGGCCTCATTGACGGTCAGGCCCAGCACGCTCTGGCTGTTGACGGCGGTGATATAGTCGCCCGCCTGGATGCCGGCCCGCGAGGCTGGGGTGCCGTCCATCGGCGAGATGACCTTGACCACGCCTTCTTCGCTGGTGACCTCAATGCCCAGGCCGCCATATTCGCCGCGGGTGGTGTCCTGCATGTCCTCGAAGCTGTCGGGCGAGAGATAGCCCGAATGCGGGTCGAGGCTGGTCAGCATGCCGTCGAGGGCCGCTTCGATCAGCTTCTTGTCATCCACCTCGGTGACATACTGGTCCTCGACCGTGCCCAGCACGTCGCCGAACAGTTCCAGCAGTTTGTAGGTCTGGTTCTTGGGCGGGATGTTCGCCTGGGCGATGGGGCTAAGATAGGCCATCGTCCCCGCGCCGAGGACAAAGGCCGAAACTCCGATGAGCAGGTACTTGCGCATTAGGCCTTGAAGGCTCCCTGGCGACGCCGGTGGCGCCGCGCTTTTGATGTCTCGCCCTCGATCATCCCTGACGAGAACGTCCTATTTGCGGCCATCATTACTGAAAAAGCCGTCTACGGCGACCCCTGCTTCAACCAGCGCTCCGGATTGACCGGAACGCCCTCTTCGCGGACCTCCAGATAGAGCTCCGGTTCGGAAGATACACGATCGGCCATCTTTCCGATGGGGGCGCCGGCCGCGACCGATTGTCCGGGGGCGACAGAAACCTGATCCAGACCGGCCAGCACCAGAAGGTAAGCGTTCTGGGCGCGCAGGATCAAGACAACGCCCCAGCCGCTGAGCGCCCCGGCATATTCCACCGTTCCCGCCGCCGGACTGGTCACCGTCCGCCCTTTTTCCGTGCGGATCGACAGGCCAGACGAGCGGCCGCCGGCGGGCAGGGTCGATCCAAAGCGCCTGGTGATCCCGCCCGGCGCCGGGGAGGCGAGGGTCAAAGGCCCTGTCGGCGCGCGGGGCGTCAGGCCGTCGGTCAGGGCGCCCAGGGTGCGCAACTCGCTGGCCTCGACCAGGGCTTCCTGGGCATAGGCGCGCTCCAGGCGGGTCTTTTCGATGATGAGGCGCTCGATCTCGCCCTTGCGATCGGCCACCACGCTTTCGGCGGTGAACAGCTCGGCCGAGGCGGCGGCGGCCTCACGGCGCAGGGCGCCCACGGCCGAGGCCTGGCGGGCATAGCCGTCGGCGCGGCGTTGCAGGTCGGGGGTCATGGCGCGAACCAGGATAGCGGCCCGCACGGCGTCGCGGGCGTCGCCGGGACTGACCAGCAGGGCCGGCGGCGGGTTGCGCCGGAACAGCTGCAGGGCCGACAGCAGCCTGGCCAGCCGGTGGCGATCGCGGCCCAGCTCTGCCAGCACCCGGGCTTCGCGGGCGTTCAGGGTTTCCAGCCGCGCCCGCTTGAGGTCGACATTCTCCCCCGCCGAGACCCGGGCGTTGTCCAGGCGCGAGAGCTCGCGGCGCAGGTCCTCGATCTCGCGACGGGTGTCGATGGCGGTCTGGCGGTCGCGCATCCGCTGCTGGTCCTGGCGCGCCAGGACCATGCCGCCCGCCGACAGGGCGATGACGAGCGCGGCGAGCGACAGCAGGACGGGCGAGGGGCGGCGAAGCATCTGGCCCTGTCTAACCCTAGTCGCGGTGATAGGGCGAGCCCGCCAGGATGGTGACGGCGCGATAGATCTGCTCGGCCAGCATCGCCCGGGCCAGGGCGTGCGGCCAGGTCTGGGGCCCGAAAGCCAGGGTTTCATTGGCGTTGGCCAGGATCGACGGGTCCAGGCCGTCGGCGCCGCCGATCAGGAAGACGACCTTCCGCGTCCCATCGTCGCGCAGCCGGCCGATATGCTCGGCGAAGGCGCGGCTGGGCCGAACCTTGCCATGCTCGTCGCAGGCGATGACATGGGCGCCCTCAAGATGCGGGCGCAGCACCTCGGCCTCGGCGGCCTTGCCGGGCTTGCGGGCCTCGACCTCGATGATCTCGGCCGGACCCAGGGCCAGGGCGCGGCCGGACGCCGTGGCGCGGGACATGTAGTCCAGCGCCATCTGGGCCTCGACCATGCGGCCGAGCTTGCCAACGGTCAGGATGGTGAGCTTCATGCGCTAACCCGCGTCACCGGCGATCAAACGCCGATGACGCGATAGGGGTTAGTTCGCCGTGGAGGCGATGCGGTGCGGGGCGTCGACGGCCCAGATCTTCTCGATGTTGTAGAAGCTGCGCACCTCGGGGCGGAACAGGTGAACCACCACGTCGCCGGCGTCGATCAGCACCCAGTCGCAGTGCGGCAGGCCTTCGACCCGCGCCTTGCCGAAACCGTTTTCCTTGAGGGCGCGGATGATGTGATCAGCCAGCGCGCCGACATGGCGGTGCGAACGGCCAGACGCCACGATCAGGCTGTCGGCCACCGAGCTCTTGTCCGTCAGGTCGATGTGAACGATGTCCTGCGCCTTGTCGTCGTCCAGGCGGGACAGGATCAGGGTCTCGAGAGCCTTGATGTTTTGATCGGGGCTCAGGCCCGGATGCTGGGTCGAGGACTCGGCGGTCGCCGTGTCTTCGTGCGCAATTTGCGCGGGGTCGCTACGCAGCGGAATGCTCCTTATGGGGTCGCGCGGGTTCTCCTCATAGCATGGATGAGTCGAAAAGGTGAGGGGTTGCGTGCAGCGCAGCTTGAAAGGCCGATTCAGGAGGCCTTGTTGAGGCGTTCGCGCATCGCCGTGGACGAGGCGAAGTTCAGCGGGCCGGTCAGATAGACCCAGGCCGGGGCGGCCAGATCGGGCAGGGTGGCGGCGGCGCTGGCGGGCTTGCGGGCGTGCGAAAACCGCCGCGCGGCGGGCGAGGTGCGCGACTTCAGCGCCGCCCACGGCCGCGAGATCACCGCCACCGGCACCTCGCGCATGATCTGGGTCCAGCCCCGCCAGCGGTGGAAGCTGGCCAGGCTGTCGGCGCCCATGATCCACACGAATTTCACGCCCGGATAGCGGGCCCGCAGCACCCGCAGGGTGTCGATGGTGTATTGCGAGCCCAGCCGCGTCTCGGCGTCCGAGACGATCATCGCGCTGCCCCGCGCCCTCTGGCGGGCGGCGTCCATGCGCTCGCCGAGGGGCTTCGTTTCCGCCGAGGACTTCAGCGGATTTTGCGGCGAGACCAGCCAGATCACCTTGTCGAGGTTCAGGCGATGCAGGGCCGTCTCGGCGACGTGGGCGTGACCCTCGTGCGCCGGATTGAAGCTGCCGCCAAACAGCCCGACGCGCATCCCGGGTTCCAGATGGAATCCGAGACGCTGCGCGGCTGGCCGACCGGCCTCAGGGACGAGTCTGGCCGGTCCCGCGAACCACATATTTGAATGTCGTCAGTTGCTCGGCCCCGACCGGACCGCGGGCGTGAAGTTTGTCTGTGGCGATGCCGATCTCGGCCCCGAAGCCGAACTCGCCGCCATCGGCGAACTGGGTGGAGGCGTTGATCAGCACGATGGCGCTGTCGACCTCGGCCGCGAAGGCCTCGGCGGCGGCTGCGTCCTCGGTGACGATGGCGTCGGTATGGCCCGAGCCGTAGCGGGCGATATGCGCCGCCGCCCCGGCCACGCCGTCCACCACGGCCACCGACAGGATCGGGGCCAGATATTCGGTGGTCCAGTCGGCGTCCTTGGCCTTCTTCATGGTCGGCTCGATGGCCAAGGCGGCGGCGTCGCCGCGCAGCTCGCAGCCCGACTTGATCAGGGCGTCGGCCAGCAGGGGCAGCAGGCGGTCGGCCACGGCCCGGTCGACCAGCAGGGTCTCGGCCGAGCCGCACACCGACACCCGCCGCATCTTGGCGTTGACGGCGATGTCGATGGCCTTGCGCGGGTCGGCGCCGGCATGGACGAAGACGTGGTTCAGGCCTTCCAGATGGCCCAGCACCGGGGCGCGGGCCTCGGCCTGGACGCGGGCCACCAGGCTCTTGCCGCCGCGCGGGATGATCAGGTCGATGGTCTTGTTCAGGCCGCTCAGGATGTGGCCGACGGCGGCGCGGTCGGACGTGCCCACGGCCTGGACGGCGCTGGCGGGCAGGCCGGCGGCCTTCAGGCCCCGCACGATGGCGGCGTGGATGGCCAGGCTCGAGGCCAGGCACTCGGAGCCGCCGCGCAGGATCACCGCATTGCCCGAACGCACGCACAGCGCCGCCGCGTCGGCGGTGACGTTGGGGCGGCTCTCATAGATCATGGCGATCACGCCGATGGGGGTGCGCACCCGGGCGATGTCCAGCCCGTTGGGCCGGGTCCAGCGCGCGGTGGCCACGCCCAGCGGATCGGGCAGGGCGGCCACGGTCTCGACGCCGGCGGCCATGGCCTCGAGCCGGGCCTCGTCCAGCATCAGGCGGTCGAGCATGGGGCCCGACAGGCCGCTCGCCTTGGCTTGCTCGATGTCCTTGGCGTTGGCGGCCAGGATCTGGGCGGCCTCGTGTCGGATTGCTCCGGCCATGGCCGCGAGGGCGACGGTGCGTTGCTCGGCCGAGGCGAGCCGGAGGGCGCGCGCGCCCGCGCGGGCGGCCTCGCCCATCGCGATCATCTTCGCCTGCAAGCTGACGCCCGCGTCGTCCATCCGCCTCATCCTCCCAGGGATATGCTCAGGTTGAGCCTTACCTAGGCGCTTTCGCCGCGAGGGGGAACCTCGGATTGTCTGATGGCGGACGCAGGTTCGTTGCGCCTGCCGGTTTGCGCCAGCGGCGGCGAGGCGTGTCCTGGCCAAGGTATCCCCGCGAGCCGAGCAGCGCCTTTTTCTTCAACGGTCCTCAGCTTCAGCCTCCCGTCCCAGCCGCTCGACCGCCTCCAGCCTGCCGCGCCAGTCGCCTTCGGGGACGGCTTCGAGGGTCTCGATCGCCCGCAACATGCACTGCAGGGCCTGGTATTTCAGCCGCCGCTGCAGCTCGGCGCCGGCCGCGCGGCTGGCCGCCGCCATCGCGGTGTCGGTCTTGGGGAGCGGCGGCGCGATGGCCGTCGTTACGTCGAAGGCGGGTTTGTCGAACCGGGCCATGGGATGTCCTCTGAGGGCTGAAGAGAGAAGGCTGCGTCGCCGCGTGACATGCGGACGCGCGTCGGCGCCGACCGCCAGGACGGACCGGGCGGGTGGCCCCGGGGAAAAGCGGGGAGGCGGCGGAGCGTCCGGGCCAGGCCCGGATGTGTTTGTCGTGGAGTACCGTTTCGGCCGTGGCCGGAGCGCTCCGCGCGGTTGTTGGTCAGGAGCATCGCCGGGCTGGCGGGGTGTTAACCCGCTCCGGTAGCTAGGC
>NCEV01000124.1 GCA_002280875.1 Caulobacter sp. 32-67-35 | reverse complement strand
CTTCAAGCCGCTGACGGCGGTCGCCCTGCGGCGCGACGGTCGGCGCGGCGTGCTGACCCTGGAGGCCGGCCTCGAGGCCAAGGATCCCAAGCTGATGGAGCGCGCCCAGCAGTCGGAACCCCGCCTGCGCGCCGCCTTCGCCCAGGTGCTGATGACCTATGCCTCAGGCATGCGTCGCGGCGATCCGCCGGACGTCGACTACCTGTCGCGCGAAATGCAGAAGACCGCCGACAAGGTGCTGGGCAAGCCCGGCAGCCGGGTGCTGCTGGGTTCGGCGTTGATGAACTAGGGCTTGGCCTTCCGCCGCGCGCGGAAGAACCCTCGCAGCAGGTCGGCGCTCTCCTGCGCCATGACCCCGCCCGTCACCTCCGGCCGCCAGTGGCACGTGGGCTGAGCAAAGAAGCGCGGGCCATGGACCACCGCGCCGCCTTTGGGGTCTTCGGCCCCAAACACCACCCGCCCGATCCGTGCATGGCTGATGGCCCCGGCGCACATGGCGCAGGGCTCCAGGGTCACCACCAGGGTCAGGTCGGTGAGCCGATAGTTTTCCAGCTTGGCCGCCACCTGCCGCATCACCGCGATCTCGGCGTGGGCGGTAGGGTCGTGGGCCACGATCGGACCATTGCCCGCCGTTCCGAGAATTTCGCCGGTCTTCGGGTCAAGGATCACGGCGCCCACCGGCGTCTCGCCCCGCGCGGCGGCGGCGCGGGCCGCGTCCAGCGCCAGGCGCATGGCCTGCTGGTCTTGGGCCCACTGGTCTTGATCGTCCGGAGGATCGGTGCGCATTTGCCCAAAAGCCCATCGTGAGATGCGCCCAGCCCCTCGAAGGAACGAGATATGACCGATACGCCCCACGACCCCCTATACGATCCCGGCCACGACGGCGACCTCGACGATCCGTCGACCGGCGAACGCGTCGCCAAGGCCCTGGCCCGGGCGGGCGTGGCCTCGCGGCGCGAGGTCGAACGGTTGATCGAGGCCGGCCGTGTGGCCATCAATGGCAAGGTCCTGACCACCCCCGCCGTGAAGGTGGGGCCCGGCGACTTCCTGACGGTCGACGGCAAGCTGGTGGCCGAGCGCGAGCCCACCCGGGTGTTCCGTTATCACAAGCCCACCGGCCTGATGACCACCCACAACGACCCCAAGGAGCGCCCGACGGTGTTCCAGGCCCTGCCGCGCGAGCTGCCGCGCCTGATCTCGGTGGGGCGACTGGACCTCAACTCCGAAGGCCTGCTGCTGCTGACCAATGACGGCGAGCTGTCGCGCAAGCTGGAAGCCCCCAACAACGGCTGGGTGCGCCGCTATCGCGTCCGGGCCTTTGGTCACACCGATCAGGCGCGTCTGGACCGACTGAAGGACGGCGTCACCATCGAGGGCGTCCGCTATGGCTCGATCGAGGCCAAGCTCGACAAGGCCCAGGACAAGGCCGGCGGCGGCAAGAACGTCTGGATCACCATCTCGCTGACCGAGGGCAAGAACCGCGAAATCCGCCGGGTGCTTGAGCACCTGGACCTGAAGGTCAATCGCCTGATCCGCCTGTCCTACGGCCCGTTCGCCCTGGCCACCCTGATGCCGGGCCAGATCGAGGAGGTCGGTCCCCGGGTGATCCGTGAGCTGCTGGCCGGCCTGGTGGCGGACGAAGACATGCCCACCGGCGACAAGCCGCAGTTCATGGGCGTGGCCGATCCGCTGCACGCGCCGGGCACCGCCAAGGGCGGCGAGCTGCAGCGCCGGGCCATCAAGTCGGCGCCTCTGCCCAAGGTGCTGGAGCCGGGCGAACGCACGCTGGAAAAGCCGGTCTACAAGCCCGGCTGGGCCAAGCCGAAAAAGAAGGTGGTGATCGCCGGCGTCAAGCCGATCAAGCGTGCGCCCAAGTCGATCGAGACCAAGATGATTGGCCCCAAACCCGACCACTTGGCGCCGCGCGGCGCCAAGGCGGCGACGGGTCCAAAGTCGTTCGGGGCGAAGGCGGCGGGCGGCGTGGCCGGCGCCAGAAGCTTCGACAAGGCCGGCGGCAAGCCGTCCTCGGCGAGACCGGAACCTGGCAAGACGGCCGGAAAGCCGTTCGCCGCCAAGCCCGCGGGCGCGGCGGGCAAGTCGTTTGGCAAGCCGAGCGTCAAGCCGGGCGTCAAGCCTTCCACCAGGCCCGCCCCAAAGCCCGACCAAGCCAAGCCGACTCGCGCGGCGCCGGCGGCTTTCGAAGCAAGGCCGGGCGCGCCGCGTCCCTATAAGGGCCCCAAGAAGCCGCGCTAAACCGTGGCGGGCCGACCGCCGAACCAGCGGGTGACAATGGGCCAGCGCACCACGGCCTCGGCCAGCAGGACGTAGCCGACCCCGATCGCCGCGACGGTGACCAGCGAGGTCAACTGGAAGGGTTGCTGCGGTTCCGGGGTCAGCGACAGCGGCCGCAGCAGCAGCAGGATGGCGATGTTGTTGGCGGCGTGGGCGCCGATGGCCAGCTCGATCCCGCCCGTGCGCAGCGTCATCCAGGTCAGGCCCGCGCCCATGGCCGCCCGCACCAGGAAGGCGCCCGGATTGGGGTCGAAGTGGATCAGGGCGAACAGCAGGCCGTTCACCGCCATCAGGATCGCCGGATTGCGGGTGAAGGCGCCCGCATGTTTCAGGAGCCAGCCGCGAAAGATGATCTCCTCGGCGGCGGCGGCGATCACCAGCAGCACGATGGCGAAGGCGGCATAGGTCGCGCGGTCGAAGGTGGTCGCCGCCAGGGTCAGGACCGGCGGCGTGGGCATTCCAGCGCTGACAGCGTGCGAGATCAGGATCAGAGCGGCCATGATCGCCCCCACCAGAACCAGGCCCGCGACCAGCAGCCGCGTGCGGAAGGCGGTCTCGACCGTGACATAGCGCCGGATCGGACGATGGCTGATCCCGGCGCCCACCGCCACAAAGGCCAGGGCCGCCGCGCCGTTGACGCCCGCCAGCACCGACAGGATGAACAGCGAGGCCTGACCGTCGGTCTCGGCCCGGGCCGGCTGGTCGAACACCGAAAACAGCGCGGCGGCGGCCGGCGCGCCGTCCAGGCCGCTGACGATCACCATCACCATCAGGCAGGCCGATGCGGCGCCCAGCACGGCGGCGGCGGCGGCGGCCAGCAGGCCCACCGGCACGGCGACCAGCAATCGCCGCGGCTCGCGATCATAGGCTGTCAGGTCCGCGAAGAAGCGCGAGTCCCGCATCGCCTCGAAGATCGCCGCCATCGCCATCGCGTTTTCTGACACCCTTGTTCTTCGGGCGACTAAGAGAGGGCTCGCCCAAACTTGTAAAGCGTCCGGCTTGCCGTGGCCGCTCAACAGCGGCACACACGCCGGCCAAGACAGGGATTTGCAGCTCGATGCGCATCGTTTCCGGCCAGTATCGCGGCAAGGCCATCGTCGCCCCGCCCGGCGACGCCACCCGGCCAACCTCCGACCGCGCCCGGCAGGCGGTGTTCAACATCCTGGAGCACGCCGCCTGGGCGCCGGAGTTGCACGGCGCGCGGGTGGTCGACCTGTTCGCCGGCTCGGGCGCCCTGGGACTGGAGGCCCTGTCGCGCGGGGCGGCGTTTCGCCGCGACGCCACCGATCTTGGCCTGCCGCCGTCCAGCGTTGGCGCGCCGTTCGACATCGCCTTCCTGGATCCGCCCTACGCCAAGGGCCTGGGCGAGAAGGCCCTGGCCCAGCTGCTGGCTCACGGCTGGCTCAAGCCCGGCGCGATCGTGATGTTCGAGCGCGGCCGCGAGGAGCCCGAGCCCGCCACGCCCGGCTTCACGGTGTTGGACACGCGCGACTATGGCGCCGCGCGTGTCCTGTTCCTGAAGGCTACCAGCCCCGCGCCGTGACGCGGTTGTCGAGCTGCGACCTCAGGCTGACCGCGCCCTCCCGCGTGATGCGGTAGGGGCCGCCGCCGCTGCTGGCGATCAGCCGCCGCTTCTTCAGCGCCTTGAAGACGCCGAGATTGCAGTCGCTGAGGCGCCAGCCCTCGCGGGTGATGCAGTCGACGTCGACGAGGCGGCCGTGGTCGTCGCGCACGGGTTCGATGCGGGCGCCCTGCGCCAGCGCGTGCAGCGTGCGTTGCTGCGCTTTGGAGATGTTCAAGGAAATATCCGGGGATCGAGGCGTAGGAACGCGCGTCCAGCGGGACACGCGGACGGATCAGGGCCTGATCGACTTGCGAACCAGAGGTTCGGAGCCTGTTAGGCCCGGGCCTCGAATACAATCTCGGACATAAAACCACCGTTGGCGTGATGGGGGTTTATAGCGCGGCTGGAGGCGCGCCCTCAAGCGGCTGCGGTTCGTTGCCCATAAACTGTGTCATCCTGGCCGCAGCGCAGCGGAGAGCCGGGACCGCCGGAGGCGCTGAGTTCGGGCGTCGGTCCCGGATCGGCGCGCTTCGCGCTTGTCCGGGATGACAATGCTTGTAGCTATTTCTTCACCGGCGCCGCCGTGGTCTGACCCACCTTCACAGGCACGCCCTCGCCGCGCGCATCGCCGGCGCCGCCGTGGTCTGACCCACCTTCACCGGCACGCCCTCGCCGCGCGCATCGGCCACCAACCCCTGGCAGTCGGCGTTCTTGGCTTCGCCGGTGGTGACGAAGGGCAGCAGGGCCGCCAGCGGATTGACCAGCACGCCCAGAGCCGCCGCGACGCCGCCCTGACTGACCGCCGCGGTCGCCTTGAACCCCCTCGCCGCGCGCATCGGCCACCAACCCCTGGCAGTCGGCGTTCTTGGCTTCGCCGGTGGTGATGAAGGGCAGCAGGGCCGCCAGCGGATTGACCAGCACCCCCAAGGCCGTCGCGACGCCGCCCTGGCTGACGGCCGCCGTCGCCTTGAACCCGACCTTGGGCGTCAGGAATGGTCCGGAAATGGTGATCGGCACGAACAGGCGCAGCAGGCGTGGCTTCTTGCTGTCACCATCGATGCGGAAGTCCAGCCGCTCGGTCTTCAGATTGATCTGACCCTTGCCGCGCACCAGCACCACACCGGTATCGGCCACAAGATGGTTGGTGGTGGCCACGCCGTTCTTCACCGTGAAGTCGGCCACCGCGCAGCGCACGGCGGTCTCGTCGGTGTCCTTGGCCAGCAGCATCAGCACGCCCTTGGACAGGTTGACGCCCATCAGCTCGGCGAAGGCCTGGCGGATCGTGCCGCGCGGCGAGACCATGGTGAAGGTCCCATTGGCGCTGGAAGCGGCGCGGTGGATGCTGTTTCCCACGCCCGAAAGCTTGGCGCGCGCCATCACCGGCCCTTCGATGATCGGCTTGCCGCCGCTCTGCACGGGGATGAAGTCCTGCAGACGCGCATTGGTCAGGCGCAGATCCAGATCGGTGCGCGGCACATCGGGCCGGGCGTCCAGCCGCACCTTTCCCGACAGGTCGCCATGCGAAAAGGTGAAGGCGATGGGGTCCATCTCCAGCACGCCCTTGTCGAGCGTCAGGTCCAGCCGGACCTTCTTGAGCGGAAAGCCTGGGGCGTTCACGGCCAGGGCCCGATACTGCACCTTGGCGTCCATGGCCCGCACGCGCTCGGTCTGCAGGGTGGCGTCGGGCAGCAGGCGCTGGGTCGCCTCGCGCTGGCTGGCCTCGACCTTCTGTCCGGCCGAGGCGGTCTCGCCGCGACCGGTGGCCGGCGCCGCGCCGACCAGGCTGCCCAGATCGTCGAAATCCAGGCGGCGCGACTGAAGCTTGGCCTCCAGATAAGGCCGCTCGCGCTGGGTCAGCACAAAGAGATCGCCCGAGATGTCGCTGTCGCCGATCTTGCCCGACAGGCCGTTGAAATCGAAGCGACCGCCCTTGCGGGTCAGCTTGCCGCTGATCTGATAGGGCGGCGTATTGGGCAGGGTCAGGCCGGTCAGGGCATAGAGGCGGTTCAGGTCCGTGCCCGACACCGTGATGTCGGCGACAAACCGCCCCAGGTCGAACGGCTTGGTCACCGAGCCCTTGGCCGTGACGCGGGTGGAGGCGGCCACCACCCTGGCGTCGAACGGATAGGGCCGGTTGGGCGTGATGTTCAGCAGCGGGCCGCCGGTGACCATGGCGGTGAACGGCGAGCGGTTGAGGCGGCCCTTGCCCTCCAGGACGAACTTGCCGTGACCATCGCCGCTGGCCTGCTCGTTGGAGCTGACCGCGCCCTCGAACAGCACATCGCGCTGGCGGTCATCGACCCGCAACTGGCCCTCATTGATGATGAAGTGCTGGATGGCGGGCAGCTTCAGCGGCTTGGCATTGGCCTTCTTGGCGCCGAAGGTCCAGTTGGCCTGGCCGGACGCGTCGCGGATCAGGCGCACCTGCGGCCTGTCGATCGCCAGCAGCGGCAGGATCACGTCGCCCTTGAACAGCGGCAACAGCTTGAACTGCACCGCCAGCCGCTGGACCCTGGCCATCGGCGGCAGGGTCGGATCGGCCTTCAGCGCCCAGTCCGGCTGACCGATACGCAGGTCCAGCGCTTCGACCTTGGGCGAGAACGACCAGGGATGGACGCGCAGATCGCCGACGATCTCGACCTTGCGGTCCAGCTGGGCCGAGGCGATGCGGCCGATGGGACCGCGCAGCCAGTTCCAGTCGAAGATGATCAGGAACGCGATCACCGCGACAAACAGCGCCACGGCCGCAATCGCACCGCGTCGCGCCGAGGTCGGCATCAGCGCCCAGCGGGCGCGCAGCCGCTCAAGCGGATCGCGTTTTGGCGCGATGTGTTCGTGATCGGACAGGGCCTGGATCTCCGGTTGCCCCTGCACAACGCGCGGGCTGGGCGATCCTGTTCCATTCCGGCGCCAAGACGCCTGGCCGGAAGCCTTTTAGTAGACGAGGCCCAGGCTGCTGACGCCGATCGCGGCCACCACGAAGGCGGCGATGGCGATCAGTTCGTAGCGCTTGAAGAAAGGCTTGGTTGGCGTACGCATGGTTTCAGGTCCCCCGTCCCAAATTGGTTCGTCGGGAAGGACGGCCCGCAAGGCTCGGGCCAGTCAGGCCAAGGATCAGGGTTGTTTTCCGGGCCAGACGAGAAAGCCGTCGGCGTCTCGGCCAGCCACCCGGTACGCGTAGGCGCGCGACGGGCCAGGGCCGTAGCGGTGCTCGGGCCGGTTGGGAGCGCGGGAGTCGTTGTCGCCAGATCCGGCGTACGCATCGAACCGGCGCTCCCGGCGTCGCCCGTCGATCTCCTCGGCGCGACGTCCGCTGTAGCGGTCGGCATTATGCGAAGGCAGGGTCTCGACCTCGAGCGGGCGGCGGCCATAGCCCCACGGGTCAAAGCCGGTCCAGCCGCGTTCGGGCTCGCACTCGACGCGGTCCCAGCGATAGGCGCCGCCGGGGCCGGTGACGCGGCGCGTCACGCAGTCGCCGGGGCCGGTATTGGGCGGTAGCAGTTCCGGATCCAGCGGCAAGCCGCCGCGCGAAACGGGCGGGCCGCCCCTCAGACCGTGGTCGGAGGCCATGGCGGCGGTGGTGAAGAGGACGCCAGCAGCGGCGACGAGAACGGCGAGGCGCGGAAGCGGGCGAGACTGGGTCATGGCGACAAGAAACCATTAACGAAGATGAACGGCGCTAGGGTTCACCCGACGCGCGAACGGAGCTTGAGCTTGGCGGCGCTTGCCTCGTCTTGGGCCTCGCCCTACCGTGGATCAAACAACTGTTTGAGGGCGGCATGGCGATCGAGGCGGTGATCTGGGATTTCGGCGGCGTGTTCACCACCTCGCCGTTCGAGGCCTTCCGACGCTTTGAGGCCGAGCGCGGCCTGCCGGCCGACTTCATCCGCACGGTCAACTCCACCGATCCCGACAGCAATGCCTGGGCGAAGTTCGAGCGTTCGGAGATCGACGCGGCCGGGTTCGACACGCTGTTCCTGGAAGAGGCCACCCGCCTGGGCCACGCGGTGCGCGGCGCCGACGTATTACCGCTGCTCTATGGCGACCTGCGGCCTCGGGTGGTGTCGGCGCTACTGGCCTGCAAGGCGAAGTTCAAGGTCGGCTGCATCACCAACAATGTCACCACCGGCCACGGGGCGGGCATGGCCTCCAGCGCCGAAAAGGCCGCGGCGGTCGCGCAGATCATGAGCCATTTCGCGGTGGTGATCGAAAGCTCCAAGGCCGGCGTCCGCAAGCCCGATCCGCGCATCTATCTGATGATGTGCGAGGCCCTGGAGGTGGCGCCCGAGAACTGCGTCTATCTCGACGACCTGGGGATCAACTGCAAACCGGCTGCGGCCCTGGGCATGACGGCGATCAAGGTCTCGAATGAGGACCAGCTGCTCGCCGACCTTGCGAAGGCGACCGGTTTGGCGTTCTGAAGGGAGACAGTCCTCCAGGAGCCGCCATGTCCCGCCCCAAGCTCGGCGCCGCCGCCGTCACCGCACAGCTGTCCGGCTGGAGCGCCGCGCCCGACAAGGATGCCATCACCAAGACGTTCAAGTTCGCCGACTTCAATGAGGCTTTTGGCTTCATGACCCGCGTGGCCCTGATGGCCGACAAGCTCGACCACCATCCCGAATGGTTCAATGTCTACAACCGGGTCGAGGTACTGCTGACCACGCATGACGCCGATGGGGTGACTGAGCTGGATCTGGCGTTGGCGACGTTCATGGATTCGGTGGCTTAGCGGCCGACGTCGGGACGCCCCCTCCGTCACGCTGCGTATTCGCAGCGCGCCACCTCCCCCGCAAGCGGGGCAGGAGGGTGATGCTGTTCTTCTCCTGCCCCGTAGCGAAGCGTGCGGGGGAGGTGGCGCGGCGCGGATACGCGACGTGACGGAGGGGGCGTCCGGCGCTGGCCACCTCACCAAAGCCGTTTCCCCCTTCCGCCCCGCCCCCATCCAGTTCAAACTAATGTTTGAATAATCGGGAGGACGCCAAATGGCGCAGAACACGGGCCGGGTCGCCGGCAAGAAGGCCTTCATCACGGGCGGGGCTCAGGGTCTGGGCGCGGCGGCGGGGCGGATGCTGGCCAGTCAGGGCGCCAAGGTCAGTCTGGCCGACATCAATCTGGCGGGCGCTCAAGCCGTGGCCGATGAGATCAACGCCGCCCACGGGGCCGGCACGGCCTTCGCCTTCGAACTGGATGTCACCCAGGAAGATGAGTGGATCGCGGTTCTGGAGAAGGCGACAGCGGCCATGGGCGGCCTGTCGGTGCTGGTCAATAATGCCGGCATCGGCGGCGACGGCGGCCTGATCGCCAACGGCAATTCGCCGGCCTACAACGCCTCCAAGGCGGCGGTCTGGCTGCTGAGCAAGAACATCGCGCTCTACTGCGCCAAGATGAAACTGGATATCCGCTCCAACTCGATCCACCCCACCTTCATCGACACGCCCATCCTGGACGGCTTCACGGCGCGGTTCGGCAAGGAAGAGGCCCACGCCAAGCTGGCGCGGCAGGTGCCCCTGGGCCGCATCGGCGAGCCCAACGACATCGCCAACGCCGTGCTCTATCTGGCCAGCGACGAGAGCAAGTTCATGACCGGCGCCGAGATCAAGGTCGACGGCGGCATTTCGGCGATGTGATGAAAATCCCTTCTCCCCTTGCGGGAGAAGGTGTCGCCGAAGGCGACGGATGAGGGGTTGAAAAACGCAAGACGCCGCGATCGGCCTTTCGGCTTGTCGCGGCGTTTCTGATTGCGCGCCCCCTCACCCGACCCGCTTCGCGGGCCACCCTCTCCCGCAAGGGGAGAGGGGAACCGGCTTCAGCGCGGCGCCCTTTTCGCCAGGATCCGCTGCAGAGTCCGTCGGTGCATGTTCAGCCGCCGCGCGGTCTCAGACACGTTGTGGCCGCACATCTCATAGACCCGCTGGATATGCTCCCATCGTACGCGGTCGGCGCTCATCGGGTTTTCCGGGGGCGCCGGGGCGGCGTCCTTGGCCGCCAGCAGGGCGCGCGCCACGTCGTCTGCGTCGGCCGGCTTGGAGAGATAGTCCACCACCCCGGCCTTCACGGCGGCCACGGCGGTGGCGATGTTGCCATAGCCGGTGAGCATGATGATCTTGGCGTCGGGTCGGGCGTCGCGGACCGCCTCGACTACCTTCAGCCCCGTGCCGTCTTCCAGCCGCATGTCGAGCACGGCGTGGGCCGGGGCGTGAGCCCGCAGCAGGGCCAGGGCCTCGGCCACCGAAGCGGCCAGGGTCACCACGAACCCGCGCTGCTCCAAGGCTCGCCCCAGCCGCGTGCGCAGGGGCGCATCGTCGTCGAGTAGCAGCAGCGTCTTGTCGGGCAGGGCCGCAACCAGCTCACTAATATCCGCCATGAATTCAGCGCCTCCCCGCGCTTACACTCAACCGAGTGTACTCATTTGACATCATGTCGCCCTTCTCGGTCCCGCATCAAGCCCCCGTGTAGCCAGGGGCTTCAAGCGCCGACCGGGGCCAACGGGCCGAGACCACCGCCCCGCCGCGTCGGCCATTGCGGAAATCCACCGTGGCGCCGGTGCGCTCCAGCAGGGTCTTGGCGATAAAGAAGCCCAGGCCCATGCCGATATGGCCCGTTCGCGAGCCCTCGGCGCCCGGGCGCGTGGTGACATAGGGCTCGCCCAGCTTGGCCAGCACCTCGGCCGAGAAGCCGGGCCCATCGTCGCGCACCTCGATGACGATCGAGCGCGGATCGAAGCGGGCGATGACCAGCACCTCGGCGCGGGCGAAATCGACCGCGTTCTCGACGATCGAGGTCATGGCGTGGATCACCTCGGGCCGGCGCCAGATATCCGGGGCGCTCTCGCCGGACGGACCATTGACCACGGCCTCGACGCGCACGCCGTGCACCAGATGCGGCTCGATGACGTCCTGGACCAGCTGGACCAGGCTCATGCGCTCGTGCACCGCGTCCTTGGCCTCGGGCATTTCGGTCAGGCGCTGCAGGATCTCGCGACAGCGGGCGGCCTGGCCGATCATCAGCTCGGCGTCCTCGCGGGTCTGGTCGTCAGGCGCGTTGCGAGCCATTTCGCGGGCCACTACCGAGATGGTCGCCAGCGGCGTACCCAGCTCGTGGGCGGCTGCGGCGGCCAGGGCGCCCAGGGCCGACAGGCGCTGTTCGCGGGCCAGCACCGTCTCGGTGACATTGAGGGCCAGCTCCATCCGGGCCGACTCGCTGGCCGCCTGCCAGGCATAGGCGCCGGTGATGATGATCCCCAGCACGCGCGCCACCACCACCGAAGCCAGCGCCACGCCCTGCACCGGCGGCACGGCCGGCGCGCCCGCGACGATGGGCATGGGCATGTGGAAGAAGGCCAGCAGCACGGTCCCGGCGATGGCCAGCAGGCCCAGGCCCAGGGCGAACCGGGCCGGCAGGGTCGCGGCGGCCAGGGTGACCGGCGCGATCATCAGGATCGAGAACGGGTTGGAGACCCCGCCCGTCAGATACAGCAGCCCGGTCAGCTGCAGGATGTCGAAGGCGATCTGGGCGGTGGCCTCGCCCTCGCGGGCCAGTCTCTGGCCGGTCGACGCCAGGCCCAGCACCACGTTCAGCCAGGCCGACAGGGCGATCAGCGAGAAGCACAGCGCCCAGGGCACCTGCAGCTTGAGCACCAGCCCGACAAACAGCAGCGCTATGGTCTGGCCTGCAACGGCCAGCCAGCGTTGCGCCAGCAGCGAACGAACTCGCAGACGTCCGCGACGCAGTCCGGGGGCGGCCCAGGACCAGTCATCGTCTTGCGCCGGGTCTTCACCCGGCTTATCGAGCCCCTTCGAACGCTGGTCGTCGGGCGCTCTCGCGAACGAAACGTCAGCCATGTCGCAGGATTGTCCAGATTTTCGTGTCTGGCGAGAGCCAAAGGTAAAATGCACATGCCTCGTCACCGCATCATTCTGATTTTGGCCTGCGTGATCGCCGCGGTTTTCGCCACCGGCCTGGCGTTCCGGGCTGGCATGTTCCGGCCCGCGCCCGCTTCGGCGGCGGTCGGCGGCCCCTTCCAGCTGGTCGACCAGAACGGCGTCCCGACCACGGAGAAGGCCCTGAACGGCAAGTGGAGCGCGGTGTTCTTCGGCTTCACCTATTGCCCGGACGTCTGCCCCGGCACCCTGCAGGGCCTGGCGGCGGCCACCGATATCCTGGGCCCCAAGAAGGCCGAAGATCTGCAGATCGTCTTCATCTCGGTCGATCCCGAGCGCGACGACGCCAAGCAGATGAAGGCCTATGTCTCGGCCGACTATGTGCCCAAAACGACCCTGGGTCTGACAGGAACCCCGCAGCAGGTGGCGGCGGCGGCGAAAGCCTATCGCGTCTATTTCGCCAAGGTGGGGGATGGACCCGGCTATACGATCGACCACTCGACCGCGATCTATCTGATGGATCCCAAGGGCCGGTTCTCGACGGTGATCCCCTACAACCTGCCGCCGGAAGACATCGCCCGGCGCATCAACGACGCCATGCGCGAGGGCTGATCTCAGTTTAGGCGGACTGAGGCGACGGGCCGCACGTTTCTTGGATGGACTTTCTTAGGCTTCGATATGTTATGCTGCGACGCAACATATTGGATGCGCCATGCTCTACGCCCTTCATGAAGCGGCCTATTACGCCTCCTCCCCCCTGCGTGAAGCGGCCCGTGTCGCCCGCGACTTCTGGGGCTCGCCGCTAAACCCCGCCGCCAACACCGATTTCGGCCGCCGCATCCATGCCGGCGCCGACCTGTTCACCAATGTCACGCGCCGCTACGGCAAGCCGGCCTGGAACATCGACACCATCAAGGTCGGCCAGGTCGATGTGCGGGTGCGCCCCACCGTGGTCTGGGAAAGCCCCTGGGCCCGGGTCATCCAGTTCGACCGCGACATGGCCGACATGCGCCGGGCCGGCAAGTTCAGCCTCGACCCCGCCGTGCTGATCGTCGCGCCGCTGTCGGGTCACTACGCGACCTTGTTGCGCGGTACGGTCGAGGCCTTCCTGCCCGACCATGCGGTGTTCATCGTCGACTGGGTCAACGCCCGCGAAGTCTCGATGCTGGAAGGCCGGTTCGACTTCCACGACTATATCGACCACATCATCCAGATGCTGGCCGTGCTGGGCCCGCGCCCCAATGTCGTGGCCGTCTGCCAGCCCGGACCGCCGGTCCTGGCCGCCGCCGCCCTGATGGCCGAGGACAACCACCCCTCGCGGCCGGCCAGCATGACCTTCATGGGCTCGCCCATCGATGCGCGCCTGTCGCCCACCGTGACCAACAACCTGGCCGAGGAAAAGCCCTTCGCCTGGTTCCAGTCCAACATGATCTACACCGTGCCGCCGCCCTATGTGGGCGTGGGCCGTCGCGTCTATCCGGGCTTTGTGCAACTGGCCAGCTTCATGAGCATGAACAAGGCCAAGCACCAGGAAGCCCACCGCCGCTATTTCGGCCACCTGGTGTCGGGCGACGGCGACAGCGCCGACAAGCACCTGGAATTCTATGACGAGTACCTGTCGGTCCTCGACCTGACCGAAGAGTTCTATCTGCAGACCATCGACATCGTCTTCCAGCAGCACCTGCTGCCCAAGGGCGAGCTGATGCATCGCGGCCGCCTTGTCCGTCCCGACCTGATCACCGACATCGGCCTGATGACGGTCGAGGGCGAGAACGACGACATCTCCGGCATCGGCCAGACCCAGGCCGCGCACGGCCTGACCCCCAACCTGCCCGACGACATGAAGACCGACTATGTCCAGCCGGGCGTCGGCCACTATGGCGTCTTCAACGGCCGCCGTTTCCGCGAGGAGATCTTGCGCCGGCGCGGCCCAGACGCGATGTAGGGACCATGGGTCTGTTCACCGCTGCGCAGCGCTTCTCCGACGGCGACCGGCTGGATGTGGCCGGCTGCCCCGTGCGGCTGAAGGTCGACGGCCGCGCGCGGCGCATCTCGCTGCGGGTCGATCGCGCCCGGTCCGAGGTCGTGGCCCTGGCCCCCACCCCGCGCCGCCTGGCCGAAGCCGTCGCCTTCGCCCACGAAAAGTCCGCCTGGATCGCCGGTCAGCTGGCCGCCCTGCCCGGCCGGATCAGCATCGCGCCGGGCGGGGTTCTGCGCCTGTACGACAGGGCCTATCAGCTCGAGGTTGGTCCGGGCCGGGCCCGCCTCGACCACGACCGCATCATCGCGCCCGGCGACGCCAACTGGGGCCTGAAGGTGCTGCGTCTGGCCAAGCGCGAGGCCTTGACCGTGCTCACCGAGCGAACCGCCGTCCACGCCGCCGCCCTGGGCCGACCGATGCCCAGCGTCGCGGTGGCCGATCCCAAGGCGCGCTGGGGCTCCTGCCGCCCGGCCCGTCCCGGAACCCCGGCGGCGATCCGCTACAGCTGGCGCCTGATCCTGGCCCCAGCGGCGGTGGCCGACTATGTCGCCGCCCACGAATGCGCCCACCTGATCGAAGCCAGCACGCGATCTCGGCGTGAGAGGACGGGCGCGCACCGGAAGGGGCAACCCCGGTCGCTGGCGCTGAAAGCGGACATGCCAATGGGCTGCTGAGGGTGGAGGGCGGACGCAACGAACCACGCGCGCAAAGGTTGGAATGTGGATGCCGCCGCCGCGTCCCTTGCTCAGGCTGGTGGGCTGGAATTGTCTAGCGCCTAGGAGTGTGCCGAATGTCCGTAGCCTTGCTTGCTGCACTTCAGATCGTGACTGCCACTAGCGAATGGGTCTGGGCCGACATTTCCATTAGCGACGCGCGGGGTTCTGTTGACCGGATCCAGATCCTGCCGAAGGTGACCATTGAAGGCGACCGGCAAGTTCTGCGGACTGTCGTAGCGCGCCGGACGAATACATTCGCCGGGAAAACGATGGAAATTCAATGGAGCGACACCAGCCGTTGCCCTGGGCTACGCGCCAGCCTGGATGCCATCAGCGAAGTGAGAGTTTTGGCTGAGAGCACGCTGTCCAAGTCATACGAGGGGCTGACAAACCCGCCGCCTCCACCGCCCCACAGGCCGGTTGCCACCGTGGAGGTGGCAGGAATGAGAATGAACGCTATCCCGGAAAGCCCATTGGGGTTGTGGGTGCACGGCGTCACCGTGGCGACGGCCGGATGCTGGAGCGAGAAGGCCCCCTAGTTGTTGGCTCGCCCAGATCCTCTATCGGGCTTTCCCAACTTCCGCTCAGGGTCGAAAGCACGCCTTGCCTTCCCTCCCACAAGCGGACGCCCCGCGTCCCGCGCATCCTTAAATCTCTTGGAGGCTGCAGCGTGCCGGTCTGTCCAGGTTGGTCAAGGACGACGCTCTCGCGTCGCCGCGACGCGGCCGGTCGCAGACCGGTCCTTGAGCAACCTGGACAGACCGGCGATCGTCTCGCCGTGAGATTTAAGAATGGCTCCCTTCGGCGCGAAGGTTTTCGACAGCCAACAAAGCTTGTCATCCCGGCCGCAGCGAAGCGGAGAGCCGGGACCGCCGGAAGCGCGGCGCTCACGCGTCGGTCCCGGATCTTCGCGCTTCGCGCTCGTCCGGGATGACAACCGCTTTTTGGCCCTATGCGGCACGGCCCTTCAGCGAGGATTTCGGGCTCTATCCTCGGCGTTCAGCGAATCGAAGCCAGCAAAATCAATTACTTCTAACTTTCTCACACCTCTGTATCCCCGGCTCCAAAACCTGAGGGATACTGCTTCCTGTCCCCGTCGCAGGGGGAGGGCGCCTGGTACCGGCCCAAAGCGGCGACGGGGATGGAGCTGAGCGGGCCCGCGACGCCCTGGAAGGCGGGTCGAGGCGTGTGGGCTGTCTCAGGGGCTCTTGGGTATCAGAGCTGAAAGACGCTCGCTTGGCCCAATCCTCACGCAAGAACAGCTTCTGCGAAGCGGACAGGTCGAGCCGAAACGCACAAACAACATCACGGTCATCCGGGTTCGCCCCGGCCGCTTCGCGCCTCCCCAACCCCTTCAGTGGCCAATGCCGCGTGAGGCTGAGAGCCCGTGTCTTCTCCCTTCCCCCTTGGATGGCGGAAGGGCGCTGAGAGCAAGTTACGGAGGGGGCGTCCCGGCGCGGGCCGCAAAACCACCCCCAGCCCCGGAGCCAGACCCTTGACCCTAGTACGGCAAATTATCCGCCGGCGGCGCGGTTGGCTCTGGGGTCTCGCCGTCTTGCCCCTCGGGCGTCGCCTGGGGATCGATCAGGTCGCCGATCGGGTCCTCGCCGCCCACCGGAGGCGGTTCGATGACGCCGCCGGGTATCGGGGTGGACTTCAGGCGCGGCAGGGCGGCGGTCATGAAGTTGCGCCAGATCTCGGCCGGAGCGCCGCCGCCGGTGATCCGCTTCATCGGGGTATTGTCGTCCTTGCCGGTCCAGACGGCGGTGACGAAGCCGCCGCTGTAGCCGACGAACCAGGCGTCGCGATAGTCGCTGGTGGTGCCCGTCTTGCCGGCGATGTCATAGCTGGCGACCTTGGCGCGCGCGCCCGTGCCCGAGGTCACGACCTGGCGCATCATCTGGTTCATGTACTGCAGGGCGGGCGAGCCGATCACCGCCGCGCGCGACACCTTCTCGACGCCGTGGTCATACAGCACCTGGCCGCTGGCGGTGCGGATGCGCTCGATGCCGTAACCCTTGGCCAGGAAGCCGCCGTTCGAGAACGGGGCATAGGCCTGGGCCATTTCCAGCGGGCTGACCTCGACGGCGCCGAGCGCCATGGACGGGTCCAGCTGGATCTTGCTGGCGATGCCCAGACGCCTGGCGGTGGCGGCCACATTGCTGGTGCCGACCTCGTTGGCCAGGCGCGCGGCCACGGTGTTGATCGACTGGGCCAGGGCGGTCTGCAGGGTGATCGAGCCCAGATACTTGTTGGTGTAGTTCTTCGGCTCCCAGTTGCCGATCTTCACCGGCTCATCCACCACCATGACATTGGGCGTGCGGCCCTGCTCCATGGCGGTCAGGAAGACGAACGGCTTGAAGGCGCTGCCGGCCTGGCGGCGGGCGGTAGTGGCGCGGTCGAACTGGGTCTCGCCATAGTCGGCGCCGCCGACATAGGCGCGGATACGGCCTTCGCCGTCGATCGCGACCAGAGCCGCCTGCTCGACGCCCTGCTTGATGTGGCCCTCGACGCCCAGCTTCACCGAGCGCTCGGCGGCGACCTGGATCGGCAGGTCCAGCGTGGTCTCGACCACCAGGTCCTCGGTCGGTTCGCCCACCAGCGAGCGAACCTGGGCGTCGATATAGTCAGTGAAATACTGGGCGCGCTGATTGGCCAGGGTGGCCGAGACCTGCACGGGGGTCTTGAAGGCCTCGTCGCGCTGCTCGGCGGTGATGGCCTTGATGCGCACCATCTCGTCCAGCACCACGGTGGCGCGGCGGGCGGCGCGTTCGCTGGCGCTGACCGGCGAATAGCGGGCCGGCCCCTTCATCATGCCGGCCAGCAGGGCGCTCTCGCCGATGGTCAGCTGGTTGGCGGGCTTGTTGAAATAGCGCTGCGAGGCGGCCTCGATGCCATAGGCGCCGGCCCCGAAATAGACCCGGTTCATATAGAGGGCCAGGATCTGCTTCTTGCTGAACTTCAGTTCCAGCCAGACCGCCAGGATCAGCTCCTGGGCCTTGCGGCGATAGTTCTGGGCCGGGCTCAGGAACAGGTTCCGCGCCAGCTGCTGGGTGATCGTCGAGCCGCCGCGCTGGGGACCGTCATGGGTCATGTTCCAGGCCAGCGAGCGGATGATGCCCCAGGGATTGAAACCGAAGTGGCGATAGAACTGGCGGTCCTCGATGGCCACGAAGGCGGCCGGGACGTACTTTGGCAGGGCGTCGATATCGACCGGCGGCGCATACTGGCTGCCGCGCACGGCCAGCAGGGCGCCGGAGCGGTCCAGATAGTTGATCGAGGGCTGGCGCTTGACGTCATACAGCTTGGACGTATCGGGCAGGTCCCAGGCGAAGACCGCGAAGAAGGCGATGACGAAGATCAGGCCCCAGAGGCTGAGCACCGCCCCCCAATAGACCAGGGCTTGCAGCGGCGTACGCGTCGGCGTCGCCGGCCTGTTCCCGCCGAAGGTACCGTTGGCCATGTCGTCTCTATCCCAGGGTGCTTCGAACGGCGCTCGCCTGCGCCCCGTTTAGCCGAAGCCCACCAAACGCGCGACAAGATTGACGAGACGTGAACGCTGAACGCGGCGGTGTTGTGGCGCGCCGGCGCATTTTCGAGATTGCGATTTTAGGTTGAGTCAGATGATCTTGGTTTCGGTTGCCGCGCGAGGAATGGCTTGGCGCTGCGCATCGCCGCTGTCACAAGTCCGCCGTGCCCACGATCGTTGATTCCGCCGCTCTTGAAACTGCCCGCGACGTGCTGCGCCGGACGTTTGGCCATGCCGACTTCCGGGGGCTGCAGGCGGGCGTCATCGGCGAGCTGCTGGCCGGGCGCAGCGCCATGGCGGTGCTGCCGACCGGCGGCGGCAAGAGCCTGTGCTACCAGATCCCCGCCCTGATCCGCCCGGGCCTCGGTTTGGTGGTCTCGCCGCTGATCGCCCTGATGGCCGACCAGGTGGCGGGCCTGCAGCAGGCCGGCGTCGCGGCCGAGCGGCTGGACTCAAACACCCTGCCCGCCGAACGCGCCGATATCTGGCGGCGCATCGACGAGGGGCAGCTCGATCTGCTGTACCTGTCGCCTGAGGGCTTGATGCAGCCCTCGATGCTGGATCGGCTGTCGCGGTTGAACCTGGCCCTGGTGGCGGTCGACGAGGCCCACTGCGTCAGCCAGTGGGGTCATGATTTCCGGCCCGAATACCGGATGCTGGGCCGCATCGCTCAGGTGTTTCCCAATGTCCCGCGCCTGGCCGTCACCGCCACCGCCGACGCCCGGACCCGCGACGATATCCGCGCCGAGCTGCGCCTGGAAGGCGCGGCCGAGTTCGTCGACAGCTTCGCCCGGCCCGAACTGGCCCTCAACGCCGAGCGCAAGCGCGGCAAAGGTCACGATCGCGTCGTCGAGCTGGTGCTGGAGCGCCCGGGCCGGGCCGGCGTCGTCTATGCCGGCAGCCGCGACTCCACCGAGAAGCTGGCCGAGAAACTGATCGCCCAGGGCGTCCCCGCGCTCGCCTATCACGCCGGTCTCGACAAGAACGTCCGCGCCCGCCGGCTTGAGGAGTTCCTTGAGGCCGACGCCGCGGTGATGGTGGCGACGATCGCGTTCGGCATGGGCGTCGACAAGCCTGACGTCCGCTTTGTGATCCACGCCGATCCGCCGGCCGCCATCGAGGCCTATTGGCAGGAGATCGGCCGGGCCGGGCGCGACGGCCAGCCGGCCGAAGGCATCACCCTCTATGGCTCGGCCGACATGGCCTGGGCCAGCAAGCGCATCGAAGGCCGCGAGGCCCCCGACGAGGTTCGCCAGGTCCAAACCCGCAAGCTGCGGCAGTTCTACGCCATGCTGGAGGGGACCACCTGCCGCGCCGCCGCCGTGCGCCGCTATTTCGGCGAAGAAGGCGTGGCCGTCTGCGGGGTCTGCGATATCTGCACCTCGCCGCCCCAGGGGATCGACGCCAC
>NCEV01000160.1 GCA_002280875.1 Caulobacter sp. 32-67-35 | reverse complement strand
CCGGCATCTCGGCGTCAAAACCAGGGACCCAACGAGCTACGCCCGCCAACCATCAAGCCAAGGCTCGACGCCTATCGCAATACACAGGGACCCAGGGGCGACCGCACTGCGCCGGCCACTGGGTCCCGGACAGCCTCTTCGAGGCTTCCGGGATGACAAGGTTTGGAGCAGGTTGAGCGCTCCTGTTGATGAGGCCCACCATGGCTCTGCGCAAACATCTCGCTCTCGCCGCTCTTGGGGCCGTCCTTGGCGCGATCCTGCTGACCACAGCGCCCGGCGTCGCGGCCGAGGAACAGCCCTGGCGGCTGGTCTGGGCCGAAGAGTTCGACGGCGACCGGCTGGACGAGACCCGCTGGACCCACGCCGCCGACTGCGGCGGGGGCGGCAATAACGAGCGGCAGTGCTACGTCGTCAGCCCGGACACCGTGTCGGTTCGCGACGGCCTGCTGCGGCTGACGGCGATCAAGCGCAAGACGCGGGGACTGGCCAATCCGTGGGCCGGCCCCACCGGGCCGATGAAGACCGGCGACTACGCCTCGGGCAAGATCGTCAGCCAGGGCAAGGCCAGCTGGCTGTATGGCCGGATCGAGGCGCGGGCCCGGGTTCCGGGCGGGCAGGGCGTTTGGCCGGCCATCTGGATGATGCCCGAGACCAACGCCTATGGCGGCTGGCCGCGCTCGGGCGAGATCGACATCCTGGAGACCATCAATCTGGGCGCGCCGTGCGACACCTGCGAGGGCGGGCGCGAGAACCGCACCTTCGGCACGATACATTTTGGCAAGGGCCCCGGCGCCGATCACCGCCAGCTGGGCGGCCACACCGTCAGCGCGCCCACCGCCGACGACTTCCACGTCTATGCGGTCAGCCGACGGCGAGGCCTCGCCCGCCCCGTTCGACCAGCCCTTCCACCTGATCCTCAACCTCGCCTTCGGCGGGGCCTGGCCCGAGGGCGCCAACGCCATGGGCGTGGACGAGGCGGCCCTGCCGGCGACGATGGAGGTGGACTGGGTGCGGGTGAGTCAGCGGTAGGATTTGTCGGGTTCCTCTTTGACCGCCGGCGCCGGGACGCCCATGTCTTGCCCCGAACCAAACCCCCGCCTTCCTGGGCCCTGTGCCCAGGACCCAGCGTTCCGCTGGCCTTGAGCCTGATCGTGAGGCGCTGAGACAGCGGATCTATGGGTCCTCGCCACAAGGGCGAGGAAGGCAGGGTTTTGTGGGTTCGGAACAGGACACGGGCTCGTAGCCTCACGCGATCACTCGCTGAGTTAGGTTGGGGAGGCGCCTGGATCCGGCCCAACAGCGGCGATGGGGATGGAGCTGAGCGGGGCCGCGCGGTCACGCGGCGAGGACGAAGGTGGTCTGTTCGTTGGATAGATCCGGGACCACCGGAAGCCGCGTCGGAGGAACAGCGCGGAGCGACAGGGCGAGGGATCGTAAACCCGCCTATCGCGGATCGTCGGGGGTCGAGACGGATTAGCCGATTGACCTTGATCCGCGCCCGTCCGGGGGCTCTTGGGTATCAGAGCTGAAAGACGCTCGCTTGGCCCAACCCTCACGGAATAACAGTTTCTGCGAAGCGGACAGGTCGAGCCGAAACGCAAA
>NCEV01000028.1:39210-71040 GCA_002280875.1 Caulobacter sp. 32-67-35 | reverse complement strand
GGCGTCTATGTCTGGGGCTTCAATCGCGGCGCGGGGACCGCGCGCTTTGGCGCCATCGCCCCGAACGTCACCTTCGACTCGGTGATCATCATCGACCCGAAGGGAACGGTGACGGTGCGCGACCTCGTCACCGGCGCGGCCACCGTGCTGCCGACGGATTCGGTCACCGTGTCGGGCAACACGATCAGCGTGTCCGTGCCGGCCAATCTCTTGAGCTCCCAGGGTCTCAAGACCGCGCAGTTCCTGGCCAATCTCTGGCCGCGCAGCGGGCTGGTGGGCAACGAGACGATCTCGGACTTCGCGCCGGACAACACCGACACTCGCCTCGTTCTGGACTTCCCACTGCCGGTGGAGGCCTCCGCCCAAACTGAACTGGTCATCGACGGCGCGTCGGAGCACTTCAACCAGGTGCAGGGGCGGCTCTCGGCGCGGCGTGATGGCGACGCGCAACGCTATGGCGGCTTCATCAGCGCCGGCGCCCGGTTCGGCGATCACGGCTTGGGAGACTCGACCATCGGCGACCAGGACACCTCGATCCTGTCGGCCGGCGTCGATTACGCCTTCACGCCCAATCTGGTCCTGGGTCTGGCGCTGTCGGCCGACCACGCTGATGTCGACCTGGCGTCCGGCGGCAAACTCAAGGTCAAGAGCTACTCGCCGGCGGCGTATGCCGCCTGGAACAGCGGCGCCTTCCATCTGGATGGCTATGCCGCCTACACGACCGTCGACTACGACGCCCGGCGTAACCTGCGGATCGGCGGCGCGACGCTTTCCGCCACGGCTGACCCCGATGGCAAGGCCTATACCGGCGCGATCGGCGCCGGCTATCGCCTTGGTTCCGGGGCCTTCACCTTCGGGCCCATCGCCGATCTGGTGGTGACCAGGGTAAAGGTCGACGGCTATGTCGAGACCAACGCCCAGGACTTCGGCTCGACCCTTCAGTCTCGCGATCGCGACAGCGTCCGCCTGGGGCTGGGTGTGAGCGGACGCTATGCGATGGAGAAGGCGTGGGGCGTGATGGTGCTGACCGGCAAGGCCCGCGCCGTGCAAGAACTCGCCGACAAGCGCGATATCTTCCGGGCCGCCTTCAGCGCCCAACCCGACGCTCCCTTCGATGTGCGCGGTCCGAAAACCGGCGTCACCTATGGGGCGTTCGATCTTGGCCTGACGGCGGTCACCAAGGCGGGGCTGCGCATCGGCGTCACCTATGCGCCGCGACTCGATGGCGACGGCCTTGTCGACCAGTCAGCGCTGCTATCGATCGCCAAGAGTTTCTAGGTAGAGGTCCGGCCGCCCCAGCGCGGCTTGCGGTCCAGAGCGTCCATGGCCCGTTTCAACCGCCCATCCGTGACGCGCAGCTTGATCTCGTCCGACACCAGGGACGCGAGGTTGGTCAGGATGGCCTGCTCGGTGTCGTTCAGGCTGCGCGGCTGGGTGTCGATCACGCAGAGCGAGCCCAGCGTGAAGCCGTCGGGATCGACGATCGGGCAACCGGCGTAGAACCGAAAGTGCGGCGCGTCGACGACAGCCGGATTGTCGCTGAAGCGCGGATCGGCGGACAGATCCTCCGACACCATGCAGCGCTGCTGCAGGATGGTGTGGTTGCAGAAGGCCCAGCTGCGGGGCGTGTCCGCCATGTCCAGGCCATGGCGCGACTTGAACCACTGTCGGGTCGGGGTCAGCAGGGTGATCAGCGAGATCGGCATGCCCAGCGTCTGCGCGGCCAGCCAGGTCAGCCTGTCGAAGGCGTCCTCGGGGGGCGTTTCGACCAGGCCCGAGCGCTCGAGCGCCAGGAGGCGTTGGGCTTCGTTGCCGGGCAGCGGGAACAGCGACCCTGCTTCAGGTCCCACATGGATCGCCGCCGGTCCTCGCACCGCCGTTTCGGCGGCCTCGGCCAGGGCGTCCAGATCCTCGACGAAGCTGACCCTGCCTTTGGCCGGGCCGGCGAAAGCCGAGGTTTCAACCTTGGGGCCGACGAGCAGGATCGCCGTCTGCGACAGCGCCGAATCCGAAGCCAGGGCCCGCAGCAGGTCTGAGGCCATGGGGAGGGAGGCCGCGTCGATGACCACGGCGGCCGGCGAGCGGCCGCCGATGTTCAGAAGGGCGGAGAACGGCTCCGGATAGGCGTCGACGAAGCAGGAGGGGGCTCCAGTATCAACGTCATGGTCTGGGCGCGCGGCCACCGCAGCGACTGGGATCATTTTGCCAAGGAAAGCGGCGACGCCTCCTGGGGCTACGACGCCGTGCTGGGCCTCTACCGGGAGATCGAGAACTGGCAGGGCTCGCCTGACCCTCTGCGGCGCGGCAAGGGCGGTCCGGTCTATGTGCAATCGGCCCCCAAACCCGGTCCGGCGGCCTACGCCATGGTCGACGCCGCCCGGGAGCTTGGCATTCCGACCTATGCCTCGCCGAACGGTGAGATGATGGAGGGCGTCGGCGGCTGCGCGATCAGCGACGTGCTGATCCGCGACGGCAAGCGCCACTCCATCTTCCGCGCCTTCACCTATCCGTTCCTCGACCGGCCCAATCTGACGCTGCTGACCCACACCCAGGTCAACCGGGTGCTGATCCAGCAGGGTCGAGCCGTCGGCGTCGAGGTGGTTCGCAAAGGCGCGACGCACTGGTTCGGTGTCGCCCACGAGGTCATTCTCTGCCTCGGCGCGATCCAGACGCCGACCGTTCTGATGCGGTCGGGCATCGGCGACGAGGCGGAACTGCGCGCCCACGACATCAAAGTTGTGCAAAGCCTCCCGGGCGTCGGCGCAAACCTGCAGGATCACGTCTCGTTCGGCTGCATCTGGGAGTATCGCGAGCCGATCGCGCCGCGAAACAGCGGCAGCGAAGCCACCCTCTACTGGAAATCCGAGGCGGCCCTCACCGAGCCGGATTTGCTGTTCTGTCAGGTCGAGTTTCCGGTTCCGAGCCCCGAAGCCGCCCCTCGCGGCGCGCCCGAGCACGGCTGGACCATGTTCGCGGGCCTGGCCCATCCCAAGAGCCGTGGCCGGGTGCGCCTGGCCTCGGCTGATCCGACAATCGCCCCGCGGATCGAGCTGAACACCTTCAGCCACCCGGATGACCTGAAGGCGGCGATCGCCTGCGTGGAGCTCTGCCGCGATCTGGGCAACACCCAGGCCTTCGCCCCCCTGGTCACGCGCGAAGCCATGCCGGGCCCGCTGAACAAGGCTGACATGGAGCAATATGTGCGGGACGCGGCGGTGACCTACTGGCACCAGACCTGCTCGGCCAAGATGGGGCGTGACGCGATGTCGGTGGTCGACGCCAGCCTGCGCGTCTACGGCGTCGAGGGGCTGCGCGTCGCAGACGGCTCGATCATGCCCAAGGTCGCGACGGGCAACACCATGGCGCCGTGTGTGATCATCGGGGAAAAGGCCTCCCGGTACATCCGTGCGACCCACGGCCTCTGAGCCGAGATGAGATGACGCGGTCGCGCCATGAGGCGCGGCCGCGTCGAAGACTTTGTAGGTGAAAGCCGGCATGCTCTTTGGCGCAAGCTGGTGATCGAAAAAGAGGGATCGCGCATGGCGAAAGGCTCGCTGCATTCACGTTCCTGGTCGGGCGCTCTCCTGGTCGGGGGACTGCTCTGGTTGACATGGCCCGGAAATGGGCTGGCCCAGGGGGACGCGCCGCTCGCGGCCGTCGCCGGCGATCAGACCGCGGCGGCCCTGCGGGCGCGAATCGGACCGCCGCACGATGAGACCATCAAGGCCTATGTCGCGGCGGGCGCGACGGAGACGAAGCCTCATGTCCTCACCGATCGGGAATGGAGACTGGTCGAAAGCGCCATCGCCGATCTTCCCGTGCAGTACCGACAGGTCCTGGAGCGCCGGCTTGGGCGGCTCAGTTTCATCGACGCGCCCTCCAGCATGGGAACCGCGCTGACGCGGGCCTCCGAGGGCCCGAACGGCGAGCCGATGTCCGACATCACCATACGCTCGGAGGTGCTCGACAAATCGCTGTCGGACTTCCTGACCGAAAAGGAAGCGCTGCTCTTTTCCGAGGACGGATCGGGCTACAGCGTGCGGGTGTCGGCCGGCAAGATGTCCGCCCTGAGCTACATTCTGCTGCACGAGACGGCGCACGTGATGGACCGCGCGCTCGAAATCACCCAGCAAAGCCCTCCGTTCAGGACAGTCTGGACGGACTATCGCAGCTTGGCGCAGCCTTATGCGGCCGATCCGATCAGCCAGACGACCTATCGCCGGCAACCCAAGCTTCCCGCGTCGCAAGCGCCTGCGCTTTATCGCGCTTTGGGCCAGGCGCCGTTCGTATCGCTTTATTCCACTGCGTCAGCTGGCGAGGATTTCGCCGAGCTCCTGGCCTGGCGCGAGCTCTCCACCCGTTTCGAGACGCCGTTGAAGATCCAGGTTCTAGACGGGCGCGGCATCGAGGTCGTGTCGGTGGAGCCGCTCAAGTCGCCCGCCGTTCGGTCGCGTCTTGAGGCGGCGCAAGCGGCTTTGGACAAGGCCCGTGCGGCGGCGCCAAACAAGACGTGAAAGACGTACGCCTCTAGGTCCTGCGGCTTTGGCGACGTAGCAGCGCTCGGGCGCCGAGGGCGAAGAAGCCCGCCATCAGGCCCCAGAATGCCGAACCGATGCCCAGCAATGACAGTCCAGATGCCGTGGCCAGGAAGGTGACGATGGCCGGATCGCGGTCGGCGGCCGGCGCCAGCATGCCTTCCAGCGCGCCCAGCAGAGCGGGGATCAGGGCAAGGCCGGTCAAGGCGGCGATGACCGCGTGAGGCAGCGCCAGAAAGACGCCGACCAGAAACGGCGAGAACAGCGCCAGCAGCAGGTAAAAGCCCGCATAGATTACGCCGACCCCCCATCGCTGCGCCGCGTCGGGGTGAGCGTCCGGGTTGGTGCAGATGGCCGCGGTAATGGCTGCCAGGTTCACCCCATGCGCCCCGAACGGCGCGGCCAGCAAGGAGGCCAGGCCCACTCCGGCCAGGAGCGGGCGCGGGGGCGGCCGATAGCCGGCCGTGCGTAGCACCACCAGGCCGGGCAGGTTCTGCGAGACCAAGGTGACCAGGAAGAGGGGCAGGGCCAGGCTGACGATCGCGGCGGGTTCGAAGACCGGTCCCTGGGGCCGCAGCATTCCGAGGATCTGGCCTGACTCCGGCAGGGAAAGGCCGCCGCGAAACAGGGTCAGCGCCACGCCCGCCGCCAGGGCCAGCAGCAGCGCATAGAGCGGCGCACGCTGGCGGGCCGCCAGGAAAACCGCCAGAATCACGCCGACCAGGACGGGATCCACCGCGGCGGTTCGAAACAGCGTCAGGCAGAATGGCAGCAGGACGCCAGCCAGCATGGCCGAGGCGACGGCGCTGGGGATCTTCTCGGCCAACCGGCCCAAAGCCGGAACCAGGCCGAGCACGATGGCCAGCAGGGCCGCGACCAGGAAGACGCCGATGGCGACGGGCCAGGAAACCTGTGCGGTGGTCCCCGCCAGCAGGGCCGCGCCGGGCGTCGACCAGGCCAGGACGACCGGCATCCGCAGGCCCAGCGACAGGGCCCCGCCGGCGAGGCCGATGGCCAGGCAAAGGGCGGTGACGGCCGATCCGGTCTGCTCGGGGCTGCCGCCCAGCACGCGCATGGCTTGGACGACCAGCGCCACCGTGCCGCCGAACCCGATCAGGGCGGCGATCAGGGCAGCGGACCAGGCGGTGACGGGAGGCGTTCTGAAGGTCATGGGCCCTATCGCATAACAGCATAGCCGCCGCCGTTTCCAGCCGCGTTCACGGCCGCAGCCGCCGACGCGCTTGGCGCGCCGGCGGCCGGACCCTCGGACGTCCGTGGTCGGTCCTGGTCTTACTTCGCCTTGGCTACGGCGCTCTTGGCGGCCTTGTCGATCATGTCAGCCACCGCTTGCGGACGGCTGAGGAAGACGACGTGGCTGCCCTTCACCTCGACGGCTTCAGCGCCGATGCGGGTGGCGGTCTTGCGCAGCAGCTTCGGATCGATGGCGCCGTCTTCGGTCGCCACGACGAACCAGCTGGGCTTTGCGCGCCAGGCGGCCTTGGTGACCTTGTCGCCGAAGGCGGACATGGCGATCGGCACCTGAGAGTCGCGCATGAAGGCGGCGTCGGCGTCGTTGATATCGGCGGCGAAGCCAGCCTTGAACTTGGCCAGGTTGACGAAGCCGAAGCCGTCCGATTGCGGCTCGATCACGAAGCCGGGAGGGGCGGGGATCTCGGCGAACTGGTCGCCGGTCGACTCGCCGGTGTCGGGCGCCAGGGCGGCGACATAGACCAGACCCGCGACCTTGGGATCATTGCCGGCCTCGGTGATCACCGTGCCGCCGTACGAGTGGCCGACCAGGATGGTGGGGCCGTCCTGGCGCGCCAGGACGCGACGCGTGGCGGCGACGTCGTCGGCCAGCGAGGTCAGCGGGTTCTGGACGATGCTGACCTTGTAGCCCTGGGCGGTCAGCCGGTCATAGACCCCGCGCCAGCCCGAGCCGTCGGCGAAGGCGCCGTGCACCAGGACGACGTTGCGGACGGCCGGAGCTTGCGCGCTGTGGGTGGCGTCGGGCTGGGCGTGGGCGGCGCCAGCCAGGCCCGTCAGGGCGGCGGCGACGAGGATGTTGCGAGCTTGGCGGATCATGGTGGTTCTCCCTGAATTCGATCGTCTGGATCGGTTAAATACTGCAATAAAAGTTATTGCGATAAATGTTGTTTAGGGGTGGGTTGCGCGCCTGTCCAGGAAAAAGTTATCGCGATATCTATTTTTGGGTGGGGTTATATGAGGGGGAGGAGACCGCCATGAACCACAGCCCCCGCCCCCGCTCGACGACAAGCTCTGCTCCGCCATCTATTCGGCGGGCATCGCCACTCAGCGTCCCTCTGCGTGGCTTTGCTCGAAGCCTCGGCCAGTCGCCCGATGCCCTCAACGCGCTAAACGACAAGGTTCGGGGGCTGCGGAACGACATCTACAGCGCCATCGGCGGATGGGGGCAGGAGCGTCCGTCCCGCAAGTCGACGAGCAACCGTGGGGCCATGCGCCGTCAGA
Source organism: Caulobacter sp. 32-67-35 (assembly GCA_002280875.1). Classification (GTDB taxonomy): domain Bacteria; phylum Pseudomonadota; class Alphaproteobacteria; order Caulobacterales; family Caulobacteraceae; genus Caulobacter. Next base: position 64,015 of record NCEV01000028.1, on the reverse strand, counting down.
CGGTGGGGATCGTGCCGCCGTCGATGACGTATTCGGCGCCGTGAATGGCCGAGGCGCGGTCAGAGACCAGGAAGGCGATCAGCTCGGCCACCTCTTCGGGCTTGGCGGGCCGACCCAGCGGAATGCCGCCGAGCGCCTCCAGAATGCTTTGCTTCGCCTCTTCGAGGGTTCCGCCCGTGCTGTCGGCGATGCGGCGCATCAGGTCGTCTGCCGCCTCGGTGTGGATCCAGCCCGGCGAGACGACGTTGACGCGCACGCCCTTGGGGCCCAGCTCCTTGGACAGGGACTTGCTGTAGGTGGTCAGGGCGGCCTTGGCCGCGGCATAGGCCGTCGTGGACTCCGGCAGCGGCAATCTCGCCTGGATCGACGAGACGTGGACGACCGCGCCGCGGCCGCGTTCCAACATCTGCGGCAGCAACGCCCGGTCCAGACGCACCGCCGTCATCAGGTTGAGGTCCAGTTCCGCGGCCCAGTGATCGTCGGTGAGCGCGGCGAAGCCGCCGCCGGGTGACGACGAGCCGCCCAGGACGTGGACGAGGACATCGACGCCGCCGAGGCGTTCGATCGCGGCTCTCGCCAGCTGTTCAGCGCCGTCCGGCCTCGTCAGGTCGACTTCCACGACATGCGCGCCCGCCGGGGCGTTGGCGGCGCTGCGCGCGGCGGTGACGACGCTGGCGCCGCCCTGCAGCAGCCGTTCCACCGTTGCCCGGCCCGCGCCCTTGGTGCCTGCGGTGACCACGGCGCGCACGCCTTCGAAGTCGCGTTGCTCGCCGGACATCAGACGATCTCCAGAGCCGAAATGGCCCCGCCGCTCAGCTGAAAGCGGAAAGCGAACGGAAGGGGACTTCCCGGGAAGTCCCCGGCGGTTGTCCCTTCGACGATGACGGCGCCGTCGGTCTCGCGCCAGGACGTCGGCGTGAAGATTGCCCGCGCGGCTATGGTCGCCGACTGGATCCAGGGCTTGATCTCGGCATGGCCGTTATGTTCGCGCGCTTCGTCCTTCACGACGGCGTCGGCGGCGAAGGCGGCAAGCATGCCGTCCACGTCGAGGCGGGCATTGGCCTCCACGTAGTCGGCGACAGGGCGGGGGAGTTTGATGGACACCGATGGTCTCCGGCGTAAGGTTGCTGGCCGCCGGAAACTGTGGGCATCCTCCCGAAATGACAAGAACCGACGAAAAAGTAAGGTACGCACCAGAAAGTAAGCGCGTGGCCTACTCGGCGGACTCGGCGTCTCTGAGCATCCAGAATGTTATTCGGGTGCTGGAAGGGCGGTGGAAGCTGGTGATCCTGTTTCAGCTGTTCGGTGGCCGGGTGCAGCGGTTCTCGGACCTGGAGCGCGCTATCCCTGGGGTGTCCCAGAAGATGCTGATCCAGCAGCTACGACAACTTGAGGCCGACGGGGTCGTGACCCGGATCGTCCACCCGCAGGTGCCTCCGAAGGTCGAGTATCATCTCACCGATTGGGGGCAGTCCCTTTGCCCCGCCCTGGACGCCCTGTTGATCTGGGCCGAGCAGGCGCCCGCTGAACAGCGTTCAAGGTTGATCCCTGAACCTCTGTAGATGGTCGTCGCCTCCAACGGTCGTAGCGACGCGATCGTTCGCCACGTCTAGTCGGCGAACGTCACGTTTCTGGAGGGACGGCAATCTCTGGTGCTGGCGCCAAGCGGTCGTGTTCCGCCTCCCAACGAATGGCGCGGGCGGGGTGAAACTTACCCTGGCTGTAAGGGCTTATGTCAAAGCGCAGCGATAGGTAGGCAACGCCTCAAACGGACGTTTGCTTACGGCGCAGCAAGCCTCTTCGCGATGTCTGGGAAATGGTCGGGACCCAAAGCGTTGAATTGCTTTGGGTCCCGATGGTGCCACGACAGGGACTCGAACCCTGGACCTCAGCCTTACCAAGGATGCGCTCTACCACTGAGCTACCGCGGCGAAGAGGAGGGGGCGTATAGCGAGCCAAATCGCGGATGCAAAGCCCAAAAGCGACTTGACCCACAGACTTCGTCGCCGCACCCCTCGCCCATGCCGATCCCAGACGACAAATCCCTCCGCGAAGCCAGGCTCGCCGAAGCGCTCAGGACCAACCTGCGCAAGCGAAAAGCCGCCTCGCGCCCCTCCGGTGCGGCCGAGGACAGGGCGGTCGTCGCCGCGCAGGCCGCGCCGCGCCCCTACAGCGTCGTGCGTCGCCTGGAGGGCGTCGCGCATCGAGACGGGACCCGAGTCGCCCTGGTGCTGGAAATCTCCCCGCCCTATCCGGCGCCGGAGTCGGACGAGGTCTGCTGCGCCGTGCGACTGGTGGGCGATGGCGGTCAGTTCGACACCGAGCATGGCAAGGCGGCGTTCGGCGTCGACGGGCTGCAGGCGATGAAGCGGGCCCTCGACCTGGCCCAGGTGGCGCTCGATCTGGCCAGCACCACCTACGACCTGCGCTGGCGGGACGGCCAATCCTACGACCTTTCCGCGCCCATTTGAGCCGCGCCCCTTGCAAGCCCTCTTGCAACGGATAGAACCCGCCCCTCACATGTGACCCGCGCGGCGCTTACGTCTCCGTCGCGTGATCGAGGAATGTCATTTGGATCGCATCGCCATCATCGGCGGCGCGCGGCTGCACGGGGAAATCCCGGTCAGCGGCGCCAAGAACTCGGCCATCAAGCTGATGGCCGCCAGCCTGCTCACCGACGAGCCGCTGCGCCTGACCAACATGCCGCGCCTGGCCGACACCCGGTTCCTGGGCAAGCTGCTGGGCCGGCTGGGCGTCAGCGTCGTCGAAAGCGACGGCCCCGACGGTCAGCAGACGGTTCTGCACGCGCCGGAGATCACCAGCGGTTTCGCGCCCTATGACCTGGTGCGCCAGATGCGCGCCTCCTTCAACGTGCTGGGCCCGCTGGTCGCCCGCACCGGCCAGGCCAAGGTCAGCCTGCCCGGCGGCTGCACCATCGGCGCGCGGCCTGTGGACCTGCACCTGCAGGCCCTGGAGGCCCTGGGCGCCAAGATCGACCTGCACGAGGGCTATGTCTATGCCCAGGCCCCGCGCGGCCTGAAGGGCGCGGAGATCACCTTCCCGTTCGTGTCGGTGGGCGCCACCGAACACGCCATGCTGGCCGCGGTGATCGCCGATGGTGTCACCGTCCTGCACAACGCCGCCTGCGAGCCCGAGCTGGTCGACCTGCAGGAATGCCTGAACGCCATGGGCGCCAAGGTCGAGGGCGCCGGCACGCCCACCGTCATCATCACCGGCGTCGCCCGCCTTCACGGCGCGACCCATGCCGTGATCCCCGACCGCATCGAGATGGGCACCTATGCCGTCGCCGCCGCCATGGCCGGCGGCGAGGTGCGCCTGACCAATGCCCGCCCGCGCCTGATCGACAGCCTGCTGGACAAGCTGGAAGAGGCCGGCTGCGAGGTGGAGCGCACCCGCGACGGCGTCATCATCCGTCGCGGCGAGCAGCGCCTGAAGGCGGTAGACCTTGAAACCGCGCCCTATCCGGGCTTCGCCACCGACCTGCAGGCCCAGTTCATGGCCCTGATGACCCTGGCCGACGGCGAGAGCCATATCCGCGAGACGATCTTCGAGAACCGCTTCATGCACGCCCCCGAGCTGATGCGTCTGGGCGCCGACATCTCGGTATCTGGCGGCGAGGCCCGCGTGCGCGGCGTCGCCCAGCTGGAAGGCGCCGAGGTGATGGCCACCGATCTGCGCGCCTCGGTCAGCCTGGTGATCGCCGGTCTGGCCGCCCGCGGCGAGACGGTGGTGTCGCGCATCTATCACCTGGATCGCGGTTTCGAGCGTTTGGAAGAAAAGCTCACCGCCTGCGGGGCTCAGGTGCGTCGGATCAAGGGCGACGGAGAGGCCGAACTCTAGATGTCAAAGACCACACCCCCTCTGCGACTGCTGGCCCAGGACGCCGAGGACCTGGCGGTGCTGTCTGCCGCCCTTCAGGACGCTGTGGCCAAGATTGGCGACATCCATTGGGATGCTCAGGCCCGCACCCTGACCCTGGCCTGTAATCGCTTCCGCTGGGAGGCTGGCGGCAAAACGGGTGAGCGCGTGCGCTCGGCCCTGCAACTGGGCGATGTCACCGGCGTCCAGGCCCGCAACCTCAAACGCGACGCCAAGGGGGCCATTGTCGAACTGCTGTCGATCAGCTTCGAGCCCGGCGAGGCGCCGGGCGGCACTGTGCTGCTGACCTTCGCCGGCGGCGGCGACCTGCGGGTTGGCGTCGATTGCCTGGACGTGGTGCTGGCCGATGTGTCCGAGCCCTGGGCCACGCCGCGCCGGCCGGGGCACGCCGACTAGGCGCCCTGCTCGATTTGCGGGCATGCCTTTAAACTGACTTCCAAACGAGCAGTCGCGGCGCCGAGGATTCGTCCCACGCGCTAGTGATCGCGGGTGAACTCGCCCGAGGCGGGAACGGTGCTAGGTTAACGCCACGCGCCCGTCAGAGACGCGAGCATCGTCAGGAGGCCGTCATGGCCAGGAAGTCCTATGCGACCGGGGAAACCCAGTCGGTGTTTTTCCGTGCGTGCGACATCACCAAACCTGCTCCGCCCGTCTTGCGACATGGCGGTCCCTGTTTCGACTGGGGGCGTCTGGCTCTGGTGAGCCTGTTCTTCGTTCTCGCCGTCGGCGGGGCGACCCTGGCCTATGCGGGGCTGAGTTAGGCTATCCGAAATTGGCGGAGCGGCCGGGCGTCGTTCCGCCGATTGTCAGTTTCCCCCGGCGCCCCCTAAGCTTGTCCATCGCGTGCGAGGCGGGGGCCGGCGCGACCTGACGCCATGCGCCCTCGGGAAACCGACGCATGAGCGCCCCCGATAGCGATCTCTGGAACGAAGACCTGGCGCCAACGGGCGAGGCGCAGCGCACCTGGCGCTGGTGGCACTACGCGGCCCTGTGGCTTGGCATGGTCATCTGCGTGCCCGCCTACATGCTCGCCTCGGGCCTGATCGAGCAGGGCATGTCGGCCGGGCAGGCGGTGGCCACTGTGCTGCTGGGCAATCTGATCGTTCTGGTTCCCATGCTGCTGATCGGCCATGCGGGGGCCAGGCACGGCGTGCCCTATGCGGTGCTGGCGCGAGCCTCGTTCGGCTGGAAGGGCGCGCGGATTCCCGCCGTCGCCCGGGCCGTGGTGGCCTGCGGCTGGTACGGCATCCAGACCTGGATCGGCGGCGGCGCGCTGCTGACCCTGCTGGGCGTGATCATGGGGCGCAGCCTGGTGGGCGCGCCGATCCCGCTGCTGGGCATCGGCGTGGGCCAGCTGCTGGCGTTCCTGGCCTTCTGGGGCATCCAGCTGCTGTTCGTCACCAAGGGCCTGACCGCCGTGCGCCGGCTGGAGACCTGGACCGCGCCGATCAAGCTGGTCATCTGCGCCCTGATGGTGTGGTGGGCGATGGACAAGGCCGGAGGTCTGGGTCCGATCTTCCATCAGCCCTCGGCCTTCGTCGACGGCGGCCCCAAGGCCGGCCAGTTCTGGAGTGTCTTCGTGCCCGCCCTGACGGCCATGGTCGGGTTCTGGGCGACCTTGGCCCTGAACATTCCCGACTTCACCCGCTTTGCGAAGAAACAGGCCGACCAGATCCTGGGCCAGGCCATCGGCCTGCCGATCCCGATGGCCCTGCTGGCCCTGGTCAGCGTGATCACTACCTCGGCCACGGTGATCGTCTTTGGCAAGGCTGTGTGGGATCCGGTGCAGCTGGCCGGCGACATCGGCGGCATCGCGGTGGTGATCGGCCTGCTGATCATCAGCCTCGACACGGTGTGCTGCAACATCGCCGCCAATCTGGTCGGCCCGGCCTATGACTTTTCCGCCCTGTGGCCCAGCAAGATCACCTATCGCCTCGGCGGCTGGATCACGGCCGGGATCGGCGTGCTGATCATGCCGTGGAAGCTGCTGGAGACCACTGAAGGCTACATCTTCGTCTGGCTGGTCGGCTATGGCGCGCTGCTGGGACCGATCGCGGGCATCCTGATCGTGGATTACTGGCTGCTGCGGAAGACCCGGCTGGCCGTGGCCGATCTCTACGAGAAGGGCGGGGCCTATGCCTATCGCGGCGGCTGGAACCCGGCGGCGCTGGCAGCCCTGGCGGTCGGCGTGGCGCCCAATCTGCCCGGCTTCCTGGCCTCGGCCGCGCCGCACCTGTTTGGCGGTGTTGGGGCGTTCTGGACCGGGCTTTATACGTATGCGTGGTTCGTGGGGCTGGCGCTGGCGGGCGGGATCTATTGGGGCATGATGCGGTCGTCGCTGGCCAGAACCGGCGATTGAAGCCGGGGTTCAGCGGGGATTGGCCGGCGCCGGCAAGTCTGGGTGTCGATACCGGCCACTGGCCAGAGCCTGTGATTTGCCAACACCCCTTGTCTCTCCGCCAAAAACCCGCATTTACACGCCATGCGCCGCTTCGACTTTTCCGCCCCTGATTTCGCCGCCGCCTTCAAGGCCTTCCTCGCCGAGCATCGGGGCTCGCCCGCTGACGTCGACGCCTCCGTCGTCCAGGTGCTGGACGCCGTGCGCACCGGCGGCCTGCAGGCCGTGCTGGACCTGACCCGCAAGTTCGACCGCTTCGACCTGACCGAGCAGACCGTCCGCGTCACCGCCGAGGAGATCGAGGCCGGCGCCGCCGATACGCCGGTCGAGGTGCGCGAGGCCATCGCCTTCGCCGCCGCCCGCATCCGCGCCTATCACGCCCGCCAGCGTCCGGCCGACCAGGCCTGGACCGACGAGGCCGGCGTGCAGTTGGGCTGGCGCTGGACGCCGATCGAGGCCGTGGGCGTCTATGTGCCCGGCGGCCGCGCGGCCTATCCCTCGACCGTGCTGATGAACGCCGTGCCCGCCCAGGTCGCCGGCGTCGATCGCATCGCCATGGTCACCCCGCCCGGCAAGCTGCAGCCCGCTGTGCTGGCCGCCGCCAAGGAAGCCGGCGTCACCGAGATCTGGCGCATCGGCGGGGCGCAGGCCGTGGCGGCCCTGGGCTATGGCGCCGGACCGATCCTGCCGGTGGACAAGATCGTTGGCCCGGGCAACGCCTATGTCACCGCCGCCAAGCGCCGCCTGTACGGCGTGGTCGGCATCGACGCCCTGGCGGGGCCCTCCGAGATCGTCGTCGTGGCCGACAACCAGAACAATCCCGACTGGATCGCCGCCGACCTGCTGAGCCAGGCCGAGCACGACCCCGCCGCCCAGTCGATCCTGATCACTGACGATCCAGCCTTCGCCGCCGCCGTCGAGGCCGCCGTACTGGAGCGCCTGAAGACCCTGGCTACCGGCGAGGACGCCGCCGCCTCGTGGCGCGACCACGGCGCGGTGATCATCGCGCCGCTGGACGAAAGCCCGGCCCTGGTCGACGCCATCGCCCCCGAACACGTCGAGTTCGCCCTGGATAATCCCGAGCGCCTGTCGGACCGCGTGCGTCATGCCGGGGCGATCTTCCTGGGTCGCCTGACGCCCGAGGCCATCGGCGACTATGTGGCCGGCTCCAATCACGTGCTGCCCACCAGCCGCGCGGCGCGCTTCCAGTCGGGGCTGTCGATCTACGACTTCCTCAAGCGCACCTCGATCGTGAAGTGCGACGCGGCCTCGTTCGGTATTCTGGGCCCGCACACCGCGGCCCTGGCCACGGCCGAGGGACTGCCGGCTCACGCCCTTTCGGCATCGATCCGGTTGCCTTCCGGAAGCTGACGCGCAAATCTCGGCCGACACATGACCGAAGACCGCGCCAACCAATGCCTGAAATCCATCGTCATCGACGATGACAGCCTCGCGGCCGCCTCGCGCGACCAGGAGCAGGAGCGTCAGGTCGCGATCTTTGACCTGCTCGATTCGAACTATTTTGAACCGGCCGAGGCCCCTGGGGGCCCGTACGATTTGAAGCTGTCGCTGATCGAGAACCGTCTGGCCCTCGACATCGGTGGTCCGGGATATGAGCGCCGGCACCTGTTGTCCCTGTCGCCCTTCAAGGGGGTGATCAAGGACTACTTCATGATCTGCGACAGCTACTACTCGGCGATCCGCAACTCGACGCCGCAGCAGATCGAGGCTCTGGATATGGGGCGACGCGGTCTGCATAACGAAGGCTCCTCGCTGCTGCGCGAGCGGCTGGAGGGCAAGGTCAAGACCGACCTCGACACCGCGCGCCGCCTCTTCACCCTGATCTGCGCGCTGCACTGGCGGGGCTAGGGAGCCGGTGCCTGACCTGCCGGACGCGGTCCTCTTCACCTGCAACTATAATCGCGTGCGGTCGCCAATGGCCGAGGGTCTGTTCAAGCGATTCTACGGCACACGGGCGTTTGTTGATTCGTGCGGCCTGCGCGGCGATCCCACCGACGAGGGAATCGACCCCTTCGTGATCGCCGTGATGGACGAGCTGGGCCTGGATGTTTCCGACCACAAGCCCAAGACCTTCGCCCAGCTGGAGGACGACAGTTTCGACGTCGTCGTCTCGCTGACGCCCGAGGCTCAGCATCGCGCCGTCGAGCTGGCGCGGGACCGGGCGGTCGATATCGAGTACTGGCCGACCCACGATCCCACCCTGGTGGACGGCTCGCGAGAGGCGCGGCTGGAGGCCTATCGCGAGGTCCGCGACGGCCTCGCGGCCGCCATCAAGAGACGTTTCGGCGCGCCATCGACGTTCGGGGGGTGAATGCGCTATAGAGGCGCCTCGCCGCGACGGCTCACGTCTCGACCATCCGGTCGGGGCGTCCTCGCGGCTATCTGTTTTGCTCCAATTGAGAGGCCTGATGGCTAAGGAAGAACTTCTCGAGTTTCCCGGTACGGTCAGCGAACTGCTGCCCAACGCGACCTTTCGCGTGACGCTGGAAAACGCCCACGAGATCATCGCCCACACCGCCGGCAAGATGCGCAAGAACCGCATCCGCGTGCTGGCCGGCGACAAGGTGCTGGTCGAGATGACCCCCTACGACCTGACCAAGGGCCGTATCACCTACCGCTTCAAGTAGGGGCGATGGCTTCCGCTACGGCCGTCCAGCCGGCGCTGGTTCTGGCCAGCGCGAGTCCCCGGCGCCTTGACCTGCTGGCGCAGGTCGGCGTCACGCCCGACCGGGTTGATCCCGCCGACATCGATGAAACGCCCCTGCGCGACGAAACCCCGCGGCTCCATGCCCTGCGCCTGGCGCGGGACAAGGCGCGGGCGGTCGCTAGCCGGTCGCCGGGTGACTTCGTCCTGGCCGCCGACACCGTGGTCGCCGTGGGTCGGCGCATTCTGCCCAAGGCCGAGACCGAGGAGCAGGCGATCCGGTGTCTGGCGCTTCTGTCTGGCCGCAATCACAAGGTGCTGACCGCCGTGGCCGTGATCGCCCCTGATGGCCGCGAGGCCTCGAGGCTGGTCGAGACGCGGGTGCAGGTCAAGCAGCTCTCCGATATCGAGAAGGCCGACTATCTGGCTGGCGGCGAATGGCGCGGCAAGGCCGGCGGCTATGCCGTCCAGGGCGTGGCGGGCGGATTCATCATCGACCTGCATGGCTCCTATACCGGCGTGGTCGGCCTGCCGCTGTACGAGACCCTGAACCTGCTGCGCGGCCTGGGCTGGAGTGGCAAATGAGTGAGAGACGCGCATACCTCTATAAAGGCGTCGGCGAGACCGTCGGCGTCGTCACCCTGGATGGTCGCCCCGAGCGGCTGATCGCCACCTGGGACGGTGATGATCCGCTGGACGTCGAAGGTGTTCGCGGCGTGGCCCGCATCCGCAAGATCGAAAAGGCCTTCGCCTCGGCCTTCGTCCAGTTGCCCGGCGGCCAGGACGTGCTGCTGCCGCTGCGGCCCGACATGCCCAAGCTGGTCGAGGGCGGTCTGGTCGAGATCGAGATTCGCACCCCCTCGCGCCGCGACAAGTCGGCCGTGGCCCGCTTCATCGGGGAAGGGGAGGGCGAGCCCCGCGTGACGGAGCCCGCCTTTACTGTCGAACAACAGCTGCGGCTGCTGGTGAAATCCGGATCGCCCACCGGCGGAGAAGCCGCCTTGGCCGCCGTCGAGGCCGCCGAGGCTGAAGCGCTGGAAACGATCTTCGCCCTGCCAGGCGGCGGCGACATCAGCATAGAGCCGACTCGCGCCCTGGTGGCCGTGGATGTCGACCTGGGGGCGCGTGAGGGCCTGGACGCCAAACGCGCCGCGCGCCAGGCCAATATGGCGGCCCTGGGCGTAGCCGCCCGAATCCTGCGCCTGAAGGGGCTGGGCGGCATCGTCGTCTTCGACCTCGTTGGGCGCGGGCATGACGGCCAGGCCCTGTCGACGGCGGCTCGCAACGCCTTTTCCGTCGACAATCCCGGTGTGGCCATCGGGGCGATCAGCCGTTTCGGCACCCTGGAGATGACGGTTCCCCGGCGGGGCCGGTCGATTCTCGATCGCTTGCTGGACGCCAGCGGCAAGGCCAATCCCGCCGCCGTGGCGCGCCGGGTGGCGCGGGCGCTGGAGCGGGAGGGCAGGGCGGACCCCGGGGGCCGGCTCACCGCGCGATGCGCCCAGGCCGTTGCCGAGTCCTTTGCTGTTCTGGACGCCGGCGTGGCCGATCGTCTGGGCCGGAGATTCGTCATCGACTCTGTCGCCGGCTGGCCGGTCGAGCGTATCGAGGTGTCCGCAACATGAGCATTGGCTGCCCCATCTGCGGCAAGCCGGTCGATCCGGGGTTCCGCCCGTTCTGTTCCAAGCGCTGCTCGGACGTGGACCTGCAGCGGTGGCTATCGGGTCGCTATGTGGTGCCCGCCAGCGATGACGAGGATGAAAATCTTTCGTCCGAAGACATCTACAGGAATGACGATTAGGGCGCTGGACAACCAAATCGGCCTCGCCTATAGACGCGGCTCCCCGCTGCAAGGCGGGCGCTGAAGCGGTTTTCGGACCGCGAGGCCCAAGGGCCTGGATAGCTCAGTTGGTAGAGCAGCGGATTGAAAATCCGCGTGTCGCTGGTTCGAATCCGGCTCCAGGCACCACCACTTTTTCAATGATTTAGAACAGATGGGCCGCGTCCGGCGATCTCGCGCCGTCGTCAGATCCCTTGGAGGTGCGGCGGCCGTCCAGCCGGCGCCTTGAATATCGATCTGCCAGGCCGATATGCAGAACGCGCGCCTTTCATGATGGCGCACAATGGAGCGTCGCTGGGCGCCCGCGTTTCGCCAACCAGCGTTTTGTTCTTATGCTGCAGTGCAGCGTGGATATTCCCGTTGGCAGGGAAAAACCGCCCCTAAATCCTGATTTCCCTTTTGTGCGCCGCAGCAAGCGGGGGTGGAACGTCGCCGGGGCGATAATTTTGTGCCCAGAAGAACCCCTTGACGGTACGAAAAGGGGTTGCCAAAGGACCCCTGCCGCAATTCTAACATTGGGGTAAGGTCAGAGCCTCTCCGGAGGCTTTGGTCATCCGCGCTTCGAAACGATCCTTCTGGAGGGCCTGGTCCTCGCGAGGGGCGTAACGGGCTCTCGCGCGACGACCCTCGGTCCAAACGTGCTAGACCAATCAGGAACTGGCGACAGATGCTCGACATTAAACGGAAGACCCCCCTCATCGCTCTCGTTGGCGCGCTCGCGCTGATGGCAAGCGCCCCGGCTTTCGCTCAGGACGCCGCGGCTCCCGCCCCGGCCGCCGCCGAAAGCGCCGCAGTTCCGGCCACTGACGCCGCCGCTGCTCCGGCTCCGGCTCCGGTTGAAGAGCCCGCCGCTGAAGAACCCGCCAAGGCTGAAAGCCACTCCCTCACCCCCGTCGGCATGTTCATGCAGGCCGGCGTGGTCGTTAAGGTCGTGATGATCGGCCTGATCCTCGCCTCGGTCTTCTCGTGGGTTCTGCTGATCACGAAGATCTTCGAGTTCGGCGCGCTCAACAAGCAGTCGGACAAGTTCCTGGAAGCCTTCCGCGGCGCTCGCTCGATCGCCGACATCGCCCGCATCGGGTCGTCGGAAGAATTCGAAGGCAACCCGATGGCCGATATGGCCGCCGCGGCCGCCCAAGAAGTCGAACTGTCGCGTCAAGCCGGTCTGGCTGTCGGCGGCGAACACCGCGACTCCACCATCTCGCGCGCCACCTACGCCATCAACGCGGTGCAAGCCTCGCTGGTTAAGCGTCTGTCGGGCGGCATGGTGTTCCTGGCCTCGGTCGGTTCGGGCGGTCCGTTCATCGGTCTGTTCGGTACCGTCTACGGGATCATGACCTCGTTCATCGGCATCGCGAACACCAACACGACCAACCTGGCCGTCGTCGCCCCCGGCATCGCCGAAGCGCTGCTCGCCACCGGTATCGGTCTGTTCGCCGCTATCCCCGCGGTTATCTTCTACAACTACTTCCAGACCCGCATCTCGGCCTACGGCACGCGGTCGGAAGGTTTTGTTGCTGAACTGATGAACGCCATCTCGCGCCAGCTCGACAAGGGGGCGTAAAACCCATGGCCGCCAAACTCTCAGGCGGTGGGGGCGACAGGTTTAACGTCGAACAGAACAGCGAGATCAACGTTACGCCCTTCGTGGACGTTATGCTGGTTCTCCTGATCATCTTCATGGTCGCGGCTCCGCTCGCCTCCGTGACGGTCGAAGTAAACCTGCCGCCGGCGGTTGCGAAACAGTCGGATGCCCCGCCGAAGCCGGTCTACATCTCCATCCAGCAGTCGGGCAAAGTCTACATTGGCGACTTTGAGACGACAGTGGATGAGATGGGGCAGGATCTCGCGAAGAACATCGGCAGACGCGATCCGACCAAGGAGCGTATCTACATCCGGGCTGACGAGAAGACCCGCTACGGAGCTTTCATGGAGGTTATGAACACCCTCCAGGATAACGGCTTCTACAGCGTGGCGCTCATCGGCCGGGAAGATAACTAGGGGTGAATGCATGGCTGAACAACAGACGCCCGAGCATCGCCACTACGATCCGCTCACCTCGGATGGCCCTCGACGTAAAAAGGGTCTAGGCGCCTTCGGTGTCGCGACCTTGGTCGTGGTTGGTGTTCACGCTGCTTTGTTTGCCTATCTGGCAAAGCAGAAGTTCGAATCGGTGATGAAGCAGTATTCGGATGACGCCGTAGACGTGGAGCTTCCGCCCCCGCCTCCGCCGCCGCCGCCGCCGCCGCCGCCGCCTCCGCCGACCAATGAGCCTCCGCCTCCGCCGGCGGTGGTTCAGCCCAGGCCTCCGATCGCGCCGCCGCCGGACATCACGCCGCCGCCGCCGCTGCCGATCCCTCCCGTTGAAAAGCGGGTGGAACAGACGGCTCCGCCGGTGATCTCGGCTGCTCCGCCGGTGGCTGCAAATCCGCCGGCCCGCGCCTCGGTCATCACGCGTCCTGACTGGGCGCGCAAGCCGAGCGGGGACGACATGGCCCGGTACTACCCGGATCGTGCGCAACGCATGGAAGTTAACGGCCGCGCGACAATCTCGTGCACCGTGACGGCCAAGGGGGCTCTGGTAGGCTGCTCGGTGGTCTCCGAGAACCCTGCCGACTATGGCTTCGGTGAAGCGGCGCTGCGTCTGTCGCGTCTCTTCCGGATGAAGCCAAAGACCCTCGACGGCTCGCCCGTTGATGGCGGCGCCATCACGGTTCCGATCGTCTTCCAGGTCCCGCAATAGGGCCTGGGCAGACCGGAAAAGACAGGAACGCCCCGTAGCTCCGGCTTCGGGGCGTTTTCCGTTGTGGTGGCTGTTTCGACGCTTGATCCCGTTCGCGCCTCCGACTAAAGACACTCCCTCGCGATGCGCTGCCTTAGCTCAGTTGGTTAGAGCGCCGGTTTGTGGAACCGGAGGTCCTCAGTTCAAGCCTGAGAGGCAGTACCATCGCCAGAGACTGAAAAAGGCCCCGGTGTTTGCCGGGGCCTTTTCGTTTGTCGGTTACCGCGCTCGAGATGGTGTCAGACGCGCTCGATGATGATCGCAGGAGCCATGCCGCCCGCCGCGCACATGGTGACCAGGCCGCGCTTGAGATCGCGACGCTCCAGCTCATCCAGGAGGGTGCCGATCAGGATCGAGCCCGTCGCGCCGATGGGATGACCCAGCGCCATGGCGCCGCCGTTCACATTGACCTTCTCCCGGTCAAGGTTCAGATCGCGAATGAACTTCTCGGCGACGACGGCGAAGGCCTCGTTGATCTCCCACAGATCGATGTCCTCGACGGTCAGGCCGGCCTTGGCCAGCACCTTGCGCGCGGCCGGCACGGGCGCGTTGAGCATCAGGGTCGGGCTGTCGCCCATATTGGCCATGGCCACCACGCGGGCGCGGGGTTTCAGACCGTGCGCCGCCGCATAGGCCGGAGAGGCCAGCAGCACCGCTGCAGCGCCATCGACCACGCCCGATGAATTGCCGGCGTGGTGGACGTGGGTGATCTTCAGGTCCGGATAGACCTGATGGATCAGTCCGCCCAGAGTCATGCCGGACTCGTCGATGGGCACGCCGGCCATCATTTCGAACGAGGCTTTCAGCTGCGACAGGCTTTCCAGCGTGGTCTGGGGGCGGGGGAATTCCTCACGGTCCAGAGCGACCGATCCATCATCGCGCAACACCGGAACGAGGGCTCGGTCAAAGCGTCCCTCGCGGATCGCCTTGTCAGCGCGCTGCTGGCTGACCACGGCCAGCTCGTCCAGCGCCTGGCGTGGGATGCCTTCCAGCGTAGCGATGGCGTCGGCGCAGACCCCCTGGTGGCTTTGCGGATGGCGCGCCCGCAGGCTCAGATTGCCAGAGTCCAGCAGGCCTACCGCAGAGCGGTCGGCCGTGGCGGCGGTATAGGACATCATCTCGGTCCCGCCGGCGATGACCAGATCCTCCATGCCCGACATGATCGAGGCAGCGGCGATATTCACCGTGGTGATGCCCGAGCCGCAGAAGCGGTCCAGGGTCATGCCGCTGGCGCGCACGTCATAGCCGGCGTCGAGCGCCGCCATGCGCCCAAGATCGCCGCCCTGCTTGCCGCGCTGGGTGCTGGTGCCCCACACGATATCGTCGACCTCGGCAGTGTTCAGATTGTTGCGAGCGGCGAGCGCTCGCAGGACCGTGGCCGCCAGATGCTGGGGATGGAAGTCGGCCAGAGCGCCCTTGCCGACCTTGCCGATACCGCGCGGGGTGCGACAGGCGTCGATGATGAGAGCTTCGGGCATTAGGCGTCCTCCTGATCTGTTGGGCCCGCCTCGCATCGAGGCCAGGCGTTTGATCAATCAGACGAGCGGCGCCCTTGGGTCAGTCCAGCGTCAATTTCTTGCCGACGCGAACGTCTCTCATCCAGCTCCGCCTCAGGAACCCGCGCGCCCGCTTTTTCGCTTGGGGAGGGCCAGCGCGTTTTCCAGTCATTGTGGAACGGTTTTCGGATCGAAAACGGTCTAGACTACTGACTTCACGCCCGTTTTTGCCTGACTGTGGTGAAGCGTTCAGATCGAAAAGGGCTCCAGTCGGCCTGGCCAGACCCCAGCCGTTGAACCCTGGCGATTGATCCTGGCCCGGGTCTTGTCGCCAGAACGGCTGAAACGAATATCCACCACCTTGTCGCCCAGAACGATGCTGTCGATGTCCAGACGGTCCACGCCGATGGGCAGGCGCGGGTCGCTCAGAGTGACCTTGCCCTTCCAGCCATCCACCGTGACGCCCAGGCAGGCCTGCAGCATCATGAAGACCGAGCCGGCCGCCCAGGCCTGGGGCAGGCAGGCGACGGGGTAGGCCACCGGGGGTTCGCCGGCGGCGCGTGAGAAGCCGCAGAACAGCTCGGGCAGGCGCATCTCGAAATGGGCGGCGGTTTCGAACAGGCCAGCCAGCATCCGCACCACGCCCTGGCGCTCGCCATAGCGGGCCATGCCCAGAACGCAGAGGGCCGTATCGTGGGGCCAGATCGACCCGTTATGATACGACATCGGATTGAAGCGTGGCTCACCCGAAGCCAGGGTTCGAAGGCCCCAGCCGGCGTGGAAGGCCGATCCCAGCAGGGTCTCGGTAACCCGCTTGGCGCGCTCGTGGCTGGGAAGGCCTGAAAACAGCAGGTGGCCGGGATTTGAGCCTCTCACCCGGCAGGGCTGGCCGGCGCCGTCGATGGCCATGGCGTAGAAGCCCTGGTCTTCCATCCAGAAGCGCGCCTCGACTGTCTGGCGCAGGGTTTCAGCTCGCTCAGCCCAGCGCCTGCCGTTGGCGCCGTCCCCGCGACGCCGGGCAAGATCGGCCATGCCCTTGAAGGCGGCATAGGCGTAGCCCTGCACCTCGACGACGGCGATGGGCCCGGCAGGGAACCTGCCATCGGCATGGAAGACGCTGTCTTCGCTGTCCTTCCAGTTCTGGTTGGACAGGCCGCTGGCCGCCCCGCGCGCATAGTCGATCAGCCCGTCGCCATCGCTATCGCCGAACTGTTCGATCCAGCCGACCGCGTTCAGCAGGGTGGGCCACAGGCCGTCGATGAAGGCCATGTCCCCCGTCCGCTCGGCATAGGCGCAGGCCAGGCCGACGAACAGGGGGGTGGTGTCGACGCCGCCGTAGTACCGGCCGAACGGAAGCTCGCCCAGGGCGGTCATCTCGCCACGGCGGGTCTCATGCATGATCTTGCCAGGCGCGCTGTCCTGGAAGGCCGAGATTTCGACCGCCTGGTGCTTGCCCAGATAGGCCAGAACGCCCCGCGCTAGTTCGGGCTGGATCCACAGCACCTGCCAGGCGGTAATGATGGCGTCGCGACCGAACGGGGTCGAAAACCAGGGGATGCCGGCATAGGGGTAGGGGCCAGTGTCCAGTTCGGTGGTCAGCAGGGCTAGGTCGGCGCGGGACTTTTCCAGCCACTCGTTGAACAGCCGGCCCGAACTGTGTAGCCGCGCGCCGCGCCGGGTGCGCTGGCGCATGCTGAGCCGGGCTCTCGCCGCCGCTTCGCGCCAGCGTTGCCGGGTTGGCGGCGGCGACAGGGTTGGCCCGATCTCGACATACAGTTCAAACCGGTCATCAGCCGACAGCATGAACAGGAAGTCGGCCCGCGAGGACGACAGGCGGCCCGGGGGTTCGGAAAAGCTGATCACGCTACTGCGCTCGACTGCGTCCAGGCCCGTATAGGCAAAGCGCACCGAGCGCCCTTCCGCCACAGGTGTGGTGCGCAGTCCGCGCGCATCGCGCTTGGACCCGCGCACCTCGAACATGTCGTTGAAGTCCGCGCCAAACTCGAGGCTGACGGGCAGCATGACCAGGTCGCGGCTGTAATTGGCGAAGGTCAGGCGCTCGTAGCAGCGCTGGTCCCACAGGAAACGCTTGCGCTCCAGGTGGATTGTTCCATGCGGCGCCGCGGCCGCGCCGAGCAGCGGCAGGTTTTGATTGGTGGCGTGGCAGTTGAAGAAGACGTTGTCCTGCGACAACGACGAACTGAGATGCGACGGCGCGTGGCCGCCCAGGGTGAGCCGATACTTTGACAGCACCCGGGTGTCATTGTGGAACAGTCCGTCGCCGACCCCGCCAATGTCGCCAAAGGCATCGGCGACCAGGAAGGTGTCGTGGTCCTTCAGCGCATAGAGCGGGAAGGGCGGGCGCGGCTCGCCCGTCCTTTCCTGATCCGTCGTCGGGGGTGGAGCGAGAATAGCGTCATCCATCAGATCGACCTGTCGTGTCAGGCGCTTTGCGCCAAGTTTAGATCGACATCGCCTGCCTCGATCATCTGTTCGTAGAGCGTCTCATACCGACGGGCCATGGCCGTGGCCGAGAAGCGCAGGTCAAAGCGGTCGCGAATGGCGCGCCGGCTCAGTTGGTGCAGGCGGTGCACGGCCGCCACGGCATCGGTCTCGTTGTTGACGATAAAGCCGGTGAGGCCCTCCTCGATCACCTCGCGGACCGAGCCGCGGTCATAGGCGATCACCGGGGTGCCAGCCGCCATGGCCTCAATCATCACCAGGCCGAAAGGCTCGGGCCAGTCGATGGGGAAAAGCAGGGCGTCCGCCCCGCCCAGGAACCTGCCTTTTTCCTGGTCCCCGATCTCGCCGACGAACTCGACCAGCGGGTCGGCGAGCAGGGGCTCAACCACCTGATGAAAATAGCCGATGTCGGCTTGGTCGATCTTGGCCGCGATCTTCAGCTTTCGCCCGACGCGCTTGGCGATTGCGATGGCGCGCTCGGGACCTTTCTCAGGCGAAATCCGGCCGAGGAAGGCCAGATAGCCATCGGTTTTCGCGCGATAGGTGTCGATATCCGAATGCAGCCCGTGCAGCACGGTGCCCACCCAGTTGGCGTCCGGCAGCGGCACGCGCTGGGAGTCGGAAATCGAAACCAGGCCAAATTCCGGAAAGTGTCGATAAAGGTTGGCCAGGTCCTTCAGATCCAGCCGGCCATGCAGGGTGGTCAGGGTCTTGCCCGCCATAGAGGCGAAAAGACCAAACTGCAGCATGTCGGTGTGGAAGTGGATGACGTCGAATTCTTCGGCGCGATCGCGGACGTCCAGCAGCATGGCCAGGTGGGCTGCGAGGTCCGACTTGAGCGGAGCAGGGTCGAGGCGGATGGCCTGATCGCGGACCACGACCAGCTTCGCTGTGGTTCGGGCCTCGGCGCTGGCAAACAGGGTCACATCGTGACCCAGCTCCACAAGAGCGTCTGTCAGATGCGCGACCACGCGTTCGGTTCCGCCATAGAGGCGAGGCGGAACAGCCTCATACAGCGGGGGGACCTGAGCAATGCGCATGGAGAATGTTTCCCCTGTGCGGCCAGAAATTTGGCCGCATTCTGAAACCGTTGAAGCTTCTCCGAGGTTCCGTTGAGCCTGGGGGTTTGCTGACTTTGCTACCCGGCCTTGTGCGAGCTTGCCCTGGCGGGCGAGCGATAGGCCTTTCGGGAAGACGACGGGCCATGCAGGTTGAGAGCCTGGCGGGGCAGCGGATTCGGCCGTGACTTGCGCCTCAGGACGTCAGAGACCCTTTTGATGAAAGTCGATTTCCGTGCCGGTTGATCTGCCGCCTGCTGCTGTCGCGCCCGTTGTGGTCTCCGCCGCGCGCCTGCCGCCCTTGCGGGGCGAGGCGGCGTTCTCCGTGGTGCGGCTCGACGAGGCTGAACTGGCCGGGGCCGTGCGTATCGATGAGGCGCTGAGCCGGACGCCCGGCGTGTCGCTCTTCCGACGGACCTCCAGCCTTTCGGCCAATCCCACCACGCAGGGGATAAGCCTGCGGGCCATCGCGCCTTCGGGGGCCGGGCGGACGCTGGTGCTGCTGGATGGCGCCCCGCTGAACGATCCGTTCGGCGGCTGGGTGATCTGGTCGCAGCTGGCGCCGGAGGGGGTGGCCGGCGCCGATATCGTACGCGGCGCAGGCGCTGGCCCCTATGGCGCCGGCGCGCTGACAGGCGTGATTTCACTGCGCGAGCGCGACGCCGGAACGGTTGCGGATCTCTCGACCGGAACGTTCGGAACGGCACGCGCCTCGGGGGCGGGGGCGGTTCAGATCGGTCAGGTGCGGCTCATGGCCAGCGGCGCCTATGATCGCGGCGACGGCTACACGCCGGTGCGCGGCCGGGCGCGGGGCGCGGCTGACACCCCTGTCGACCTCGACGCCCGCAGCGCCGCCCTGCGGCTCGACGCTCCGGTCGGCGAGGCTGAACTGTCGGTGCGGCTGGGCGGATACAGCGAAGACCGGGGCGCAGGTCTGAACGGCGCGCGCGCAAAGGCCACCGGCTCGGCTCTCAGCGCCACGCTGGCCCGAACACCCTCTGAAACCGGTTGGGGCTGGAGGCTGCAGGCCTGGCGACGCGACAGCGACCTGGCCAACAGCGCCGTCGCCGTCGCAGCCAATCGCGCGACCACCACGCCGGCCAATGATCAGTATGAGACCCCCGCGACTGGTCAGGGCGTCAACGCCGCCCTACGCTGGAGCGGGCCCCGGTTCGAAGGCGAGTTTGGTCTGGACGCCCGTTTCGCCGACGGCGAGGTGCGCGAGCGCTTCCGTTACATGGCCGGCGCCTTCACCCGTGATCGTCGCGCCGGCGGTGAGACCTCGGTGGCGGGCGCCTATGCCGAGGGCGCCGTCACGCAAGATCAATGGCTGCTGGCCGGCGGCCTGAGACTGGATCGCTGGACCTCCAGCAACGGCCTGCGGATCGAGCGCGACGCCGCCAATGGCGCGGTTCTTCTGGATGATCGACCCGCAGACCGCGACGGTCAGGTCGCCACCGCCCGTCTCGGCGCACGCCGGGACCTGGGCCAGGGAGGAGCGCTGCGGCTGGCCGCCTACAGCGGCTTTCGCCCGCCGACCCTGAACGAACTTCACCGGCCCTTTCGCGTCGGCAACGATATCACTGAAGCCAATTCCGCCCTGCGGCCTGAGCGGCTGCTTGGCCTTGAGACCGGGGTGTCCGCCCGGGGCCAGGACTACCTGCTCGAGGCGACGGCGTTCTGGAACCGGATCGAGGATCCCATCGCCAATGTCACCCTCGGCGCGGGGCCGGCGGTCTTTCCGCGCGCGGGCTTCGTGCCTGCTGGCGGCGTGCTGCGCGAGCGGCGCAATACCGGCGAGATCACCGCCATCGGACTTGAAGCGCACGCCACGCGCAAGCTTGGCGCCGCGCTGGATGTCCGGGCCGCTCTCTCCGTAACCGACGCCCGGGTCGACGGCGGCGCGGCGGCGCCCCAATTGACGGGAAAGCGGCCCGCTCAGGCGCCGATCTGGAGCGCCACGACGGGCATGCAATGGCGCGTTTCCAGCCGGCTTGATCTGGACGTCGATCTCACCTGGGAGGGAAAACGGTTCGACGATGATCTCAACAGCCGAGTTCTGGGCGCCAGTCTGCGGATCGACGCGCGCGCCGACTGGCGACTGGCCAGAGGCGTCACGGCCTATCTGGCGGCTGACAACCTGCTGGATGAAGAGATCGAGGTCTCGCGCACGGCCAACGGCGTGGCCGGCTACGCCAATCCCCGCATGGCCCGGATCGGCCTCCGGCTGGCGTTCGACTGAAGCGCGGCGAGGCTCAGCCCGGCTCTTCCTCAACCATGGCCCGGACCAGATCCACCACACGCCGGCGCAGGCGTCGGTCATCGAGCCGCGGAAACAGGGCGGCCAGTTCCAGGCCTTCCGAGGTCGAGACGAACTCGGTCATGCGCTGGGCGAAGCCATCGTCATTGCCGCCATCGGTCTCGTCGAGGCCCTCGAAGAAGTAGGACACCGGAGCTTCCAGTAGACGGGCTGCGTCATAGAGCTTGGAGGCGCTGATGCGGTTCGAGCCTCGCTCATACTTCTGGATTTGCTGAAAGGTAATGCCCAGGGCGTCCGCGACCTGCGTCTGGCTCAGGTTCATGACCTTGCGCCGAATTCTCAAGCGAGCGCCGACATACAGGTCGACGGGGTGCGCCAGGTCGGCGGCGGGTTTGTCTTTCATGCCAATCCATTCCCTCCAGCGGCGCGGATCAGAGCCTCCCAAGGGAGAGTGACGCAGCGGGATGACGCAGGATAACCCCAGCTGGCGGCCATAGTCACGCCTGCGCACCCCCACTGCGTCAATGCGCGCCAGGGTCGAGCCTGTCGGCCCTGTTGCGTGAAACTGACCTGAAGGGCTTGACCTTTGGCCTATCGGCGGGTGTTTGCGCCGCATGAGAACTGAGTCAGGCGCGCGCATCGCGGTGGCCGGCGCCGGCGTTTTTGGCCTGGCCAGCGCCTTGGCCCTGGCGCGCGCCGGCCTGGCCGTGACGGTCTTCGATCCGGCCAGGCCAGGCGACAACGCGTCGGGCGTCGCGGCCGGCATGCTGGCGCCTGCGAGTGAAGCCCTGTTCGATGCGACCTCGACGCCCCATCTTGCTCTTCTTCGGCGGGCGCGGGACCTGTGGCCGACCTTCGTCGAAGGTCTGGATGTCGAAATCCTGCAGGCTGACGTGCGCATCGAGGGTGAGGCTGACTGGCTCTGCCAGATCGATGCGCGGCGACAGGTTCTGGGTCTGCCGCAGCGTCGCGAGCCGGACGGAGCCCTGATCCTCAACGAGGACTGGCGGCTGGACGCCTGCAGCACCCTAGCGGCTCTTCGAACGGCGGCAAGCGCCCTCGGCGTTGTTTTCGAGGCGGCTTCGGTCACCCACTTCGAGCCCGGCGCGCTGACGCTGTCCGATGGACGGGTCGAGGGCTTCGATGTCCTTGTGCTGGCCACGGGAGCCTCCCAGCGCGACGGGGCGCTGGCGCCGGAGACCGCCTCCCTGGCGCCGATTAAGGGGCAGATCCTGCAGCTGGATCCGGGGCAGGCCGCAGGTTCGGTCGTGCGCGGCTCGGGCGTCTATCTGTGTCCCGGAGCGCCGATGAAGGTGGGGGCGACGATGGAGTTTGGTCGAGACGATCTGTCTCCTGACCCCGCGATAACAAATCCGCTGCTCCAGGCGGCGATAGCCCTGCGGCCCGCTCTTGCGAAGGCGACCGTGGCGATTGAGGTCGGCGTGCGCGCCTCTACCCCCGATGGCCTTCCGCTGGTCGGCTGGAGCGCCCGGGCCGGGATCCTGCTTGCGGTCGGCGCCCGACGCAACGGATGGCTGCTGGCCCCGCTTGTCGCGGGTCTGGTCGCGGCCTATTTGACAGACAAGGACCCGGGCCAGGATGGGGCGCAGCTTGATGCGCGCCGTTTCGATCAGGAGCTCGAGGCTTGAAAGCGCAGGGGAAGAGATGTCGGGATTTTGGCTGACCGAAGAACAGGAAGCGATCCGCGAAGGCGTAGCCAAGCTATGCGCCGGCTTCGATGATGACTACTGGCGCCGCACCGACGAGACCGGAAACTTTCCCGAGGAGTTTGTCGCCGCCATCGCCGAGGGCGGTTGGCTGGGTGTGGCGATGCCTGAAAGTGTCGGCGGCGCCGGCCTGGGCCTGACCGAGGCGTCGGTGATGATGCAGGCGGTGGCGGAGTCGGGCGCTGGCTTCTCGGGCGCGTCGGCCATCCACCTGAACATTTTTGGTCCCATGCCGATCGTCAAGTTCGGTTCCGACGAGCAGCGCGCCAGGCACCTGCCGCGCCTGATCTCGGGCGAGGACAAGATGTGCTTTGCGGTGACTGAACCCAATTCGGGCCTGGACACCTCCAGCCTGGAGACCCGCGCGGAAAAGGTCGATGGCGGCTATCGCCTCAATGGCCGGAAAATCTGGACCACCGGCGCCCAGCGCGCCAACAAGATCCTGATCATCGCCCGGACCACGCCGAAGGATCAGTGCGCCAAGCCGACCCAGGGCCTGAGCCTGTTCTATACCGACCGCGAGAAGATCGAGGCCAAGCCGATCCCGAAGATGGGTCGCAAGGCCGTCGAATGTAACATGCTCTTCATCGAGGACCTGTTCGTGCCCCAGGAGGATCTGGTGGGCGAGGAGGGCAAGGGCTTTGCCTATCTGCTGCATGGTCTGAATCCCGAGCGGGTGCTGTTCGCCGTGGAGGCGATCGGCCTGGGGCGCGCCGCTCTGGCCAAGGCCACGACCTACGCCAAGGAGCGCGTGGTGTTCGGTCGGCCCATCGGCCAGAACCAGGGCGTCGCCCATCCCCTGGCCCGGTCATGGGCCGAGCTGGAGGCCGCCAACCTGCTCGCCTTCAAGGCGGCGGCGCTCTACGACATGGGCAAGGACTGCGGGGCCGAGGCGAACGCCTCCAAGTATCTGGGCGCCGAAGCCGGCTTCACCGCCTGCGAGAACGCTGTCCTGGCTCATGGCGGCATGGGCTATGCCAAGGAATACGATGTCGAGCGCTACTTCCGCGAAGCCATGATCGCTCGCATCGCGCCGATCAGCCGCGAGATGATCCTCAACTTCATCGCCGAGCGCGTGCTGGGCCTGCCCAAGAGCTACTAGCTGGAAGGCCGGGTCTGTCAGCAGGCCCGGCCATTTTGTCTGACGCCGACGGCTGCGACATGTTGCGCCTCACAGCACCGAAATCGATGGGGTTAAGAGGCGATTAACCATGATCGTTCAGGCATGGTGTCCATGGCCGTCCAATCCATCCGCAGCGTCGTAGAATCGGCGATCCAGCGCGCTTCCAGCGCGACCGGGGTAGATTTCACGTTCCTGATGGGCACAGCCAAGCGCGAGAGCGGCTACAACCCCACCGCCAAGGCGCGGACCTCGTCGGCCTCCGGTCTGTTCCAGTTCGTTGACCAGACCTGGCTGGGCACGCTGAAGAAGCACGGCGCGAAGTACGGCTATGCCCGTTATGCCGATCTGATCTCGCAGGGCTCGGACGGTCGTTTTCGGGTCGCCGGCGACGAGGCCCGCAAGGCCGTGCTGGCGCTGAAGATGGACCCGCACGCCGCCTCGCTGATGGCCGGCGAGCTGGCGTCGGACCACGCCTCCTATCTGCGCGGCCGGGTCGGGCGGACGCCGACGGCGGGCGAGCTCTACGCGGCGCACTTTCTGGGGCCGCAAGGCTCGGCGCGGCTGATCGAGGCCGCCAACAAGACCCCCGGCGCCAGCGCCGCGTCGCTGTTTCCCGAAGCCGCCCAGGCCAATCGCTCAATCTTCTATCGCGAAGGTCGCGCGGCCACCGTCAGCGAGGTCTATGCCAACCTCACCAAGACCGGCGGCGCGGGTCGCGCCACGGGCGCGCCCCGCGATAGCGGCGCCGATCAGGGCTTTGTCCAATACGCCAGCGGGCGCCGGCTGGAGCGCCTGCAGCAGCAGGAGGCGGTGGTCGAGCTGATCCTGCGCGGCTCTCAGGACGCCGACACCACGTTTGGCAGCCTGGGTTCGGGCGTCGGCTCGGGCCAGCGTCTGGCCAGCTCCATGTTCTCCAGCGAGATGCTGCGTGTCCTGGCCGAGGCCAAGGACGGCAAGCTCAACCGCTAGGGCCGGTCAGGGCCGCGATGCGGTCCTCGGTCCATCCCAGTTCCTTGAACACCGCCGCCGTATCCGCGCCCAGCTTCGGCGCGGGGCCACGCGGACCATCCAGCGCGCCCGGAAAGCGGGCCGG
>NCEV01000028.1:0-39194 GCA_002280875.1 Caulobacter sp. 32-67-35 | reverse complement strand
TCGACCAGTTCGGGCCTGCCGGCCGCTTCCGCGATCCGGGCCCAATCCGTCGCGCCTTGTCGGGGCAACAGGCAGATCCAGCGCCCGTCGCGGGTCTTGAAGAAGTTGGCGAGCGGCTGGATCGCCTCGCGCCGTCCGCGCGTCGAGGCCAGTTTCCCGAATCGCAGCTGGATCGCCATGTCCGAGCCGATGGCGTAGACGCCGGCGCGCAGCAGCGAGGTCTCGACCAAGCGGCCCACGCCTGTGGTCTGGCGCTCGAATACGGCCGCCAGGATCGCCGACACCGTGGCCAGAGAGGTCACGTGGTCGCCCATGCCGGTGCGGATCGGAAAGGGCTCTGCGCCCTTCGGGGCGGTGATCGATCCGACGCCAGCCCGTGACCAGAAGGCGGCGACATCCATGCCGGCCTTGTCCGCGTCCGGACCCTCAAGACCATAGCCTGTGAGGCTGCAATAGATCAGGCGGGGATTGACCGCCTTCAGCGCTTCGTGATCCAGGCCCGCCCGCGCCAGGGCGCCGGGGCGGACATTGGTCAGGAACACGTCGGCGGTCGCGACCAGGGCCTTCATCGCCTCGCGGCCGGTATCAGAGCGGATATCAAGCACCACGGCGCGCTTGCCCCGATTGTCGAGCTCGAAGACGGGATTGGCGTCCTGCTG
This sequence comes from Caulobacter sp. 32-67-35, assembly GCA_002280875.1. Taxonomy (GTDB): domain Bacteria; phylum Pseudomonadota; class Alphaproteobacteria; order Caulobacterales; family Caulobacteraceae; genus Caulobacter. The sequence continues at coordinate 38,535 of NCEV01000028.1, read as the reverse complement.
TGAGGCGATGGTGTCGAAAAAGCGCCGCATCGGGTCGCCCTCGGGCGACTCCACCTTGATCACATCGGCGCCCCAGTCGGCCATGATCCCCGCCGCGCCGGGCGCGGCGATATAGGTGGCCAGCTCGATGACCCGGAGTCCTTCCAGCATCGCATCCTCCCGCTTTTCTTGTCGTTGCGACGAGTGTGGGCGAGGGACGCGAAGGTGGGAAGGCTTACCCAACGGCAGCCCTCAGAACGCCAGGCGGGCGGGCTGCCTGACCTTCAGGATCCGCAGGGCCCGCTCATGGCCATCGCGGTCGGGCCACTGGATCTCCTGGTCGGTGGACAGGCCGATCAATCCCGCGCCCACCGGCGTCAGGACCGAGATCTTGCCTGCGGCGATGTCGGCCTCCGAGGGATAGACCAGCAAGACCGTGCGTCTGGCGCCGTGGGCGTCGTCCTCGAACTGAACGATGGATCGCATGCGGACGACATTGTCGGGCATGTCGCCGTCGGGCCGGATTTCTGCACGGTCGATCTCCTCGAGCAGCAGGCCGGCGGCGAGGGGCGCGGCATGCTCCATTTGCAGGGCGAGGGCCGAAAGCTGTTCGGCTTCAGTATCAGCGATGATAATGTGCGGGCGCGCGAAAGCTTCTGCCGGTAAAGGCATGGAGGACTCCTGGATTTGACATGAAAAGACGCGCCGTTTGACCGGCAGGCATCAATGTAAATGAGATGGAAGTGTCGCCCCGAACCCCTGCGCCGTCGGCGCGGATTGTCCGGGGCTAGAGGCCTGCTTGCAGGCTACCGCCGTGGTGGCGAAAACGCCGGAATGTCGATCGCACGAACATGGGGATCATTGATCCACCTGTCGGGCCGCCTTGTCAAATCTTGAAGCCTTCAGGCGGCGGCTCGCCCGGCCACGGTCAAGCGCTCCAACGCCGAGGCGTCGGCGACCGCGCGGGCGACGCCGGCCACGGAGACCGGCTTGCGCAGGACGATGTCGGCGCCGGCGTCCATGCAGTCGCGAGCCTCGTCAGCGTCGCCGTCGATCACGGCGATGATCGGCATGTCGCGGTTCTTGCCATCCAGGGCGCGGACGGCGGCCGCGGCGCCCGGACCGTCGAGCACCGGCATGCGGCCGTCCAGCATCAGCAGGTCGAATTCGGCGATCCGGGCGAGGTCAGCGGCCCGCTGGCCGTTCTGGGCGTGGACCACCTGGTGGCCCAGCTGCTCGAGAATCGCGCGCAGCATGGCGGCGTTCAACGCGTCGTCCTCGGCGATCAACACGCGCAGGCTACGGGGCGCGCCGGGGGCTTCGGCGGCCTGAGCAGCCTCTTCGGCGGTTTCGGTTATGCAGGTCAGGGTCTGGTCAAAGGGCAGGGTAAGGGTGAAGCAGCTGCCGACGCCGACGGCGCTGCGGGCGTCAAGGGCGCCGCCCATCAGGCGGGCCAGCTGACGCGACAGGGACAGGCCAAGGCCTGCGCCATTGACCCCCGCGCCGGTGCGCTCGACACGGCGGAAGGGCTCGAACGCGTGTTCCAGTTCCTCGGACGTGAGGCCAGGACCGGTATCGGCGACCTCTATGGCTACCACGTCGCCGCGCAGCTCGATGCGAACCTCGATGCGGCCCCTTACGGTGTACTTGACGGCATTGCCCAGCAAGTTGGCGATGATCTGACGTGTCCGCATGGCGTCGGCCAGAACCGCGCCGCGCGTGCGGCGATCCAGGAGCGGATCGACATGGACAGCCAGTTCCAGGCCCTTGGCCAGGGCGTGGGGACGTTCCAGCAGGGCCAGGTCCCGCAGCAGACGGACCGGCTCGAAGGGCAGGGCCTCGACAGCCAGGCGACCGGACTCGGCGGTCTCGGAGTCGAGGGTCGCGTTCAACACCGCGATCAGGTCCTGGGCGGCGTCGAGGGCGGCGTTCAGCTGTTCGCGCGACGGGGCGGCGCGGCCGCCCTTGCCTGCGGCGGCGGCCAGGACGTGGGTTACGCCGGTCAAGCCATTGCGGATTTCGTGGCTCAGGGTGGCGACGATGTCGGACTTGGAGCGCGCCGTGCGTTCCGCGGCGTCGAGGACGGCGAGGCGTTCTTGGATCAGGCGCTCGTGCGCCTCGGCCAGCGCATGCTGCCGGCGGATCATGCGGTTCAGGACCAGCGCCATGGCCAGGGTCAAGGCGATGGCGCCCCAGGCCATGACGCCGGCATGGCGGCTTTCGGGCTGCGAGAACAGGGCGACCAAGGGGCCGACGGCGGCGACAGGCGCGGTCAGGAGCAGGGCTGGAAGCGATGTCGAGGAAAAGAAAATGCACAGCACCGCTGCAGCCGTGGCCAGCAGAAGCAATGTCTCCCGGACCGGGCCGGCGGCGTTGGCGAAGGCCGACAGCTGGATCACGGCTACGGCCCAGAGCAGGCCGCCCAGGAGCTGCACGCGAGCCCGACGTTTAAGATCTTGCGACCCTTCGCCGCGCAGCCAGCTGACCGCCGCATAGAAGGCGCCCCAGTTGATGGCGAAAACGACGAAGCTGGAAAGCATCCAGAAGGCGTCGTCGGCGAACGATCCGACCCAGGTGAAAATGGGCAGGCTGATCGCGAAAACCCCAAGCGCGTAAGGCAACAGCGCGGTTTGGGCGTCAAGCGCCATGGCGAGGTTTGCGCCGCGCGTCGAGGGATCAGAAGGGCGGCGCTCGGCGAACAAGGATCGCATTCCTCGGCTGTTGAGCGCGGAGCCTAGGCGATCACGGTTTGCGGCTGGTTACGGGGCATCGTTAATCCACAGGTTTCAGTTCAAACAATCATTAAGCCTAACAGGACATGGTAGAGCTGATCTGCATCCCTCTGGTTCGGCGAACCTTCCATGGCCACCACCCGCGCGGCACTGACCGACAACGATATCCGGATGCTCGTGAAGGGCGCCACGGCTGACGAGCGCGCGCTCGCTGCCCATAAGCTGTGCCGCACCATCGACCGCGCCGACCTGGCCGATGACGAGCGCCAGATCGCTCACGACATTCTGCGGGTGATGGCGACGGACGCCGCCGAGCTGGTGCGTCGGGCCATGGCCGTGACGCTGAAGAACTCGCCCAGCCTGCCGCCGGACGTCGCCAACCGTCTGGCGCGGGATGTCGAGAGCATCTCGCTGCCGATCATCACCTTCTCGCCGGTCTTCAGCGACAATGATCTGGCCGAGATCGTCCGCATGGGCGGCGCCGCCCGTCAGATGGCCGTAGCCAAGCGGCCCAAGCTGTCGACGCGCGTGACCTCGGTTCTGGTCGAGTCGGGCACCGAAGAGGCCGTGGCGGTCATCTGCGCGAACGACAACGCCCGCTTCTCCGATATGGCGCTGCAGAAGGCGCTGGACCGGTTCTCCAAGTCCGAGCAGGTGCTGCAGGCGGTAGCCTATCGCTCGGCCCTGCCGCTGGCGGTCAGTGAGCGCCTGATCGACATGGTCGGCGACCAGCTGCGCGATCACATCCTCAGCCACCATGCCCTATCGCCCGAGCGGGTGCTGGAACTGGTAGTCGGCGCCAAGGAGCGCGCGACCATCGACCTGGTCGACCAGGCCGGCCGCGCGGTGGACCCCAAGGCCTTTGTTCAGCACCTCAACCGGGTGCAACGTCTGACGCCATCGCTGTTGCTGCGCGCCCTGGCCCACGGCCACATGACCTTCTTCGAATGGGCTGTCGCCGAACTGGCGGGGGTGCCGCATCATCGCACCTGGCTGATGATCCACGACGCCGGCCAGCTGGGCCTGAAGGCGATCTGCGAGCGCGCGGGCCTGCCGTCGCGTCTCTATGCGGCCTTCCGCGCGGGGGTCGACGCCTTCCACGCCATGGAATTTGACGGCCGCACCCAGGATCGCGAGCGCTTCCAGGAGCACATGATCCAGCGTTTCCTGACCTCGCCGCAGTCGATCTCGCGCGAGGACTCCGACTACCTGCTGGAACGCATGGATCGCCTGGCGCGGCAAAGCCACGCCGCTACGGGCTGATCAGCATACCCATAGGGCGAACATCTGTTCGATCTTGACTGTGCAAGTCGGCTGAACCGCGCCAATCTGTTGGGATGTCAGAGTCTCCGCATGGTTTGATCCGCCCGGCCGCCACCGTACTGCTGCTTCGAGACGCACCGGCTTTCGAAGTGCTGATGGTCAAGCGGCACCACCAGATCGATTTCGCCGGAGGCGCCCTGGTGTTTCCCGGCGGCAAGAGCCACGCGGGCGACGACGACCCCCGCTGGCGCGATCTGGCCACAGGCTGGGACGCTGTGGGGGAGGACGGCCCGGCGCTGCGCATCGCCGCTATCCGCGAAGCCTATGAAGAGGCCGGCGTCCTGCTGGCCCGTGCCCCCAGCGGAGCCTTCTATGAAGGTGAGGCGGCGGTCGAGGTCCGGGCCGCGGTGGCCGAGGATCGACTGCCGTTCATCGATGTGGTGGGCGAGCTGGGCCTGAAGCTGGATCTGGCCGCCCTGACCATCTTTGCCCGCTGGATCACGCCCAAGCTGATGCCGAAGCGGTTCGACACTTGGTTCTACGCCGCCCATGCGCCGGGCGCCCAGCAGGCGATCTGTGATGGCCACGAAGCCGTCGACGCCGAATGGATCGCGCCGGGGCAGGCGCTGGAAATGGCCGCCGCCGGGACCCGCAAGGTGATTTTTCCCACCCGCATGAACCTGCAACTGCTGGCCGAGAGCACAAGCCCGACCGACGCCATAGCGCGGTCGCTGCAAAGGCCGCTGATTACGGTCGAGCCGTGGGTCGAAGGGCAGGGCCTGCGGATCCAGCCTGACGCCGGCTATGGCGACGTGATCGAACCGCTTTCAGCACTCTGACCTATTTCTCGATCGCGCCTCCGGCGGCGCTGACCCAGGCCGTGACCTCGCCGAGCACCTGGCCCGTTGCGCTGTCATAGGCCTCGACGATCGGACCGACACGGTTGTCCGAGGCCCTAATCCGGGCCTCGAAGACCTGGTCGCCGACCAGGACCCTGTCGCTGCTGCGGTTGAGGACGCCGCGAACCTGAACCAGCACCTCGGGCGCCGCCTTGGGTCCATCGGTATAGATGGTCTCGAAGGAACGAACCTCTAGCCTGAGCATAAGATCGGACTTGGCGACCTCGCCGCGACCGATCAGTCGCGCACGGCCCGGATCGGCCTCAAAGGCGCGTGAGACAGCTTCATCGAACAGCACGCTGGCCGGCGACACCCAGCGTGCGCCGGCGATATAGGCCGCCTCGCCCTTGGTGAAGGTCAGGATGCGATCACCGGCTGCGGCGCGCGTAAAGACCGTCGGGGTCTTGAACACCCCGAACAGGGCGCCGGCCGGCCCCTTGGAAACCGGCGCGACGGGATCGTTGCCGAACCGGTACAGCGCGGCGGGGTCGGTCTTGGGAAACAGACTGACGCAGCCGGCGAGGGCGACTGCCGTCGCAGCGACGGCGAGACCGCGGACAACATGGCGTAACGGGTTCACGGCTTGACCTCCAGTTCCTTGGCGGGCGCCTTGCTGACCAGGCCTCGCGGATTTTGTTCGACCTGGCCGACCAGGCGATCCAGGGACTCGGCCGCCGACTGCAGGGTGACGATGGCCTGCGAAAGCTGGGGCAGGCCGGTGGTGGCAAAGTCGGTGGTCGGACCCTCCAGCCGGGAGATCATGCCGCGCGCGTCCTTGGCGGCCGCCTTGATCTCTCCGGCGGCGTCGGCCAGTTCCTTGATCGACCGCCGTCCATCGCCCTCGACGACGCCGCGGGTGGACGCGGACAGCGCGGCGATTTCGGCGGCGGTCGCGTCGATGCTCTGCAGGGCCTTCTGAGCGTCGGCGATGATCGCCTTGCGCTCACGCAGCTCGGCGGTCACGGACTGAACGTCGCTCAGCGACGCGCTGAAGCTCTGGATGTTGTCGTCCGAGAGCACGCGATTGACCCGGTCCAGCGCCTCGATGGTGCGGGTCAGCACCGTTCCACCGCCCTCCAGCAGGTCAGAAAGAGCGCTACGCTGGCTGCGGATCACAGGCACCCGGCCGTTCTCGACAGTGTCCTTCAGGAGCTTCTTGTCGGGCGTACCGGCGGTGATCTGGACATAGTTCACGCCGGTGATGCCTTGCGGCTCCAGCGTGGCGTAGCTGTCGGTCTTGATGGGCACATCAGAGGTGACGCGCGCACGGGCGATGACGCGATTGGGGTCACTCTTGTCGAGCGCAATCTTGCTGACCTCGCCGACCTTGATGCCATTGAAATGCACCTCGCCGCCCTCCGAGAGCCCGCGCACGGGGCCCACGAACAGGATGTCGTACTGGTCATACTCCTGATTGAAGCTCAGCTTGGCCAGCCAGACCACGAAAACCACCAGCCCCATGAACAGGAGCAGGGTCACCGCGCCGACCAGGGCGTAGTTGGCGTTTCTTTCCATCAGCTGGTCCTCGTCGGGGTCGTCTGGGCTGGAGCCGCCTTGCTGCCTGCAGAGCGGCCGCGCGGTCCCAGGAAATATTCTTTGATCCAGGGATGATCGGAGTGTTCGAGCTCCCGCACCGGCGCGAGCGCGACCACCTTCTTGTCGGCGATCACGGCGACCCTGTCGGTGATCGCGTAAAGGCTGTCCAGGTCGTGGGTGATCATGAACACGGTCAGATCAAGGCTGTCGGACAGGTCCTTGATCAGGTCGTCAAAGGCCGCCGCGCCGATCGGGTCCAGGCCCGCCGTCGGCTCGTCCAGGAACAGAAGCTCCGGATCCAGGGCCAGGGCGCGCGCCAGGCCGGCGCGCTTGCGCATACCGCCCGAGAGCTCGGCGGGCTTGAGACCGGCGGCGCGAGCGGGCAGGCCCGAAAGGGCGATCTTCAGATCCGCCAGTTCCTCGATCTCGCGTTTGGGCAGCCGGGTGTGCTCGAACAGCGGCGCAGCGACATTCTCGCGCACGGTCAGGTTCGAAAAGAGCGCCCCTTGCTGGAATAGCACGCCCCAGCGCCGCTCCACAGAGCTCCAGCGGCGGCGATCGGCGGTGCGCATGTCGTGGCCAAACAGCTTGACCGTACCCTCATCGGGGGTCTTCAGACCAATAATGCTGTTGAGCAGCACCGACTTGCCTGATCCTGACCCGCCGACCACGCCCAGCACTTCGCCGCGCTGAACCGCCAGGTCGAGGCCGTTATGAACGACCGTCTCGCCAAAGCGCGACACTAGGCCCTCGATCAGGATCGGCCGAGCTTCATCATCCGCTTCTTGAGAATCTTCAGAGGGTTGAGTGGCGACGGTCATATGTCGAGCTTCATATACAGCAGGGCGAAGACCGCATCGATCAGGATGATGGCGAAAATGGCGTGGACGACGGCGGCGGTCACGCGACGACCCAGGGATTCCACGTCGTTGCCGACCTCCATGCCCTGTCGGCAGCCAATCGCGGCGATCACCATGGCCATGACGGGCGCCTTGGACATGCCGATCCAGAAATGGGTGGCCCCCACGTTTTCCACAATGCGTTGCAGGAAGAAGCCGGGCGACAGGTCCAGCACCACCCACACCACCAGCATGCCGCCGGCCAGGCCCGCCAGTGTGGCGATGAAGGTCAGCAGCGGTATGGTCAGTAACAGGGCGGCGAACCGCGGCAGGCACAGAGACGCCGATCAGTTCCACCGAATAGACCTGGGCGCCGAAGTCGATGAGCATATTGGCGCCGAGCAGGGCCACGACCGCGCCGATGAAGAAGGTGGTGGTCGCGACGATGGGTATCGCGTCCAGGCCGGCGCGTTCCGCCAGCGAAATGATCGGCGCCCACCTTATGCGGCGCGGATCCGCCGCGCAGCGACCGATGGCGGTCAGCAGATGGCCCAGAAAGACCAGCGTTCCGTAGCCATCCTTGGCCAGGTCAAACATGCCCCGCCCGATGCGTTCGAGCAGAGCGTAAAACCCTTTCGGACGCGGCTTGACCTCCGGCTCGACCTGGATCGCGTTACCAACGAGTTCGAGCAGGCGAAGGGTTTCCTTGCGCGCCTTGATCACGCCCGAGGATTTGCGGCCATCGGCGGCCCGGATGATCGCGTAGGCGCCGGCTGTATCGCAGCGATTGACCTTGCTGAGATCCAGACTCACGCCATCCGAGCCCGTCAGGGCCTCGGCCAATCGGCCGGCGGCGTCGAACAGACCGCGCGCGGTCCAGTCCCCGGACAACACGACGGTTCTCTGGCCGTCCGTCTCGTCAAAGGTGAAATCCGCGGGAACGGCCATGGGGTCGAACAGGTCCTTATCGGCGATCTCAAGCCTGGAAAGTGACCTGAATAGCTCCAAACGCACCAAAGCGCAGCTTGTTGCCGTTCAGACACTGTTCTGCGAATGCCTGCGCCATAGCCGCCAGGGTGCGACATGTGCGCCTGTCGCGTCAGGCTTCAATCATGATTAACAAATTGCGTTCACGTCTGATGCCGTAAGTTTCGAGTCGGAGCCAATGACATGAGCGCGAACCCCAAGCTAGATCAGCGCATGTCCTTCATGCGGTTCGACGAGCGCGACCGCAGCGCGCTGCGCGCGCTCAGGCCCCTGATCGACTCCGAGATCGCCAACGCCCTGAACAAGTTCTACGGCCAGGTTCGCGCCTTCCCGGAAGTACGAAGCAAATTCCGGGACGATGGTCACATCGCTGCAGCCGAACGGGCCCAGGCCAATCACTGGCTTCGAATCGCCACGGCCGACTACGGCCCTGACTATATGCGCGATGTTGAACGCATCGGTCGCGCGCACGTGGTCGCCGGGCTTGAGCCTCGCTGGTATATGGGCGGTTACGCCGTGGTGTCCGAAGAGCTGGTCCGCGCCGTGGTCGGCAAGCGGGCCAGGAGTCTGTTCGCCAACGCCAAGTCCGACGCCGATGTGGCAGATAGCCTGGTGGCGCTGAACAAGGCCGTGTTCCTCGACATGGAACTGGCGATTTCCAGCTATCTGACCCTCCTCGAAGAACAGCGGGCGACTCTGGAGGCCGAACGCGACGCCGCTGAACAGGCTCAGGCCCAGGCGGTGAAGGCCATCGGCGAAGCCCTGTCCCGTCTGGCGGCCGGCGACCTGTCGGCGCGGGTCGATGGCGGCCTGGCTCCGGAGTTTCAGTCTTTGAAGGACGATTTCGATCGCGCGGCCGCCGCCCTTGGCGAAGCGATGAAAGCGGTTGAGCGCGCCACCTCGGGTATCCGCGCCGGCGCTGACGATATCGCTCGAAACGCCGATGATCTGGCCCAGCGCACCGAGCAACAGGCCGCGACGCTGGAGCAGACGGCCGCTGCCGTGGACCAGCTGACCGCCACAGTTGGCAAGACCGCCCTCAGCGCTCGTGAAGTCTCAGCCCGGGTGGGCGAGGCCAGCGCCGAGGCCGAACGCTCTGGCGTCGTCGTGACGCGCGCCGCCGAGGCGATGACCAAGATCGAAGGCTCGTCCAACCAGGTTTCTCAGATCCTGGGCGTCATCGATGAGATCGCGTTCCAGACCAACCTGCTGGCGCTCAATGCCGGCGTCGAAGCCGCCCGGGCCGGCGACGCGGGTCGCGGTTTCGCTGTTGTCGCCCAGGAAGTGCGGGCCCTGGCCCAGCGCTCGGCCGACGCGGCCAAGGAGATCAAGTCGCTGATCGCCGAATCCAGCCGTCAGGTGAGCGAGGGTGTCGATCTGGTGGGCCAGACGGGCGCGGCCCTGCGCGGCATTGTCGAGAAGGTCGGCGGCATTGACGGCCTGATCAACGAGATTGCGGCCTCGGCCAACGAGCAGGCCTCGGCCCTGAGCCAGGTCAATACGGCGGTCAACCAGCTGGATCAGGTGACCCAGCGCAACGCCGCCATGGTCCAGCAATCCAGTGAGTCTACCCAGGCGCTGCGCGTCGAGGCGGCGGACCTGGCCAATCGGGTCGGGGCGTTCCACACGGGCGGGCAGAGCCATGCCGGGCCGGCGCCGGCGGAGAACCCGGTGCATGCGGCGCGCGCTCGCGTGGCGGCGTTCGCGCGTCCCGGGCGATGACCTAGCGCCCTTTCCGACCGATCGGAAACCGCCCTAAGGCGCTGGCGGCGGGGCGGTCGAGGCCCTGTGGATGAGTTCGAAAGGCAGAAGCGCGTCCAGCGGCTCGTCCTGTGAGGACGAACCCTTGATTTCCCCCGAAATCAGCAGCCGTGTGGCCAGGGACGCCATCTCGACCACTGGCTGACGTACGGTGGTAAGTTGCGGTCGGCTGAAGCGGGCGCTGGGGCTGTCGTCAAAGCCGGCGATCGAAATCTCGCCGGGAACCATCAGGCCGGCCTCGGCCGCGGCGGTCAGGCAGCCCAGCGCCATGTCGTCATTGCTGGCGAAGATGGCGGTGGGCCGATCGGGCAGGCTCAGCAGCGCCTTGGCCTGTTCCAGACCCGACTGGAAGGTGAAGTCGCCCTGGCGAACCCAGCTGTCGGTGACCGGCAGGTTCAGTTGCTTCATGGCGTCCAGATAGCCGGCGCGTCGGGCCTGACTGGCGCCGTAGCGCGGCTCGCCGACGATGAAGCCGATGCGGCGATGCCCCAGACCCGCCAGGTGCTGGGTCATCTCGCGCGCGGCGGCGAAGTCATCCATGTGCACGCGCGGCCCAAGGCCCTGGGGGCGCTCGGGACCCAGGCGCACATAGGGCGTCCCCGCCTTGTCGAGCAGTCCCAGAACCGTCTCGTTGTCCGAGCTTGGCGGGGTCAGGATGACGCCGTCCGGCTTCAGGGCCGCCAGCAGGGCGGCGACCTCCTGACGGACCCGCGGCGCGTCGTGATCGATCAGTTCGATCAGCAGGTGATAGCCGGCGTCGCGGCACTGGAGCGTCGCGCCCAGCTGAATACGGCTCAGATAGTCGGCGCCGCGCTCGCTTTTCCAGTGATTGATCCCGCCAGGCTGCGGGCCGACAGGTTGGGGCTGTAGTCCAGGGCGTTGGCGGCCTCGAGCACGCGGTCGCGCATGGCGGGCCGCACATTGGGCTCTTTGTTCATGACCCGGGAAACGGTCTTGATGGAGACGCCGGCTCGCGCGGCGACGTCGTAGATCGTCACCGAGGCCATCGGCCTGCCATGCCTTGCTGGATGAGACTCAAACCCATGAGCGCAGCCTAGAGCATTTGTTGCGGCTCTAGCGACGCTTGCAGCGAGAAAAATTTGCTCGCAGTTGGCGTGGGGCGGTCGAATGCGGCGTCGGCGGCCTTGTGTCGGCTGATCCGGAGGGCCAGTCTCCGCCCAGACGCGGCGCAGACCGCGCGAGGGGAGAGACGATGTCGCCGAGCGACGAAGCCCGGCCGGCCACGCCGGTCAGGACCAGTTTCATCGCCGCCTATACCCTGGCCCAGATCGGGGCCTTCGTCAGCTTTATGCCGCTGTTGCAGGTGCTGCTGCCCCTGAAGGCCGAAGCCATCGATCCGGCAAACAAGGCGCTGTTGCTCAGCCAGGTGGCTTTCTATGGCGCCCTGGTGGCCAGTGTCGCCAACCTGCTGGCCGGGGCCATCAGCGATCGCACCACCTCGCGCTTTGGTCGGCGTCGCCCCTGGATGGTGGTCGGTGCGCTGGGCGCGGCCGGCGCCTATCTGCTGATCATGGCCGCCAGGACGCCGATGGCCCTGATCGGCGGCATTGTTCTGTTCCAGCTGATGTTCAACCTGATGTTCTCGGCCTTGGTGGCCGTGTTGCCCGACCGTGTGCCCGACGCCCAGAAGGGCCGCGTGGCCGCCTTCCTCAGCCTGGGCAACCCGATTGGCACGATGGCCGGCGCCGTGTTGATCGGTGGCCTGCTGGTGACCGAGTTCACCCGCTATATTGCGATCTCGCTGGTGTTGCTGCTGACCCTGGCCCCCTTTGTGCTGAAGCTTGACGACAAGCCGCTGCCGCGCGACGCCCGGCCGCCGTTCAAGCTGGGCGCTTTCATCGCCGCGCTCTGGGTGAATCCGCGCAAACACCCCGACTTCGCCTTTGCCTGGGTTGGACGCTTCCTGGTGCTCGTCGCCCTCAGCCTCGTGCAGTGCTACATGCTGTATTTCCTGCAGGACGTGATCGGCTATTCCAGGATCTTTCCGGGTCGCAAGGCCGAAGAGGGGCTGGCGATCCTGACCACCGTCTCCACGGTGTCCAATGTCGCCCTGGCCCTGATTGGCGGGATGCTCTCCGATAAGCTCAAGCGTCGCAAGCTGTTCGCAGCAGGCGCCGCCATGACCATCGCTCTGGCCATGGTGATCTTTTCGATGACGCCCAGCTGGCCGGTGATGGTGGCGACCTATCTGCTCCTGGGCTGCGGGGCGGGCTGTTTCTATGCAGTCGATATCGCCCTGGTCACGCAGGTGCTGCCGTCCCAGCGCGATGCGGGCAAGGATCTGGGCGTGCTGAACCTGGCCAACACCTTGCCCCAGGCCCTGGCGCCGATGCTGGCCGTCTGGGCGCTGGGTCCCACCCAGCTGGACTATCAGGTCTTCTTCCTGGTGGCCGCCACGCTCGCCGTGGCTGGCGGTCTGGCCATCCTGCCGATACGAGGCGTGCGGTAAGCCTTTCGGAAGACGCCGCCGTGCCGCAGTTCATCACCGTCACCGATCCGGACGATCCCCGCGTCGCGGCCTATCGCGACATCCGCGAGCGCGATCTGGTCGGACGCCAGGGCCTGTTCATCGCCGAGGGCGAGACGGTGCTGCGGGCCTTCGTCCGCGACGCGCCCCAGCGGGTGATGTCGCTGCTGATCGATCCCAAGCGCCGTGACAAGTTGGACGAGGTGTTCGCCGGACTGCCGGACGAGGCGCCGGTCTATCTGGTCGAGCAGGCGGTGCTCGACGCCGTCGCCGGCTTCCATCTGCATCGCGGGGTGCTGGCCGTGGGCCGCAAGGCCGAACCCGTGCCGGCCGAGACGTTGCTGGCGTCGCTGAAGGGCAGGGCGGTGGTGCTGGTGCTGTGCGGCATCGCCAATCACGACAATATCGGCGGCATCTTCCGCAACGCCGCCGCCTTTGGCGTGGATGGCGTGATCCTCGACAGCGATTGCTGCGATCCCCTGTACCGCAAGGCTATCCGGGTCTCGGTCGGGGCGACGCTGAGCGTGCCGACCGCCTGGCTGGCGCGTGGCGAGGACGCCGCCGACCTGCTGGAGCGCCACGGCTTCGAGGCCCTGGCCCTGTCGCCGGCCGCCCCCGAAATCCTGGCTCACCTGAAGCCGCCCGAGCGCTCGGCCGTACTGCTGGGCGCGGAAGGACCCGGGCTGTCGGACGCCCTGATGGCGCGCGCCCGGCCTATCGGTATCCCGATGGCGGGCGGCTTCGATTCCCTGAACGTGGCCACGACCAGCGGCGTCGTCCTGCATCATCTGCGCTTCGCAGACCGCTAGGAAACCGGTTTCCTGAATCCGGGGCGGGTCCTAAGGTCGGCGGCAGTTCAGTCAGTTCGCCGGAAGGTTCGTCCATGCTCAATCGTCGCGGCGCTCTGGCGGCCTTCGTCACTGGCCTTTGGGCCTCGAGCCTGGCGCGCGGGGCGAAAGCGGAGACCCTGCCCATGCCCGATCCGACCGAGATCATCGAACTGTGGCCCGCGGGCCCCCCGGGCGGCGACAAGGTCACGGCGGTCGAGGCCATCGTCGAGCGCGGCGATCCCAAGAGCCTGCGCGACCGCGCCCTGACCCACACCCGCAAGCCGACCCTGGTCGTCTTCCGCCCCAAGACCCCCAACGGCGCGGCGGTCATGCTGATCCCGGGCGGCGGCTATGAGCGGGTGGTGCTGGACAAGGAAGGCTACGAGACCGCCCGCTGGCTGGCCGATCGCGGCTATACCTGCTTTGTGCTGTTCTATCGTCTGCCGGGCGATGGCTGGGCGCCGGGCCCTGACGTCCCGCTGCAGGACGCCCAGCGCGGTCTGAGGCTGATCCGGTCTCGGGCCCCCGCCCTGGGCGTCAATCCCGACCGTGTGGCCGTCATGGGCTTCTCCGCCGGCGGTCACGTCGCCGCCAGCCTGACCACGCGCTTTGCCGCCAAGGTCTATCAGCGCATCGACGCCGCCGACGACCTTTCAGCCCGGCCCAGCCTGTCGGCCTTGATCTATCCGGTGATCACGATGGATCCGGCCTCCATGCACGGCGGTTCGCGCCAGCAGCTTCTGGGCGCCCATCCGACTCCGGAACAGATCGCGCTCTATTCGCCGGAACGACAGATCGGCGCCGACCTGCCGCCGGTTTTCCTGCTGCACGCCGCCGACGACAAGGCCGTACCGGTCGAAAACTCGCTGATGATGTTCTCAGCGCTGAAGGCCAGGGCTATCCCGACCGAGATGCACATCTTCGAGGAGGGCGGCCACGGCTTTGGTCTGCGCTTCGTCACCGGCAAGCCGGTCGCCGCCTGGCCGGGCCTGTTCGAGACCTTCGCCAAGCGGCACGGCGTTTAGTCGCTATTCTGTTTGGACCACGCGGCCCGTTCGGCCTCAATGTGCTTCTGCCACCGGCTGCGCAGCTGGCCTGGGCGCTGTCCGTGGCGGTCTTCCAGGAACTCGGCGCCGACCACGCGGTCAGTGCGGAAGGTGCGGAAGTCCTGGCGCAGTTCGCACCAGCCGATCAGCATGCGGACGGTTTCGCGATAGCCCACCGTGACCGGCCAGATCACCCGCTGGCTGACCGCGCCCTGCTCGTCGCGATAGTCCAGCCGGATCTTGCGGCCAGCATGGATCCAGGCGCGGGCCTGGGCGATGTCCAGCCCGTCTGGCGCAGCGTTCCACGCGGGCGAGGCGCCGGTGGCCGGCTCCAGCACATAGGGCCGCAAGCGCTCGGGCACGGCGGCTGCGATCTTGCTGATCAGGTCGCGCGCGGCTTTGGCCAGCACGGGATCGCCGCGTCCGGCCACCCATTGGGCGCCCAGCACGGCGGCTTCGATCTCATCGGGTGTGAGCATCAACGGCGGCATGTCGAATCCGGCCTCCAGCACGTAGCCGACGCCCGCTTCGCCCCGGATCGGCGCCCGCTGTCCCACCAGGGCGGCGATGTCGCGATAGACGCTGCGCTTGGAGGTCTCGAGTTCGACAGCAATGGCGTCGGCGGTGACCGGCGCATGGCTGCGGCGCAGGATCTGGATGATCTGGAACAGGCGTTCGGCGCGTCTCATCAGGACACCATGGCGGAGCTATGCTGACAGCATGCTGGCAGTAGGGTGGCGGTAGCAAGGCCTGATCGGACGCCGGGGCGCGCAGAGCGCTATGGCCCCCCTATGGGATTGGGGCGCCGCGCACCACGCAGCGAAAGCCGATGTGGCTGGTGGTGGTGTCGATCGCCTGGGGGTGACGCGCGGCCGGTCGATAGCGCCGGCAGTAGTTCTCGGCGCACAGGTGCGAGCCGCCCTTCAGCACCCGACGCGGAATGACCGGGCCCGGCTGGGTTCGGTCATGGCTGCCGCTCTGGGCCGGACCGCGCGGATTGCGCGGCGCGCAGCAGGGCTTGGTCGGATTGTCCGGATGGCGGTCGGCCCACCAGTCGGACGTCCACTCCCAGACATTGCCGATCATGTCATAGAGGCCATAGCCGTTGGCGGGGAAGGATCGCACCGGGGAGGTGCGCTCATAGCCGTCGGTCAGCAGGTTCTCGCTCGGAAACGCGCCTTGCCAGTAATTGGCCAGCATCGCGCCGCCCGGCGCCAGATCCTCGCCCCAGGCGTAGGCCGCGCCCTCCAGGCCGCCCCGCGCGGCATATTCCCACTCGGCCTCGGTGGGCAGGCTCTTGCCGGCCCAGGCGGCATAGGCGGCGGCGTCGTCATAGCCGACATGCACCACGGGGTGGGTCTCGAACCCGGCGATCGTGCTGCCTTCGCCGAAGGGCTGGTTCCAGCGCGCGTCGAGGATCAGCCGCCACCATTCCCCGCCGGCGGCGCGGGGATCAATCGGGCGGTCTGGCCGCACGAATACCGCCGAGGCCGGATGGGCGAAGGCCGGGTCCATGCCGGGATAGAGCTTTGGATCGGGCGGGATCTCGGCCAGGGTCACATGACCCGTCGCTGCGACGAACCGTGCGAACTGGGCGTTGGTGACTGGCGTTTCGTCGATCCAGAACGGGTCGACGGCCACGGGATGGGCCGGGGCCTCCTCCGGATAGTGTTCGTCTGAACCCATCTGGAAGACTCCGCCGGGCAGGGCGATCATGCCGTCGAAGGAAGCCTGGCTCATCCCCCAGTTCTAGGGCGTCGCGAGGGATGTTGTCACGCCTCGCGCCACTAGTTTTCTAGCGGCAGACCCCGTCCAGAGCCGCGAGGTTCAGCGACAAGGGCGGAACGGGCAGGCCCTTGGCCGTCATAGCGCTCTCGAAGGTGACGGGCGCGGCGGCTGGCGAGGCGGTGAGGTCGGCCGCATAGAACGGATGCGCCTGGGCCTCCTGCAGCGAGACGAAACTGACGCCCAGCGACTTGTAGAGAGCCAGCAGGCGCGGCCCCATGCGGGCGTCGAACGCGCCCAGGTGCATCAGCAGCACATACGGGATGTCCTGGCCATGCAGCGTCGCCGACAGGGCGCGCGAATGGGCCAGGCTCAGTTCGGCGGCCTTCAGGAAGCTGGTTTCGAGGTCGGCGATGGCCTTGTGGTCGCCCTTGGCCAGGCAGCGGGCATAGGGCTCGTTCCAGGCATAGTCGCCAAAGCTCGTGGTCACGCTGGCGATGCGGTAGCCGCGGGCCTTCAGCAACTCGCGGACAGCGGCGCGCTTCTCCGGCGTGTCGCCCTCGCTGAGGAAGGGGAAGCGGAACCAGCGCCATTCGGATCCGGCGGCGAGGCTCTTCAGCAGCGGTTCGTTGCGGGTGAGTTCGGCCTCAAAGGTCGCAACGTCGATCTGGGCCAGGTTCAGGTGCGCCCAGCCGTGATTGCCC
Organism: Caulobacter sp. 32-67-35; assembly: GCA_002280875.1. Classification (GTDB taxonomy): domain Bacteria; phylum Pseudomonadota; class Alphaproteobacteria; order Caulobacterales; family Caulobacteraceae; genus Caulobacter. The sequence goes on along the minus strand of NCEV01000028.1, from coordinate 21,746 downwards.
AGCGGGTGGCCGGCGTCGCGCCAGATCTTCAGCACCTGCGCCGAGCCGGGCTCGCGCTCGGTCTGGACGCCGTTGATGAAGCCATAAATCGGGGCGGCCTTGGCCTCCTTCAGGGCGGCGAGGAAGTCCCTGGCGATGCTGACGCGGGTCTCGCCAGTCGGCAGGGCGCTGTGGGCCGGCAGGTCGTCGACCGTGATCGCCATCTTGATGTCGGCCGCCTGGGCGGCGACGGGCAGGGCCATCAGGCAGGCGGCGAGCAGGGCGCGCAGGATCATCGGGCGAACAGCTCCAGCGGGATGGACTGGGCCATGAAGCGATAGCCGTCCATCGAGGGATGCAGACCGTCGCCGGAATCGTAGGCGGGCGCCAGACGGTTGGGGTTGGCCGGATCGCGCATGATCTTGTCCATGTCGACGACCGCGTCGAAGTTTCCGGGTGTGCGGATCCAGGCGTTGATGGCCGCGCGGTCCTGCTCGTTCAGGGCGTCGGGGTGGTAAAAGGCGGACGTTCCGTAGGGCATGATCGTCGCGCCGATGGCCTTGACCCCCCGGGCCCGGGCCTTGTGGACCATCTGGGCGTAGGCGGTGGTGACCTCGGCGACGAGGGCGGCGTGCCGGTCGGCGCTGACGGGCTGGTCGCGCGTGAGGTTGCCCAGGTCGTTGACGCCCTCCAGGATCAGCACGTGGGTGACGCCGCTCTGCATCAGCACGTCGCGATCAAAGCGCGCGGCGGCGTTGGGGCCCAGGCCGTCCAGCAGCACACGGTTGCCGCCAATGCCCAGGTTCAGGACGCTCAGCTTGCGGGTCTTGGGATTGGCCTGCAGCCGCGCGGCAAAGGCGTCTGGCCAGCGCAGGTTGGTATTGGGTTTGACGCCATAGCCGTCGGTGATCGAGTCGCCGATCAAGGCGATGGCGCCCGCGCCATTGACGGCTTCGACCTCGACGCCCGACAGCTGGAACCAGTGGTCGGTCTTTTGAGCGCCCGGCAGATCGGCGGCCGAGACCTTGTCGCCCTTGACGAAATAGGAAGTCGCCCGCGAACCGGGGTGGCTGGTCTGGACGGCCGGGGCCTTGTCGATGTGAAGCGTGACGGCGAGGTCCGACAGCGGCGCGGCCTTGAGGGCGATGGGATCCGAGAGATATTCCGCGCCCGCCGGCACGGTGACCTCGGTCTTGCCGGCGAAGGTGACGGCGCGATCGGTCGCGGGGTCGATGGCCGGGGCGTCGTTCGACAGCGGACGGGCCACCCGGGCGGCGGTGACGCGCAGGGGCGTCGTGCCGAAGACGTTGGAGACCCGCACCCTCAGGCGCTCTCCGCCGATCGTCACGCGCACGATCTGGCGCAGGGTGGAGTCGTTCAGGGCGTCGGCGGGCAGGGCGTTACGCTCCTCGGGAACCTGCTGGGCGCTGGCCCAGGTTCCGACCCAGCGGCCTTCCGCTTGGGCCGCGACGCTCAGCGCCAGGGCCAGGGCGGCGGCGAGGCCTAGGGCGCGGCGGGTGATATGGGTCATGCTGGCTCCGTCACGGTAGGGTCGGGTCGATAGTCGCGCTCGCGATAGTCGAACCCGTCGAAGTCGGCCGGCTTCAGCGTACCGGCCAAATCCTGGCAGGCCATGCCGACAAAGGCCCCGGTGAAGTTGGGCGCGCCGGGCGATGTGGCTTCGTCCGACAGGATGCTGGCGTCGAAGATCTGGGGCAGCCAGGTCCACTCGCAGCCATCCAGGCTCCAGGCGAAGCGCAGGCGCTCATAGTCGACCTCGACGCGCAGATGGATCGGTCCTGCGGGCAGGGGGATCGGGGCGGTGAAGGCGTCGGCCTGGGGCGAGTCCGGCAGGGCCGACATCACCTGCAAGTGCCGACCGTGCTCGTCGTCATGGGTGACGTGCAGATAGTGGAACTTGGCGCCGCCATAGTAGCAGACCAGCCCCGCCGCCTGCTGGAAGTGGGCGGGTTCGAAATCCATCAGGGTCGCGGCGCTGTAGCAGAAAGCCTGCTGCCGACGGGCGACCAGCGCCTGGCGATATTGGCTGCCCATGCTCTCGCGGCCGTAAAGTCGCAGCCAGCCGGGGCGGGCGGTCAGGCTGAACAGCTCGTCCGGCCAGGGCGAGCGCAGCCACTGGAAGTCGATGGGCAGGCTCGGCGCGTCGAAGTCGGCCCGAACCGGCGTCGCCGGGAAGGGATGTGGCGGCAGGTCGGGGGCAGGAACCGTCAGGCTGGGCAGGCCCTGGCCGTCAAGCGTGCGCAGCCAGCCGTCCTGGCCCCAGACCATCGGCTGGATCGCCGTCTCGCGGCCCATCACGCAGCGGCCCCGGTTGGGCAGTGGGCGGCCGCAGAGATAGACGGCCCAGGTCTGACCGTCCGGAGTCTCGACCAGGTCGGCATGGCCGGCGCGTTGCAGCGGGGCGTCGGGGCGGGTGCGCGAGCTGAGAATATGGGTGTCGGGGTGCAGCTCGTACGGGCCTGCGAGATCTCGCGACCGCGCCATGGTCACCGCATGGTTCCAGCCCGTGCCGCCCTCGGCGGTGATCAGATAGTACCAGCCATCGCGCTTGTAGATGTGCGGCGCCTCGGTCAGGCCCAGCGGCGTGCCCTCGAAGATCACCTGCCGCTCGCCGGTCAGGGCGCGCGCGTTGTGGGAATATTCCTGCATCACGATCCCGGCGAAGCGGTTGCGGCCGGGGCGGTGGTCCCACAGCATGTTGACCAGCCATTTGCGACCGTCGTCGTCGTGGAACAGCGAGGGGTCAAAGCCGCTGCTGTTCAGAAACACCGGGTCCGACCACTCGCCGTCGATGGTGTCGCAGGTGACCAGATAGTTGTGGAAGTCGCGCAGGGACGCGCCCGACGCCCCGCCTACGGTGGTGCGGCCATAGCGCTTCACGTCGGTATAGATCAGGTGGAACAGGCCATCGCTATGGGTCAGGCACGGCGCCCACACGCCGCAGGAGTCCGGCGCGCCCAGCATGTTCAGCTGGCTGGGCCGGTTCAGCGGCCGGCTGATCAGTCGCCAGTTCACCAGGTCCCGCGAGTGGTGGATTTGCACGCCGGGGAACCACTCGAAGGTCGAGGTGGCGATGTAATAGTCCTCGCCCACCCGCACGATGGACGGGTCGGGATTGAAGCCCGGCAGGATCGGATTGCGGATCATGAGCTCTAGACCGAGACAGGCGAGGCGGCGTGCGGCGCCGGGGCCGGGCGGTCGCGAACCAGGGTCCACAGCAGCACGGCGCCCAGGAGGTCGAGCACGCCCAGGGCGATGAAGAACGGATCATAGCCGACCGTGGCGACCAGTCCGCCGATCAGCAGCGAGAAGATCAGCACGCCCAGATTGCCCATGGTGCCGGCCATGCCGGCGACCGTCGCCACCTCGTTGCGCTTGAACAGGTCGGACGACAGGGTGATCACCGTCACCGACAGGGTCTGGTGCGCGAAGCCGCCCAGGCACAGCAGGGCGATGGCGGCATAGGGGCTCTCGACCCGGCCGACGAATGCCATGCCGGTCATCATCAGGGCGCCGACCGTGAAGGCCCAGCGGCGGGCGTTGATCAGGCTGACGCCGCGCTTCTGCAGGAAGGTCGCTACCGTGGGGCCGAACATGCAGCCCAGGTCGGCGGCCACGAACGGCAGCCAGGCGAACATCGCGATCTGCTTGAGGTCGAAGCCCCGAACGCTGGTCAGGTACAGCGGCACCCAGAAGGCCAGGGTGCCCCAGGTGGGATCGGCGAGAAAACGGGGCAGGGCAATGCCCCAGAAGTTGCGCTGTTTCAGAACCTTGAAGATCGAGGGCTTGGCGCCGTCGCTGCTCAGGTGGGTTTCCTGGCCGGCGGCGATGTAGTCGCGCTCGGTTTCGGACAGGTTTTTGTGCTTGTCCGGGGACTGATAAAATTTCAGCCACATCGCCACCCAGACCAGGCCCAGAACGCCGGTCAGCACGAAGGCGGCGCGCCAGTTCCACGAGATGATCGCCCAGGCCACCAGCGGCGGCGCCAGCATCGAGCCGAACGAGGCCCCGATATTATAGAACCCGCCGGCGTGGCCGCGCTCCCTGGCGGGGAACCACTCCGACACCGCCTTCATGCCCGCCGGATTGGCCGAGCCCTCCGCGAGCCCCAGCAGGCCCCGCAGGCCCGCCAGCATCGGCCAGTTGGACGCCAGGCCGTGGGCCATGGTGATCAGCGACCAGGCGGTGGCGAAGATCGCGAAGCCGGTCTTCAGGCCGATGACGTCCAGCACATAGCCGCACAGCGGCTGCATCATCACGCCCAGCTGAAAGGCGCCCGTGATCCAGCCATATTCCTTTTCGCTGATGTTCAGGTCGGCCAGCACCGTAGGCGCGGCGACGCCCAGGGTGGAACGGGTCAGATAGTTGATGACCGCGCCCAGCATGATCAGGCCGATCATCCACCAACGCAGGGCCTTGATCGTACGTGCGGTCATTGGACGGCAGCCTCCCCGAAGCCGGACGGATTGTTCGGAAGTTACCGGTCCCATCTCGACGCTGCGCAAGGTGGCGCGTCGGCGGAGCGCTGTCTAGGTCAGACCAAGACAAATGAAGGTCAGATCACCTCGATGGCGCCCAAGGCGTGGAACAAGCGCGTGCTCGCTGTCGTTGCCAGAGCAACTCTGGAGAAAACGATGACCGACACCACCGAAATTGAAGCCAAGTTCTGGAAGGCTCTACGATCCGACATGACCGTGATGCTGGGACTGGCCGGCGTGGACGAAGGCCATAGCCAGCCCATGACCGCCCAGTTCGAAGGCAAGGAAGATCGCGGACCGATCTGGTTCTTCGCCGCGCGCAACAGCGATCTGGTTACCGCGCTGCATCAAAGCCATCGGGGCGTTTTCGATTTCACCTCGAAGGGCCACGACCTGTTCGCGGCGGTTCATGGCGAACTGACCGCAGACAATGACCGGGCCATGATCGACACGCTGTGGAATCCGTTCGTGGCCGCGTGGTTTCCGGGCGGCAAGGACGATCCCAACCTCCAGCTGCTGCGCTTCGAGCCCGAACGGGCGCAGATCTGGCTCAACGGCTCCAGCCTGCTGGCGGGCGTGAAGATGCTGCTCGGCGCTGATCCCAAGAAGGACTATGCCGACAAGGTCGCCGAAGTGGCTTTGAAATAGGCAGACAGGTTGGCCGCGCCGTTATCGGCGCGGCCAACCCTTCAGCCCAGTGTGCGCTTGTACAGCGCCAGCAATTCGGCCCAGGCCTTTTCGGCGGCGGGCTCGCTATAGACCTGGCTGCCCTTCACGGTCCAACCGTGGGCGGCGCCTTCATAGACCTCGATCTTGTTTGGCCGTTTGGCGGCGTCGAGCGCGACCTTCAGCTTTTCCTTGTCGGCCGGATCCTTCTTGTCGTCGTTGTCGGCGACGCAGATCAGGTATTCGGCGCGGCTGACCGGCAAGGTCAGGTGGGGACTGGTCGGGGCGTCCGTCACCAGACCGCCGCCATGGAAGCTGGCCACGGCGGCGACGCGGGACGGCGAGATGCCGGCCGTGCGGAACGCCAGCGGACCGCCCATACAATAGCCCTGGACGCCGACCTTCTTGGTCTTGTTGGTCTGGGGCAGGGCGTCGAGGAAGGCGATATAGGCGGTGGCGTCCCTGTCTGTGCCTTCTGGCGTGACGGTGGCCCGCATCGGCGTGATCTTGGCGCGATCGTCGGGATTGCCAAAGTTGAAGCCGCTCTCGACCACCGGCGCCTTCTTGACCCGGTAATAAAGGTTGGGAACCAGCACCACATAGCCGGAGGCCGCTAGCCGGCGGCCCATTTCGCGGAAGGCCGGCCGCAGGCTGACCACGTCGGGCCAGACGATCACGGCGGGCCACGAGCCCTTGCCTTCGGGATAGTACAGGGCCGCGTCCGCCACGCCGTCCGGCGTCCTGATCTCGACGTCCTTCTCCACGACCGGCGCGCCTGCGTGGGCCGCGCCGCCGATCCCGGCGGCGATCACGGTCATCAGACCAAAAGCGCGGCGGGACACGGTGGGATCGTGGATCAGGCCGGGGTGGATGTCGTCGTCACACATGGCCGATCCTCGCACTGCAATTGAACAGGCCGGGACTGTCGCCGCGAAAGCGCGGCGAGGGAAGGGGCTGATGTCGGTGTCGAGGGGAATGGTGGTCGCGACAGGGATTGAACCTGTGACATCCTGCGTGTGAAGCAGGCGCTCTCCCGCTGAGCTACGCGACCATACCGTTTCGGGCGGTTCCGGAGAACCGTTCTCGCCGGGCCGGAAGACCGATCCGCGAGAGGGACGGGCCTATAGCCCGGTGTTTGGCCGGGGGCAAGAGGCCAGAAGGTCGATACAGGCCTTTGGCACATCCAAAAAGCTGTGGATGACCAGATCGCCGCCCAGGGTCTCTACCGGTTCCTCGGTATAGCCGAAGCTGACCAGCAGGGCTGGGATCTTGGCGCGGTTGGCGGCGAGGGCGTCATTGATGCTGTCGCCCACCATCACCGCCCGGCCCGGATCGCCGCCCACCGCCGCGATGGCGGCCAGGACGTGGCGCGGGTCAGGCTTGGCGGCTGGGGACAGGTCGGCCCCGATCACGGCGTCGAAGGCTGTGGATAACTCGAGTGCGTCCAGCAGGGCGATCGACAGGTTGGTTAGCTTGTTGGTGCAGACCACCAGCCTGGCGCCGGCCCCGCGCAACTGAGCCAGCACCTCGACCACGCCGGGGAAGGGCGCGCTCTCGTGGGCGATGCGGCCCAGATAGACGGCGATGAAACGCTCGACCAGCTTGGGCGCCGTCAGGGCGTCCAGCGGATGGCCCGCGGCGGCGAAACCGCGCTCAATCAGGGCGCGGGCCCCGCGTCCCACCATCAGCCGCACATCGTCGAAGGGCAGGGTCGGCAGACCTTCCTGCGACAGGATTTCGTTGAGCGCGCCGACCAGATCGGGCGCGGTGTCGACGAGGGTTCCGTCGAGGTCGAAGGCGATCGTCGCGCCGTTCAGGGCTTGAAGGTCATGCATTGATCTGGCCTTTCGGCTAAACGGCCCGCTAATGCAACGTCGGTTCGTTCCAGGAGAGTCGCCAGGACCATGACCAGCTCCGCCTCCAGCCGCCCCCGGGCCGCCGTGATCCTCGCCGCCGGCCAGGGCACGCGGATGAAGTCGCCGACCCCCAAGGTGCTGCACAAGATCGCCGGCCGGGCCTTGCTGGACCACGCCATCGACGCCGCCGAGGCGCTGGGCTGCGCCCGGATCATCGTGGTGGTCGGAACCCACAGCCCCGCCGTGGGCGTCCACGCCCGCAAGCGTCTGGGCGAGGCGGCGGTAGTCATCCAGGATCCGCCGATGGGCACCGGCCACGCCGTGCTGGCCGCCAAGGCGGCCCTGGCCGATTTCGACGGCGACGTGGTCGTCACCTTCGCCGACTGCCCGCTGCTGACCGCCCCGGTCATCGCGCCGCTGTTTGATCTGCGCGCCTCGGGCGCCGATGTCGCGGTGCTGGGGTTTGAGGCCCACGATCCCGGCGCCTATGGCCGCCTGATCCTGGCGCCTGGCCATGTGCTTCTGCGCATCGTCGAGGCCAAGGACGCTGATGACAGCGTCAAGCAGGTCAAGCACTGCAATTCCGGCGTGCTGGCCGCTGATCGGGCCCTGCTGTTCGACATCCTGGGCCAGGTCGGCAACGACAACGCCAACAAGGAATACTACCTGACAGACGTGGTCGGCATCGCCCACGGGCGCGAGCTGTCGACCCGGGCGACCTTCGCCGCCGAGGCTTCAGTGCAGGGCGTCAACTCGCAGGCCGAACTCGCCGCCGCCGAGGCCGTCTGGCAAAAGCGCCGCCGCAACGCCCTGATGGTCGAGGGCGTCACCATGCCGGCGCCAGACACCGTCCACCTGGCCTGGGACACCAAGCTCGCCGCCGGGGTCACGGTCGAGCCGTTCGTGGTCTTCGGGCCCGGCGTCAGCGTCGCGAGCGGCGCGGTGATCAAGGCTTTCAGCCATCTGGAAGGCGCGGCCGTGGGCGAGGGGGCCCTGATCGGTCCCTATGCCCGCCTGCGCCCGGGCGCCGAGATCGGCGCCGAGGCCCACATCGGTAACTTCGTGGAAGTGAAGAAGGTCAAGGTCGGGGCCGGCGCCAAGGCCAACCACCTCAGCTATCTGGGCGACGGCTCGATCGGCGAAAAGGCCAATATCGGGGCCGGCACGATCTTCTGTAATTACGACGGCTTCGAGAAGTTCGAGACCCATGTCGGCAAGGGCGCCTTCATAGGCTCCAACAGCGCGCTGGTGGCGCCCGTTCGGGTGGGCGACGGGGCGATGACGGGGTCTGGCTCGGTGATCACCAAGGATGTGCCGGAGGGCGCCCTTGCGCTGTCGCGCAGTGATCAGAAAATCAAGAACGGCTGGGCCGAGGCGTTCAGGACGCTGAAGCTCGCCAAGAAGGCCAAGGCCGCGAAGAAGGACAGGGCATGAGCGCCGACGATCAAAAGCGCCTGTCGGGCGAGGCTGCCGCCGAGCTCGTTGAAGACGGCATGGTCGTGGGCCTGGGCACTGGCTCAACCGCCGCCTGGTTTGTGAAGGCCCTGGCCGCGCGCAAGCTCGACGTCCGCGGCGTGCCGACCTCCGACGCCACCGCCAACCTGGCGCGGGAGCTGGGCATCCCGCTGGCGGCGCTGGACGACGTCAAGGTGATCGACCTCACCGTGGACGGCGCCGACGAGATCGGCCCCGGCCTGTCCCTGATCAAGGGCGGCGGCGCGGCCCTGCTGCGCGAGAAGCTGGTCTGGGAAGCCTCCAAACGCTGCGTGGTCATCGCCGACGCCGCCAAGCATGTGAAGGTGCTGGGCAAGTTCCCGCTGCCCATCGAGGTCGTGCGCTTTGGCCACGTCCATACCGGCCAACGCCTGGCCGACATCGCCGCCGAGTTCGAACTGCCGCCGCCGCGTTTGCGGATGGCTGATCGCGGCGTGGTGGTGACCGACGGCGGCAACCTGATCTACGACATGGCCTCGGGCAGGATCGAGGAGCCGGCCGGTCTGGCCGCCGCCCTGAAGGCCGTGACAGGCGTCGTCGATCATGGCCTGTTCCTGGACCTTGCCGACGAGGCGCTGCTGGGAACCGACACGGGCGTGGTGCGCCTGGTCCCTTGAGTGCCTAGATAGAGCGCCCGACGTTCCCTAGCCCGACTGGAGCCTGCCATGGCTGACTACGACTTCGACCTTTTCGTCATCGGCGCCGGTTCCGGCGGCGTGCGGGCGGCGCGGCTGGCCTCGCTGTCAGGCGCCAAGGTCGCCGTGGCCGAGGAATACCGCGTCGGCGGAACCTGCGTGATCCGTGGCTGCGTGCCCAAGAAGTTCATGGTCTATGCCAGCGAGGTCTCCAGCCAGATGAAGACCGCCGAGGGCTATGGCTGGACCATCGGCGAGCGCTCGTTCGACTGGAAGCGCTTCCTGCACGACAAGGACGTCGAGATCGCCCGGCTGTCGGGGATCTATGTCACCAACCTGCAGAAGGCCGGCGCACACCTGCTGCACGGCAAGGCGCGGGTGATCGACGCTCACACCGTCGAGGTGCTGCCCAAAGAGGGCAGCACGGATGCGGGCCGCTATACCGCTCGCAAGATCCTGATCGCCACGGGCGGCCGTCCGGTGCGGCCCGACTTCCCGGGCGCTGAGCTGGGCATCACCTCGGACGAGGCCTTCCATCTGCCGACCCTGCCCAAGCGGGTTCTGGTGGTCGGCGGCGGTTATATCGCCGTGGAGTTCGCCGGGATCTTCAACGGCCTGGGCGTCGAGACGACGCTGCTCTATCGCGGCGCCAATATCCTGCGCGGCTTTGACGACGACGTGCGCTCGCACATGGCTGACGAGTTGGAAAAGCGCGGCATCAGGGTGGTGCTGGGCTGTGACCACAAGAGCATCGAGCAGACGGAAGCGGGGCTGCTCAGCACGCTCAGCAACGACCTGACCTTCGAGACCGATGCGGTGATGTTCGCCACCGGCCGCGAGCCCTATGTCGAGGGCCTGGGTCTGGACAAGGCGGGCGTGAAGCTGAACGCGCGCGGCGCCATCGCCGTGGACAAGCACTCGAAAACCAATGTCGACAGCATCTGGGCCGTCGGCGATGTGACCGACCGCATCAACCTGACGCCGGTGGCGATCCGCGAGGGCGCAGCCTTCGCCCAGACCGAGTTCTACGACAACCCCACCAGCTTTGACCATGATCTGGTCGCCTCGGCTGTGTTCTCGCAGCCGCCCGTGGGCGTGGTGGGCATGAGCGAGGCCGAGGCGCGGCACGCCTATGGCAAGGTCGATATCTATCGCTCGGTCTTCCGACCCATGAAGCTGACCTTCTATGGCGGCCAGGAGCGCTGCCTGATCAAGCTGGTCGTCAAGCAGGACGACGAGAAGATCGTCGGGGTCCACATGGTGGGGCCGGACTCGCCCGAGATCATCCAGATGGCCGCGATCGCCGTGAAGATGGGCGTCACCAAGACCCAGTGGGACTCGACCTGCGCGGTTCACCCGACCCTGGCCGAGGAACTGGTGACGATGAAGGAGAAGTACGTTCCCATGGGCGCCGGATGAGATCTGTCGTCGGCGCGGAGCGTTCCACGAGGTGGCTAGGGGCTGTCGCGGTGTTCACCATCGCGCTGGTTCCGTTCGTGGGCTACCTCGCGCCGCTGGGCTTCGCGCCGCTCCTGGCGCTTTGCGGCCTGCTGGCGACGCCCGGTCTGGCCCGGCCTCGCCCGGCCTCGCCGCCGGCGATGGCGCTGTTTGTGCTGGTGGTCTGGGCCCTGATCAGCCTTGCGTGGAGTCCCGGCGCGCCCAGCGTCTCTGATCTGAAGGACAGTGGCGACCTGGAGTCGTTCACGGGCCTCAAGCTGGTGTTTCAACTGGGCCTCTACGGCGCGGCGATCGCAGCCTTGAGCGGCCTTTCCGATCGCTCCGCCCGGCGGGCCGCCACGGTCTTGGCCGTCAGCGTGCTGTCCCTGGCCCTGCTGGTGGCGCTGGACGGCGTCAGCGGGGCGGCCTTCTATCAGTGGCTCCGGGCCGTAACCAACGATCCGATCCGGCCAGACCTGGCGGTGGTGAAGGTGTCGATCGCCACCTATGCCCTGGCGCTGCTGTTCTGGCCGACCGCGCGGATCATGAGCGGGCGCGGCTGGACGCCTGCCGCCTTCGTGCTGCTGGGCGCGGTCATCGTCGGGGCGGTGGCCCTGAGCGCCGACGCCAGCTGGGCCGCACTCGCGTTCGGGTTCATCGCGTTTGGCGCGGTCCGGCTGTTTGGCAAGGTCGCCGCGCGCTCGCTGGTCGCCGTTGTCGCCGCGCCCTTTGTGCTGGGGCCGGTCCTGCTTCTGTGGGGTGTGCATTCAGGACTGGTGGCCTGGCTTCACGAGCACGTGCCGCGCTCATGGGACGCTCGTCTGGACATATGGGCCTTCACCGCCGACCACGTGCAAGCCCACGCCATTCGGGGCTGGGGCCTGGACGCCAGCCGCACCTTTGGCCCCGCCATCCCGCTTCACACCCACAACGCCGCCCTGCAGCTCTGGCTTGAGCTTGGCGCCGTGGGCGCGGCCCTGGGCGGCGTCTTTTTCAGCTGGGTCGCCTACCGGATCGTGGCCCTGACGGGCGAGTCCCGGGAGGAGGGGGCCATAGCGGCGGCGGCCCTGGTCACCTATCTGACGATTGGAGCCCTGAGCTTTGGGGTCTGGCAGGAGTGGTGGCTGGCGCTCGGCGCGTTCACCGTCATCGCCTGTGATATCTCGCGCAAGGATTGAAGTCGTCACGGCTGAGGGAAGGGTGAACTTTCCTCGCCTGTGTCAAAAAGCGGTGATCAGCCGCATGATTTTGCCTTTTCGTTGCGGCTAGGGTAAAAGCCGCTCCCTTTGAAGTTATAGAGCCCAGTCATGACCTCGCGTTGGACCCCCGCCACCTGGAGAGCAAAACCCGCCAAGCACATCCCGTCCGACTATCCGGATGCGGGCGCTGTGGAACGGGTCGAGCAGACGCTTCGCCAGATGCCGCCGCTGGTGTTTGCGGGCGAGGCGCGCCGTCTGAAGACCCTGTTGGGCGATGTGGCCGAGGGCCGCGCCTTCCTGCTGCAGGGCGGCGACTGCGCCGAGAGCTTCAAGGAATTTCATGCGGACAACATCCGCGACACCTTCCGCCTGATCCTGCAGATGGCGGTGGTTCTGACCTTCGCCGGCGGCAAGCCGGTGGTGAAGGTGGGCCGCATCGCGGGCCAGTTCGCCAAGCCGCGCTCGGAGCCGATCGAGACCATCGATGGCGTGACCCTGCCGTCCTATCGGGGCGACAACATCAACGGCATGGACTTCACGGCCGAGGAACGCATCCCCGATCCGGATCGCCTGCTGAAGGCCTATGGCCAGTCGGCCGCGACCCTGAACCTGCTGCGCGCCTTCGCCAATGGCGGCTACGCCGACCTGCACAACATCCACCGCTGGACCCTGGGCTTCGTGGGCGACAGCCCGCAGGGCGCGCGATACCGCGAGCTCAGCGACAAGATCACCGAGAGCCTGGCCTTCATGGCCGCCATCGGTGTGACCCCGCAAAGCCATCCAGGCATGCATCAGGTGGAGTTCTTCACCAGCCACGAGGCCCTGCTGCTGGGCTTCGAGGAAGCCATGACCCGCGTCGATAGCACCTCGGGCGACTGGTACGACACCAGCGCCCACCTGCTGTGGATCGGCGAGCGCACCCGTCAGCTGGACGGCGCGCACATCGAGTTCATGCGCGGCGTCAAGAACCCGATCGGCCTCAAGTGCGGTCCCACGATGGAAGGGGACGACCTGCTGCGCCTGATCGATGTGCTCAACCCGCACAACGAGCCGGGCCGCCTGACGCTGTATGGCCGCTTCGGCTCTGACAAGATCGCTGACCGCCTGCCGCGCCTGATGAAGGCGACCAAGGCCGCCGGCCGCTCGGTGGTCTGGGCCATCGACCCGATGCACGGCAACACGCTGAAGGCCTCGACCGGCTACAAGACCCGGCCGTTCGACCGCATCCTGTCGGAGGTGAAATCCTTCGTCGAGATCGCCAACGCCGAGGGCGTTCACCCCGGCGGCGTACACCTGGAAATGACCGGCCAGAACGTCACCGAATGCCTGGGTGGCGCGCGGGCGGTGTCGGAAGGCGATCTAGCCGACCGGTACCACACCCATTGCGACCCGCGTCTGAACGGCGAGCAGGCCCTGGAACTGGCGTTCCTGGTGGCCGAGAAGCTGAAGTCGGCCCGGGACGACCAGCGTAGTCTCGCCACCGGCTGACGCGCCGGTTGTCCTGGCTGGCGCGGGTTCAGGCGCGGGTATAGCCTCCTCCCCCAGTGGAGGAGGCGACGCGACATGGTGGATCAAACCATCTCTCGCAGAGGTCTTGTGGGGTTGGCCGCGACGCTCGTCGCTGCGCCGGCCTTGGCCTGGGATCCCAATACGCCGCAGGCCTCAAGCAGCGAGCCGCTCAAATATCTGGATGTTGCTGGCCGCCTGACAGTGCAGGTCATGCTGAACGGCCAGGGCCCATTCGACATGATGGTGGACACCGGAGCCAACAGCTCGGTGATCTCCATCGAGACGGCCGACCGCCTGGGCCTGGCGCGCGGCGAGCCGGTAGAGATGCACGGCATCGCCGGAGTGCAGACGGTCGATACCGTGGTGATCGACACCCTGCAGATGGGGCGCCGCATTCGACGGCAGATGAAGGTGTCCATCGTCGCCGAACGTCATCTGGGCGCGGCCGGCCTGCTGGGGCTGGACTGGCTGGGCGCCAACAACCTGATGCTGAACTATGGACAGCGCCGCATGGCGGTGGGTGAGCCCCTGCCGCTGCCGGACCACCGCACGGTGGTGGTCAAGACCCGCACCCGCAGCGGCCTGACGTTGATCGACGCCTCGATACCTCGCCAGAAGCTGATCGCCCTGCTCGACAGCGGCTCGACGACAACCGTGGGCAATCTGGCGCTGCTGCGGGCGGCCCAGGAGCGCAAGGCGATACTCGGCGCCATCTTTGACATCCAGTTGCGCAGCGCCACGGGCCAGACCTTGCCTGGCCGCCTCGCCGTGCTGAACCGGCTGACCCTGGGCAAAATGACCCTGATGAACGTGCCCGTGGTCGTCGCTCCGGTTCACACCTTCGACTACTGGGGATTGGCCAATGAGCCGGCAATCCTGATCGGCTCTGATATCCTGCGGAAGTTTGAAACGGTCGCCCTAGATTTCAAGCGTCGCGAGGTTCGTTTCAGGATCGCTGACCGCGGCTGAGGCGGGGTTTGCCCGGCGTCATTGAAACCCGCGCGGCGGGCGACGGCGTGTCTTGACCCGCCGCGCGGCGCTCTCCAATGGTTGTTTGAACGGAGGGTGCTTATGCGTTTGCAGGCTAGGTTGAAGCGTGAGTGGGTGTTCCTCAAGGGGTTGATGCGCACGCTCAAGCGCGTGAAGTCCATCGCACCCGACAGCGCCAATCTGATCTGCGACGACCTCGAAGCGGCGGTTGATCGCTGGTCGGGCAGCCCGGCGATCACCTTCGAAGGCAAGACGATCACCTATGCCGAGCTGGACGCGATCGCCAACCGCTACGCCCACTGGGCCAAGGGGCAGAGCATCACGCGCGGCCAGACGGTGGCGCTGTTCATGCCCAACCGTCTGGAATATCTGGCGATATGGTACGGCCTGTCCAAGGTCGGCGTCGCCACCGCCCTGATCAACAACCAGTTGACCGGCCCGGCCCTGGCTCACTGCCTGAACATTTCCCAGGCCCTGCATTGCATCGTCGACCCGGAGACCTCGCCCTGTTTCGAGCAGGTCAGGGACGGCCTGGGCCGGCACATCCAGCAGTGGGTGCTGGGGCCCGCGCACGGCGACCAGCGGGACCTCGTCAATGCGCTGAAGAGCTGCAGCCAGTTGCGCCCCGACCGCGAGACCGCGCGGGGCGGTCTGACGGCCAATGATACCGCGCTCTACATCTTTACCAGTGGCACCACCGGCCTGCCCAAGGCCGCGCGCATCACCCACATGCGGGCCCAGCTCTACATGCGGGGTTTCGCCGGCTCGACCGACGCGCGTCACACCGACCGCATCTATGTCACCCTGCCGCTTTACCACGCCACGGGCGGCCTCTGCGCCATGGGGGCGGGCCTGCTCAACGGCGGCTCGATCGTGCTGCGCAAGAAGTTCTCGGCAACGCACTTCTGGAGCGATATCCGCACCGAGCGCTGCACGATGTTCGTCTATATCGGCGAGCTGTGCCGCTATCTGGCCAACCAGCCGGCGAGCGATGATGACCGCAATCACAAGATCCGCCTGATCTTCGGCAACGGTCTTCGCCCCGACGTGTGGGACGACATGATCGATCGCTTCAAGGTGGGCGGCGTGCTGGAGTTCTATGGCGCGACGGAGGGCAATGTCTCGCTCTTCAACTTCGACGGACGGCGGGGCGCCATCGGGCGCATCCCCGGCTATCTGAAGAAGAAATTCAACATCAAGATCGTCAAGTTCGACGTCGAGACCGAGATGCCGATCCGCGGGCCGGACGGGTGCTGCATTCTGGTTGCGCCCGGCGAGGTGGGCGAGTGCATCGGTCAGATCGCCAACGACGCCCGCTCCAATTTCACCGGTTACGCCGACAAGGCCGCGACCGAAAAGAAAGTGCTGCACGACGTCTTCGCCAAGGGTGACGCCTGGTTCCGCACCGGCGACCTGATGCGCACCGACGGCGACGACTACATCTACTTTGTCGACCGGATCGGCGACACCTTCCGCTGGAAGGGCGAGAATGTCGCCACCAGCGAGGTGTCCGAGCGCCTGGCCGGTGTGCCCGGCGTGCTGGAGGTCAATGTCTATGGCGTCCAGATCGGTGACCTGGATGGCAAGGGCGGTATGGCTTCGCTGGTCGTTGGGCCCGAGTTCGATATCGCCACCCTGGCCGACTATGTCGATCGGGAGCTACCAGGCTATGCCCGGCCGATCTTCGTGCGGCTGCAGCGCGAGATCGAAACCACCGGCACCTTCAAGTATCGCAAGATCGATCTGGTCACTGACGGCTTTGATCCCGCCAAGACCCGCGATCCGCTCTATTTCCGCGACCCGGCCAAGGGCTATGTGAAGATCACCAAGACCGTCCACGCCAAGATCGTGGCGGGTGGCTTCAAGCTCTGAGAAGAACTTTACACTGCAAAGCCGCAGCGATACCCCTCGGTCCATCCATCGGGGGAGAGCCGTGTCATGACGGAAGAGATCAAGGCCATCCGCGATGATATCGCGTTTCTGCGAGCCCTCGCCGAAGAGGGGCGTCAGACTCCCATGCTGGGCGGCGGCGTGCTGGCGGCGGCTGGAACGATCTTCGGCCTGGCCTCGCTGGCGCATTGGGCGACCGTGGACCGCCTGCTCGCCGCTCCGCCTATAGCGCCTCTGGTGATCTGGCCTGGCGCGGGCGTGATCTTCGCGATCGTGGCGCGGGCGCTCCTTCGCCAGTCGCGGGGCAAGATCGGCGCGAAGGCCTCGGTCAACCGCACGACAAGCGCTGCCTGGTCGGCGGTGGGCTGGACCATTCTTGCGATCTGGATGGCGCTGATGGCCATGAGCTATCGCACTGGGAACTGGGCCGTGATGGAGGTCTTCCCGATCATTATCCTGGCCCTCTACGGCGCCGCCTGGGCCGTTGCGGCCGCCATGACGCACAAGGGCTGGATGCGGCTGACCGCCGGTGGCTGCTTTACGGCGGCGATCGTCATGGGGCTGCTGGCCGGAACGCCCCACATGCTGCTGGCCCATGCGGCCGGCCTGGCGCTGTTCGCCGTGGTTCCGGGCCTGGCCCTGATGCGGCAAGAGCCCCCGGAGATGTCAGGTCGGAAAGGGCTCCAAGGCGCAGATGGACAATTTCGAGATTGATCGCATCGATGAGGTCATCCACGGACGCGTACGCTTGGGGATCATGGCCTATCTTTCCGGCGCGGAGGTCGCGGATTTCAACACCCTGAAGACCAGGCTATCGGTGACCGATGGCAATCTGTCGGTCCACCTGCGCAAGCTGGATGACGCCGGCTATGTGGCCATCGAGAAGAGCTTTGTGGGCCGCAAGCCTCTGACGCGCGTCAGCCTCACCGAGCGTGGTCGCACGGCGTTTGGTCTCTATCTCGACGCCATCGGCAAACTGGTCGAGGGCCGCTGAAAACGCTCGTCCGGATCGTCGATGGTCCCGTATCTTTCTGCAGCGACAAAAGGCGGAGCGACGTGTGGCGAGTGGTTCAATGACGCGGCGCGTCGGCTTGACGGCCCTGGCCGGATCCGTGGTGGGCGCGTGCTCGCCGCTGAGCCTGTTTGCAACCTTCACGCCCAAGGACGCGGCCCGCACGCCCCTGAGGGGCTCGGCCTATGGACCCGGCCCCCGCCAGAGGCTGGACGTCTATGCGCCGCCGAACGCGACCGACGCCCAACCCGTGGCGATATTCTTCTATGGCGGCTCGTGGGATTCCGGCCGGCGCGGCGACTATGCGTGGGCGGGCCGGGCCCTGGCGGCGCAGGGCTTCCTGACGCTCGTGCCGGATTACCGCCTCTATCCCGAGGTCGTCTTTCCGGACTTTCTGGATGACGGCGCGTCGGCGGTGCGCTGGGCGGTGGACAACGCCGCGGCTCTGGGCGGTGATCCGCAACGCATCGTCCTGATCGGCCATTCGGCCGGCGCCTACAACGCCGCCATGCTGGCCCTGGACCCGCGCTATCTGAAGGCCGCCGGCGTCGAGCGATCGGTGGTGCGCGCCTTTGCCGGGCTGTCGGGTCCCTATGACTTCCTGCCGCTGGATGGACCCATCACCCGGCGCACCTTTGGCGCGGCGGGTGATCTCCCCGCCACCCAGCCCGGACTCTATGCAGCGGCAGGTTCGCCAGCCGCCTTCCTCGCCTCGGGGGACGCCGACACCACCGTCTATCCGCGCAACACCCGCAAGCTGGCAGCCGCGCTGCGCCAGGCCGGCGCGAGGGTCGAGGAGCGCCACTATCCGGGGCTGGATCACGCCGACACGGTTCTGGCCCTGTCGCGTCCATGGCTTCATCAGGGTCGGGCGAAAAGGGCTCTAAATCAAAAGTTTAGAGCATTTTTCGATCCGATAACCGTTTCACACTTATCGGAAAATGCTCTAGCTGCAGGTCCCGCCGTCCAGCTTGCGCTGGTAGGCGCCGGCCAGGCTCAGATAGGGCGGTATGAAGCTGCTGATCGCCACCGGTTTGCCGTCGGTGGTCACGCCCGCCAGGCCCGCCCGCATCTCGAAATGCAGGTGGATGGTGGTGGGCGTGCCGCCAAAGTCGTTGGACACCTTGCCCAGCTTCTGGCCGGCGGTGACCTTGGTTCCCTCGGCCACCGCCAGGGTCGACATCTGCATGTGCAGATAGCGGTAGGTGTAGTGCGGCGCGGCCTTGCCCACGAGGGTGACGGTGTAGGTCCCGATATCGGTGATGGTGCCGGCTTCGGTGGCGACCGCCCAGTGCTCGTTCTTCTTGCAGGTGGCCGGGCGGATGTCCTGGCCCTGGTGGCCGGTTCCCGAGCCGCACAGCGGGCTGGTGCGCGAGCGGGCCTCGCAGAAATTGTCCCGCCAGGGCAGGCTGTAATTGAGGCTGTCGCACTGGCTGGGCTTGCCGGGTGGGCCCATGCCGCCGCCGGGGCCATAGACCTGGGAATTGGCGAAGCCCGCCTCCTGTAGCGGCCAGCACATGGCCGGGGCCCAGACGGTGCGGTCTAGATAGCCCGAGCCCTGACCGCTGGGCAGCTGGCCGGCGGGGCCATGATTGAAGGTGGCGGGCGAGGGGGCGGGCGGCTCGGCCGGCTGCACCGGATCGCCGGGGCTGGGGGGCAGGGGCTCCGAAGCGTCCTGCTCGGCGCCACCATCGACCGGCGTATCATCGGCCTGGGGCGGGCCGGGATCGGCCGAGGGCGGCTTGGGCGGCGCGTCCGGAGCCGGCGTCTTGGGGTCGCAGGCGGTCAGGGCCAGGGCCAGAACGGCCAGAGCCAGGGGAGGGATCAGCTTGCTCATCGGCTCAGCCCCCCAGGCCGGCTTCGGCGCGGGCGGCGGCGCCCAGCACAACGGTGGTGGTCTTGCCCACCAGGCCCAGCACGTAGTTGTCGTCGGCGCAGCGCGGATCGCCCGCCTTCTCGCAGCGGATCTCGACGGTGTAGAGCACCCCGTAGCGCATGAAGCTGGCCAGCTGGCCATCCACCGTGCGCTGCACCGTCAGGCCCTCGGGGCCCGCGGGCTCGATCTTCAGCGGCCTGGAGGCGGGCAGGGGCACGATGGCGGTCGTGCCGCTCAGCGAGATGCCGGCCCCGGGCGCGTCGGCGGTGATCGTGTAATAGTCGCCAAAGCTGTAGATGCGCGCCCCGGCGGTCAGTTTGGGATCATTGGGTAGCAGGATCGGCACGCGGGTGGCGTCTACCTCGGCCTTGTCCAGATTGGCCCCCAGGGTTTCCGAAGCCCCGCCGCTCTGGCGCAGCCCGCCCACGGCGCCCTGCCAGTCGACCCGGCCGCCTCTGCGGGGCGGTACTGTAGTTGCCGCGGGCGGCCGGGTCGCCACTGGCGGGCGCGCCGCGCCGATCGGGGCGCCGGTCGTCGGGTCCACGCGTGTCTGGGCGGTGACGCGAGACGTTATCGTCGCGCCAAGCCCCACCGTCACGACGACAATGGCCGCCGCAACTATCAGCTGTCCGTTGCGCATGGCCCCACCACATAACCCCGTTATCTCAACCTTAGCGCGGATTGGCGAGGCTGTTAACCCTGTCGACTCGCCCTGCGGCCTGGGGCGGCGATTGAACCGGCGCGGTTTCGTGGTCTATATGACCCGTAGTTCAGGCGCCCTGAGTGTGGCGGCCCTGCCAAAGCCCAGCTTAATCAAAGGGATGTAAGGTTCGCCATGCTGCTCACCATGCTGAAGGCCAAGCTCCACCGCGCCACCGTCACCCAGGCCGACCTCGACTATGAGGGCTCGATCGCCATCGACCGTGACCTGCTGGACGCCTCGGGCATCCTGCCCAACGAGCAGGTGGATGTGCTGAACATCACCAATGGCGCCCGCTTCACCACCTACGCCATCGAGGCCCCGCGTGGCTCCAAGGTGATCGGCGTCAACGGCGCCGCCGCCCGCCTGGTGCAGAAGAACGACCTGGTCATCGTGGTCGCCTATTGCCAACTGCCGGCGGAGGAGGCGCGGAACTATGCGCCCAACGTCGTGCTGCTGGACGCGGGCAACCTGATCAAGACGGCCGCCTAGATGCGCGCCCCCGTTGGACGCGGACTCGGACTGATCCTGATCGCCGGCCTGCTGGCCGGGTGCTCGCCCAAGCTGCCCGACGGCATCGACGAGACGGCGCTGACCGAGGGCGTAGGTCGCGCCATCGGCTCGGCCTCGACCTGTGTGATGATGGCCGACGCCTCGGGCAAGATCGTCTGGCGCGCCGGCGGCTACATCACCTGCGCCCGCAACCTGCCCGACTGCGCGGGCGGCCAGCCGGTGATCGCCGAGGTGGTGCTGAAGGCCGCCGTGGGCAAGCCCGCGCGCTTCGCCAGCTGTCCCACCGGCACGGGCGGCGCCAACACGGTCGGCTGGGCCATGGGCCCGGTGCCGACCGGCGACGGCAAGCCCGCCCGCGATCTGACCTATGTGGCGGTCATGGAAGGCGAGCGGGCCCTGCCGGGCCGCGAGATCCAGGAGCGCGTTGAGCGCGCCTTCACCCGGGCCGGCTTCTAGATCGCTTAGCGGGCCACCTCATAGGTGGCCGTGACGTCGATCCGCACCTTCAGCTCGCCGCCGGCGATCTGGGTGCTGTCGGCCATCTCGCGCTTGGCCATGGCGAACACCGGCATCGGCGGAGCAGGCGTATAGCCGCCGCCTTCGCCCAGATTGACCAGCCGCACGATCCTGTAGCCGGTGGCCTTGGCGTAAAGGTCGGCCTTGGCCTGCAGGGCCTTCACGGCGTCCATGCGGGCGGCGTCCTCGGCCACCTGCGGGTTCTGCAGGCCAAAGCTGATGCCGCTCACCGTGTTGGCGCCGGCGCCGACCGTAGCGTCGACCGCCTGGCCCAGCCTGTTCAAATCACGGACGGTCACCGTCACCTGGTTGGTCACCTGATAGCCGTTGAACTTGGGCGGCTGGTTCTGCTCGTAAACATATTGCGGGTTCACGTTCAGGTTCGAGGTCTGGATGTCGCGATCGGCGACGCCCGCCTTGCGCAGGGCGGCCATGACCTGGTTCATCTTCGCGCCATTGGCCTTCAGGGCCCCGGCGGCGGTCATGTCGTCGGTCTGCACGCCCAGGGTGATGGTGGCCATGTCAGGGGCGATATTGGTCTCGCCCGAGGCGGCCAGGCTGAAGGTGGTGGCGCGGAAGGCGGCGTCCTGCGCGCTCTGCGCCATGGCGGGCGCCGCGGCGAGGGCGAAGGCGCCGCCCAGAATCACGGGGAGGGCGGCGGGGATCAGGGCGGCCGAGGCGATGCGGGCGGCAAACGATGTCATGCGTAAAGTCTCCTGTCGGGTTGGTAAGGAAAGCTTGACCGACCCTGTAGGGTTCCCTGATGACGGAACGAACCTGAACGGGAGCTTTAAGCGGCGTTCGGCCCATGCTAATGCGCCCTTCCTCCGAACGCGCGCGTTCCTGGGGGCCTGTAGCTCAATGGTTAGAGCCGACCGCTCATAACGGTCTGGTTGGGGGTTCGAGTCCCTCCGGGCCTACCACCACTTCCGACATTCCGAAAAGTTTGGCGGCGGGCAGCTGCTCCCCCTCTGG
>NCEV01000027.1 GCA_002280875.1 Caulobacter sp. 32-67-35 | reverse complement strand
TGTCTTGCCCCCGTCACCCGGCGCGTTCACCATGGGACAACCCCGTTCGCCTATGGTTCCCCGCATGCCCAATACCGCGCCCCTGCCCACGCCCGCCAATGAAGCCGACACGACCTGCCGCCTGGACAAGGCGCTGCTGGCCTCGCCCGAGCGGTTCATCAATCGCGAGACCTCGTGGCTGGCCTTCAATGAACGGGTGCTGGAGGAGAGCTGCAATCCACGCCATCCGCTGCTGGAGCGCCTGCGGTTCCTGTCGATCTCGGCTAACAATCTCGACGAATTCTACATGGTGCGCGTGGCCGGCCTGAAGGGGCAGGTGCGCGAGAGCGTGCGGGTGGTCAGCCAGGACGGCCTGACGCCGGGCGAGCAGCTGGCGCGGATCAACGCCTCGGCCTCCGACCTGATGGCCGAGCAGCAGAAGATCTGGCGCGAGGTGCGGGCCCAGCTGTGGGCCGAGGGCCTGAAGCTGCTCGACGCCAAGGACATTGTCGGCGACGACAAGGTCAAGGCCGAGGAGCTGTTCCTGACCCGGATGTTCCCGGTGCTGACGCCGCTGGCCATCGACCCGGCCCACCCGTTTCCGTTCATCCCGAACCTGGGCTTCTGCCTGGCGCTGAAGCTGCGGCGGATCGCCGACGACAAGCACCTGTACGCCCTGGTGCCGGTGCCCAGCCAGGTGCAGCGGTTCTGGGAAGTGGGCTCGGTGACCACGCGCGGCAAGAAGCGCGAGCGCCGGATCGTGGCGCTGGAAAGCTTCATCATCCTGTTCCTGAACCACCTGTTCCCCGGCTACGAGGTGGAGGGCCGCGGCCTGTTCCGCCTGATCCGCGACAGTGACCTCGAGATCGAGGAAGAGGCCGAAGACCTGGTGCGCGAGTTCGAGGCGCGGCTGAAGAAGCGTCGCCTGGGTCAGGTGGTGCGGGTGAAAATCCAGACCACCATGCCCCAGGACCTGCGCGACTTCATTGTGGAGGGCCTGCGCGCCGAGCCCGACGACATCATCCTGGTGGATGGCAAGCTGGGTCTGGCCCAGATGAACGAGCTGATCCCGCCCGACCGTCCGGACCTGAAGTTCAAGCCTTACAACGCCCGCTTCCCCGAGCGGGTGCGCGACCACGGCGGCGACTGCTTCGCGGCGATCCGCGAGAAGGACATCCTGGTCCACCACCCGTTCGAGAGCTTCGATGTGGTGGTGCAGTTCCTGCGTCAGGCGGCGCGCGATCCCAATGTGCTGGCGATCAAGCAGACCCTGTATCGCACCTCCAAGGACAGCCCAATCGTGGCGGCCCTGATCGAGGCGGCCGAGAACGGCAAGAACGTCACCGCCCTGGTCGAGATCAAGGCCCGCTTCGACGAAGAGAACAACCTGAAATGGGCCCGCGACCTGGAGCGCGCCGGCGTCCACGTGGTGTTCGGCTTCGTCGACTGGAAAACCCACGCCAAGCTGTCGGTGGTGGTGCGCCGCGAGGGCGAGGCCCTGCGCACCTATTGCCACTTCGGCACCGGCAACTATCACCCCCAGACGGCGCGGGTTTATACCGACCTGAGCCTGTTCACCTGCGATCCGGCCCTGGGCCGCGACGGGGGCAAGCTGTTCAACTTCATCACCGGCTATGCCCGGCCTCACGGCCTGGAGAAGCTGAGCTTCTCGCCCGAGACGATGAAGCCCGAACTGCTGCGGATGATCGACGTCGAGGCGCAGAACGCCAAGGCCGGCAAGCCCGCCGCGATCTGGGCCAAGATGAACGCCGTGGTCGACCCCCAGATCATCGACGCCCTCTACGCGGCCAGTCAGGCGGGCGTGTCGATTGATCTGGTCGTGCGCGGCATCTGCTGCCTGCGTCCGGGGGTGAAGGGCCTGTCGGAGAATATCCGGGTGAAAAGCATTGTCGGCCGCTTCCTGGAGCACGCCCGCGTGGTGGCCTTCGCCAATGGCGCCACCCTGCCCAGCGCCCAGAGCCGGGTGTTCATCAGCTCGGCCGACTGGATGCCCCGCAACCTCGACCGCCGCGTCGAGAGCCTGGTCCCGGTCGAGAACCCCACCGTGCACCAGCAGGTGCTGAGCCAGATCATGGTGGCCAACCTCAATGACGAGGCCCAGAGCTGGAACCTCGACAGCGACGGCGGCTACACGCGCGATCCGGCCTGGGACAAGAAGGGCGCCTTCTCGGCCCACGACTATTTCATGACCAATCCCAGCCTGTCGGGCCGCGGCCACAAGGTGAAGGACCTGCCGGCGGCCTTCGACCACGTCGGGCCCCGTCGCGGTTGAGGAGGCTCGCGCTCCTGGCGGTGCTGGTCCTGTCGGGCTGCGCGCCAGGGCCCGCCGACCAGGCCCAGATTTGCGCCGTCCTGGCCCAGCCCAGCGCCCCGGGCCTGGACCAGATCGGCGACGCAGCGGCGCTGACGGCGCTGGACAAGCGCCTGCAGGGCGCCGGCCGGATCTATGGCCCCGAATGGCTGGGCGGGCCGATCCGCTACTGGGGCCGCTGTCCGCGCCGGCCCGATACCGTGCAGATCCTGCTGATGGACCCCGAACACCGCTTCGCCGCCACCAAGGGCGGGCCGCGCGATCACGGCGTCCAACGTCGCTATGGCACCTGCTTTTATGAGCGTGGCGAAACGGGCTGGCGGTTGCTGGCCTGCCGGATTAATGACGCGTCGTGATCGACCCGCGCGATTTTCGCCCGGCCCCGCTTTCGCCCTCGCCCGAATAGGCTAAACCAGCCCCATGCCCTTTCCGGCGCCGCGCGACGCGGCCGTGATCGATATCGGATCCAACTCGGTGCGCCTGGTGGTGTACCGGCTGGAAGGCCGCGCCATCTGGACGGTGTTCAACGAGAAGGTGCTCGCCGGCCTGGGCCGTGACTTGGGCGATAACGGCCGGCTGTCGCCTGACGGTGTGCTGCAGACCCTGGCGGCCCTGAAGCGCTTTCGCGCCGTGCTGGAGGCCGTGGCCCCGGCCGAGATTTTCGTGGTCGCCACCGCCGCCGCCCGCGAGGCCAGCGACGGCCCGGCCTTCGTGGCCCGGGTCAGGGCCGAGACGGGCCTGACCATCCGCGTCCTGACCGGCGAGGAAGAGGCGCGCTACGCCGCGCTGGGCGTCCTGGCCGGCGCGCCGTCGGCCACCGGCGTGGTGGGCGACCTGGGCGGCGCCAGCCTGGAGCTGATTCGCCTGGAGCCCACCGGCGCGGGTATCGGCGTCACCCTGCCCCTGGGTCCGTTCAGCCTGGGCCTGTCGGAAGGCTTCGACGGCGAGCGCGTGCGCCGCCTGTGCGCCCAGCGCCTGGCCCCCGTGGCCGCCGCCTTCAGGACCGACAGCTTCCACGCCGTGGGCGGCGCCTGGCGCAACCTGGCCCTGCTGCACATGCGGCTGTCGGGCTATCCGCTACACGTGGTCCACCAGTACGAGATCAGCGCCAGCGAGGCGCTGGACGCCGCGCGCCTGGTCTCGCACCAGTCCCGAAACTCGCTGGAACGCATCGAGGGCATGAGCAAGAAGCGCTCCGAGACCCTGCCCTACGCCGCCGTGGTGCTGGAAAGCCTGATCGACAGCCTGGCGCTCAAGCGCATCGAGATCTCGGCCTTTGGCGTGCGCGAGGGCCTGCTGTTCGAGGCCATGCCGCCCCGGGTGCGGGGCCTGGACCCGCTGATCGAGGGCTGCGCCTCGCTGGGCGCCCGGCAGGGCGTCGCCGACGAGCTGGGCGAAGGCCTGAACGCCTGGATCGCCCCGGCGTTCATCAGCCTGCCGCCGCTGTTCGATGACGGACGCGACGCGGTGTTGACCTCGGCCGCCTGCCGCCTGGCCGATCTGGGCGCTCGCCTGCACCCCGACCATCGCGCCGACCTGGTGTTCGAACAGGTGCTGCGCGCGCCCATTGCCGGCCAGCGCCACCCGGAACGCGCCTTCCTGGCCGCCGCCGCCTACGCCCGCCATTCCACCGCGTTCAACCCGCCCGAACTGGAGGTGCTTGAGCACCTTCTCACCCCGGCCCGTCTGAAGCGCGCCCGGGCCCTGGGCGCGGCCATCCGGCTGGGCTGCGATCTCTCGGGCCGCAGTGCGCCCCTGCTGTCGCGCTCACGCCTCTCGATCGACAGGACCCAGCTGACCCTGACCGCCGAGCCGGGCTATGCAGACCTGCTGCTGGGCGAGCAGACCAGCAAGCGAGCCGGAGCGGTCGCCCAGATCCTGGGCCTGAAACTGAATGTTTCGACATCCTAACAAGACGTTGATTGAAGATAGACGTGCTTAATGCAGTCTAAATATACCCAATTCGGGCTTTTTCCAGACATGCGCAATCCAAGCCCAAATCGATGAGCATAGTTTGTTAGCTTGATCTCTCTACTGTGCCTTGAAACACATAAGGAGGTCAGTGATGCTTCAGCGTAAAGTGGACTATCTGGACGCCATCGCACCGAGCTCGCGTCAGCGCCCTGCCCTTCGCCTCGTCAACGAAACTGATGCGCCGGTTCAGAGCGCGGCTCACGGCCTGCAATACGAGATCGCCCGGGTCTTTGCTCAGGAGTCCAAGTGGTCTGTTCGCCGCACCGTGGCGATCGGCGTCGTGTTCCACCTTGGCGTCTTCTGCGCCCTGGGCCTGGCCGCCAGCGGCGCTATCGGCCAGATCCGCTGACAAAACGCGCCCCAACCCTTCCCCTCTGGAAAGGGTTGGGGGTCAGCCTCTAGTCTTCCACCTGGCTGAACAGGGCGGCGTAGAGATCGCTGGGCGCCACCGGCTTCTCGACGAGCCCCGTCATCCCAGCGGCTCGGCAGGCCTCTATGTCCTGGACCGACGCCGCGCCGGTCACCGCGATCACTGGCGTATCTCGGTTCAGCCCCGAAGCGCGCAGCCGCCGGGTGGCCTCCAGCCCGTCAACGCCCGGCATCCGCACATCCATCAGGATCGCGTCGAAGACGCGGGCATGGACCGCTTCCAGCGCGCTCTCGGCGTCCTCCGCCGTCTCGACCCGCGCACCGAACGCTTCGAGCATGCCGCGCAGGGTCCGGCGATTGATGTCGTGGTCATCCACCACAAGGACCAGGGGCGCCTGCGCCGTCGCGACGAGTGGAGAGGGACTCGACAGGTCGACGGACGGCGGCGCAGCGCCTTCGGGGGCCGGCAGGGTCAGGGTGAACCGGGCCCCGCCGCCAGCGTCGCTGGCCGCCGTCAGGGTTCCGCCCATCAGTCCGGCCAGATCGCGGCTGATCGCCAGACCCAGGCCCGTACCGCCAAAGGCCCGCGCTGTGCCCGCGCCCAGCTGATCGTAGGCGATGAACAGCCGGCTGATCTGCTCCTCGGTCAAGCCCGGCCCGGTATCCACCACCTCGATGACCATGTGGCGACCTTCGGCGCGCTCCTGCATGGCGATGGTCAGCACCACCCCGCCCTCGGCGGTGAACTTGATGGCGTTGGACAGCAGATTGTTGAGGATCTGCCGCAACCGCATCGGGTCGCCCCGCACCCAGACCGGCAGGGCCTTGATCCCCTTCAACTCCAGCTTGACGCCCTTGGACCGCGCCTCGCCCCGCCAGAGCAGCACGCTGTCGCGCACCAGCCCGCGCAGGTCATAGTCCACGATCTCGACGCCCATGCGCCCCGCCTCGATCTTCGAATAGTCGAGCAGGTCGTTGAGCAGGGTCTTCATCATGGCCCCGGCGTCCGCGATCAGGCTGGCCGCGCCGCGATCAGCGCCCTCCTGGCGTTCCAGCGTGGCCGCCCCGTTCAGCAGCGCATTGATGGGCGTGCGCAGCTCATGGCTGACCATGGCGACAAAGGCCGACTTGGCCGCCGTCTGGGCCTCGGCCGCCAGCCGCGCTGACCGCTCGGCCTGCATGGCGCGTCGCGACCATGTGAAGACCATCGCCAGCACCAGGGAGAGCAACCCCACCCCCAGCAGGAAATACGGCGTCACGGGATCGCTGGCGGACCCACTGACGAGCGGCAGAAGGAAGAGATAGACCAGATGCGGCGTCACCGCCGACAGGAAGGCGGTGAAACACCCCTCCGCGCCCATCAGCGCCGTGAGAATCGAGCCGGAAATCAGCAGCGTGGCCGCCGCAGCCGCAGCCGGCGTGCCCACCTGCCAGAGCGGGATGGCCATCCAGCCGAACACCGTCGCCATCAAGAGGTCGGTGACCAGATTGAAACCCACCGTCGAGGCGGGGTCAGGATGGTTCAGAAACCGGCGAAGCGCCTGCAGTTCAGCTACCTGGGCGACGAGGTAGGCTAAGGTCCAGCCCAGCAGGAAGCCGAAGTCTGGCCGCCAGGCCATGGCCCCGCACAGGGCGAGAATGACGAAGAGTCGCAGCGGAACCTGATTGCGTCGGGATACGGCCGCCGGGCGATAGGCAACCGCCAGATCTTCCCAGTAGCCAGCCAATTAAAGCCCCCCAAGCAACGCCCTTTGCAGCCTCGCTTCGCGGCGAGTCCGGCGCCCCGAAATCAGTAACGAGTGATTCTCCCGGGCCGCGAGACCGATAGCAGAACGACCATACTTTCGGATGGCCGTCTGGTCTCGAAGGCTTCAATTCTACTCACTATGGGTTGAGAAACCCTGCGAGCGCCCGTGTCAGGCCTCGGCGTCAACCCTGGGGGCGCGACGCACCTCGACCACCCGAACCCGCGCGCCGTCCAGCACCAGGGCCAGTTCGCCACGCTTGATCTTCAGCGCATCGGCGCCAAAGGCGTCGCGGCGCCAGCCGACCAGGGCGGGCGTGCTGGCGTTATCGTCGGCGGCGATCTTTTCCAGGTCCGAAACGGTGGCGATCAGCTTTGACGCCACGCCCGCCTCTTCGGCCCGCGCCTTCAGCAGCACCTTCAGCAGCTCGACGACCGCGCCGGCCGAGGCCGGCGGCGGCGGACCGGGCTTTTCAAGCACCGGCGCATAGGCTTCCGGATCGGCCAGGGCCGCCTTGATGGCCGCCAGCAGGTCAGGACCAAACTTGCTGCCGCCAAAGCCCTTGGGCACGCCGCGCAGGGTGTTCAGTCCGTCGACCGTGGTCGGCGCCTGGGTTGCCAGTTCGTCGATCGCCTCATCCTTCAGGATGCGGCCGCGCGGCTGGTCGCGCTGCTGGGCCGTGCGCTCGCGCCAGGCCGCCACGGCCTGGAACACGGCCAGGTACTTTTGCGCCGTCTTGCGCGGGCGCAGGCGACGCCAGGCCTTTTCGGGATCGACGTCATAGGCCGCCGGATCGCACAGGGCCTGCATCTCTTCCTCGACCCAGGCCAGGCGGCCGGCGTCGGCCAAGCGCTGGCGCAGCATCGGAAACAGCGAGGCCAAGTGGGTGACATCGGCCAGGGCGTAGGTCAGCTGGGCTTCGGACAGCGGGCGACGGGCCCAGTCGGTGAACCGGCTGGACTTGTCGAGCTCGATCTTGAGCATCTGTCGCACTAGAGCGTCGTAGGCGATCTGCTCGCCAAAGCCGGCGGCCATGCCGGCGACCTGGGTGTCGAACAACGGCCGGGGCATGGCGCCCAGGTTGTTGAAGATTTCGACGTCCTGGCGGGCGGCGTGGAACACCTTCAGCACGCGCTCATCGCGCATCAGATCCAGCAGCGGCGTCATGTCGAGGCCGTCCGCAAGCGGATCGATCACGGCCTCGATATTGGGCGCGCCAACCTGGATCAGGCAGAGCTTGGGCCAATAGGTCGTCTCGCGCATGAACTCTGTGTCCACGGCGACGAAGGGCTGGCCCTGCAACGCATTACAAAACGCCGCCAGCTCGGCGGTAGTGGTTATCGGCTTCATCGGCTGCTAATAGCCTCGCGCACCCCCGAGTCTGCAAGCGTCAAGCATAGCCGGGGTGCAGATTTCCGCGAGTTGAAGGCGCAACTGCGTCCTCAAATAGACCAGAGCGAGCGAATGAGCGATCTGCCGAACGGCCTCACCTACGCCCAGGCGGGCGTCGACATCGATGCCGGCAACGCTTTGGTCGAGGCGATCAAGCCCCTGGCCAAGGCCACCCGACGCCCTGGTGCCGACGGCGGTCTGGGCGGTTTCGGCGCGCTCTTCGACCTGAAGGCGGCCGGCTATGATGACCCGCTGCTGGTCTCCACCACCGATGGCGTCGGCACCAAGCTGCGCATCGCCATCGACGCCAAGATGCACGCCACGGTCGGGATCGACCTGGTGGCCATGTGCGTCAATGACCTGCTGGCCCAAGGCGCCGAGCCCTTGTTGTTCCTCGACTATTTCGCCACCGGCAAGCTGGATCTCGATGTCGCCACCAGCGTGGTGGCCGGCATCGCCGAAGGCTGCAAGCTTACGATCTGGCCGGCTTCTCGGTCGGCGCGGTCGAGCGCGACGGCGTGCTGCCCAAGCTGGACAAGCAACGGGCCGGCGACATGATCATCGGCATCGGCTCGTCGGGTCCGCACTCCAACGGCTATTCGCTGGTGCGCCGCGTGGTCGAGCGCTCGGGCCTGGCCTGGGACGCCCCGGCGCCCTTCGAAGCCGGCAAGACCCTGGCCGAGGCCCTGATGGCCCCCACCCGCATCTATGTGAAGTCGATCCTGCCCTTGCTGCAGTCCGGACGGGTCAAGGGCGGCGCCCACATCACCGGCGGCGGCCTGATCGAGAACCCGCCACGCTGCATCGCGGCAGGCCTGGTTCCGGAGTTCGACTGGAACGCCTGGCCCCTGCCGCCGGTCTTTGCCTGGCTGCAGGAAGTGGGCGGCATTTCCGACCACGAACTGCGCCGCACCTTCAACTGCGGCGTGGGCTTTATCCTGGTGGTCGCCTCCACCGACGCCGAACCGGTGCTGGCCGCCCTGCTCAACGCCGGCGAGGACGCCTTCATCTGCGGCCAGCTGGTCGCGGGCTAAATGTCTGGCAAGACCAAGGTCGCCGTCCTGATCTCGGGCCGGGGCTCCAACATGGAGGCCCTGGTCCGCGCCGCCCAGGCGGCCGACTGCCCCTTCACGATCAGCCTCGTCCTGGCCAACAAGCCCGGCGCAGGCGGCCTCGCCGCCGCTGAGGCGGCCGGCATCGAGACCCTGTGCGTCGATCAGAAACTGTTTGGCAAGGACCGCGAGGCCCACGAGCGCGCCATCGACGCGTCCCTGCGCGAGCGCGGCATCGAGGTGATCGCCCTGGCCGGCTACATGCGGATCCTCACCGCCTTCCTGGTCGACGCCTGGGAGGGCCGGATGCTGAACATCCATCCGTCCCTGCTGCCCAGCTATCCGGGTCTCGACACCCATGCGCGGGCCTTGGCCGCTGGCGAGACCGAGGCTGGCTGCACCGTGCATCTTGTCACCGCCGGCGTCGATGAAGGCCCGATCCTGGGTCAGGCCCGCGTGGCGATCCTGCCGGATGACGACGAATCCAGCCTGTCCAGCCGCGTGCTGGAGCAGGAGCACAGGCTCTATCCGGAAACTCTGGCTGCCTTCTGCCGCAACCTGTAGCCCGCGAGGCGGGACCGATTGTCGCGCCCAAAGAAATAACCATACCAGGTCAGGGTCTTGTCACTATTCGGGGGCATGGTGCCGCACATGGAATCACTGCTGCCGCAAATCACCGAGACGATCGCCCAGAACAGCCTCTGGGCGGGCCTGGTGCTGTTCGCCCTGACCCTGCTGGAAGCCCTGCTTCTGGTCGGGCTGCTGATCCCGATTGTCGGGGTGATGCTGATGGCGGGCGCCCTGGTGGCGCAAGGCGCCCTGCATCCGGCAGAGGCCATCCTGTGGTGCAGCGCCGGGGCCGTGGCGGGCGACGCCCTGTCCTATCTGCTGGGCCGAGGCGTGGGCGCAAGGCGCCTGTCGACAGGCCTTCTGGCCGGCCATCGTCGTCTGTTCGCCCGGGCTCGTCTGCTGTCGCGCAAGCATGGCGTGATCGCCATCGCCGCGGCGCGGTTCATGGGTCCCGTGCGGCCGTTCATCCCGATCGTGGCGGGCATGTCGCGCTCGCGCCCCTGGGCGTTCCAGGCCGCCAGCGCCCTGACGGCGCCGCTGTGGGTGATCTCACTGCTGGCGCCCGGCTATCTGGCCGCCCGCAACCTGCACCTCCTGCAGACTGATCCGGCGGCCGGGGCGGCCTTGGCGCTGGGCGCGGCGATCCTGGCGATCGCGGCCTATGCGGGCTGGAAGCGGTTTGGCCCCGCCCCGGCCCGATCCGCTCGCCTGGCCGTCTGAGCAGAACCAGACCGCAGCGTCAGGACGCCGACAGGGCGCTGGCGCGGGTAAAGAAGATCGTCACTCGCATCCCGCCGCCAGGCTCGGCGCCGACCTCGACCTTGGCGTTGGCGTTCTGGCGCAGGGACTGAACGATCATGTTGCTCAGCTTGCCAAGCCTGGGCCAGACATAGCCCTGAGGCAGGCCCACGCCGTCGTCGGCGACCACCACCCGACACCCCTCGTCATCGACCAGGCTGTGAAGGGTGATCGTCCCGCCCTCGCGGTCCTTGAAGGCGTGCTTGAGGGCGTTGGTCAGCAGCTCATTGACGACCAGGCCGGTCGGCATCGCCACATTGATGGAAACCGGCCACGTATCGACCTGGAGATTGAGGTGTATCCCCTCCACCGCGTGGGCGCGCATCACGGCCGAGGCGATCTCGCTGAGATAGACGCCCAGATCGACGGTCCCCGCCTGGCCCTCCTCGGAGAGCGAGCGATAGAGAAGGCCCAGGGCCTCGACCCGACCAGCCAGGCGGCTGAACCGTTCGTCCTTGGCGTCCTCGGGCACGTTTCGCGCCTCGATGCGGATCAGGGCGGTGATCATCTGCAGATTGTTGGCCACGCGGTGCTGCAGCTCGCGCAGCAGGACATCCTTGTCCAGGATGCGCTGCTCGAACTCGCTGCGATCGGCGTCGCGGCTGGTCGCGCCCACCAGGGCCAGCATGCGGAATACGGGCGCGCCGGCATTGTCCTGGATGATGTTTGACCAGGCGTCGACCGCCTCCACGCCCTGGCTGCGGGTGAAGGAGAAGACGCCGATATAGTCCTGATGGTCGACGACCGCGTCGCTGAGCGCGCCATCGTCCTCCGCACCTTCAGCGCGCCCCAACAGGGCCCGCCAGGACTGTCCCTCAAGGTCGGCGCCTGTCTGGCCGCTTAGCCGCTCGAACTCGATATTGGCATAGACGATGCGCTCGACCGGATGCAGCTCCGAGACGGCGATGGCGATCGGCGCCTGATCGAGAAACTGTCGAAACCCGTCGCTCTCCAGAACGCTGGCAAGGTCGGGATTGTTGAGCAGCTGATCGATCTGCTCGGCGTTTTCGCTCACGTCTTTGTACTCCGCCCTTTCGGTCTCCAGACGACGCCGGGGGAGCGGAAGACCGCCTGTATACGCGCAATGCGCGCTGCAGACATAAGAAAAGCGGCGTGGCCATAAGCCGCGCCGCTTCTCTAAACTATTCGAGGCAGCGAAGCTCGCCGCTCGAAAAGCCTTTAGCCAACGATGTCTTCGTCCTTGAAGAACTGGGCGATCTCGATCGCGGCGTTCTCCAGGCT
This sequence comes from Caulobacter sp. 32-67-35, assembly GCA_002280875.1. Lineage (GTDB taxonomy): Bacteria > Pseudomonadota > Alphaproteobacteria > Caulobacterales > Caulobacteraceae > Caulobacter. Next base: position 56,538 of record NCEV01000027.1, on the reverse strand, counting down.
GTCCGAACCGTGGACCGAGTTTTCGCCGATCGACAGGGCGAACAGCTTGCGAATGGTGCCTTCGGCGGCGTCCTTCGGGTTGGTGGCGCCCATCACGTCGCGGTACTTGGCCACGGCGCCTTCAGCTTCCAGAACCTGCACGACGACCGGCTCAGCGATCATCTGGCCGACCAGTTCGCCATAGAACGGGCGCTCGGCGTGGACTTCGTAGAACTTCTTGGCTTGGGCTTCGGTCAGCTTGACGCGACGCTGGGCGACGATGCGAAGGCCGGCGGCCTCGATCACCGCATTGATGGCGCCGGTCAGGTTGCGACGCGTGGCGTCCGGCTTGATGATCGAGAAGGTGCGTTCGGTCACGAAGATATCTCACACATAAAGTTGTGAATTGGGAGGTTGCGGGCTTATAGCCGGGCGCTCCCTCCCCGCCAACCCGCCGCGTACCTTCAAAATCAAATGCTTCAGATCAAAGACCTGACTTTCAACGCCTGGGGACGGAAGTTCTTCGACCACGCCAGCGTCAGCCTGCCGCCCGGCGCCAAGGTGGGCCTGATCGGCCGCAATGGCGTGGGCAAGTCGACGCTGTTCAAGCTGATCCTGGGCCAGCTGGCCGCCAGCGAAGACGAGATCAGCCTGCCCAAGTCGGCCCGCATCGGCTCGGTGGACCAGGAACACCCCGCCACGCCCGTCAGCCTGCTCGACACGGTGCTGGAGGCCGACGAGGAGCGCCACAGCCTGCTGACGCGTCTGGAAGACGCCGATCCCGAGGACATGGGCGAGATCTGGGCCCGGCTGATCGAGATCGACGCCGACGCGGCGCCGGCCAAGGCCTCGGAAATTCTGTCCGGCCTGGGCTTCAGCCAGGAAGACCTGCAGCGGCCGATGGCCGAGTTCTCCGGCGGCTGGCGGATGCGCGTGGCCCTGGCGGCCGCCCTGTTCGCCGAGCCGGACATGCTGCTGCTGGACGAACCGACCAACTATCTCGACCTGGAAGGCGCGCTCTGGCTTGAAGCGAGACTCCAGAAGTACCCGCACACCGCCCTGATCGTCAGCCACGACCGCGAGCTGCTCAACAACAGCTGTACGCACATGCTGCACCTGGCCGGCGGCAAGCTGGAGCTCTACACCGGCGGCTACGACGACTTCGAAAAGCGCCGCGCCGAGAAGGCCCGTCTGCAGCTGTCGGCCAAGGCCAAGCAGGACGCCGAGCGCGCCCACCTGCAGTCCTTCGTCGACCGCTTCAAGGCCAAGGCCTCCAAGGCCGCCCAGGCTCAGTCGCGCATGAAGCGTCTGGCCAAGATGGAGCCGGTAGCCACGACGATCGAGGAGCGCGTCGCGCCCTTCACCCTGCCCTCGCCGCCGCGCCCCCTGCCGCCGCCCCTGATCCGCCTGGAGCGGGCCAATGTCGGCTATGAAGAGGGTCGCTCGATCCTCAAGAACCTCAACCTGCGCATGGACCTGGACGACCGCATCGGTCTGCTGGGCGTCAATGGCGCCGGCAAGTCGACCTTCGCCAAGATGATCGCCGGCGCCCTGGGCGTGCAGTCGGGCGAATTCCATCGCGACCGCAAGATGCGGGTCGGCTGGTTCCACCAGCACCAGATCGAGGCGATGGACCCCGTCGACACCCCGCTTGAGATCATCCGCCGGGCCATGCCGGACGCCTCGGAATCCTCGCGCCGCTCGAAACTGGCGCAGTTTGGTCTGGGCTTCGAGAAGCAGGAGACTACGGTCGCCAACCTGTCGGGCGGCGAGCGCGCGCGCCTGCTGCTGAACATGGTGGCGATGGACGCGCCGCACATGCTGATCCTCGACGAGCCGACCAACCACCTGGACATCGACAGCCGCCGCGCCCTGCTGGACGCTCTGAACGAGTATGAGGGCGCGGTGATCCTGATCACCCACGACCGCTCGCTGATGGAGCTGGTCGCCGACCGCCTGTGGCTGGCCGCCGACGGGACCGTGAAGCCCTTCGACGGCGACATGGACGACTATGCCAAGTTCGTGCTGGACCGCGCCAAGCAGGCCGTGAAGCCCACCCAGGTGGCCCGCGAGCCGGCCAAGGCGGAAGCAACCGCCGCCGCGCCGAAGAAGACGGTCGCCATCGAGCCGCTGAAGCGCAAGATCGACGCCGCCGAGCAGGTGGTCACTCGCACCACCCGCCAGGTGGCTGAACTGGAAGCCCAGCTGGCTGATCCGCAGCTCTACAAGAACCCGACCAAGGTGGCCGAACTGACCAAGCGACGCGACGCGGCCCAGGCCAAGCATTCCCGCCCTTGTGGCGGGAACCCCTGGTTCAGCTGGCAGGTGAGACGCAAGCGGACCGCCAGCGGTCCGCCCCTCCCGCACCTGCGGCGGGCATAGGGGTTCCCGCCACAAGGGCGGGAATGACGGGGTTTAAGAGATCGGCCGCCGTCGCGATCCTGACTGTCGATCCACTCTAGGCCGGCAGCAGGGCCGAGATTGCGCCGATCAGCGACTCGACCGTCATCGGCTTGGACACCGAGCCGTTGAAGACGGCCCCGGGCGTTCCGGAACTGACGTCCGCCGAAAAGGCGATGATCGGCGCCCCGGCGCTGGGACCTTGCCCCGCCCGGATGCGGTCGGCCGCCTGAGCGCCATCCAGGCGCGGCATGCGCAGGTCCATCAGGATGACATCGAACTGCTCGGCCTCGGCGGCGATCACCCCCTCTTCGCCATCGACGGCTTCGGAGACCTGGGCGTTGAAGGCCTCCAGCACCGTACGGACCAGTTCACGGTTGGCGGCGTTGTCGTCGACCACCAGAACCCGGCATCCGGCCGGCAGGTTCGGTGGCGGCGTCTGGTCTTCGGCCTCGTCCAGGGGCCGGATGGGCGCGTGCAGGTCAAAGAAGAAGCGCGCGCCTTCGCCCAGCCGGCTCTCGACGCCGATCTGACCGTCCATGGCCTCGACCAGGCCCTTGGAGATGGCCAGGCCCAGACCCGTGCCGCCATGCTGGCGACGGATCGAGGCGTCGACCTGCGAAAACCGCATGAACAGCAGCTTGAGGTCCTGCTCGGCGATGCCCTGGCCGGTGTCGATGACACTGACCGCGAGACGCTCGCTCGTCGGGTCATGGGCCAGGCTCAGGGTCACGCCGCCGGTCTCGGTGAATTTGACGGCGTTGCCCACAAGGTTCAGCAGCACCTGCCGCAAGCGCTCCGGATCGAGCCAGAGATTGGGTGGCAGGTCATCCAGTCCCTGGCTGGCCAGGGTCAGCCCCTTGGCCGAGGCCTGTAGCGTGAAGATGTCCAGAATCTCGCGCGCCAGATGGCCGACATCAACCTGACGCGGCCGAATTTCCATATGGCCGGCGTCCAGCTTGGAGAAATCCAGAATGTCATTGATGGTGGCCAGCAGCGAACGGCCGCCGTCGACGATCCGGGCGACGTGGCGACGGGTGTCAGCCGCCAGCTCGGGTTGATCGTCGACAAGGTTGGCGAAGCCGATCACCGCCGTCAGCGGCGTGCGCAGCTCATGGCTCATATTGGCCAGGAACTCGCCCTTGGCCGCCGCCGCCGCCTCAGCCGTGGCCCTGGCCTCGCGCAGTTCCTGCTCCAGCACCTTGCGCGCGGTGATGTCGCGGACCACGTCGGTCAGGCCGATCTTCTCGCCGCTGACGGGATCCATCGCCAGGGTGGGTCGCGACTCCAGCCAGATCAGCGCGCCATCCTTGCGGTAGGCCAGATATTCGATGCGATCGGGAAAACGGTCGCTCTGACCGTTCACCTGGGCCCGGCTGATCGCCATCACCGCATCTACATAGTCGGGATGGACAAACTCCACGGGACGCTCCCCCGTCAGTTCTTCCGGCGCGTAGCCCAGCACGGCAAGGACCGATGGGGAGATATAGTTCACCCGACCCTTCAGGTCGCTGTGCACGATGACGTCGAGAGCGTTCTCGGTCAGCAGACGGTAGCGGGCTTCGCTGCGCGCGACGGCCTCGCTGGCCTGGGTCATGCGATCAAGAATGTAACGCCTCTGCCTCTGGAAGGCGGCTACGGGCAGGCTGACAAAGATCGATACGGCGAGGAAGGCCTGCAGAACGATCGATTGTTCGGTCCCCGTGCCGTCGATCAGGTAAATGGGTCCGCGGCCAGCCATGGTGAAGAGGACGCCGATGGCCGCGACCAGGACCGCGCCGATGACGCCGCCCAGAACTTCCAGCCGCGAAGCGACCAGCAGCATCATCGGCGGCACCAGAAACATCAACGGATAGCGATTCTGGGCGAAAACTGCCGCTGTCACCACGAGCAGTCCCAGCAAGACCAGCAGACCCTCGCGTGTCAGTCCGCGCTCGGCCAGGTAGGTCTTGGCCTTTACCAGCACCAGCAGGCACGGCGTCACGATCAGGACGCCCAGAATGTCTCCCAGCACCCAGATGGTGGCGTTGGCCCAGACGTCTCCGCCCCGGGTAGCGGTATGATAGAGCGAAGCGAGGGTTCCCACGACGACGGGGACGGCGAAGCCTGCAAGCCCCACAAAGGCGATCATGTGCTTGGGACGGCCCAGATCGATCTCGGGCCCCAGGAAACGGCGCGTGCACCACGCGCATAGCCAGGTCTGAAGGATGTTGCTGGGGGTCAGAACGAAATTGATCAGAACCGAGTCGCCCGCATGGGCGCCGGCCACCAATCCGCCGATCAGCGAGGCGCCCAGGATCCAGATCCAGCGCCGTGTGTCGACGGCCAGCAGGCACGCCACCACAAAGCCGTTCGACAGCCAGATCGGGGTGGCCTGGTTGTAGGCGCGGGGAATCTCGACGCAGAGATAGGCCAAGACGGCAAAGCCCAGTCCCGCAATCAGTGAGACGAGCATCGTTTTTCCGATGTCTTGCCTGTCTAGCCGCACTTGACCTCTTTCACCGTGCCCGTGTCGGCGTCGAACAGTATGTTCAGACGATCCGGTCGGAAGTCCATAGTCACAGGACAGGTCGTGCAGGCCACGCGCCAGCGGGTGGGGTCGACGGCGGCGGGCAGTTCGGTGCGGTTCTTGCCGACATAGGCCCGGGCCTCGACCATGCCGCACTGATCTTTCGGCTGGGGCGGGGCGATTGCGGCGCGCGGCGGCGCCACCGGCGTCTCGGGTGCTGGCATGGGCGCCGGGGCCGGAGTGCTGGAACAGGACACCGCAAGAACAGCCGCAGCCAGCGCCGCCCCGACGACCATCAGCGTCTTCATGCCTGCTTCTCCCATCCGCGCTCGGCGCCTTGACGCCAGTATGACACCGGATGCCCGGCTTTCTTGAAACTCGCCCACCGCCCGCGGGCCTGGGCCAGCGCTGACTCATCGCGGCCGTCGAACAGCAGGATGCAACGTGAGAAGCCCGCCAGATCACCGGGTTCGGCGCCATCCAGCAGAAACAGCGCGTCCCTGCCTGTCGCATTGTCCAGCGTGGCGGTCAGCAGCACGGGCTGCTGCTCGGCCATGGGCTCGCTTGCCAGCCCGTGCGGCAGAAAGGCGTCATCGCGATAGGTCCACAGGTGGGTGTCCAGGCCCTCCAGCCGCCCCGGATCGCCGCCGCGCACCAGCGCCTTCCAGCCGCGCCCCAGGGTCTTCTCCAACAGCTCGGGCAGCACCTGTTCGGCGCGGCTTCGCTCCAGATGATAGAACCAGACCTCGCAGGGCGTGTCGGACATCGGCCGGATCAGCCTTCGTAGGCGTCGGCGACCAGGCGGTTGAGCAGGCGAACGCCAAAGCCTACCGCGCCATCCGGCACGGTGGGATCGGTCGAAGGCTTGCGCCAGGCGACGGCGGCGATGTCCAGGTGCGCCCATGGCACGCCATTGACGAACTTTTGCAGGAACAGGCCGGCGGTGATCGAACCGGCGGGGCGGCCGCCGATGTTCTTCATGTCGGCGATCGGGCTTTCGATCTGCTTCTCGTAAGCAGCCGGCAGCGGCATCCGCCACAGGTTCTCGCGCTCGGCCTTGCCCGCCGCGAGAAGTTTCTCGGACAGGCCATCGTTATTGCTGAACAAACCGGCGTAGTCATGACCCAGCGAAATGATGATCGCGCCGGTCAGGGTGGCCAGGTCGATCATGAACTTCGGCTTGAACCGTTCCTGCGTGTACCAGAGGGCGTCGGCCAGGACGAGGCGACCCTCGGCGTCGGTATTGATGACCTCGATGGTCTGGCCTGACATCGAGGTGACCACGTCGCCGGGACGCTGGGCGTTGCCGTCGGGCATGTTCTCGACCAGGCCCAGCACGCCGATGGCGTTGACCCTGGCCTTGCGGCCGGCCAGGGCGTGCATGACGCCGGTCACGGCGGCCGCGCCGCCCATGTCCCACTTCATATCTTCCATGCCGTCGGCCGGCTTGATGCTGATGCCGCCGGTGTCGAAGGTGACACCCTTGCCGACGAAGGCGATGGGCTGGGCGGACTTATCGGCCGCGCCCATCCACTTCATGATGACCAGCTGGCTCTCGCGCACGCTGCCCTGCCCCACGCCCAGCAGGCTGCCCATGCCGAGTTTCGCCATCTCGGCCTCGCCCAGGATCTCGACCTCCAGACCCAGGCTCTCCAGGCTCTTGGCGCGAGCGGCGAACTCTTCGGGGTGCAGGATATTGGCCGGCTCGGAGACCAGGTCGCGGCTGAACAGGATGGCGTCGGCCAGGGCGTTGAGCCCTTCATAGACCTTGGCGGCCTTGACCGGATCGGCGGCGGCGACGTTGACCACGGTGACCGACGGCTTCTTCTCGGTCTTCTCGGTGGTGCGATACTTGTCGAAGCGATAGGCGGCCAGCTTGACGCCGAAGGCTGCGCGCGCAGCCGTCTCGGCGTCGGCGCCCAGCTTCAGGACCAGTTCGGTCACGCCCGAGGCCTTCACGGCCTGGAAGGCATGGGCGGCGGCGGCCTCGACGGCCTCTGGCTCGACCGCGCCGACGCCATCGACGCCCACCAGCACCACGCGCGCGGCTTCCAGGCCGTGCGGCGCGACCAGATCCAGAATCTGGCCCTTGGCGCCGGTAAAGCGTCCGCCGGCGATGGCGCGCGCCAGGGCGCCGCCGGTGGCCTCGTCGATCACCCGGGCTTCGGGCGACAGGGCCGCAGCCTCATGGGCCAGGACCGCGACGGCGGCCGTGGCGCCGGCATGAAGGTCGGCCGGGACGAATTCGATACGCATCGCACGCTCCTGAAGTGGCTTGGCGCCTTAACCATCCCGAATCGCACCGCGACTCGCAACGCGGCCCGGTGATCGGCCGTCTCGCCTTGATCAGGCGGCATAGTCCAAGCCCCGTCGAGAGAAAAGAGTTCCGGCGTCGCACAGGGCGCTGTCTTCGGTTGTGCGGTAGCGAAGCGCCCGTGTAGAACAGCGCTCTTCCCTGGGGTTCGCGCTTGACGAATCCACCCGCCCGAACCCCCTTTTTAATGCGCCTGATCGAACGCTATCTCTTCCGCCAGTTGCTGGGTCCGACGCTCTTTGCGGCGGCCGCCCTGGCGGCGCTTGCGCTGCTGGCGCGGAGCCTGTCGGAGTTCGACATCCTGGTCACCCAGCGCCAGAGCGCGCTGGTTTTCCTCAAGATCATCATGCTGGCCCTGCCCCAGCTGCTCAATATCGTCCTGCCCATCGCCCTGTTCGTCGCGGCCCTGGTGGCCCTGAACCGGCTGCACACCGAGCAGGAGATCGTGGTCTGTTTCTCGGGCGGCATGAGTCGCTGGCGGGTGATCTCGCCGGCGATGCGACTGGCGGTGTTCGCGGCCCTGTTCTCTCTGTTCATCGGGCTATGGGTCCAGCCCTGGGCCGCCCGTCAAATTCGCGAGACCGCCTTCGCGGTGAAGACCGATGTGGCCTCGACCCTGGTCCAGCCCGGACAGTTCACGGAACCAGGCCCCGGTCTGACCGTCTACGCCCAGTCGATCGACCGCGATAACCTGATCCACAACCTGTTCATTCACCAGGAGCGCCCGGACGGCGGGGCATCGACCTATTCGTCGCGCGAGGCGGTGATCGCCACCCGCAACGGCGAGCCCGTGCTGATCATGCTCAAGGGCTCCAACCAGCAGTTCTCGACCTCGGGCGTGCTGCAGTACACCTCGTTCGAGGAATACACCTTCGATCTGTCATCGCTGTTCCAGAGCGACGAGCTGCTGCACTACAAGATCGCTGACCGCTACCTTCACGAGCTGTTCTATCCGGACCTGACCCAGGAATGGGAACAGAAGAACCGCATCGGCCTGCTGGCCGAGGGGCATTCGCGCTTCGCAGGGCCGCTTTACAACATCGCCCTGATGGCCATGGCCCTGGCCGCCGTGATCGGCGGGCAGTTCAGCCGCATGGGCTATGGCAAGCGCATCGCCGCCGTCGGCGCCGCCGCCGCCGTGGTCCGAATCGTCGGCTTCGGCGTGCAGGCCGCCTGCGAGGACAACGCCTGGCTCAACATCCTGCAATATGCCGTGCCACTGGCGGCGTTGTGGTGGGGCATGGCGCAGATCTTCCGCCAGAGAGTGTCGCGCCACGTCGCCATCGGGCGTCGCAAGGCCGCCTATGCCGCCCAGACAGGTGCGGCATGAGCCTGGGCGTCGGCATGGTGGAGCGCTACGTCCTGAAGCGGACGATGGCCTCGCTCGGCGCAGCCCTGGCCGTGCTCGGCTCGATGGTGATGCTGATCGCCTTCGTCGACATCGCCCGCAATGTCGGAACCCGCGCCGATATCGACTTCTTCCAGCTGCTGTACCTGACCATCCTGCAGGCGCCGGCCACCATCCTGGTGCTGACGCCCTTCATTTTTCTGTTCGGCACCCTGGGGGCCTTCGTCGGCCTGAACCGGCGCAGCGAGCTGATCGCCATGCGCGCGGCCGGCGTTTCGGCCTGGCGGTTCATCCTGCCGGCGGCGGTGGCGGCCTTCGTGATCGGGGTCCTGACCATCACCCTGCTCAATCCGCTGAGCACGGCCATGACCGCGCAATACGAAACCTCGCGCGACGCGATGATGGAAAACTATCTGAAGACCGCGCCCAAGGGCACATGGCTGCGCCAGGGCGATGACAAGACCCAGATCGTGATCCGGGCCCGGGCGCGCGACCAGGTGGACGGTTCGGTGCGCCTGCGCGGCGTGTCGCTGTTCGTCTACACCCTGAACAACAAGGGCGTGATGGACTTCTCGCGCCGGATCGAGGCCAACGAGGCCCGGCTGGAGCCCGGCTTCTGGCGGCTGATCGGCGTGCGGGAGGCTACTCCAGGCGCTGGGGCGATTCGCTCCGAAAGCCTGTCGATCCCGTCCAATCTCGACGACCGCACCGCCTCGGAGCGCTTCAACTCGCCTCAGGCCGTCGCGCTGTGGCGCCTGCCCACCACAATCAAGCGGACCGAGGACGCCGGCTTCTCGGCCACGCCATTCCGGCTGCGCTATCACCAGATCCTGGCGACCCCGCTGCTGTTCGCCGCCATGTCGGTGCTGGCGGCAGCGTTTTCGCTGCGCCTGATGCGTCTGGGGGGCCTTGCGGCCCTGGCCGGATCCGGCGTTGCGCTGGGCTTCGGATTTTTCTTTTTCAACGAGCTATGCAGCGCGCTTGCGAAAGCCGAGGTTCTCCACCCGGCGATCGCCGCCTGGACACCCCCGCTCGTCGCGCTTTTGGCGGGTTTCACTCTGCTTTGTTATACCGAGGATGGTTGAGTCCGTGTCTCCGAGGTCGTTCATGAAGGATCAGCGTCAAGGCGCGTCGTCCCTGCCGGGTCGCTTGCGTCTGCTCGCCGGTGTCGCCTCGCTGGTGCTGGCCGCTTCCGCAGCGCATGCCCAGCAGCCGCTGGTCAGCGCGCCCGCCGCGCCGGTCATCAGGGCGCCGCCGTCCGACGGCCTGGGCGAAGAGGGCTACTATCTCGAATCCGACCTGCTGATCCGCGACGACAAAAGCGAGATCCTGACCGCGCGCGGCGATGTCGAGGCGCGCTACCAGGGCCGCACCCTGCGCGCCGAGGAAGTGATCTACGACACCAAGGCCGGCGTCATCACCGCCAAGGGCAAGGTCGCTTTGATCAATGCCGACGGGACGGCGCAGTTCGCCGACGAGATGACGCTGGACAAGGACCTGAAGGCTGGCTTCGCCATGGGCTTCTCGGCCCGCATGGACAACAACGTCAAGATCGCCGCCGTCTCGGCCATCCGGCGCAACGAAGACATCCAGGAGCTCAACCGGGCGATCTACACGCCCTGCGAAATCTGCGCCGAAAAGCCGACCCCCACCTGGTCGGTCGCCGCCGACAAGGTGGTCCAGGATCAGAACCGCCAGCTCGTCTACTACAAGAACGCGGTCATTCGCCTGTGGGGCGCGCCGCTGATGTATCTGCCAGTGTTCTGGCACCCCGATCCGCAGGCCACGCGCAGTTCGGGCTTCCTGACGCCCAAGCTGGGCGCGTCCAAGCGGCGCGGCATGTCCTACCAGCAGCCCTATCTGCATGTGATCTCGCCGTCTCAGGATATCGTCCTAAGTCCCCAGATCAATTCAAGTGTTAACCCGTTCCTCAACGCCCACTGGCGCAAGCGGTTCTATTCCGGCAGCGCCGAAATCCGGGGCGGCCTGACCTACGAAAAGGACATCGACAACCGCGGCGAGCGGTTTGGCGAGGCCACGGCGCGCAGCTACATCCTGGCCAGGGGCCTGTTCGATATCAACGACAAGTGGAAGTGGGGCTTCAGCGCCGAGCGCACGTCCGACAAGCTGCTGTTCGACAACTATACGATCAACGACGTCTACCAGCAGCGCGGGCTGTTCACGAGCGAGGACCGCCGTCTCAGCTCGCAGATCTACGCCACGCGCCAGGACAAGCGGTCGTACCTGTCCCTTTCCGCCGTCTCCGTACAGGGCCTGCGGGTGTCGGGGATCGACGCCGTCACGGGCCTGGCCAGTTTCGAAAACAGCGACGTCTTTCCCCTGATCGGACCGCTCGTCGAAGGTCGCTGGCAGCCGGAATCGCCGGTGCTGGGCGGACGTCTGCGGCTGCAGGGCGCCGGGGTGATGCTAACCCGCGCCGAGTCGCCCTATGGCGCGACGCTGGACGGCGTCGACAGCCAGCGCGGCAGCCTGAGCGCCGACTGGCGCTCGACCCTGACCCTGAAATCGGGCGTGCGCGTCTCGCCCTTTGCCCAGGCCAGGGGCGACGCCTATCGCATGTCCGACCTGCCCGGAACCGAGGACAGCCGGACCTATTCACGCGCCCTTGGCGTGACCGGCGTTGATTTCGCCTACCCCTTCTTCAAGGCGCTCAAGGGCGGCACGATTGTGCTGGAGCCCCTGGCCCAGGTCGCCGCCGGCTCCGAAAGCCGCCGCGTGCCGATCGTGGTGGGAACCTCGGGGACGACGACCTATCTCTACAACGAAGACAGCACCTCGTTCGAGTTCGACGAGACCAACCTCTTCCGCGCCAACAAGTCGCCGGGCTTTGATCTGTATGAGGGCGGTCAGCGCCTGAACGTCGGCGCGCGCGCCACCGTCAAGTACAAGGATACCCGAGGCGCCAGCCTCCTGATCGGCCGCAGCTACCGCTCCGAGTTCGACCCCTTGCTGCCCGCTCGCTCGGGCCTGCAGAACAAGTCGTCCGACTGGATCGTGGCGGCCACCATCACGCCGATCCGCGGCGTCAACGCCTCCGTTCGCACCCGCTATGCGCCAGACCTGGCCAGCAACAAGTTCCGCCGCATCGAGGCGGGCGTCGACGCCTATCACAAGATCGCCAACGGCGCGGTTCGCTACATCAAGGACCAGCAGGACGCCGGCGGCTTCCCGCTGGAGACCTTCGAACTTCGCGGCCAGCTGAACCTGACCAAGAAGTGGGGCATCACCGCCTATGGCCAGCAGGACCTGGTGGCTGGCGTCTGGCGCCGCCGCGATCTGGGCGTGGTCTATGCCGACGACTGCATCCGCATCGACGTCATCTATCAAAACGAGGACCGTTTCAGCCAGGCCTCAACGGGCGGCCTGAAGCTGCAAGCCGACGAGTCGATCGTGTTTCGCCTAACCCTCGCCACATTGGGTGATACAGGGTACAGCCAGTAAATTAGTCTCGCGTCGCCGCCGGCGCGCGTGATTTTCGCGCGCGTGATCGGCACGTCGCGCCTAGAGGAACGACACTACCCATGCGGCCTGCGCGTAGCGTGAAGACCCTTGCCGCGGCTGGCGCCGCGTCCCTCATCGCCCTGGCCATGGCGAGCCTCGGCGCGCCCGCCTTCGCTCAAGACGCCGAAACTGCAGCGCCCCCGGTGGTCGCGGCGCCGGCTGCGCCGCCGCGCGGGCTGTCGGAGAGCGTTGCGGCTGTTGTGAACGACGACATCGTCTCCAGCTACGACCTGATGCAGCGCATGCGCCTGCTGATGATCAGCTCTGGCGTCCAGCCCACCCAGGAAAACCTGCCCCAGCTGGAGCAGGAAGCCCTGCGCTCGCTGATCGATGAGCAGGTCCAGCTGCAGGAACTGCGACGGGTCGAGAAGGCCCAGAAGATCACGATCATCTCGACCGACAAGGAAGTCGACGACCAGATCGACGAGATCGCCAAGGGCAACAGCGCCAACATGACCGGCGCTCAACTGCTGGCCCAGCTGGCGGCTCAGGGCGTTGGCGCCGAGACCTTCCGCTCGCAGATCCGTATCGACAGCAGCTGGCAGAGCTGGATCAGCGGACGCTATGGCTCGCGCCTGCGGGTCGGCGAAGACCAGATCAAGGCCTATCAGCGCCGCCTGGCCGAGTCGGCCAGCAAGCCGCAGTATCAGGTCAGCGAAGTGTTCATCGACGCCGTTCGCGTCGGCGGCATGGAGACGGCCGTCAATGGCGCGACCCAGCTGGTCGCCCAGATGCAGCAGGGCGCGCCCTTCCCGGCCGTCGCCCGCCAGTTTTCATCGGCGGCCACGGCGGCCAACGGCGGCGACGCCGGCTGGATCAGCCCTGGAGAGATGCCCCCCGAGGTCGACGCCGCGCTCGAAGAGCTGCGTCCCGGCCAGCTGTCGCGCCCGATCCCGGTCCGCGATGGCGTCTACATCATCTACCTGCGTGACAAGCGCGCTGGCGCCAAGACGGCTCTGGTCGACCTGAAACAGGTCGCCTATCCGCTGGCCGCGGACGCGACAGCCCAGCAGGTCGAGGCCGCCAACAGCGCCCTGCTGGCGCTGAAGCCTCAGATCACCAGCTGCTCCACCCTTGAGCCCGCCGCCAGCAAGGTGGACGGTCTGGTCGCGGGCGACCTCGGTGAAGCCGAGATCACCGACCTGGCTCCGGCCTTCCAGGCGGCGGCCACCGCCCTGGAGATCGGTCAGGTTTCGGATCCCATCCGTACCGACGCCGGCCTTCACCTGATCGCCGTGTGCGGCAAGCGTCAGTCGGGCGGCGGCGCGCCGACGCACGACCAGATCGAGAACCGCCTGCGCGGCCAGCAACTGGCCCTGATCTCCAAGCGCTACCTGCGCGACCTCCGCAACTCGGCGACCATAGAAACCCGTTGAAGACCAAGCCCCTGGCCCTGAGCGCTGGCGATCCCGCCGGCGTCGGGGCCGAGATCATCGCCAAGGCCTGGGCGGCGCTCCGTTGGGAGGGGCCGCCGTTCATGGTGGTGGGCGACGCCCGGCTGCTGGCCTCGGCCGGCTCGGGCGTCAAGGTCAAGACCGTGACGGGGCCTGCAGAGACCCTGGACGTTTTCCCGACCGCCCTGCCCGTTCTGGACGTTGCCCTGCTGAGCCCCGTTGTCGCCGGCCAGCCCTCCAGCGCCCACGCCGCCCAGATCATCCGCTGCATCGAGACCGGCGCCGGTCTGGCGCTGTCCGGCGCGGTGTCGGGTCTGGTCACCGCCCCCATCGCCAAGGCCCCGCTCTACGATGCGGGCTTCAGCTTTCCGGGCCATACCGAGTTTCTCGCCGAACTGACCGCCGGAGCGCCTCACGAGGGTGTTCGCGGCCCGGTGATGATGCTGACCGCCGGCGGCCTGCGCGCCACCCTGGTGACGATCCACAAGGCGCTGAACGATGTCTCGGCCGCCCTGTCGGTGGAAGCCATCGTCACGGCCGGCATGGTGACCAACCAGGCTCTCAAACGCGACTTCGGCATCGCCAGACCTCGCCTGGCGGTGGCGGCCCTCAATCCCCACGCGGGCGAGAGCGGGGCGCTGGGCCGCGAGGAGATCGAGATCATCGAGCCCGCCGCCCGCGTGCTGCGCGACCTGGGCGTCGAGGTCCTGGGCCCCGCCCCCGCCGACACCCTGTTCCACGCCGAAGCGCGCGCCCGCTATGACGCCGTGCTGTGCATGTATCACGACCAGGCCCTGATCCCGGTCAAGATGCTCGACTTCTGGAGCGGCGTGAACGTCACCCTGGGCCTGCCCATCGTCCGCACCTCGCCCGACCACGGCACCGGCTTCGACATTGCTGGACGCGGCCTGGCCCGAGCCGATAGCCTGATCGCCGCCATCCGGCTGGCGGCCCAGATCGCCGCCCGCCGCGCGGCCTGACCTTTTCGTTCGAGATCCAAGACCATGAGCCTGGCCGACATGCCGCCGCTGCGCGACGCCCTGGAGCGTCACGACCTTCTGGCCCGCAAGAGCTTTGGTCAGCACTTCCTGCTGGACCTCAACATCACCCGCAAGATCGCGCGGCTCGCCGGGATCGGCCCCGCTGATGTGGTGGTCGAGGTGGGCCCCGGTCCCGGCGGCCTGACCCGCGCCCTGCTGGAGACCGGCGCCCGCGTCGTGGCCATCGAGATGGACAGCCGCTTCATGCCGATCCTGGCAGAGCTCTCCGAAGCCGCCGACCAGCGGCTGGAAGTCGTACAGGGCGACGCCCTGAAGGTGGATGCGGCAAAGGCCGTGGGCGGCGTTCCGGCCCATGTCGTGGCCAACCTGCCCTACAATGTCGGCACCCAGCTGCTGATCAACTGGCTGACGGGCCCGTTCCTGCCCGTGTCGATGACCCTGATGTTCCAGAAGGAAGTGGCCGAGCGCATCGCCGCCCAGGTCAATGACGACGCCTATGGCCGCCTGGCCGTGATCGCCCAGACCGTCTGCGAGGCCAAGGTGGTGATGGACCTGCCCGCCCGCGCCTTCACCCCGCCGCCCAAGGTCAATTCGGCTGTGATCCGTCTGATCCCGCGCGCCGTCATTCCGCCCGCCAACGAACTGGCCGCCCTGGAGCGCGTCACCGCCGCCGCCTTCGGCCAGCGCCGCAAGATGCTGCGCTCCAGTCTTAAGGCGCTGGGCGGCGGCGAGCTGTGCGAAAAGGCCGGCATCAGCCCCGACATCCGCGCCGAGAACGTGCCGATCGAGGGCTTTCTGGCTCTGGCGCGGGCGACTCTGGTTTAGATTTCTTCCGCTAGCAGGTCCTTGACCAGTTCCCCGATCCACGGGTTGCGAACCCGCTTCTGGCGCTCGGCGTGATAGATGTGGGCCAGGTCCGAATAGGCGCGGTCGAAGTCGTCGTTGAGGATGACGTAGTCGAACTGCTCCCAGGCGGCGACCTCGTCCTTGGCGCGGGCCAGGCGGCGATGGATGACCTCTTCGCTGTCCTGGCTGCGGGCATGCAGGCGGCGGCTCATCTCGGCCAGGGACGGCGGCAGGATATAGACCAGCACGCTGTCGGCGCCGGCCTGCTTGTGCACCTTCATCGCGCCCTGGAAGTCGATGTCGAACAGCGCGCTCTCGCCGCGATCCAGCGCCTCCATGATCGGCGGCTTGGGGCTGCCGTAGAAATTGCCATAGACCTCGGCCCACTCGAGGAACGCGTCCGCCGCGATCATCTCCTGGAATTTTTCGTGGCTGACGAAGTGGTAGTCGCGGCCGTCGTGCTCGCCCGGACGGGGCTCGCGCGTGGTGGCGCTGATCGACAGGTGCAGGTCGCCATGGTCGGCGACCAGACGGCGGGTCAGCGAGGTCTTGCCCACGCCCGAGGGCGCGACGACCATCAGCAAAAGGCCGCGAGTGTTATGGTGGGGCTTATTCAACGTTCTGAACCTGTTCGCGGAACTGCTCGATGGTGGCCTTCAGCTCCAGACCGATCGTGGTCAGGCTGCTGAGCGCCGATTTCGAGCAGAGGGTATTGGCTTCGCGCATGAACTCCTGCGACAGGAAATCCAGGCGGCGGCCGGCGGCGGCGTCGCCGGTCAGCAGGGTGCGGGCGGCGGCGACGTGGCCGGCCAGGCGGTCGAGTTCTTCGCGCACATCGGCCTTCACGGCCATGGCGGCGGCTTCCTGGACGATGCGCTCTTCAGAGGCCGCCTCACCCAGCAGTTCAGTCATCCGACGCGAGAAGCGGTCTTTCAGCACAGCGGGCTGACCGGCGGCCTCGGCGCCGGCCTGGGTGGTCAGGCGCTCAAGGGTGTCGATCTGGCCGTGGAGCACGGGGGTCAGCGCCGTCCCCTCCTCCAGCCGCGCGATTTTCAGGGCGTCCAGCGCCTGGGCGATGGAGCCGGCCATGGCGGCCTCAATGGCGGCGCGGGTCTCGGCGTCGTCGTCTTCTTCGCGGACTTCGATAACGCCGCGCAGGGCCAGCAGGCCATCCAGACTGGGTTTGGCGACCATGCCGGTGGCGACATAGGCGCTGCCCGCCTTCAGATAGCGCTCCAGGGTCTCGACGCTGACCTGGGTCTGGCCCACGGCCTCGGCGCGCTTGCCCTGGATGTTGACGGTCAGCTGGCCGCGCTGGAAGCGGGCCTGGGCGCCGTCGCGGGCTGCGCGGTCCAGGCTGTCAAAACCGGGCGGACCGCGGAAGCGGGTCTCGAGATTGCGACCATTGACGCTGCGAGCTTCCACGGCCCACGACCAGGCTCCGTGCGCGCCTTCGACGCGGGCGAAGCCGGTCATGCCCGACAGCGCCACCTCAGCCCCCGCTCAGGGGCGCAGCCGGCTTCTTGGCGGCGGCGCGACTGCGCTCGATCTGCCGCCATTTGACGACATTGGCGTTGTGCTCTTCCAGGGTGCGGGCGAACACGTGGCCGCCCGTGCCGTCGGCGACGAAATAGAGCTCGTCGGTCTTGGGCGGGTCCAGTACGGCGGCGATGGCGGCGCGGCCCGGATTGGCGATCGGCGTCGGCGGCAGGCCGTCGATCAGATAGGTGTTGTAGGCCGTCTGGCGCTGCAGCTCCGACAGCAGGATGCCACGGCCCAGCGGCCGTCCCCGGGTCAGGCCATAGATGATCGTCGGGTCGCTACCCAGGCGCATGCCGGTGCGCAGGCGATTGACGAACACGGCGGCCACGCGCGGCCGCTCCGAGGCGACGCCGGTTTCCTTCTCGACGATGGAGGCCAGGGTCATGGCCTCGTCCTTGGTCGAGAACGGCAGGCCCTTCTGACGTTTCGGCCATAGCTCGTCGAGCAGTTGGTCGCGGTCGTCCATCATCCGCTGCAGCACGGCGGCCCGGTCCTCGCCGCGCTCGACCTGATAGGTCTCGGGCAGGATCGCGCCTTCCGGCGGGGTTGGCGCCACGCCGGTCAGGATCGGCGAGCGCATCAGGATGTCGGCCGCCATGTCCGAGGTGACGCCCTCGGGGACGGTCACGAAGTGGCGGACCACCTTGCCCTTGCGTATCGCATCGAGCACCTCGGCCATCGAGGCCCGGCTCTTGAACTCGTATTCGCCCGCCTTCAGCGACCGCGCCGCGCCGGTGATCTGGGCGGCCGTCATGAAGATCGACGAGGAGCGGATCACGCCGCCGCTCTCCAGACTGGCGGCGATCTCGGGCACGCTGGCGCCCCGACGCAGGACCACCGACGTGATGTCGCCGCTCTTGGCCGCCGGTCCAGGCCCCTGGTAGAGCCAGATCGCGCCAAACACGAACACCATGCCGATGACGACCAAGGTGGCGCCAGCGGCGAAGATCATGGCGATCAACCGACGTCCGATGGACGCCGACTCGGGCTTGCGGGCCTTGCGCGGCGGGGCGGCTTTGCGGCTCACGAGATTTTACGGAATACGACAGAGGCGTTGGTGCCGCCGAAGCCAAAGCTGTTGGAAACGGCGACATCGATCTTCATCGGCACAGCCTTGTTGGGCGCCAGGTTCATGGCGACCTCCACATTGGGGTTATCCAGGTTGATGGTCGGCGGCGCGATCTGGTCGCGGATGGCCAGGATCGAGAAGATGGCCTCGATGGCGCCGGCCGCGCCCAGCAGGTGTCCGGTCATCGACTTGGTCGACGACATCACCACGTTGGCGGCATGATTGCCCAGGAACCGCTCGACGGCCTTGGCTTCGATGCCGTCGGCCATGGTCGAGGTGCCGTGGGCGTTGACGTAGTCGATGTCCGACGGCTGCAGACCAGCGTCCTTCACGGCCGCCGACAGGGCCCGGAAGCCGCCGTCGCCGTCCTCGGAGGGGGCAGTGATGTGATAGGCGTCACCGGACAGGCCGTAGCCCACGACCTCGGCATAGATCTTGGCGCCGCGGGCCTTGGCGTGCTCGTACTCTTCCAGCACCAGGGCGCCAGCGCCCTCGCCCATCACGAAGCCGTCGCGGTCCTGGTCGTAAGGACGCGAAGCCTTTTCAGGCGTGTCGTTGAAGTCGGTCGAGACGGCGCGGCAGGCGATGAAGCCGGCGATGCCGACCTTGCAAACCGCCGCCTCGGCGCCGCCGGCCACCATCACGTCGGCGTCGCCGTACTTGATCAGGCGAGCGGCGTCACCGATGGCGTGGGCGCCCGTGGCGCAGGCCGTGACTACGGCGTGGTTGGGGCCCTTGAAGCCGTAGCGGATCGAAACCTGGCCCGAGATCAGGTTGATCAGGGCCGAGGAGATGAAGAAGGGGCTGACCTTGCGCGGGCCCTTGGCCTCGAGCTCGAGCGCGGTGTCGGCGATGGTCGACAGGCCGCCGATACCCGATCCGAGGATCACGCCGGTGCGGTAGCGGTCTTCCTCGGTCTCGGGAACCCAGCCGGAATCCTTCACGGCCTCGTCTGCGGCGGCGATGCCGTACAGGATGAAGTCGTCCACGCGCTTCTGGTCGCGCGGGCTCATGGTCAGGTCGGGGTTGAAGGCGCCTTCAACGTCAGGGCCGCCGCCACCGCGCCCATCGACGCGCGGAACCTCGCAGGCCACCTTGCAGGCGTAGTCGGTGGGATCGAAGGCCGAGATGCGGTTCGCGCCCGACTTGCCGGCGAGGATGTTCTTCCAGGACACTTCGACGCCCTGACCCAGCGGGGTCAGCAGGCCCAGTCCGGTGACAACAACTCTACGCATGGATCACTCCTAACCTTCGTCGTCGTGGGCATATGGGGATGAAGGGGCGAATCCGACGCCTCCCCAGGCCGCGACTCTCGGCCACATACGAAAACCGCCGCGCGCACGATGGCAAGAGCCCGTGCTGCGCGGCGGTGATAGTCCGTTCGCCTCAGAGGCGAACCTGGCGCCCTTAGGCGCCGGTCTTTTCCGTGATGAACTTCACGGCGTCGCCAACCGTCTGGATGTGCTCGGCGGCGTCGTCCGGGATTTCGATGTCGAACTCTTCTTCAAACGCCATCACCAGCTCGACGTTGTCGAGGCTGTCGGCGCCCAGGTCATCGATGAAGCTGGCCTTCTCGGTGACCTTCTCGGGATCGGCATCCAGGTGCTCGATGACGATCTTACGCACGCGCTCGAGAATGTCGGACATTCTGTTAGTCCCTCAGTTTTGAATTCTGTTGCCCGCTAACGGTTTGGCGAAGGCCTCTCCATTCACGGGAATTGTCGGGGCCACCGCCTATCACGTTCTTTTTCAGGTGACCAGCGGGTCGCCCAAAAGAGAAAATGGCGGTGTCAGATCATGGCCATGCCGCCGTTGACGTGCAAGGTCTGGCCGGTGACATAAGCGCCCTGGTCACTGGCCAGGTAAACGCAAGCGGCGGCGATATCGCTGCCTTCGCCCAGGCGGCCCGCCGGAATGCTCGACAGGATGCCGGCCTTCTGGGCCTCGGTCAGGGCGTCGGTCATCGGGCTGGCGATGAAGCCCGGCGCAACGCAGTTGACGGTCACGTTACGGCTGGCCAGTTCCTGGGCCAAGGCCTTGGAAAAGCCAATCATTCCGGCCTTTGAAGCCGCATAGTTGGTCTGGCCTGCATTGCCCGTGACGCCCACCACCGAGGTGATCCCGATGATCCGGCCGGAACGACGCTTCATCATGCCCTTGGCGGCGGCGCGCGACAGGCGGAAATAGCCTTCCAGGTTGACCTTGATGACGGTGTCCCAGTCCTCGTCCTTCATCCGCACGATCAGGCCGTCGCGGGTGATGCCGGCGTTGGCGATCAGGATGTCGAGCGGCGCGCCAGCGGCTTCCTCAGCCTTGGCGACGAGACCATCGACGGCTTCGGCGTCGGAAAGGTTGGCCGCCACGGTCGAGACCCGCTCGCCAAACTGGGTCGCCAGCTCGGCGAGGGCTGATTCGCGGGTGCCAGACAGCACGACATGGGCGCCCTGGGCGTGCAGCGCCTTGGCGATGGCGCCGCCGATGCCGCCCGTGGCGCCGGTGACGAGGGCGGTCTTGCCGGTGAGATCGAACATGGTGGTTCTCCGGTCGGAGTCGTTAGAACGATTTGGCGAAGGCTTCGAGGTCGGCGGGGCTGTTCAGCGGTGTCGCCTCGGCCTCCGGCGCAATGCGCTTGGCCATGCCCGACAGCACCTTTCCGGCCCCGGCCTCGGCGAAGCGGGTGACCCCGCCCTCGCCAGCCAGCCAGATCATGCTTTCCCGCCAACGGACACGGCCGGTGACCTGCTCGACCAGCAGGCCGCGAATGACGTTGGGGTCGTGGACCGGAGCGGCCGTGATATTGGCCACCAGCGGCGCGCGCGGCGAGACGATCGTGGTGTTCGCCAGCGCCTCCGCCATCTCGTCGGCGGCAGGCTGCATCAGCGGGCAGTGGAACGGCGCCGAGACATTCAGCGGAATGGCGCGAGCGCCCAGTTCCTTGGCCTTTTCGATGGCCTTGTCGACAGCGGCCTTGTCGCCCGAGATCACGACATTGCCGTTGTTGTTGTCATTGGCCACGACACAGACGCCGACTTCCGAGCCGGCGGCGGCGGCGGCTTCGGCCAGGGCCAGGTCGGTCTTGGGACCGATCAGGGACGCCATGGCGCCCTCGCCCACCGGTACGGCGCGCTGCATGGCCTGGCCGCGCAGCTTCAGCAGGCGAGCGGTGTCGGCCAGGGTGATCGAGCCAGCGGCGGCCAGGGCCGAATATTCGCCCAGCGAGTGACCGGCCACGAAGGCGGCGCGGTCGATGCCGATCCCGAATTCCTTTTCCAGAACGCGGGAAACCGCCAGGCTGACGGCCATCAGGGCCGGCTGGGCGTTCTCGGTCAGGGTCAGGTCGCTCTCGGGACCTTCCTTCATCAGGGCGAAAAGCTTCTGGCCCAGGGCGTCGTCGACTTCCTGGAAGACCTCGCGAGCGGCGGCGAAGGCCTGCGCAAGATCGGCGCCCATGCCGACCGACTGGCTGCCCTGTCCGGGGAAAATGAAGGCGATGCTCATTGGAAGCTCGCTCCGTTCTAGAGATTCAATGCCGTACTTGGGGCCGGAGGGTTAGGGGAAAGCCCCCGGACGGGCAAGAGCGACGGCGCTTGACTTGCATTCCGCGAGGGTGCGTCCAAATTGCCAACTGACCCGTAACTCGGGCACGAAACCGATGGAGCTTCTCATGAACCGCCTGACCGCCGGCCTCGCGGCCGTCGCCGTGCTCGCCGCCTCACCCGCCTTCGCCGCCCTCAAGCCGGGCGCCAAGGCCCCCGACTTCACTGCTCCCGCCGCCCTGGCTGGCAAGGACTACAGCTTCACCCTGTCCAAGGCGCTGAAGAAGGGGCCGGTTGTGCTGTACTTCTTCCCGGCCGCCTACACCGCCGGCTGCACCGCCGAGGCGCACGAATTCGCCGAGGCGACGCCTGACTTCGAAAAGCTGGGCGCGACGGTGATCGGCGTGACCGCCGGCAATGTCGACAAGATCAAGGCCTTCTCCAAGGAGCACTGCCGCGACAAGTTCGCGGTGGCCGCGGCGCCCGCAGGTCTGGTCAAGGCCTATGACGTCGCCCTGCCGATGCCGGGCGGCTGGTCCAACCGCACCTCCTATGTGATCGCGCCCGATGGCAAGATCCTGATGGCCTATACCGACGGCAACTTCGCCGGCCATGTCAGCAAGACGATGGACGCCGTCAAGGCCTACAAAGCCCAGAAGTAGCGAAGCTTTTCCGGTTTCGGCCAGCCTTGGGGCTTGAGCATCCCGAGGCTGGCGGGGATTGTCGGTCATGGCCGATCTATCGCAACTGGAAGCCGTCATTCGGGGCGTCGCCATCGGCGGCTTTGCCGCCGCCGGCCTGGCCCTGGCGGCCACGCCGCGCCCGAACCCAACCCGCTGGCTGGGCGCGACATTCTTTGTCTGCGCCATCGCCCACGTCATCTGCGGCTGGCGACCCGAACTGGAGAGATTCGATCCGGTCTGGGCGGCCTCTGTCGTCGGGACAGGGCTCTTCTGGATGTTCGCCCTCGACCTGCTGGAAGACACGCCGCACCCGCCGGCCTGGCGCCTGGTCGCGCCGATCGGCGCGTTTCTGTTCTGGCTAGCCGCCCAGATCGCGCCGCCTGCCTGGTGTCCGCCGATCTGGGGCGTCTATCTTGCTCTCCAGATCCTGCTGGTCGGGCATCTGCTGGTGGTGGCCTGGCGCGGTTGGCGGGGTGACCTGGTGCCTCAACGGCGGCGCCTGCGACCGCTCCTGGCCGCCTCGGCGTGTGGCTATGTGCTGGTCGTTGCGGCCAAGGACATGGGGTGGCTACCGTTTCTGCCGACCGGCACGATGGGCGTCATCCAGGCCAGCGCGCTTGCGATCCTGGCGCTCGGCACGACACTGGCGCTGCTGCGCGCCGAGCCACAGCTCCTCGAGGCCCAAGCCGACGCTTCGGCCGCGCCCACCCCCGAACCGTCGTCGATGGATCTGGGCCCCGCCGACCGCCTGGTGCTGGCCCGACTGGACAAGGCCATGACCGACAATGAGGTCTGGCGCGGTGAGGATCTGTCCATAGGCGCCCTGGCGGCCCTGGTCGGCGCTCCCGAGCATCGCCTGCGCAAGCTGATCAACGGCGTACTGGGCCATCGCAACTTCGCCGACTACGTCAACAGCCATCGCATCGCCGCGGCCAAGCTCGCCCTGGCCGATCCCGAACAGGCCCTGAAGTCTGTCTCCGCCATCGCCTTCGAACTCGGCTTTGCCTCTCTGGGTCCATTCAACCGCGCCTTCCGGGCGGAGACCGGCTCGACCCCCACCGCCTGGCGTCAGGAAACCTGCGCCAACGGATCGCCCAGACTGCGGCTGGTCGAAACCCGTCAAACAGCATCGAATTCGAACAAGTTGGCCTGATTTCGGGTTTCGGCGCGACCGCAACGGCTTCGGCGGCAGAGATCACCTCGTCACACCGAGGAGCACTCCATGGACTTTCAGGCCGCCAAACCCTTCCTGCTGAACTGGCTGACCGCGACCCAGGTCGATGTCGTCCGCTATGTCCTGTTCTCCGTCGGCGTCTGGCTGGTGCTGTGGGTGCTGCTGGCCGGGCCGCTCGCCAGCCGCAAGATCCGCGACCAGCGACCGCCGGCGCGCCAGCTCCTGATCGAATTTGCCTGCTCGATCCGCTCCATCATGATCTTCTCGACGGTAGGGCTCTTGAGCTTTGGCCTGTTCCAGGCCGGCTGGATGCCGGGCCCGACCCTCGCGCGGGATCTTGGGCCCGTATGGTTCTGGATCAGCCTGATCCTGATGATCATCGGCCATGACGCCTGGTTTTACTGGACGCACCAGCTGATCCACGACCGGCGGCTGTTTCGGACCTTTCACCGGCGGCATCACCGGTCGAACAATCCCTCGCCCTTCACCGCCTACAGCTTCGATCTGGGCGAGGCGGCGATCAATGCGCTGTTCGTGCCGCTGTGGATGATGATCGTACCCACCCAGTGGCCGGCGGCGGGCCTGTTCATGCTGCACCAGATCGTCCGCAACACATTGGGCCACAGCGGCTACGAACTGTTCCCGGCGCGCAAGGACGGTCGACCTCTGCTCTCCTGGCTGACCACGGTGACGCATCACGACCTGCACCACGCTCAGGCCGGCTACAATTACGGGCTCTATTTCACCTGGTGGGATCGCCTGATGGGCACCGAGCACCCGGACTATCTGGCGAGGTTCGCCGCCGTGACGGCGGGAAAGCGGCAGGCTACCAGTTCGCCTTCACCAGCTTGACCATGAAGCGACCGTCCTGCAGCCGCCAGTCTTCGCCGCCATTGAGCGCGGCGGCGCGCAGGCTGACGGTGAACTCGGCGGGGATGTCGAAGGGCCGGGTCAGGCTGAGATCGACACCCTCGTCGCCCATCGAACCGCCCCCCAGGGCGATGGAGCCGACCGGCTTGCCGTCCAGGGTCAGGGCCGAGCGCACATTGGCCCGCGCCACCGGAATCTGACCCGGAACGGCGATGGCGCGGCTGGCGTCCATGTTCATCGAGACGCTGACATAGTTGGCGCGGGGCAGCAGGCCGAAACCGAACGCCCGGGACAACGACGAGCGCAGCTTGGCCTCGCGCTCGTTCCACGACGCCCCCAGGGCCAGCGATCGCTTGCCAAAGCGGTCTGCGTCCGGTTTGCGGATCAGGTTGAGGTCGAGATCGTAGGTCGGGTTCTCAAGCGAACCGGCCACCTTGGCCGTCAGCTTGGCGGCCTCGGTGTCAGTTGAGAGGTCCAGCGGCAGGGCCGCCGAATAACCGGCGAAACGGCCATCACTGGCGGAAACCGACAGGTCTGGCTTCTGAATCGCCTGGGCCGCGCCTGAACCGGCGAAGAGCGCCGACGACGCAAAGGCCCCAAGGGCGCTGATGAAAGCGCGAGACTTCATGACCGCTTCCTAGCACAGCCTGCCGTTGCGGCAAGGTTAAGCTACCCGCGCGCCGCGACAGTTTGGGCAAGCGCTTGCGAATGCCGGAAAATGCGGCGCGGCAAAGCATTCTTGCTTCCGCGCGCCTTCTCCTGTAGTAGCGCGCGTTCTCAACGGATGGCGGTCTTAGGCGCAGCCCTCACGGGTACGGGATTTCCCGCTCGGCGCTTTGGAACCATCGTGGTCGCCGGACTTCCGCCGCCGACCACGCCGCCTTCCAAGCCGGAAGAAGGAAAACATGGCGTTCTACGAACACGTGGTCATCGCGCGGCAGGATATCTCGCCGCAACAGGCCGAAGCTCTGAATGAGCAAATCAAGACCCTGATCGAAGAAGGCGGCGGTCACATCGCCAAGATCGAATACTGGGGCCTGCGTAACCTCACCTATCGCATCAAGAAGAACCGCAAGGGCCACTATTCCCTGCTGGCCATCGACGCTCCGGCGCCGGCCGTCAAGGAAGTCGAGCGCCAGCTGCTGATCAATGAAGACGTTCTGCGCTTCATGACGATCCGCGTCGAAGAGCTGGACCTGGAACTGTCGCCGGTTCTGGCCCGTCGTGACCGCGAACGTAGCGACCGCCCCGAGCGTTCGGACCGTCCGCGCGACGAATTCGCGGCCGCGTAAGGGAGAAGAGAGATCATGACCGATACCACTGCTCCCGAAGCCGGCGCTGGCGCGCCCGCCGCTGGCGGCGCTCGCCGCCCGTTCTTCCGCCGCCGCAAGGTTTGCCCGTTCTCGGGCGCTGGCGCACCGAAGATCGACTACATCACCGCGGTGTCGGCCAAGAAGCAACGCGAACTGGCCAAGGCCATCAAGCGCGCCCGCTTCCTGGCTCTGCTCCCCTACGTCGTGAAGTAAGGGAGACACCACGATGAAAGTCATTCTGCTCGAACGCGTTGAAGGCACTGGCACCCTCGGCGATGTCGTCACCGTGAAGGACGGCTTCGCCCGTAACTTCCTGCTGCCGCGTCACAAGGCCCTGCGCGCCAACGCCGCCAACATGAAGTCCTTCGAAGTTCAGCGCGCTGAAATCGAAGCCCGTAACGTCAAGAACCGCGAAGCCGCGGGCGCCAACGGCGAAACCCTGGACGGTACGCAATACGTGATGATCCGTCAGGCTGGCGAAAGCGGTCAGCTGTACGGTTCGGTCGCAGGTCGCGACGTCGCCGACGCCATCAAGGCCGAAGGCGGCAAGGTCGATCGCTCGATGATCGTGCTGGACAAGCCGATCAAGACGCTGGGCGTTCACGAAGTGAAGGTCCGTCTGCACGCCGAGGTGACCGTCACGGTTACCCTCAACATCGCGCGCAGCGCCGACGAAGCCGAGCGCCAGTCGCGCGGCGAAGACGTCGTCGCCGCTCAATTCGAAGAAGACCGCGCGGCTGACGCCGAAGCGGCCTCGGACATGGCCGCCGGTGGCGCCGGTTCGTTCGAAGGCGACCACTACGAGTCCTGATCCTTTCGGATCAAAGCACTCTCGGGAAACGGCGCGGAGCAATCCGCGCCGTTTTTTTCTGCGTTTCCGCCTAGAAATGTTCAACTTGTAGGCGCCGCCCGACGCGCCCATGTTCTCTCTTGCGAGGCGCGAAGCCTCCGAACCCGGACAGACCGATCTCAAATCGGCCCCCGGGGAAACAATGAGGGGAATGAACATGAGCTTTCGAATCCTGCTGTTCACTGCAGCATCCGCCGCTGCGATCGCCAGCTCCGCCCACGCCCAGTCCACACCGCCCGCCGACGCCGCCAACCTTGAAGAAGTGGTTGTCACCGGCACGCGTACGGCGGGTCGCACGCGCCTCGACACCATCGCGCCTGTCGATGTGGTCAACGAAAAGGCCCTGACCCGCACCGGTACGACCGAACTGGCCCAGTCGCTGTCGACCCTGGCGCCCTCGATCAACTTCCCGCGGCCCGCCATCACCGACGGCACCGACCATATCCGTCCCGCCACCCTGCGCGGTCTATCCCCCGACCAGACCCTGGTGCTGGTCAACGGAACCCGTCGCCACGCCACGGCCCTGGTCAATGTCAACGGATCCATCGGCCGCGGCTCGGCTGCCGTCGACCTGAACGCCATCCCGACCATCGCACTCAATCGCGTGGAAGTGCTGCGTGACGGGGCCTCGGCTCAGTATGGCTCCGACGCCATCGCTGGCGTCATCAACCTGCGCCTGCGTGAAGCCCGCAGCGGCGGCGGCGCCGTGGCCACCTATGGCCGCTACGCCACGGAGGTGAAGACGGCTCGCAACACGGACGGCCGTGATGAGAACGACGGTCAGACCGTGACCCTGCAAGCCTGGCAGGGCTTGCCCCTGGGCCCCGAAGGCTTCCTGACCATTTCGGCCGAGTACCGCGACCGCAACCCGACCAGCCGCGGCGACATCGACGTTCGTGTCACGCCGGCCCGGGTAACCTCGCGCTATGGCGACGCCGAAGTCACCGACAAGACGATCTACTTCAACGCCGGAACGCCGATCAGCGAAACCTGGGATGCGTACGGCTGGGCAGGCTATCAGGCCCGTGAAGGCTCCAGCGCCGCATTCCCGCGGATTGCTGGCGACGGGCGCCAGACGCCCGTGGCCTCGATCTATCCCAACGGATATCTGCCCCTCATCGCCACCGACATCGTCGACACCACGGCGGCGGCGGGGGTGCGCGGCGAACTGGGCGGCTTCAACATCGACCTGAACGTCGTCTACGGTGAGAACGAGATCGATTATCGCACCGAGAACTCCGCCAACGCCTCGTACGGCGCGGCCAGCCAGACCAGCTTCAACTCGGGCGGCATGAGCTATGACCAGACCGTGATTGGCCTGGACGTCTCGCGGGGTGTCGACATCGGCGCCTATGAGCCGCTGAACGTCGCCTTCGGCGCCGAGGCGCGCTGGGAGGGCTATTCGATCCGCGCGGGTCCAACGTGCTGTCCGAGGATCGCAGCAATATCGGCGTCTATCTCGACCTGGAATCACGCCTGACCGAGCGCTTCACCGCTTCGGCGGCGGTACGTTACGAGGACTATTCCGACTTCGGCGCGACCACCACGGGCAAGCTGGCCGCGCGCTTTGAACTGGCCGATGGCTTCGCCGTGCGCGGCGCCGCCTCGACCGGCTTCCGGGCCCCGGCCCTGCAGCAGCAGTTCTTCACGACCACTTCGACCAACTTCATCATCATCAACGGCGTCTCAACCCCGGTCGAGGTCGGCACCTTCCCCGCCACCAGCGCCGTCGCCAAGGTGCTGGGCGCCCAGCCGCTTGAGGCGGAGGAGTCGGTCAACTACTCGCTCGGCTTCGTCTTCCATCGCGGACCGTTCGAGGTGACGGTCGACGCCTATCGGATCAACATCGACAACCGCATCGTGCTGTCGGAGAATATCCAGGGCTCGGCCACGGGTACGCCGACCCTGGTGACGATCAATAACCTGCTGCAGCCCTTCAATGTCACAGCCGCCCGGTTCTTCATCAACGGCGTCGAGACCGAAACACAGGGCCTGGATGTCGTCGCTCGCTACCGCCTCGACGCGGACGAAGGCGGCGTCTTCGACCTGACGGCCGCGGCCAACTTCAACGAGACCGATGTCACCCGGGTTCCAACGACCAATACCCTGTCGTCGCTCCCCACCCCGCCCACGCTGTTTGGGCGGGCCAATGTCCTGACGTATGAAGAAGGCACGCCGAAGTACAAGGTCACCCTGGCTGGCGACTGGGCCAAGGATCAATGGGGCGCCAGCCTGAAGACCACCTTCTACGGCTCGGTCCTGTCGCCCAACAATGACCCGACCGGCGCCTTCGACGTGTCCACAGGCAAGAAGGCCGTGGTCGATCTGGAGGGTCGTTATGGCTTCACCGACAACGTCACCCTGGCGGTCGGCGCCAACAACCTGTTCGACGAATATCCCGACCGCACCCCGGCCAACGTCAATACGACCAACGCCACGGCCTTCACGGGCTTCTCGCCCTTCGGCTTCAACGGGCGCTTTCTCTATACCCGCCTGAGCATCAACTGGTAGAGCTCAGGTCCCGAGAGACCAGGCGCGGAGAGCGATCTCCGCGCCTTTTTCTTGTCTCGTCCGGGTCAGGAACATACACAAAACATCCCCGTTCATCTTCAGCGCGCGCCCACGCGGCCCGCGCGCGAAAAGGGCTCGCGCGTTAATCTGTGGCCATGTCACTCGTCCCTGCTCTAGATCTGCGCCCGCCCCACTCGGACGTCGTCATCGCTGTCGCGCCGCACAATCTGGAAGCCGAGCAGGCCCTGCTGGGCGTGCTGCTCTACGACAACGCCGCCTATGAGCGGCTAACCGACGCCCTGAACGGCCGCCACTTCTACGAGCCCTTCCACCAGCGGCTGTTCCAGTCGATCGAGACCCACATCCGCAAGGGCCAGCTGGCCGAGCCGATCCTGCTGGCCGACGAGTTTAAGAAGGACCCGGCCTTCGAGGAACTGGGCGGCCTGCGCTATCTGGCCGACCTCGTCGACCGCGCCCCGCCGGCGGCCAATGTCGGCGACTATGCCCGCGCCGTCTTCGACCTGGCCCTGCGCCGCGACCTGATCCGCATCGGCGGCGACATCGCCACAGCGGCCCATGGCGGCGGCGATGAAATCCGCCCGGCCCGCGACCAGATCGAGGCGGCCGAGCAGCAGCTCTACACCCTGGCCGAAAGCGGCACCGCGTCTTCAGGCTTCGTCACCTTTGGCGACGCCCTGCGCGGCGCGGTGGAGATGACCGCCGAGGCCTATAGCCGCGACGGCGGCATGTCCGGCGTCGCCACCGACCTGGTCGATCTCGACCAGAAGATCGGCGGCCTGCACCCCTCCGACCTGGTGGTCCTGGCCGGCCGTCCGTCGATGGGCAAGACCGCCCTGGCGACGAACATCGCCTTCAACATCGCCCGCAAATACGCTTACGAAATCCAGCCCGACGGCACCAAGAAGACCGTCCAGGGCGGCGTCGTGGCCTTCTATTCGCTTGAAATGAGCGCCGAACAGCTGGCCCTGCGTATGCTGGCCGACGCCTCGGGCGTCTCGGGCGACCGCCTCCGCAAGGGCGAGATCGACGCCAGCGAGTTTGGCCGGGTGCGCGACGCGGCCATGGAGCTGCAGGAAGCGCCGCTCTATATCGACGCCACCGGCGGCATATCCATCGCCAAGCTGACCGCCCGCGCGCGGCGCCTGAAACGTCAGGTGGGCCTGGATCTGGTGGTCGTCGACTATCTGCAGCTGGTCACCGGGTCGGACCTTGGCTCCAACGCCAACCGCGTTCAGGAAGTCAGCCAGATCACCATGGGTCTCAAGGCCCTGGCCAAGGAGCTGGGCTGCCCGGTGATCGCCCTGTCGCAGCTGTCGCGTCAGGTCGAGCAGCGCGAAGACAAGCGACCCCAGCTCTCCGACCTTCGCGAATCCGGCTCGATCGAGCAGGACGCCGACATGGTCTGGTTCGTCTATCGCGAAAGCTACTATGTCGGTCGCGCCGAGCCCCGCGAGGGCACGCCCGAGCACCTGACCTGGCAGGAAGACATGGACCGCCTGCAGGGCCTGGCCGAGGTGATCATCGCCAAGCAGCGTCACGGCCCCATCGGCACCGTGCGCCTGTCGTTCAACAGCGACACCACGCGCTTTGGCAACCTGGCCCGCGACCACTATTTCGCCCAGGCTCGGAATATCCCGTCGGAGGAATAGACGGTGGTTTGACCTAGCCCGCTGCATCGGGCGAGGGTCGCTCGCCCGCCCTCTGGACAGACGAGTCGCCCGTGGATTTCAGCCCCCTGCCCGTCTCGACCCTGGTCGGCGCCTTCCTTCTGGCCTTTCCGGCGCTGTTTTCGATCGTCAATCCGGTCGGGGCCTCGCTGATCTTCGACCAGGCCATGGGCAGTCGTAGCCGTGACGAGCGCCTGAAGCTGGCGCGCAGCATTGGCTTCTATGCGTTCCTGGTGCTGCTCGGTTCACTGCTGCTGGGCGGCTATATCCTGAACTTCTTCGGCGTCAGCCTGGGCGCCCTGCGGGTGGCCGGCGGCCTGGTGGTGGCGATCCGCGCCTGGGGCCTGTTGATGGACCCGCAGGAGCACGAGGACCGCAAGACCAGCGACACCGAGCCTGCCAGGCGGCAGGAGGATATCGCCTTCTTCCCGATGACCATGCCGTTCACAACGGGGCCCGGCTCGATCTCGGTGGCGATTGCCCTGTCCTCACAGCGCCCGACCGAGGGTAGCGCTGTGGGCTTCTTTATCGGCGCCGGCCTGGCGGCGGCCGGGGTGGCGGTGCTGGTCTGGCTGCTCTACAGCGCCTCGGACCGGGTCACCCGCCTGCTGGGACAGTCCGGCGCCCGGGTACTGTCGCGGCTGGTCGCCTTCCTGCTGCTGTGCATCGGCGTGCAGATCACCGCCTCGGGCTTCGAGAACCTGATCACGGTGTTCCTGGCCGCCCACCCGGACGCGTTCTAGCTGGAAAAGCGCCGCCGGCTCCGCTACGCCCTGACGCGCCGCTTCCTTGTTTCAGAGCTCTCGTGACCGATCCTTCCGACGCCCGCCTGACGATCAACCTCGACGCCCTGGCGGCCAACTATCAGGCTTTGAAGGACGCTGCGTCGGGCGCCGAAATCGCCCCCGCCGTAAAAGCCGACGGCTACGGCGTGGGCGCGGCGATCGTCGCCGACCGCCTGTGGCAGGAAGGCGCGCGCAGCTTCTACACGGCCCGCCTCTCCGAGGGTCTGGCCCTGCGCCAGAGCCTTGGCGACCGCGACGCGGTGATCCACGTGCTGGACGGCGTGACGCCCGGCTCCGCCCCGGCGATGGAAGCCGCACGCCTGACCCCGACCCTCAACAGCCTGCCCCAGATCGAGGCCTGGAACAGCCACGCCCGGGGCGGTCGGCTGAACGCCTCCCTGCACATCGACACCGGCATGAACCGGCTTGGCCTGCGCCTTGAAGAGGTCCGCGTGCTGCTGGGCGCCATGGATCGCCTCAAGCATGTCGAGGTCACCCAGGTGATGAGCCACCTGGCCTGCGCCAACACGCCGGACCATCCGCTGAACGTCAAACAGCTGGAACGCTTCCACGAGGCCACCACCCTGTTCCCGCACGCGCGGCGCAGCCTGGCCAATTCCGCCGGGATTTTCCTGGGCGGCGCCTATTGCTTTGATCAGGTCCGGCCGGGGATCAGCCTCTATGGCGGCGGCCCGCGCGACGTGCCCGACGCCCGCATCAAGGCCGTCGTCACGCTGGAAGCGCCGATCCTGCAGACCCGCAACGTGCCGCGCGGCGAGAGCATCGGCTATGGCGCGACCTATACCGCCACCGACAACACCCGCGTCGCCATCGTGGCCGCTGGATACGCTGACGGCGTGCCGCGCGCCGCCCATCCGCGCGGCGCGGTGTGGTTCGATGGCCAGCGCCGTCCGATGCTGGGCCGGGTCTCGATGGACCTGATCGCCGTTGATGTCACCGACTGCGACGCCGCCCGTCCCGGCGCCATGGTGCAGATCATCGGCCCGGACCTGCCGGTCGACGACGCCGCCGCCGCCGCCGGCACGACGGCCTACGAACTGCTGACCCGGATCGCGCCCAGAGCCCTGCGCGTTATCGGCTGATCCCACGTCCGCCTTTGGCGCACAGCCTCGTCACCCTGTAGTCTCCACCCATCCGAGAATCAGGAGCTTCCATGGCCCGTGACGGCGCCGTTTACGCCTGCCAGTCCTGCGGCGCGGTCCAGACCAAGTGGTCAGGGCAATGCCCGGCCTGCCAATCCTGGAACACCCTGGTTGAGGAAGTCGGCGCGCGAGCGCCGGGTGCGCTTTCCGTCACCAAGGCCACCCGCACGCGCGGCCTGCAGTTCACCGATCTGGAAAGCGACACTCCCGCCCCGCCCCGCATCATCACCGGGGTCG
Organism: Caulobacter sp. 32-67-35; assembly: GCA_002280875.1. Classification (GTDB taxonomy): domain Bacteria; phylum Pseudomonadota; class Alphaproteobacteria; order Caulobacterales; family Caulobacteraceae; genus Caulobacter. The sequence continues at coordinate 23,804 of NCEV01000027.1, read as the reverse complement.
ACGAGTTTGATCGCGTCTGTGGCGGCGGGGTGGTGCCCGGCTCGGCCATCCTGATCGGCGGCGACCCCGGCGTGGGGAAATCGACCCTTTTGCTGGAGGTGGTGGCCCGGGCCTCGATGAAGGGCGTGTCCTGCGCCTATATCTCCGGCGAGGAGGCCGTGGCGCAGATCCGGGGCCGCGCCCACCGGATGGGCTTCGAGAAAGCGCCGGTGAAGCTGGCGGCCGAGAGCAGCCTGCGCGACATCCTGGACGGGCTCAAACGCGACAGTTTCGACCTGGTGGTCATCGACTCGATCCAGACCATGTGGAGCGACGCCCACGAGGCCGGCCCCGGCACGGTCACCCAGGTCCGCGCCTGCGCCCAGGAGCTGGTGCGTCTGGCCAAGAAGAAGGGCGTGGCGATCCTGATGGTCGGCCACGTCACCAAGGATGGCCAGATCGCCGGTCCGCGCGTGGTGGAGCACCTGGTCGACGCCGTGCTCTCGTTCGAGGGCGAGCGCGGCTATCCGTTCCGCATCCTGCGCGGCGCCAAGAATCGCTTCGGGGCCACAGACGAGATCGGGGTCTTCGAAATGGGCGATGTGGGCCTGCGGGAGGTCAAGAACCCTTCGGCCCTGTTCCTCAACGAGGGCGGCGAGCGGGCGGCGGGCGCGGCGGTGTTCGCCGGGATCGAGGGCTCGCGGCCCGTGCTGGTGGAATTCCAGGCCCTGGTCTCGCCCTCCGCCTACGGAACGCCGCGTCGGGCCGTGGTGGGCTGGGACTCCGGGCGCCTGGCCATGGTGCTGGCCGTACTTGAATCACGGTGCGGCCTTGGTTTTGGCGACAAGGACGTCTATCTGAACGTCGCCGGCGGCCTGCGCATTACAGAGCCGGCGGCGGATCTCGCGGCGGCGGCGGCCCTGGCCTCTTCAGCCCTCGATATCGCCCTGCCCCAGGACTGCGTCGTGTTCGGCGAGGTCAGCCTGTCGGGCGAGGTGCGGCCCGTCAGCCGGATGGAGACACGTTTGAAGGAAGCCGCAAAACTGGGGTTTGGCCGGGCGTTGTCATCGCTTTCCGGCCTGCCTGAAGGCGGCGGCGCCTTGCCCGTGGCCGGGGTGGCGCGACTGGCCGACGCCGTGCGCCGCATCGGCGACGAGATCTGGGGCCAGCTGACGTGACGCCTTTCGACATCATCGCCGGCCTGCTGTTGGTCACCTCCAGCTGTATCGGCTTTGCCCGGGGCGCCTCGCGCGAGCTGACCTCGGCCCTGTCCTTCATCGGCGCCGCGGCCATCGCCCTGTTTGGCCTGCGCATCAGCGGTCCGATCTTTCGCGACCTGATGGACCCCGACTGGGCCGCGACCGCCTGCGCCCTGCTGCTGGTGTTCGTGATCGCCTTCGTGATCCTGCGCCTGATCGGCGGACGCCTGACCGCAGGCATCCACGAAACCTCCCTGGGCCTGCTGGACCGCGTGGTCGGCACGGGCTTTGGCCTGATGCGCGCCCTGGTGATCCTGGGCGTGTTCAACATGCTGTTCCACATGGCCACGCCGCCCGACCGCGTGCCAGCCTGGGTGGAACGGTCGATCTTCTATCCCCTGTCCGCCGCCAGCGCCAAGGTGCTGAAAGTCTTCGCGCCCAAGGGCGGCGAGCTGGCGGGCAAGCTGGCGCCGGCCATCGAAGGCGCAGTGCGCGGGACCAGCGACAATCCGTCGGACGGCAAAGCCGGCGAAACAGACTATGATCAGAACCAGCGTCAGGACCTCGACGATCTGGTGGAGAAATCGCGATGAGCTTTATCGGCCAGTCGACCGATCGGTACTCCTCCGTCCCGCAGCGTGATCCCGAAGATGACACCCTGCGCCTCGAGTGCGGGGTGTTTGGCGTGTTCGGCGTCCGCGACGCCGCCGCTGTCGCCGCCCTGGGCCTGCACGCCCTGCAGCATCGGGGTCAGGAGGCCTGCGGCATCGCCGCCTTCGACGGCCAGCGTTTCCACACTGAACGCCATATGGGCCATGTGGGCGACGCCTTCACCGGCAATGACCTGGTCGAGCGCCTGCCCGGTGGCATGGCCATCGGCCACACCCGCTACTCCACCGCCGGCGGCAGCGGCATCCGCAACGTCCAGCCGATGTTCGCCGACCTGGAGACCGGCGGCGTGGCCATCGCCCACAACGGCAACCTGACCAACTTCCTGTCCTTGCGCGAACGCCTGGTCCAGGAAGGCGCGATCTTCCAGTCCACCAGCGACAGCGAGGTGATCCTTCACCTGATCGCCCGCTCGCGGAAGGCGCGCATCGTCGACCGATTCATCGACGCCATCGGCCAGATCGAGGGCGGCTATGCCATCGTGGCCATCACCAACAAGAAGATGATCGGCATCCGCGACCCGCTGGGCATCCGCCCGCTGGTGCTGGGCGAGCTGGATGGCCAGCCTATCCTGGCGTCCGAGACCTGCGCGCTGGACATGATCGGCGCGCGCTTCGTGCGCGACATCGAACATGGCGAGATGGTGATCATCTCCGACACCGGCGTGAAGTCGCTGAAGCCCTTCACCGGTCTCGCCGCCCGCCCCTGCGTGTTCGAGTATGTCTATTTCGCCCGCCCCGACAGCGTCGTGAATGGCCGCTCGGTCTATGACGTGCGCAAGCGCATGGGCCAGCGCCTGGCCATCGAGACCGGCGTCGAGGCCGACGTCGTCGTGCCCGTACCCGACAGCGGCGTGCCGGCCGCCATCGGCTATGCGCAGGAGAGCGGCCTGCCCTTCGACCTGGGCATCATCCGCAACCACTATGTGGGCCGCACCTTCATCCAGCCGACGCAAGGCGTCCGCGAACTGGGCGTGCGCATGAAGCACAGCCCCAACCGCGCCGTTCTGGAAGGCAAGCGCGTCATCCTGATCGACGACTCGATCGTACGCGGCACCACCTCGCTGAAGATCGTTCGCATGGTCCGCGAGGCCGGCGCCAAGGAGGTTCACCTCCGCTCGGCCAGCCCGCCGATCAAGTGGCCGGACTTCTACGGCATCGACATGCCCGAGCGCGAACAGCTGCTGGCGGCCAACAAGTCGCTGGAAGAAATGGCGCGGTTCCTGGAAGTCGACAGCCTGGGCTTCCTGTCGGTGGACGGCCTCTATCAGGCGCTGGAAGCCGGTCCGCGTGATCCGGTCACCCCCCAGTTCACCGACCACTATTTCACCGGCGACTATCCCACCCGCCTGACGGACCGCGAAGTCGCCGAGGGCCGCAACGAGGCCAACGACAAGCAACTGTCGCTGCTCAGCGCATAACCCGGCGTGATGAGCGGACTTTCCAAGCTTCTCGCGAACCTGAAGATCGACGGTTACATCATCCTGCTGTTTGGCATGGTGGTGCTGGCCTCGATCCTGCCGGTGCGCGGCGAGATCGCCGGCGGCCTGAGCCTTGTCGTCAAGCTGGCTATCGCCCTGCTGTTCTTTCTGCACGGCGCCAAGCTGTCGCGCGAGGCCGTCGTCGCGGGCGTGACGCACTGGCGGCTGCACCTGACCATCCTGGCCTTCACCTATGTCCTGTTCCCGATCCTGGGTGTGATGGCCGCGAAGACCGGCGTGCTGTCGCCGACCATGGCGGCGGGGATGGTGTTCCTGGCCTGCCTGCCCTCGACCGTGCAGTCGTCCATCGCCTTCACCTCGATCGCCCGGGGCAATGTCGCCGCCGCCGTCTGCGCGGCTTCGGCCTCGAACCTGCTCGGCATCTTTCTGACGCCAGTCCTGGTTAGCCTGCTGATGCACGCCGAAGCGGGCGCGGGCAGATGGAAGGCCATCCAGGACATCGTCGTCCAGTTGCTGCTGCCCTTCGTCGCCGGTCAACTGGCGCGGCCCTGGGTGGGGCGGTGGCTTGAAAGGCACAAGCCACTGGTCGGCTATGTCGATCGGGGCTCCATCCTGCTGGTGGTCTATTCAGCCTTCAGCGCCGCCGTGGTCGCGGGCCTCTGGCAGCGGGTCTCGCCGCTGGAGCTGGTGCTGCTTGTCATCGTCTGCGGCGTGCTGCTGACCGTGATCCTGCTGGCCACCACCTTTGGCGCGCGGGCGCTGGGCTTCACCAAGGAAGACGAAATCACCATCGTCTTCTGCGGCTCGAAGAAGAGCATGGCTACCGGCGTGCCCATGGCCGGCATCCTGTTTCCGGGCGCGACCGCCGGCGTTCTGGTGCTGCCGCTGATGATCTTCCACCAGATCCAGCTGATGGCCTGCTCGGTGATCGCCCAGCACTATGCCAAGCGTCCCACCGATGACGCGACGGACGGGCTTCAAGAAACCCCGGCCACCCGCTAAAAGCCCCCATGGATTCTTCAGCAAAACCGCTCGCGGGCCGCGTCGCCCTGGTCACCGGCGCAACGCGCGGCATCGGCGCAGCCATCGCCCTGGGCCTGGCGGAAGCCGGCGCGCATGTGGTGGCCCTCGGACGCACCCAGGGCGCGCTTGAAGCGCTGGATGACCGGATCTTCGCCGCAACGGGCGAGCACGCCACGCTGGTGCCGCTGGACCTGCGCGAGGCCGACGGCCTGGATCAACTGGGCGCGGCCCTGCACCAGCGCTGGGGCAAGCTGGACATCGTGATCGGCGCCGCCGGTGTTCTGGGCGCGCTGACGCCCGTGGGCCACCTCGACCCCAAGGGTTGGGACATGATCCTGTCGACCAACCTGACCGCCAACTGGCGACTGATCCGCGCCATGGACCCGCTGCTGCGGGCCTCCGACGCGGGCCGGGCCCTGTTCCTGACCAGCAGCGTCGCCAAGAGCCACCGCGCCTTCTGGGGCGGCTATGCGGCGTCCAAAGCCGGCCTGGAAGCCATTGTTGCCTGCTATGCCGACGAGATGGAGAACACCCCGGTTCGCGCCCTGTGCGTCGATCCGGGCGCGATGCGCACCAAGATGCGCTCGGGCGCTTTCCCGGGCGAGGATCCGACGACGGTTCCGGCCCCGGAGACCATCGTGCCCTACATTATCGATCTTGTCCGGCCCGACCGCGAACCGCCCCGGGGCGTCGTGCGATTCAAGGAGCGCGGCCAGGAGTCGGCCAGCGTAGGCTGACTCCTGGCATCTAGCCTCGGCTAGCGCTTGGGCTTGGCCTTCCCCGGCCCCTTGTTTCCACGCACGATGCTTGAACCTGCGACAGGGCGCTTGGGTCCCGAGGCCGCCTTGCCGCCGGCGGCCTTGAAGCCGACCTTGTAGCTGGGTGTGGTCGAGACCTTTTTCTGGGCGCGAGGCCCCTGCTTCTTGACCGACTTCACGGCGGCCTTGCCGGGCTCGGCGACGGGCGCCGTGACGGCCGAACTGGTGGTCTTGGCCTCGGCCTTTACAGGCTTCTTGGGGCCCCGGACCGGAGCCTTCTCCGGAGGCGGCAGGCCAGCCGCAACCGCAGCGGCGGCGGCGGCCTCGTCGGCGATGCGCTTGGACTTCTTGACCGTGTTGCGCGAGGCGCGGATGCGCTCTTCCTCGCGTTCGCGGCGTTCGAACTCGCGCTTGCCCCGGCCGCTGTGGCCCTTGGCCTCGCCGTCGGCATAGGGGTTGGCGCCCGACTTGATGGTGATGCGCAACGGCACCCCCGGCAGGTCGAAGCTCTCGCGCAGGCTGTTGATCAGATAGCGCCGATAGTGCTCGGGCATCTGGTCGGCGCGGGTTGAGAACAGGACGAAGGTCGGCGGACGCGCCTTGATCTGCGCCATGTACTTGGGCTTGACGCGCTTGCCGCTGACGGCGGGCGGCGGGTGCCTCTGCATCGCCATCTGCAGCCAGTCGTTCAGGTCGCGGGTCTTGACCTTGGTCGCCCAGTCGCGGTGGATCTTCATCACCGCCGGCATCAGTTTTTCGATGCCTTTGCCGGTCTCGCCCGACAGCGCGACCACGGGCGCGCCGCGCAGCTGCGGCAGCATGCGCTCGGCGTGTTCGCGGAAATCCTTCAGCTGAGCGACGGGGTCCTCGACCAGGTCCCACTTGGCCAGGACGAACACCAGCGCCCGACCTTCCCGCTCGGTCAGGTCGGCGATCTGCAGATCCTGAACCTCGAACGGATGGGTGGCGTCCATCACCAGCAGCACCACCTCGGCGAAGGTGACTGCGCGGATCGAATCCTGGGTGGAGAGCTTTTCCAGCTTCTCCTGCACCTTGGCCTTCTTGCGCAGGCCAGCGGTGTCGACCAGACGGACCTTGCGGCCGTCCCACAGCCAGTCGACCGAGATCGAGTCGCGCGTGATGCCGGCCTCGGGGCCAGTCAGCAGGCGTTGCTCGCCGATCAGGCGATTGACCAGGGTGGACTTGCCGGCGTTGGGGCGGCCGACGATGGCGATGCGGATCGGCTTGTCGTCGTCGTCCTCTTCCTCGGAATACTGATCCTCGGGGAAGGCCGCCAGCATGGCGGCGTACAGCTCGGCCATGCCTTCGCCATGCTCGCCCGAGATCGGGATCGGCTCGCCAAGACCCAGCTTGTAGGCCTCCCCGATACCGGATTGACCGGCTTTGCCCTCGGCCTTGTTGGCGGCGATGATCACCGGCTTGCCGCGACGGCGCAGCAGGGTGGCGAACACCTCGTCCAGCGGCGTGACGCCTTCGCGGGCGTCATAAATGAACAACGAGACGTCGGCTTCCTCGACGGCCAGCTCGGTCTGGGCGCGCATCCGCGCTTCCAGGCTCTCGTCCGAGACATCCTCGAAGCCGGCGGTGTCGATCAGTTCCAGGTCCAGGTCGCCGAGGCGACCAGAGGCATAGCGGCGGTCACGGGTCACCCCGGGCTGGTCATCGACAATGGCCAGTTTCTTACCGGCGAGACGATTGAACAGCGTGGACTTGCCCACATTGGGGCGTCCGACAATTGCGAGTTTCAAAGGCATGGGCTTGCAGTAGTCGATTTTTGCCGTTCCCGCAAAGCGAAGACCCGGGCCGGCTTTCGCCGACCCGGGTCTCGGGACCGTTGGTGTGACCGTCCTCGGGCCTAAAGCCCGTGGCGTCGCGTCTAGCGAATGGCTACGACCTGGGCGTCGTCGGTGACCAGATAGATCATGTCGCCAACCGCGATCGGCGCCAGAAGCACCGGCGCACCGATCTTCAGGGTCTTTTCGGTCGCGCCGGTCTTGGGATTCAGCGCCACAGCCTCGCCGGTGCTGGAAACCGTGATCAGACGGCCCGAGGCCAGGATCGGGGTCGACCAGAGGCGCGGACGCTTGGCCAGCTTCTTCTTTTGACGCTTGGTCTGGCCCAGACCTTCGTTGAGATCGCGGATCCAGTAGATCGCGCCGCTCTCGCGGGCGACGCAGATGACCTGGCCGGATTTGTCGACAACATAGACGACGTCGCCGGCGGCCCAGGGGCTGGTGATGCCGGTGATCGGCAGGCTCCAGCGCGACTGGCCGGTGCGCAGGTCGATGGCCGAAAACACGCCCGAGTGGCTGACGGCGAAGACATCGCCCTTGTAGATGACCGGCCGGCCGGGAATGTCGCGAATCTCGGACAGCGCATTGGTGCGGCTGGCGCGCGACAGGGCCTCGCTCCACAGATCGTTGCCATTGGCGGCGCGCAGGGCGACCAGTTCACCCGAGGCGAAACCCGCCACGGCGGTGTCGCCGCTGACGGCGACGCTGGGCGCCGACAGGATACGCGCCGGCTCGATCAGGGCCTGATAGGTCCAGCCAGGGGCGCCCGTGGCGGCGTTGTACGTCAGCAGTTCGTTGTCGGTCGAAACGACGAACACGCGACCATCGACAACCGTCGGGGCGGCATGGATCGGGGTCGAACTTCCCTGGCGCCACGCCTCAACGCCCGTCGCGGCGTCGAGCTGGGCCACGAAACGGAAGCCGGACGCGACGATCAGCTTGTTGTCGGGGCTGAGCGCCAGGCCGCCACCAAAGCCCAGGCGGTCGTTCTTGGCGCCGCCAAAGCCGAAGAAGCCGCCCTTGCCCGGGCCTGCCGACGGACGCAGATCCTTGCGCCAATCCACCGAGCCCGTCTTGGCGTCGAGCGCCGAGACCGTGGACTCGCCGTCCATGACAAAGATCCGGTCAGCGGTCGCCACTGGCGGGGCCGTGATGTGGAACTTGCGGTTGGCCTTTTGGCCAAAACCCTTGCGCCAGGCGATCTCGAAGGCCTTGCCGGCATCGACATGCTCGACCGACTGCTCGGCATTGCCGCCCGGCAAACGCCATTCGGCCTGGGCGCTCGGTTCGGGCAGATAGAACTCGGTGCCCTTCAGGGCTTCGGCGGCCTCCACCTTTTGATCAAAGGCGATGACCGAGATCCGCTGCCCCTGGGTGGCCTGGGCCTTGTCCTTTTCGGACTTGTCGAAGGGGTTGAGCTTGGAGACGGTGGAGCAGCCGCTCAGCGTCACCGCCGCAGACACCAGCGCGATCAACGCCACGGAACGCTTGGAATTCATGGGGCGGCTCATTGGGCGCTGTTCGGCGCGGGTTGCGGAGCGATCGGCATGGCAGCCGACGGCGGCAGGGCGATCGAGGCTTTGACGACAGCGGCCAGATCTTTGGCCGAGCCGGAATCAATCATCTGCATCGCCGCCTGGGCGCGTTGGCGAACGCCTTCGGAATTGTTGTCGAGCAGGTTGGACAGAACCGAAAAGTCCTCGCGGGCGCCCTTGAGGTCGCCGGCCTGAAGCTTGGCGAACGCCAGCGCTTCCTTTGCGTTCACGCGATATGGGCTCTTTTCCCCGGCCAACGGCGTCAACCTCGCTTCGGTATCCTTGAACGAGGCCGTATCCATGAGCGCCAAGGCGGATTTGAGGCGCGCCAGATCGCCGATCACGGGATCGGAGGAAAGCTTGGCCGCTTCGTCGAAATAGCGCACGGCGTCAGCCGTCTTGCCCTCGTCGAGGCGGACACCGCCCATGTGCATCAACGCCAGAACGCGATAGCCCGCGGCTCCGCCCTTGGAGACAGCTTCCATGGCGGAAAAGCCCTTGGCGGGGCCATCGCGGCCCAGGGTCTCCAGCGCAGACTGATAGGCTTCCGAAGCCTTGGCAGCTTCCTTGGTCTGATAGGCGGTCCAGCCCCAATAGCCGCCGACGCCGATGACAACCGCCACGGTCGCGGCGCCGATCCACGGCAGCGCCTTCAGCGCGAGGGTCTTGTAACGGTCGGAGCGAAGCTGCTCTTCGACCTCGTCAAAAACATCGACCACGAACGAGGCTCCGAAACGGGCGCGGACCGCGCCCTGACACGTCAGCGCCAGACAGACCCGGCGGCGACGCATGGTTTACAACAGAATGCGGCCAGCGGAGGGCCGCCAGCGCAGGCGGGGAACCTATAGCGTGATCGGGCCAGCCGCAACGGGCGCTGGAAGGCTGGCTAGCCCTTCTTGGCGTAGTAGGTCTCGGCTTCGCCCGGGAAGGTCCGCGCCTTGACGTCGTCAGCATACTCCCGCGCCGCGCGTTCGATCTCGCCCTTGAGGTCGGCGTAGCGACGGACAAACTTCGGCGTCCAGTCGAACAGGCCCAGCATGTCGTCGGTGACCAGAATCTGACCATCGCAGCCGGCCGAGGCGCCAATGCCGATGGTCGGCGGGGCGATGGCGGCGGTGATCTCGCGGGCCAGGCTTTCGGCAACGCCCTCGACGACCACCGCGAAGGCGCCGGCGTCGGCGGTGCGGCGGGCCTCTTCGAGGATGAGCGCTCGGCCAGCCTCATCCTTGCCCTTGGCCTTGAAGCCGCCGTCCACCAGCACGGCCTGAGGACGCAGGCCGACATGACCCATGACCGGCACGCCGCGCTTGGTCAGATATTCGATCGTTGCCGGCACCGTGGGACCGCTTTCAACCTTCACGGCCTGGGCGCCCGTTTCCTTCATGATCCGCACGGCGTTGGCATAGGCGACCTCGGGCGAGGCCTCATAGGACCCGAACGGCATGTCGACCACGACCATGGCCTTGCGCGAACCACGCATCACCGCCTGACCATGCAGGATCATCATGTCCATGGTCACGCCGACGGTGTTGGGCAGGCCGTGAACGACCATGCCCAGGGAGTCACCGACCAGCAGGAGGTCACAGGCGTCGTCCAGCGCCGCCGCAACGGGCGCGGTATAGGCCGTCAGGCAGACAATCGGCACGCCGCCCTTGCGCGCGGCGATGTCGGGGGCTGCAAGGCGGCGGACGATCTCATCACGGTGCGAAGACAGAACCATGCTCCAGAACAGGTCCTCGGCGCTTCGAGGACGCGCTGTTGTCGGTCAGATCGCGCCGCGCTGCAACATGAACGACGATCAGTGGCGAGCCCTCAGAGCTCTTCCATCGCTCGGGTCACCGCAAAGCCCAGCGCCAGAAGAGCCAGTCCCGCAGCAAGCCACAGCGCTTCGACACTGGCCGGGGTGGAAACGACCTGATTGAGTTTGTCCAGCGCTACGCCGATGTCGGCGTTCAGGTCCCGCGTGCCGTCTCGCGACAAAGCCTGCAGGTCGGCCGAAAAACGGGTCGTGATCAGTTGCGCCGCCGCGATGACGCCCGCAGCGATACCCGCGCCGCCAATCAGTATCCGCCGCAGCGCCCAGCCGCGATCAAGATTGGCCGCAACCTGGGCGGCGAACAGCGCGGCGTCCGCAAAGGCCGGCGGCTCGTTGTAGAGCCGTGTCAGCTGCGCTTCGAAATCGGGTTCAGCCATGAGCTTCCCTCCTCGCGCTTTCAGTGGGTGGGGCCAGTTTGGCCCTGAGTTTATCCAAACCACGTTTGACATGGGATTTCACCGTGCCGACCGGGATGTTCAAGGCCTCAGCGACCTCGGCGTGCGACCAGTCCCCTCCGTAGCAGAGCGAGACGCAGAGCCGTTCGCCTTTTGACAAAGCCTTCAAAGCGTCGTCCAGGTCGATACGGTTGGCCGTGCGGGGTTCGTTCAGCGCCGTCGGGTCGTCGCCGTCCTGGGCCTCGTCGGTGAGGATCATGCGGGCTTCGCGCTTGACCTTGCGCAGATAACAACGCGCCGCGATCCGCTTGATCCAGCCGCCGAAAGCGCCTTCGCCGCGATAGTCCGCCACCTGCTCGAAGCCAGCCAGGAAGGCGTCCTGGGCCATGTCATCGGCCGTCGCCGAGTCGGCTCCCATGCGGCGCAGCAGCCCCCGAACCGCCGAGCCATGTCGCCTGACGAGCTCGCCATAGGCGCGCCGGTCGCCCGCCGCCGCGAGAGCGGCGAGCTCGACATCGTGGCCCGTTGGTGGGCGGTCCCTCGACATGCTCTTCCCCCTCCCCGAGACCCGTGATCAAGCCGACTTGGGCTTGTTCGGGTTGAAGAAGCTCAGAACGATGAAGGCCAGACCGATCACCGCGGGAATGCAGGCGATGCCGAGACCCGGGAAGTCAACGTCATGATCGGCAAAATCGGCGAAGTAGCTGAAGAGGCCGATACCGATACCGACAGCCAACCAGATCACGCCGGTGCGGATATCGCTCAGCGAGGTCGGCGGGACCTTCACGTTGCGGGTCAGGGCTTCGATCACTTCCGGTGGAACCGGCTGTCCCTTGTCGATCGCCGCGCGCAGCGTCGATTGCATCTCGATGCGCTCGCGGCTCTTCAGCCAGATCGGCACGATCACGATCGCGCCGATGACCAGAAACATGATGATAGGGACCCAGATGCCGTCCATGGCGAAATTCCTCACGGTGGGCGCGACATCGTTATCGCTGCCTTCTGACTATAAGAGGCGCCGGGACAGGCGTTTGGAGGCGCCCGGCGGGATGAAACTTTCGTAAGCTATTTCCGCGGCAGCAACCGGTCGGCCAGGATGGCCGCAGCGGCGGCCAGGACCAGCATGCCCGCCACCGGAACAAGGGTGGGCGCCAGGATATCGACCGCCAGGTTCAGGGCCGGCGAACAGGCCCACAGCACGGCGCCGCCCGCGAAAGCCGCCGCCCCGCCCGCCATCAGACGATCAACGAACATCCGGCGCTCCACCGCCTCCATCACCTCGGCCACGAACACGTCGCACGCTCGCGGCGCGGGAGCTTCGCCCAGAAAAGCCGACAAACGATCATCGGGGGTCATGACGGCTCTCCCAGTACGGCCAGCAGCCTCTCACGACCGCGGGTTACATGCGACTTAACAGTGCCCAGTGGCAGGCCCAGAGCTTCGGAGGCTTCGGGATGAGACCAGCCCTGACCCAGGCAAAGCGTAACGCAGGCGCGCTGGTCTTCCGGCAAGGTATCGAGCGCGGCCTGCAGGGCGATGCGATCTTCCGGGGCGACCACCCTGGCCCCCTCCAGAGCATCCCGGCGCCGCCAGTCCTCGTCGCGCCGGGCCGAGCGGCTGGCGGCGCGGCGGTTGTCCAGCGCCTTGCGCCAGGCGATGCCATAGAGCCAGGCGCGAAAACCCTCGTCGGCGCGCAGCCGTCCCAGGCTCGTCCAGGCCGCCACGAAGGCGTCCTGAGCGATGTCATCGGCGTCGATCCAGCCGCTTTTCCTCAGGAACCCCCGCAAGGGCGTCTCGTGGATCGCGACCAGACGGGCGAACGCCGCCTGGGATCCGGCCCGCGCCGCTCGGACGAGCGGCGCGTCCATCAGACTTTCGGGCCTCGGCCCGTCAGCACCGACACCAGCGAAGCCAGGCTCAGCGCGCCCATCACGAAGGCTACGATCAGAAAGGCCGGACCAGCCTCATAAAGGTCGGATGTCGCGGCATAGGTGAAGCCCAGGCACAGCACGCCAAACAGCACCACATGGTACCATCCCCGTTCACGGCGATGACGCCGGGGGCCGTCGTAGCGGTCGTCATCGAGATCGTAGTTCCAGCGCTTGTTCAGGCGCGCCACCAGCTCCGGCGGCGGCTCCCGCCCGCTGGCGGCGTAGGATTTGAGCAGTTCGAGCGTGTCGCGGTTGGCGCGATACGACAGCCAGCTCTGAAACCCACCGTACACGAACCAACTCAACGGAAAGATCAGCCACCAGTACGAACGAAACAGGTCTTCCATCGATTTGCCCCTCCGATAGACGCCTAGGCCCGGTTCAACCTGGCCAGCAACTCCGGCGGCGCGTCGCGACCGCTGCGCACATAGGTCTGGATCAGGTCCATCGCGTCGCGACGCGCCTTATGCGCCAGCCAGGCGTTCCAGCCGGCGACGGCGACCCAGCTCAGCGGGAACAGCAGCCACCAGAACGAATGAAACAGGTCCAGCATCGTCATCCCTCCCATCCGCGCGAGGCGTTCGCGCCGGCTTCTGAAGGTTAGTCGCCGCCGATGGCCGCCCTGGATGCGACGAGATGAGAAATAATTTCGGACGGGGATTCAAAGACGATCGTCGGGCCGTGCTCCGCCAGGATCGCCCGTTTGGCGGCGCCCCAGGTCACCGCGCCGCTGGCCAGACCCAGGGCGCGAGCCGCTTCAATATCGCGGGTCTCGTCGCCAATGCAGATCACCCGGTCGCGCGCGGCGCCGGAGGTCACCTTGCGAAACTTCCGCGCCTTGCCAAACAGCGAGGCGCCGCAGGAGAACTGGTCGATCAGGCCGGAAAGCTCAGGCCCCAGCACCTTGCGGATCGTGCGCTCGCTGTTGGAGCTGACCACAGCAAGTCGCAGTCCGGCGTCGTGCAACGCCTTCAGCATGCCGGCGGTCTCGGGAAACAGCGGGATGGACTCGCACTCGGCCGCCATCAGTTTCTTGCCGTGCGAGGCGATCATCGGCAGCTTCCAGGGCGAGATGCCCAGATAGCGGATGACCTCCCGGGTGCCGCGCCCCCGCAGCATGTCGATCTCTTCGTCGGTGACGGTCCTGAAGCCGAAGCGCCGGGCCATGGGATTGACGGTCTTCATCATCCACGCCGCGCTGTCAGCCAGCGTGCCGTCGAAGTCAAAGATGACCATGTCATAAGACGGGACGGGGTAGGCTCCCACGAAAGGTTCCTGCGCTCTTCTGGCTTGATTTGGCCGACTGCGGACGAAATACCCCCGCTTCGCCCCGCTTGTCGTCCTAAATTCCGCCGAGGCGCGGTTTGCACACAGCTGGATGCCTCAACCGGCCGCGCCGAAGGCCTGCGCATAGATTTCAGGCTTGAAGCCCGCGATCAGTTTGCCATCGATGTCGAGAATGGGGCGCTTGATCATCGAAGGCTGTGCCAGCATCAGGTCGATGGCCTTGCCAGCGTCAAGCGCCTGCCTGTCGGCGTCGGCCAGTTTGCGGAAGGTTGTGCCCGCGCGATTGAGCACCGTCTCCCAACCCAGGACTTCGACCCACTGCTCCAGGCGGGCGCGGGCGATCCCGGCGGCCTTGTAGTCGTGAAAAGCGTAAGACACGCCCTGCCCGCCCAACCAGTCACGGGCCTTATTCATCGTGTCACAGGCCTTGATGCCGTAGATCGTGACGCTCATCGCCAGTCCTTTCCTGAAGACGGCGACGGGTAGCCGTGCCCGCCCATGGGCGCAAGTCAACCGACCAGCGGATAGCGAGCCAACACTTCATGCCGCCCCTTGCCGTGGTGGCTGATAACCAGAGCGAAGTCCTTCACGGTCCAGGTGACGGGCTCGATGGCCGCGACCACCGCGCCGGGCTGGCCATACACGACCGTCACGTGAGGCGTGAAATTCATGTGCGCGCCGTCGAGCTTCTCCCAGGCCAAGGCCTGGCGAAGCGCGGCTTGGAACGCTTCGAGCGCCCTCAGCCCCTCGCCGCCGCGTAGCACCACGGTCTTGGGGAAACCGCCGATCTGGTCGAACGACACCTCGAACGGCGCCATGGATAGTTTGGACGCCGCGCGAGAAATCCGCTCGATCAGGCTCGCCGGCACGTCGTCCCAGTAGTCAAAGTGGCCGAGCGTGATGTGCATCAGGTCGGGATCGAAGATGACGCCGCCCAGCCCGTTATCGAGCTGATAGCGCCGGGCTCGCCGCTGGGCTTCAGCCGTCGCCTGCTGATCTGGATAGATCATCAGGATCAGATGCTTGTCGCGCGGCGCGGCCTCGAAGCCAAACAGCGAGGGCTGCTCGGAATCCCTCGGCATGGATCAGTCTGCCTTCGCTGCGGCCAGACTGGCCCGCAGCCGTTCGGCCACAGCCCCCAGGGTGATGGCCGACAGCGCGTCATCGACCGCCAGAGAGTCGTCCGTCGAGGCGATCAAGGCCAGTCGATGGGTGAAGTCGGTTACGGCGGTGATGTGCTGGGCCAGCAGGTCCACGGTATGCAACTCCTGCATCACCTGGTTGCGGCTTTCCGGCGGGCTGACCGCCAGGATCTGCCCCAGCGCGTCGTCCAGCTTTCCGCAGGCCTCGGCAGCGATCGACATCTCCGCCGAAACGGCCGCCAAAATCGCGGCTATGCTCGAACCCGCGCTGTCCTGTTCCGAAGTCATCATTCCCCCGACGTTGGTCTCTGTGTGTTTTCAAGCCTGGGCGCATCGCGCACGCGGCCGTTGCGTCACGTTGGAGTGATCCCGGGTCGGACCGCAAGCGCGATTACGCCCGTCAGGCGAATTGAGCCCCCCGATCCGGGGTCGCCTCAAGCCTCGATGATATGCGGAACAAAGCGCGCGAGGTTCTTGGTGACCACGCTGTCGTCCTCGCGGATGCCCATGCCAGCCGGCGCGTTGCCGACCATCCAGGCCCCCACCACAGGATGCTTGCCGGCAAAGGTCGGTGGCGGGTGATAGGCCTGCACGATCGCGCCTTCCTGGCCATAGCCCTGATCCAGCACGGGCTCGTGGCTCGCACCGAGGCCAAAGAGCTCGACATTGGCGCCTTCCCGCGAGAACAGCGGCTTGCGCACATAACGTGGCCCCAGCGCCGAAGCGCGCGGGTCGTGCTCGAAATAGGCTTCCAGCAGGTTGGGATGCCCCGGGTGACGCTCCCAAAGCAGGGGCAGGATACCCTTGTTGGACAGGATCGCCTTCCAAGGCGGCTCCAGCCAGCGCACGCCCGCCGTCTTCAGGTGGACGGCATAGGGTTCGCGCAGCATGAACTCCCATGGATAGAGCTTGAACGCCGCCTGGACGATGAAGCCCTCGGTATCGACAAACTGTCCCTCGCCGTTGACGCCGATCGCGTCGATGGCGACGAACTTCGGGTCCAGACCGGCCTGAAGCGCCAGGTCCTCAAGGAAGCGCACGGTCTGGCGATCCTCGACGGCCTGGGCGTCGCTGGCGAAGTGCACGAAACCGCCGCTCGGGAACACGGTGCTGAACCGGTCACGTAGGGCTTCGAACAGGCTGTTGAACTGGTCAGTCCCAGTCGGCAAGGCGCCAGAGGCGAGCAACTCTTCCAGCCATAGCCACTGGAAGGTCGCCGCTTCGAACACGCTGGTCGGCGTGTCGGCGTTGTATTCGTAGAGCTTGGGCTTGCCGACGCCGTCATAGCCGAAGTCGAAGCGGCCATAGAGCGGCGGCTCCTTGGCGCGCCAGGACGCGGCGATGAAGTCCTGGTGCTCGGGCGGGATCGCCAGCCGGGTCATCAGGGCTTCACTGCCGACCGCCTCATCGACCAGGTCCAGGCAAAGCTCATGCAGCTCCGCCGCCGCCGGCTCCAGATCGTCCTCGATCTGGGCCAGGGTGAAGGCATAGGCCGCAGACTCGTCCCAATAGGGCTGGCCGTCGGTGTGGTGATAGACGAAGCCGACGGCGTCGGCCTTTGCCTGCCAGTCGGCGCGCGGCGTCAGGTCAAGTCGGCGCATGCGCTCTAGGTTTCGCTCGACTTCTGCTCGATCTGCAGCGGGGCGGCGGCCGGCGGGGCGAGACTGGCCAGGATGTCGTCGGCCGACGACTGGCCGGGGCCGATGCCGGCCAAGCGCAGCTTCTCGTCCAGATCGGCGCCCGTACGACGGTCTTCCAGTTCGCCGGCGGCCTTGATGCGCTCGCCGCGGATGGCTTGGCGTTCCTTGATGCGGGCCAGGCTATCGGCGGCCGAGCCGAGCGACGAGCCGGCGCCAGCGCCGCGCGCCGCAACCGAGGCCTGGGCCTTCTGGACCGACTCATTGACCTTCACGACCTCGACTTCGCGGCGCAGGGTCTCGATGCGGCGGTCGGTGGCGGTGATGGCCTGATGCAGTTGCTCCTCGGCGGCGCGCATGTCGCCGATCTGGGGCTCCTTCAGCGCGATGTCCTGTTCGAGATCGGCGATGCGCTGGGCCACCTGGCGGGCCAGGTCCATGTCGCCCTTGGTGACGGCGGCGCGGGCCGAGCCCTCGTACTTGATCACCTGCTCGCGAAAGCTGGCGACTTCCTTTTCCAGGATCCGGCGACGGGCCACCAGGGTGG
Source organism: Caulobacter sp. 32-67-35 (assembly GCA_002280875.1). Taxonomy (GTDB): domain Bacteria; phylum Pseudomonadota; class Alphaproteobacteria; order Caulobacterales; family Caulobacteraceae; genus Caulobacter. The sequence continues at coordinate 6,631 of NCEV01000027.1, read as the reverse complement.
CCATGTCGTCGCGGGCCTTGCCCTGAGCCGTGTCCGCGTCGCGGATTTCCTGGTCCAGGATCCGGATGGCGTTGGCGTCGACGACGGCGGCCGAGGCTTCATGCGCGCCCGCGCGGCCCAGGGTGAACAGCTTGCGCCAGATGGACATGAGAGGTCTCCGAAATCGAAATCAGGCGGGGGTGAAGGACGTGCGCAGGTCAGAAGCCGCCTCGATGGCGTTCTCGGCCAGCACACGCAGCTCGATCAGGATGTCGTCCAGCGACGAGGACGGGGCCAGTTCGCCGAACAGCTCGTAATAGTCGCGGTCGCCCACGGTGCCGATGCCGAAGTTTGACAGCGGCACCAGCTTTTGCGCCTTGAGCAGGAATTCGTTGAAGGCGTGGCGGTCTTCCTGCTCGTCGACGGGCCACAGCAGGACCGAGGCGGCGATCTGCTGGTCGCTGACGCTGACGAAGATCTCCAAGTCGCCCTGCTCGTGCATGGTGACCAGCAGGATGGGATCTGCGCCCTCGACGACGCGGGCCGTCATGGCGTCGCTGAGGCCATCCGACAGGGCGGTCTGTAGCGAGCGAACAGTCCAGGCAGGGGTCGTCATCGGGTCGTGTCCTCCAAGGGATGGCGTTTCATACAAGATGGGAGGGCGAACGCCAGTCGTCGAGAGCATCGATCGTCCGCTCGCCATGACAAGTTGGTAATGGCGCGGCCCCTTTTGCGCGGCCCCCTTTTGCGTAACGGGCGGGCGTCGTAGAGGTAGGGGAGTAGCCACCGGGTCCGCTTTTGATGTTCAGCAAGCTTTTCGGACGCAAGGACGCAGCGCTCGCCGCGCGAGCCCTGCCCGCCATTCGCAACGTCACGCTGGGCCGAACCGTCTGGCTCGATACCCTGGCCTGGCGACGCTTTGGCGGCGACACCCGATTCTCGCTGGACCGCGACACGCTGGAAATCACCGCCCAGGGGCTGGTCGATCTGAAGGACGGCGGGTTCGTCCACCGCTTCTATACCGATGACCATGTGATGTTTCAGGCCGTGTCCGACGATCGCGAGGGCCAGCGGCTAACCGACGTGACGGTTTTCGTGCCCTGGGACAGCGCCTATCCCGGCAGCCGCGCCGACCGTGAGGCCTGGGCCGCGCGACTGCGGGCCCGCACCTTCACCGCCAAGGGCCTGGCCGAGTATCCGCGCCTGTGGTTCGGCGACGAGGCCGAAAGCCAGGACCCTGTCACCTTCTGGGAAGACCTACACGACGACCGGGACGGCGTGCCCGATCGGCGCATCTTCCAGACGTCAATGCTGTTTGCCCGCGACCTTCCCGAAGAGGGGCGCGAACTTCTGCTCGCCATCGAGCAGGAGACCGAAGACCATGAGGTCTCGTTCGAGATCATGCTGGGCATCCCTCTGGAAGCCGGCGAATTCAAAGCCTGACGAGAAAGACGGAAAGACCATGTTCGATCTTCACGGGTTCGCCACCAGCGCCCTCGCCTTCCTGGTGGCCTTCGTCGCCGCCGGCCTGTTCACCGTGGCCTTCAAGGTCATCTACCAGTGGGTGACGCCCTATCACGAGGGCACGCTGATCCGCGAAGGCAATGTCGCCGCCGCCCTGGCCCTGGGCGGGGCGCTGGTCGGCTATGTGCTGCCGCTGGCCTCGGCGCTGAGCAACACGGTCTCGCTGATCGAGTTCTGCGCCTGGGCCGCCCTCGCCGGCGTGATCCAGATCGCCGCCTTCACTCTGATCCGCGTGGTCGTGATGAAGGACGTCGCCGCCCGCATCGAGCGCGGCGAGCTGGCGGCGGGCGTATATCTGGCCAGCATCTCTCTGGCGGTGGGCTTGCTCAACGCCGCCTGCATGACGGCGTGAGCCGCGCCATGACCGATCAATCCCAACCTCGCCTGAAGCGCTCGCGCAGCCTCACCCTCACAACCCTGATGGCCGGCGCGGCCGTCTCGATCACAGCCTGCGACAACGCTCACCGCCGAGCAGTGCGAAACCACCTTGGCCCAGGCCCAGAAGGACAGCGCCGAGAACGCGCCGAAGTTCAGCGATCAGCAGTCCTGCGAAGAGCGCTATGGCGTCGACCAGTGCGTTCCGCGCTCGGGCCAGAACGGCAGCTTCTTCACGCCCCTGCTGACCGGCTTCATCATCGGCCAGGCGCTGAACAACATGGGCGGCGGCTATCGCGGCGCGCCGATGTATCGCGACCGCGACGGAACCTATTACGGCGGCAGCGGCTACCCTCTGTCTCGGGACTATGTCACGGGCCGGACGCGGGTGCGTTCAGAGAGCTTCGACGCGCCTCGCGCCGATGCGCCCACGCGGGTCCAGAGCCGCAGCTCGGTGATCTCGCGGGGCGGGTTTGGCGGCGGCCGGTCATTCGGCGGCTGACGCAGCAGCACCAAAACCATGTCAGACCTCGTTTCCCGCGCGGCCGCCCAGGCCATGGACGCCGCAGACCCGCTTGCGGTCTTCGTCACCGAATTCGCCCTGCCGGAGGGCGTGGTCTATCTGAACGGCAACTCACTGGGGCCGGCGCCAAAGGCCGCTCTCACGCGCCTCGCTCAAGCGGCCCAGGAAGAATGGGCCGACGGCCTGATCACCAGTTGGAACAAGGCCGGGTGGTTCGCCCTGCCCTATCGCCTGGGCGACCGGGTGGCCCGCCTGATCGGCGCAGGTCCGGGCGAAGTGGTGCTGACGGACGGAACAAGCCTGAACCTCTTCCGCGTCGTCTCCGCCGCCCTGGCCCTGCGCCGGGACCGGCGCGTGATCGTGATGGAAGGCAGCAACTTTCCGACCAACAATTACATCGTTCAGGGTCTGATCGAGTCGCTGGGCCAGGGTCACCAGATCCGCTTCGCCGAGAAGGACACCCTCGAAGACGCGATCGATGACGATGTCGCCGCCGTCGTCCTGACCCAGGCCCACTACAAGACCGCCCACGTGCTCGACATGGCGGCCATCACCGCCAAGGCCTATGCCCACGGCGCGCTTGCGATCTGGGATCTGTGCCACAGCGCCGGCGCGATCCCGGTCGACCTGAAGGGCTGTCACGCCGATTTCGCAGTGGGCTGCACCTACAAGTACCTCAACGGCGGCCCCGGCGGTCCGGCCTATCTGTTCGTGGCCAGTCGTCATCAGGGCGCGGCGGCCCAGCCCCTGACCGGCTGGTGGGGTCATGGCGCGCCGTTCGCCTTCGATCGCGACTTTCGGCCGGCCGAAGGCATCGGTCGCATGCTGACGGGCACCCAGCCGATCCTCAGCATGGTGGCCACCGAAGCTGGCCTGGACATGATCGAGCGCGCCGGGACCGGGGCGATCCGCGCCAAGTCCCTGGCTCTCGGCAAGCTGTTCCAGGACCTGATGGCGGCGCGCCTGCCGGACGCCGGCTTCGCGCTCGCCAGCCCGGCCGATCCCGCTGATCGCGGCGGCCATGTCGCCTACGATCACCCTTCGGGCTACCCGATCATGAAGGCCCTGATCGCTCGGGGCGTCATCGGAGACTTCCGGGCTCCCGCCACCCTGCGCTTTGGCTTTGCGCCCCTGCACCTTCGGTTCGTCGATGTGTGGGACGCCGTTGATCGCCTTGCCCAGATCATCGAGACGGAACTCTGGCGCGACCCGGCCTATGCCGCCGTCGACGCCGTGACCTGATACCTATCCGTTCTCCGGGCGAAGCGAGAACGGCACGATCCGGCGCTCGTCCTCCAGAACATCGAACCGTCGGTCAACCGGCGGGAACGCGCGCTGCGGGCAGTCATTGCGTTCACAGATCCGGCAGCTGACGCCGATGGGGGTTGAAGGACCACCCAGGTCGAGACCTTCGGCATAGATCAGGTCGTCAGCATACTGAACTTCGCAGCCGAGCCCCAGGGCGTAGCGTCGGTCGGGCTGCAGATAGGACCCCGAGCGCTTCACCACCCCGCTGGCGATGCAGACATAGCGCACGCCGTCCGGCATCTGCGCCAGTTGCACCAGCAGCTTGTCTGGCCGTGCGAAGGCGTCATGGACGTTCCAGAGCGGGCAGGCGCCGCCAAACCGCGCGAACTGAAGGCGCGTGGCGCTATGGCGCTTGGTGATATTGCCCGCCTGATCGACCCGGACGAAATAGAACGGCACCCCCCGGGCGCCCGGGCGCTGCAAGGTGCTGAGGCGGTGACACACCTGTTCCAGACTGGTCTGGAACGTCAGGCTCAAATGCTCGATGTCATGTCGCGCCGCCCGCGCCGCCGCGCGGAACCGCTCATAGGGCAGCAGGAGCGCGCCGGCGGCGTAGTTGAACAGCGCCGTACGACACACCTTGGCGGCGCTCTCACTGCGAAACCCCGCTGCGCGAAGCTCGGACTCCACCGCGTCTGACAGCCCTTCGGAGACAATCTGATACGCCATCTGGAAGGTGCGGGTTGTCGCCGCGTCCGCCGCGCCAAGGGTCAGGGTTCCGCTCACCCGGTCAAAACGCCGCAAGAGGCCAGGTTCCATTGACCGGGCCACCGTGATCCCAAGACTGGCGCCTAGATGGCGCTCCAGCGCGGTCTCGGCTGAAACGTCGCTGGCCAGGCCAAGCTTCTCCGACAGGGCCTCAGCGGCGACGTCGAGACTATGGATGTAGTTGTTCTTGTAGTGAAAGAAGTCACGGACCTCTTCGTAGGGCAGCAGGGCGCTGGCCGCGACGGTTTCGCTCAACGACACCGCCTCTTCTGTGGCCTTCAGGCGTTCGTCCAGCCGGCGATAGGCGTGGTGCAGGGCCAGATAGGATCGGGCGAGGTTGGGCGTATTGGCCACGGCCTGCTTGAGCTCCCCCAGGCCCGGAGCCTGCTCCTGGTCCTGCTGGTCGGCGATGGCCTCCCGCAGATCGGCGATCAGGCGCGTGTCATCGGCGGCGTCCAATGCCGTGGCGTCGACCTCAAACACGCGCATCATGTCGAGCAGCACCCGCGCCGTCACCGGTCGCTGATTGGCCTCGATCTGCGACAGATAGCTGACGGACAGACCCAGGCGTGTGGCGCAGGGTTCCAGCTTCCAGCCGAGAGCCAGACGCAGTCGACGCACCTTGGGACCGATGAACAGCTTCTCGCGCATTTTACAATTTTACCGTTTTACAGAATTTTACCACACAAGACACACCACGGAGCGCGATCAGCGGTCGTGCTGGCTTGCACAGCAGCACAGTTTCACCGTTTTGTGAGGATCGCAATTTCAACAGGCGAACGGTCAGGCTTGGCCTGACCTTCGCGATCAAAGAGCGCGCCCTTGCAAGCCATTCTCGAGGAACTGGATCGTCGTCGCGCGCAGGCCAGGGTTGGCGGTGGCGAGGCGCGGGTTGCGTCGCAGCACGCCAAGGGCAAGCTGACGGCGCGTGAACGCATCGACCTGCTGCTGGACGAGGGCAGCTTCGAGGAGTTCGACATGTTCGTCGAGCACCGCTGCGCCGACTTTGGCATGCAGGACCAGAAGATCCCCGGCGACGGCGTGGTCACCGGCTGGGGTACGATCAACGGCAAGGTCGTCTATGTGTTCTCCAAGGATTTCACGGTGTTCGGCGGCTCGCTGTCGGGCGCCCACGCGGCCAAGATCGTCAAGGTGCAGCGCCAGGCCATGAAGGTCGGCGCGCCGGTGATCGGCCTGTTCGACGCCGGCGGCGCGCGCATCCAGGAAGGCGTCGACAGCCTGGCCGGCTATGCCGACATCTTCATGGAAAACGTCATGGCCTCGGGTGTGATCCCGCAGATCAGCGTGATCATGGGCCCCTGCGCCGGCGGCGACGTCTATTCGCCCGCCATGACCGACTTCATCTTCATGGTGAAGGACACCAGCTACATGTTCGTGACCGGTCCTGACGTGGTCAAGACCGTCACCAACGAGGTGGTCACCGCCGAGGAGCTGGGCGGGGCCCGGGTCCATGCGGCCAAGTCGGGCGTGGCCGAGGGCGCGTTCGAGAACGATCTGGAGGCCATGACCCAGGTGCGCCGCCTGGTCGACTTCCTGCCCAGCTCCAACCGCGAACCGGCCCCCGAGCGGGCCAGCTTCGATGAGCCCCTGCGCGAGGAGATGAGTCTCGACACCCTGATCCCCAGCGATCCGGGCAAGCCCTATGACATGAAGGAGCTGATCCTCAAGATCGTCGACGAGGCCGACTTCTTCGAGATCTCCAGCGAGTGGGCCAAGAACATCATCTGCGGCTTTGCCCGCATGGACGGGGAAAGCGTCGGCATCGTCGCCAACCAGCCCCAGGTGCTGGCCGGGGTGCTGGACATCGATAGCAGCCGCAAGGCCGCCCGCTTCGTGCGGTTCTGCGACGCCTTCAACATCCCGATCATCACCCTGGTGGACGTGCCGGGCTTCATGCCGGGCACCAAGCAGGAGTATGGCGGCCTGATCAAGCACGGCGCCAAGCTGCTGTTTGCCTATGCCGAGGCCACGGTGCCCAAGATCACGGTCATCACCCGCAAGGCCTATGGCGGCGCCTATGACGTGATGAGCTCCAAGCACCTGCGCGGCGACCTCAACTATGCCTGGCCTACCGCCGAGATCGCGGTGATGGGCGCCAAGGGGGCCGTCGAGATCATCTTCCGCGCCGAGGCCAAGGACCCCGTCGCCCTGGCCGCCCGCGAGGCCGAGTACAAGGACGCCTTCGCCAACCCG
>NCEV01000026.1 GCA_002280875.1 Caulobacter sp. 32-67-35 | reverse complement strand
GATCTATCCAACGAACAGACCACCTTCGTCCCCGCCGCGTGACCGCGCGGCCCCGCTCAGCTCCATCCCCATCGCCGCTGTTGGGCCGGATCCAGGCGCTTCCCCCTGCGACGGGGACAAGGAGAAGTATCCATCAGGTTTTGGAGCCGGGGATATAGAGGTGCGAGAAAGTTTTAAGTGATTGATTTTGCTGGCTTCGATTCGCTGAACGCCGGGGATAGAGCGGGATCAGTCCTCCCTTTCCCCTCAATCCACCGTCGCCAGCACGCGCCGCAGCGTCTCGACCACCTGGTCCACATGGGCTTTTTCGAGGATCAGCGGCGGCGACAGGGCGACGATGTCGGCGGTGACGCGGATCAGCAGGCCCGCGTCGAAGGCGGCCTCGAACACTTCCATGGCCCGCGCCGTGGGGGCGCCGGCGCGGGGTTCCAGCTCGATGCCGCCGATCAGGCCAAGGTTGCGGATATCGATGACGTGGCGGGCGTCCTTCAGGCTATGGATGGCCTCCTGCCAGTAGGCCTCCAGGCCCGCCGCGCGGGCGAACAGGTCGTCTTCCTTGTAGGTTTCCAGGGTGGCGATGCCGGCCGCGCAGGCCAGTGGGTGGGCCGAATAGGTGTAGCCGTGGAAGAGCTCGATGGGGGCGTCGGCGCCGTCCATCATGGCGTCGTAGATCTTGCCCGAGGCGGCCACGGCGCCGCACGGCACGGCGGCGTTGGTGAGGCCCTTGGCCATGCAGATCAGGTCGGGCGTGACGCCGAAGCGGTCGGCGGCGAACGGGGCGCCCAGGCGGCCAAAACCGGTGATCACCTCGTCGAAGATCAGCAGGATGTCGTGCCTGTCGCAGATCGTCCGTAGGCGTTGCAAATAGCCCTTGGGCGGGATCAGCACGCCGGTCGAGCCGGCCACGGGCTCGACGATCACGGCGGCGATGTTGGAAGCGTCGTGCAGGGCGACGATCTTTTCCAGAGTGTCGGCCAGGTCGGCGCCGTGCTCGGGCTCGCCCTTGGCAAACTGGTTGCCGGCCACGCCGTGGGTGTGGGGCAGGTGGTCGACGCCGGTCAGCAGTGAGCCGAAATACATCCGGTTCTTGGGGATGCCGCCCACCGAGATGCCGCCGAACCCGACGCCGTGATAGCCGCGCTCGCGGCCGATCAGCCGGGTCTTGGCGCCCTTGCCCCGGGCGCGGTGATAGGCCAGGGCGATCTTCAGGGCGGTGTCGACCGACTCCGAGCCTGAGTTGGTGAAGAAGATCCGGTCCAGGCCCTGGGGCGTGATCTGGGCCAGCTGGCTGGCGAAGGCGAAGGCCAGGGGATGGCCCATGTTGAAGCAGGGGGCATAGTCCATCTCGGCCGCCTGCTTCTGGATCGCCTCGCGGATGCGGGGACGGTCGTGGCCGGCATTGACGCACCACAGGCCCGAGGTGGCGTCGAGGATCTCGCGGCCTTCCGGCGTCTTGTAGTGCATGTCTCTGGCGGACGAGAGCATGCGCGGATGGGCCTTGAACCGCCGGTTGGGCGTGAACGGCATCCAGAAGGCGTCGAGGTTGTTGGCGCCGAAATCGGGCATGGCGGGTCTCGAGAGCTGGCGGCTGGGCTGGTGTTGGGCGGCAGATCATGCACTGTGATCGCAATTGGCCGCTTTCTGGAAGCCCTCCCGTGCCCGCCGCCCCGCAAAGAGTGCCGCTCGCTGATTCCACCGCCATCCATGACCAGGTCTATGAGGCCATCCGCCAGCGCCTGATCACGGGTCGGATCGCCCCCGGGGTGGGGGTGTCCCTGCGCAGTCTCGCGGCTGAGCTGGGCGTCAGTCCGATGCCGGTGCGCGACGCGGTGCGGCGCCTGGTGGCCGAACGGGCCCTGGCGATCAATCCGGCCAACAAGCGGCTCTCGGTGCCCTCCCTGACCGCCGGGCGTCTGGAGCAGCTGTCCCAGGCCCGGCTGTGGATCGAGCCCGAACTGGCCGCCCGCGCCGCGCCCCTTGCCGACGAGGCGCTGATCAGGGCGCTGCAGGGAATCGACGCGCGGCTCGACACCGCGCTCGCGGCCGGCGACGTCGATGGCTACATGACCGCCAACCACGCCTTTCATTTCGCGATCTACGCCCGCTCAGGGGCCGATGTGCTGCTGTCGATGGCCGGCGGGTTGTGGCTGCAGATCGGGCCGTTCATGCGGGTGGTGTTCGGGCGGGTGGGCACCGGCAGCCTGCCGGCCGACCGTCACGCCGAGGCCATCGCCGCCCTGAAGGCCCGCGACGCGCAGGGCGCCCGCCGCGCCATCGCCGCTGATCTTTTCGAAGGCATGGACAAGATGCGGGTGGCCGTGGAGGCTGGGTCGTGACGGCCTGGCTTGACAGTCCCGTCTGGTCCGAGAACTGTGATCACAGTTTCAGGAATATGCGACCGTGACCTTGCCCGCCGCCATCACCGACGCCGTTGCTCGCCTGACCCTGCCGGGGCTGGCGGTGATCGATGGCGCGCTGGTCGAGGCGGCGTCGGGCGCGGTCTTCCACAATGTCTCGCCGCGTGACGGGCAGGTGCTCAATGCGGTGGCGTCCTGCGGTCAGGTCGATGTGGACCGCGCCGTCGCCAGCGCCCGGGCCGCCTTCGAGGACGGCCGCTGGCGGGACCTTGGTCCGCGCCAGAAGAAGGCGATCCTGTTCCGCCTCGCCGAGCTGATGGAGCGGGACGCCGAAGAGCTGGCCCTGCTGGAGAGTCTGGATGTCGGCAAGCCCATCCGCGACGCGCGGGCGGTCGACATCCCGCTGGCGATCAACACCTGCCGCTGGTACGCCGAAGCCCTGGACAAGGTCTATGGCGAGGTCGGGACCTCGCCGGTCGACCGGCTGAGCTATGCGGTGCACGAGCCGCTGGGCGTGATCGGCGCGATCGTGCCGTGGAACTTCCCGCTGCACATGGCGATGTGGAAGGTCGCGCCCGCCCTGGCCATGGGCAATTCGGTGGTCCTGAAACCCGCTGAGCAATCGCCTCTCACGGCGCTGAAGCTGGGCGAACTGGCGCTCGAGGCGGGCCTGCCGCCGGGCGTGCTGAACGTGGTCCCCGGCCTGGGCGCCACGGCTGGCGAGGCCTTGGCCCTGTCGATGGATGTCGACATGATCGCCTTCACCGGCTCGGGCCCGGTGGGCCGCAAACTGATGGAATATTCGGCGCGCTCGAACCTCAAGCGGGTGTCGCTGGAGCTGGGCGGCAAGTCGCCCCAGATCGTTTTCGCCGACTGTCCCGACCTGGACGCCGCCGCCCAGGCCGCGGCCTGGGGCGTGTTCTATAACCAGGGCGAAGTCTGCACGGCCGCCTCTCGGCTGCTGGTTGAGGCCTCGATCAAGACCGATTTCGTGGCGCGCGTCGCAGCCGTGGCGCGTGACATGGTCCCCGGCGATCCGCTGGATCCCGGGACGGTGTTCGGGGCCATGGTCAGCGAGCGGCAGATGAACACCGCCCTGGACTATATCGCCACCGCCGACAGCCAGGGCGCCCGGCGGGTGCTGGGCGGCCAGAGGGTGCGCAGGGACAGCGGCGGCTTCTATGTCGAGCCGACCATCTTCGACCGTGTCGAGGCCGACTCGACCCTGGCCCGCGAGGAAGTGTTTGGTCCCGTCCTGGGGGTGATGGGCTTCGAGACCGAGGCGGAGGCGTTCCATCTTGCCAACGACACCGTCTATGGTCTGGCCGCCGGCCTGTGGACGTCCGACATCAACCGGGCCCTGGGCGGGGCGCGCAAGCTGAAGGCCGGGCTGGTCTGGGTCAATGGCTGGGACGCCTGCGACATCACCATGCCGTTCGGCGGCTTCAAGCAATCAGGGTTTGGCCGCGACCGGAGCCTGCACGCCCTGCACAAATACGCTGATCTGAAGTCGGTGTCGGTGACCCTGAGATGAGCCTCGCCGCCCTCCAGTCACAGACCCTGCAGGACCTGCTGAAGGTCGAAGCCGAGCGCTTCGTCGCCCAGCATCCGCGCAGCATCGCGATGGCGGGGCAGGCGGCGCAGGTGTGGCGTGGCGGCGTGCCGATGCACTGGATGGGCGACTGGGCTTGCCCCTCGCCGATCTTCGCGATGCAGGGCGTCGGGGCGCAGATCACCGATGTGGACGGCAAGCTCTACGACGACTTCTGCCTGGGCGACACGCCGTCGATGTTTGGCCATGGCGATGCGGCAGTGGCCTCTGCGGTGTCGGACCAGATCAAGCGCGGCGCGGGCTTCATGCTGCCGACAGCGGCCTCGATCATCGTCGGCCGCCTGCTGGCCGAACGGTTCGGCCTGCCGCTGTGGCAGACGGCGACCACGGCCAGCGACGCCAACCGCGCGGCCATCCGCTGGGCGCGGGCGGTCACGCAGCGGCCGGTGATCCTGGTGTTCGACGGCTGCTATCACGGCATGGTCGAGGACGCGTTCGTGGTGCTGAAGGACGGCCAGCGCGTGATGAAGCCGGGCCTGCTGGGCCAGGTTCACGACCTGACCGCGACCACCTGGGTCGTGCCCTTCAACGACCTGGCGGCTCTGGAAATGGCCCTGGCCTCCGACCAGGTCGCCGCTGTCCTGGCCGAGCCGGTGATGACCAATTGCGGGATGATCCTGCCCGAGCCCGGCTTTCTGGACGCCCTGCGCCGCCTGACCCGCGACGCCGGGACCCTGCTGATCCTCGACGAGACCCACACCCTGTCCAGCGGTCCTGGCGGCTATGCCAGCCTGCACGGGCTGGAGCCCGACATGCTGGTGATCGGCAAGGCCATCGCCGGCGGCGTGCCGGCTGCGGTCTGGGGCGTGACGGCAGACCTCTCGGACCGGATGGACGCAGCCCAGGCGCGGACCGGGCCGGGCCAGTCGGGCATCGGCACAACGCTATCGGGCAACGCTCTGGCCATGGCCGCCATGCGCGCCATGCTGAGCGAGGTCATGACGCCGGCCGCCTATGCGCGGATGCTGGCCGGCGCGGAGCGGCTGGTGACGGGTCTGCAAGCCGTGATTGCGGCGCGGAAGCTGCCCTGGTCGGTGGTCCATGTCGGGGCGCGGGTCGAGCTGGTGCTGGCCGATCCTCCACCGAAAAACGCCGCTGAGATGCGCAAGGCTCTGGACCCGGAGCGCCTCGCCGCGCTTCATCTATGGCTGATCAATCGGGGCGTGCTGATCGCGCCCTTCCACAACATGATGCTGGTGTCGCCGGTGACTGAAGACGCGTCGATCGACCGACTGGTCGCGGCGGTCGACGGGTTCGCCGGGGCGCTCGAGGGTCTATCCGCATGACGTCCCCCATGGTCGCCGATCCCCAGGAATGCCGCGACTTCCTCGCCGCCAATCCGCAGGTGCGGTTCGTCGACGTGTTCTTCACCAGCATGACCGGCGTGCCGCGCGGCAAGCGCCTGCGGGTGCATGAGCTGCAGGCGATCTATGACTATGGCCGCTTCCTGCCTGGCTCGGTGCTGGTGGTCGACACCACCGGGGCCGATTGCGAGGACACAGGGCTGGTCTGGGAAGACGGCGACGCCGACCGCCGCGCGCGGCCCGTGCCCGGCACGCTGACGCTGGCGCCCTGGCTGGGCGACGACATGGCCCAGGTCATGCTGTCGATGTACGAGCTGGACGGGACGCCCAACGACCTGGACCCGCGCCATGTGCTGCAACGGGTGCTGGACCGCTACGCAGCCGATGGCCTGACGCCGGTGGCGGCCTGTGAGCTGGAATACTACCTGGTCGATCTGGAGCGCACCGCCGATGGCGATCTGCAGCCGCCCCGCTCGGCCCTGACCGGTCAGCGTCCGCACGGCATCGAGGTCTATGGCCTGCCCGAGCTGGCGGCCATCGCGCCGTTCCTGCGCGAGCTGTGGGACACCGCCGATGTGATCGGCGTGCCGCTGGAAGGCGCGATCTCGGAGTTCGCGCCCAGCCAGGTGGAGCTGACCCTCAAGCACAAGCCGGACGCCCTGCGGGCCTGCGACGACGCCCTGCTGTACAAGCGCATGGCCAAGGGCGTGGCCCTGCGACACGGCTGCGAGGCCACCTTCATGGCCAAGCCGTGGGCGGATCGCGCGGGCAACGGCTTCCACGTCCATGTCAGCTTCAACGACGATGCTGGAAACAACCTCTGCGCCGACGAGGACCCGGAGGGCTCGCCCATGCTGCGCCACGCCATCGGCGGCATGAAGCAACTGCTGGGCGAGGGCATGGCGATCCTGGCGCCCAACGCCAACAGCTATCGCCGCTTCAAGGCCAACAGCTATGCCCCGGTCGCCGCGACCTGGGGCGTCAACAACCGCACCGTGTCGCTGCGCATTCCGGCCGGTCCAGCCCCGACGCGCCACGTCGAGCATCGCGTCGCGGGCGCCGATGGCAATCCGTATCTGGTGATGGCCGTGCTGCTGGCCAGCGCCCATCACGGCCTGACCCACAGGATCGATCCGGGCCCGGCGGTGGTGGGCGACGGCTATGCGGCCGCCGCCAAGGAGAAGTCGCGCCTGCCCTCCAACTGGTTTTCGGCGGTCGACCTGTTTGATCAGTCCACGGTGCTGCGCGACTATCTGGGTGACCGCTTTGTGGACATGTTCGTGTCGGTGAAGCGGACCGAACAGGCGAGGTTCTTCGAGGTGGTCACATCCCTCGATTTCGATTGGTATCTCCGCAACGCCTGACGGCGGAGTGGAGCGGGGCTTGCGTTGAACCGCCGGCGCAAGCCGGCATCGAACGAAACGAACAGGGGAGTTTCGAAACCATGGGTACGCTCACGCAACGTGGACTGAATCGCCGGTCGCTGCTGGCGGCGACGGGGGCCGCCGCTGTCGGCCTGACCTTCACCGCCTGCGGCCAGAAGCCGGCCGCGCCGACGGGGGCCGAGGAAGCCAAGCTGAATTTCTACAACTGGGACACCTATATCGGCGACACCACCCTGGCCGACTTCAAGACGGCCACCGGCGTCGACGTGAACATGAGCCTGTTCGCCACCAATGACGAGCTGTTCGCCAAGCTGAAGGCGGGCAATCCGGGCTTTGACGTGATCGTGCCGTCCAATGAATTCGTTACCCGCATGGGCCAGGCCGGCCTGCTGGAAGTGCTGGACCACAGCAAGATTCCCAACCTGAAGAACGTCGATCAGGCCTTCATGAACCCGGAGTATGACCCGGGCCGCAAATATTCAATGCCCTATACCTGGCTGGTTCTGGGCATCGGCTATCGCAAGAGCAAGGTGAAGGGCGTTCCTGACAGCTGGAAGTATCTGTTCGACAGCAACCAGTACGCCGGCAAGATCGCCCTGCTGTCGGAAAGCGCCGACCTGATCCGCCTGTCGGCCAAGTACAAGGGCCACAGCGTCAACAACATCCCGCCTGAAATGGTCGCAGAGATCGAGGCGATGCTGATCAAGCAGAAGCCCTTCATCAAGGCGTTCCACGACGACAATGGTCAGGACATGCTGGCCTCGGGCGAGGTGGATCTGGTGCTGGAATACAACGGCGACATCGCCCAGCTGATGAAGGAAGACGCGGACGTCGACTTCGTGATCCCCAAGGAAGGATCGCTGATCAACTCCGACACCCTGTGCATTCCCAAGGGTGCGCCGCGTCCGGACAACGCCCACAAGTTCATCAACTATCTGCTGGACGCCCAGGCCGGGGCGGCGATCTCCAAGACCATCCTGTATCCGACGCCCAACGCCGCGGCCAAGGCGCTGATGCCGGAAGACTACAAGAACAATCCGGTGATCTTCCCGCCCCCCGAGGTGATGGCCAAGTGCGAATACGGCGCCTTCGAGGGGGCCGAAAAGGCCAGCCAGTACGAGGAAGTCATGACGCGGGTGCGGGCCGCTTAAGGGGCTGTAGATCCTCCCCCTCCGGGGGAGGTGGCCCAGAGGGCCGGAGGGGGCCAGCACGGCCTAGGCCGCATTAGCCCCCTCAGTCGCGGAGTTTATCCTCGGGCCGACCTGCGGTCGGTCCCGGGGGCGACAGCTCCCCCTTGGGGGGAGCATCTACCTAGGACAGGGGGTTGGGATGGAACAGAGCTGGAAACAGGCCAAGGCGGTATTCGCCGGCGCGCTTGGCCCGCCGCTGTTCTGGCTCGTCCTGTTCTTTCTCGTCCCGCTGGCCATCGTCTGGGCCTACAGCTTTGGCCAGAATGACGGCCTGACCGACATCGCCATCACCGGCACCTGGGCCAATTACGCCCGGGCCATCGAGCCGCTGTACCTGAAGATCTTCATCAAGTCGGTCTGGGTGGCCGCGATCACCACCGGGCTTTGCCTGGTGATCGGCTTCCCGGTGGCCCTGGCCATCACGTTCGCGTCCGAGAAGACCAAGACCTGGCTGCTGCTGCTGATCATGCTGCCGTTCTGGACCAACCTCCTGATCCGCACCTACGCCCTGATCGCGGTGCTGCGGACCGAGGGCTACGTCAATATGGGCCTGGAGTGGCTGTGGAACGGCATGGGCGGGCTCGCCCCGCTGCTGGGCCTGGCGCCGATCGGCGAGTTCCAGCCGCTGGAGCTGCTGCACAACAATTTCGCCGTCATCCTGGGCCTGATCTATGTGCACCTGCCCTTCATGGTGCTGCCGCTCTATTCGGCGCTCGATAGGCTGGACAAGTCGCTGCTGGAGGCCAGTCTCGACCTGGGCGCGGGCCATATGCGCACCCTGTTCAAGGTGGTCGTGCCGCTGGCCCTGCCGGGTATCGCCTCTGGCGTGCTGATCACCTTCATCCCGGCCCTGGGCGCCTATCTGACCCCCGACCTGCTGGGCGGCCCCGACAGCCAGATGATCGCCAATGTCATCGAGCGGCAGTTCAAGCGCGCCAATGACTGGCCCTTCGGCGCGGCCATGTCGTTCCTGCTGATGTACCTGACCTTCATCGCCATCGCCCTGCAGGCCGTGCTGTCTCGCAAGAAGCCTGAGGCGAAGTGATGGCCCCCAAGAAAAAGTCGGGGCGCTCCCCCCCTGGTCCGCTGGAATATCTCCGCCGCTGGCAGATGCAGGCCTGGCTGGCGGCCGTGGCGATCTTTCTCTACGCGCCGCTGATCGCCCTCATGGCCTTCAGCTTCAATGACAGCCGCCGCAACATCGTCTGGAACGGCTTCACGCTGAAGTACTACGAGAAGGCCTTCAACAATGCCGGGCTGATCGAGGCGTTCGGCAATTCCCTGACCATCGCGGCGGTCTCCACCGTTGTCAGCGTGGTGCTGGGCGCCATGGTGGCTCTGGCTTTGTGGCGGTTCCGTTTTCCGGGCAAGACGGCCCTGAACGGCGCCCTGGCCCTGCCGATCGTGGTGCCCGAGATCTGCATGGGCGTGGCCATGCTGGTGTTCTTCGCGCGGGTGATGCCGTGGCCGCAGGGCATGGTCTGGCCGCTGAATCTGGGCGCGATCATCATCGCCCACGTCTCGTTCTCGTTCCCCTTCGTGGCGGTGGTGGTGCGGGCGCGCATGACCAGCTTCAACCGCGAGATGGAAGAGGCCGCGCGCGACCTTGGGGCTGGCGAGTGGCGGACGATCAGGGACGTGATCCTGCCGCACATGGCCCCGTCGCTGGTGGCCGGCGCTCTGCTGGCCTTCACGCTGAGCCTGGATGACTTCGTCATCACCTTCTTCACGGCCGGACCCGATACCGTGACCTTCCCGGTCAAGGTCTATTCGATGGTCCGCTTCTCCGTGACGCCCGAGGTCAATGCGGCCTCGACCATTCTGATCGTGCTGACCGTGATCCTGACGGCTGTCGCCCTGAAGCTGCAGGGCAATTCGGCCGCGACGGCGGGTCATGGGGGAGACAAGTCGTGAGCATCATCACCTTCGAGAACGTCACCAAGCGCTTTGGCAAGATGGTGGCCGTCGACAACGTCTCGCTCAGCGTCGAGGAGGGCGAGTTCTTCTCGCTGCTGGGGCCGTCGGGCTGCGGCAAGACCACCCTACTGCGGATGCTGGCCGGGTTCGAGACGCCGACCGAGGGCCGCATCCTGATCGACGGCCAGGATGTCTCGACCGTGCCGCCCAACAAGCGGCCGGTGAACATGGTGTTCCAGTCCTATGCGGTGTTCCCGCACATGACCGTGGCCGACAATGTCGCCTATGGCCTGAAGGTCGACCGCGTGCCGAAAGCCGAGCGCGACCGGCGCGTCGAGGAGGCGCTGGAGCTGGTCCAACTGGGCGGCCTGGGGGGGCGCAAGCCCGACCAGCTGTCGGGCGGCCAGCGCCAGCGTGTGGCCCTGGCGCGCGCGCTGGTCAAACGCCCCCGCGTGCTGCTGCTGGACGAGCCGCTGTCGGCCCTGGACGCCAAGCTGCGCGAGCAGATGCGCACCGAGCTGTGTACCCTGCAGGAGAAGGTCGGCATCACCTTTATCATGGTCACCCACGACCAGGACGAGGCCCTGGCCCTGGCCAGCCGTTGCGCGGTGATGAACCGGGGCGTGCTGCAGCAGGTGGCCACGCCCAGCGACCTGTATGAGTTCCCCAACAGCCGGTTCGTGGCCGACTTCATCGGCAGCGTGAACCTGTTCGAGGGCGTGCTGGCGGTGGACGAGCCCAGCCACGCGGTGATCCGCTCGCCCGACCTGCCGGTGGATATCTTCCTGGACCACGGCGTCACTGGCCCCCGCGGCGGCGCGGCCTGGGCGGCGATCCGGCCCGAGAAGATCGAGTTGCACAAGAAGGACGGCGACGAGGCCCCCAATCTCGGCGACGCGCCCAAGGGCGCGAACGCGGTAGCGGGCGTCATCAAGCACGAGGCCTATCTGGGCGGCTCATCGGTCTATGAGGTCGAGATCGCCGGAGGCCGTCGCATCAAGGTCCACCGCTCCAACCTGACCCGCTGGGACCAGGAAGACTTCAAGCTGGGCGAAGAGGTCTGGCTGTGCTGGCACGCCTGTTCGCCGGCGGTGTTGTTGAGCTGATGCACTCTGACCTTCCCCTTTCTTTCAGCTGTCATCCCGGACGAGCGCGCAGCGCGAAGATCCGGGACCGACGCGTGAACGTCTGCGCTTCCGGCGGTCCCGGATCTGCGCTTCGCTTGTCCGGGATGACAGCCGAGGGAGCGGGGAAGAAGGCGCTGCGCCCATGACCCGCCCCGTCGCCGGCATCATCTGCTGCACCCGCACCGTCGGGATCGAGCCGGCCCAGGCGGTGATGAACCGCTATGTCGCCGGCGCGATGCGCCATGCCGACGCGGCGGCTCTGCTGGTTCCGTCTATGCCTGAATTGATGAAGGCGTCCGAGGTCGCCGCGCGGCTGGACGGCCTGATGCTGACCGGCAGTCCGTCGAACCTGGATCCCGCGCTGTACGGCGAGGAGATCGGCGATGCGCCCGGCCCGTTCGATCTGGCCCGCGACACCATGACCGCCGACCTGATCAAGGCCATGCTCGACCTGGGCCGGCCGGTGTTCGGGGTGTGCCGGGGCTTTCAGGAAATCAATGTCGCGTTCGGCGGGACCCTGCGCCGCGACATGGCCTCCAGCGCCGAGCTGATCGCCCACCACGCGCCAGACGAGGTCGACTTCAACGGCATGTTTGATCACCGGCATCCGGTCGACCTGACGCCGGGCGGGGTGCTGGCTACGGCGTTTGGCGCATCGAGCGCGGTGGTCAATTCCGTGCACTATCAGGGGGTAGACCGCCTGGGCGAAGGCCTGACCGTCGAGGCCCGGGCACCCGACGGCGTGGTCGAGGCGGTGTCGGCCAGCGTTAATGGCGCGCCGGTCCTGGCCGTCCAATGGCACCCCGAGTGGAAGCCCGACCAGAACGTCCAGTCCCAGATCTTCTTCCAGCTTTTCGGACGCGCCCTCAGAGGCGCGCCGCTTCTCGTCGCGTAGGAAACACCCATGACCGTCCCGATCCGCAACCACGATATCGCCGAGCTCAAGCGCCTGGATCTGGCCCATCACCTGCCGGCTCAAACCGATTACAAGCTGCAGCACGACCTGGGCGGCAGCCGGATCATCACCCGCGCTGACGGGGTCTATATCCACGATGGCGAGGGCCATCAGATCCTCGACGGCATGGCCGGGCTGTGGTGCGTGAACGTGGGCTATGGCCGGCAGGAGCTGGCCCAGGCGGCCTATGAGCAGATGCTGGAGCTGCCCTACTACAACACCTTCTTCAAGACGGCCTCGCCGCCGCCGATCCGGCTGGCCGCCAAGATCGCCGAGAAGATGGGCGGCCACCTGACCCACGTGTTCTTCAACTCGTCGGGCTCGGAGGCCAATGACACGGTCTTCCGCCTGGCCCGCCATTACTGGAAAACCAAGGGCCAGCCGCAGCGCACCGCCTTCATCAGCCGCTGGAACGCCTATCACGGCTCGACCGTGGCGGGGGTGTCGCTGGGCGGCATGAAGCACATGCATGTGCAGGGCGATCTGCCGATCCCTGGCGTGCATCACGTGATGCAGCCCTACAGCTTCAACGAGGGCTTCGACGAAGATCCGGCGGCGTTTTGCGCGCGCGCGGTCAAGGAGATCGAGGACAAGATCCTTGAGGTCGGCCCCGAGACCGTCGCCGCCTTTATCGGCGAGCCGGTGCAGGGGGCGGGCGGGGTGATCATCCCTCCCGACGGATACTGGCCGGCGGTCGAGGCGGTGTGCCGCAAGTACGGCATCCTGCTGGTCTGCGACGAGGTGATCTGCGGCTTCGGGCGCCTGGGCCAGTGGTTCGGCCACCAGCACTACGGGATCAAGCCCGACATGATCGCCATGGCCAAGGGGCTGTCGTCGGGCTACCTGCCGATCAGCGCCGTCGGCGTGGCCGACTTCATCGTCGCCGAGTTGAAGGAGAAGGGCGGGGATTTCATCCACGGCTTCACCTATTCGGGTCATCCCACCGCCTGCGCCGTCGCCCTGAAGAACATCGAGATTCTTGAGCGCGAGGGTCTGGTGGAGCGCACCCGTGACGACACGGGCCCCTATCTGGCCAAGGCCCTGGCGACCCTGAACGATCTGCCGCTGGTGGGCGAGACCCGCTCGCTGGGCCTGATCGGCGCGGTCGAGATCGTCCGCGAGAAGGGCACGAACCATCGCTTCCTCGACAAGGAGGGCGAGGCGGGCCCGATCCTGCGCGACATCTGCATCAAGAACGGCCTGATGGTTCGCGCCATCCGCGACAGCATCGTCTGCTGCCCGCCGCTGATCATCACCCATGGGGAGATTGACGAGCTGGTCGGGATCATCCGCAAGTCGCTGATCGAGGCCGAGCCCGTGCTGCGGGCCCTGAAGCCGGAGGCGGCGTCATGAAACAGCCCAAGCACAAGAAGACCAAGCCGGACCAGCGGGTGAAGCGCGGCGTCGCCACGCTTGAGGAAGCCCAGGCCTGGTTCAACCGGCAGAACATCGAGGAGATCGAGTGCGTCGTGCCCGACCTGGCCGGCGTGGCGCGCGGCAAGATCATGCCGGTGCGCAAGTTCCTCGGGACCCCGTCGATGAACCTGCCGCTGGCGGTGTTCTACCAGACCATCACCGGCGACTTTCCCGAGTTCGGGGGGGTGGTCAATTCGGTGCAGGCCGACACTGATATCGTCCTGACGCCCGATTTCGCCACCCTGGCTGTCGTGCCCTGGGCCCAGGATCCCACCGCCCAGGTCATCCATGACGCCTTCCATCCCGATGGCCGCCCCGTCGAGGAAAGCCCGCGCCAGGTGCTGCGCCGCGTACTGGCCCTGTATGACGAAAAGGGCTGGGTCCCCATCGTTGCGCCCGAGATCGAGTTCTACCTCGTCGACAAGAACACCGACCCCGACTATCCGCTGAAGCCCCCCATCGGCCGCTCGGGCCGGCCCGAGACCGGGCGCCAAGGCTATTCGATCAGCGCGGTCAACGAGTTCGACGCCCTCTTCGAGGACATGTACGAATATTCCGAGCGCCAGGGCCTGGAGATCGACACCCTGATCCACGAGAGCGGCGTGGCCCAGATGGAGATCAACCTGCGCCACGGCCATCCGCTGGAACTGGCCGACCAGGTGTTCATGTTCAAGCGCACCATCCGCGAGGTGGCGCTGGAGCACGAGATCTACGCCACCTTCATGGCCAAGCCGATGGCCAGCGAACCCGGCAGCGCCATGCATATCCACCAGTCGATCATCGACAGGCACGGCCAGAATCTGTTTTCCGATCCCAAGACCGGAGACGAGACGCCGCTGTTCCACAGCTTCATCGCGGGGCAGCAGACCTACCTGCCGGCGATCATGGCCATACTGGCGCCCTATGTGAACTCGTACCGCCGGATCGCCAGGGACTCGGGCGCGCCGGTCAACACCCAGTGGGGCTATGACAATCGCACCTGCGGTCTGCGCGTTCCCCCGTCCAACGCCGCCAACCGCCGGCTGGAAAATCGCATCCCATCGTCCGACTCCAACCCCTATCTGGCCATCGCCGCCACCCTTGCAGCGGGCTATCTGGGCATGGTTCAGGCGCTCACGCCCGAGCCCCCGGTCAGTAGCGACGCCAGCGCTCGCGGCATCGAACTGCCCCGCAGCCTGACCGAATCCCTGAAACTGTTCGAGGCCTGCGAGCCGCTGGTCGACATCCTTGGACCGGTGTTCTGCCAGGCCTACGACCATGTGAAACACGCCGAGTACGAGACCTTCATGCGCACGATCAGCCCCTGGGAGCGGGAGTTCCTGCTGCTGAATGTTTAGTCCGCTCAAACCCTTCCCCATAGAGGGGGAAGGGGGATGACGAACTATTACGCCGCGACCGCCGCGCCCTTCGCCGACCTGCCGCCACTGAGGGGCGACCTGCACGCCGACGTTTGCGTGATCGGCGCGGGCTTCACCGGCCTGGGCGCGGCGCTTGAACTGGCCGAGCGCGGCGTTTCCGTGGTGGTCCTCGAAGCCGGCCGTGTCGGATCGCAGGCTTCGGGCCTGAACGGCGGGCAGGTCCATACCGGCCAGCGTCGCGACCAGGCCTGGCTGGAAAAGACGGTGGGTCTGGACGACGCCATGGCCCTGTGGCGACTGGCGCAGGACGCCCGGACGCATCTTCACGCGACCATCGCCGAACATGCCATCGCCTGCGACCTGAAACCCGGCATGATCCACGCCCGCCACCGCCCGGGCGGCGAGGCCGAGGATGCAGGCCACATCGAGCACATGGCCCGCGTCTATGGCTATGACGCCCTGTCACTGATCGGACCCCGGGATCTGGCCGACGACCTGGGGACAGACGCCTATCACGGCGGCCTGCTGGATCGGGACGGCGGTCACCTCCACCCCCTGAATCTGGCCCTTGGCCTGGCGCGCGCGGCGATCGCCGGCGGGGCGATCACCCATGAACACAGTCGGGCGCTCTCCTGGACCCGCCAGGGGGGGAAGATCACGGCGGTCACCGACCAGGGCCGGGTCACCTGCGATCAGCTGATCCTGACGGGTGACGGCAGCCTGAATCACATGGCGGGGCGGGCGCGCAGCCGCGTCATGCCGATCAACAATTTCATCCTGACCACCGAACCCCTGGGCGATCTGGCCCGCGAGATCATCGCGTCTGACGCGGCCGTGGCCGACAGCCGCTTCGTCGTGAACTATTTCCGCAAGACGGCCGATGGACGGCTGCTGTTTGGCGGCGGCGAGAACTATCGGCCGGGCTTTCCTGGCGATATCGCCGGCTTCGTGCGCCGCCACATGCTGAAGGTCTATCCCCGCCTCGCGGACGTGAAGATCGACCACGCCTGGGGCGGAACCCTTGGCATCACGATGCATCGCGTGCCGTTTGTCGGCGAGATCGCGCCCGGCGTGCGGGTCGCGTCCGGCTATTCGGGGCAAGGGGTGATGCTGGCGCCCTATGTGGGCAAGTTGCTGGCCGATGCGGCCCTGGGCGAGGGCGCCGGGGTCGAGCTGCTGTCGCGTCTGCCGACCCCGCCGTTTCCGGGCGGACGCCTGCTGCGCTGGCCCCTGACTGTCGCGGGGCTGAGCTGGTACGCGATGCGGGATCGGCTGTGAGCCGTCGCGAATTGACTTCCCCTGTGACGCTGGCTCTCTTCGCCCCATGACCTCGCAGACTCCGCAAGCCCAGGGCGGCCTCGCCACGGCCCTCGACCATGCCCAGCGCCTGCTGGAGCGCGATCCACGGCTGGCTCGTCAGCAGGCCGAAGCGATCCTGGAGGCGGTCCCGCGTCATGCCGGCACGACCGTGGTGCTGGCGTCCGCCCTGCGGCTGAGCGGCGAGGCCGAGCAGGCGCTGGCGACCATCGCGCCGCTGGCCAAGGGCTTGCCGACCCTGCCCGAAGCCCAGCTGGAGCTGGGCCTGACCCTGGCCGAGCTGGGCCGCACCGCCGAGGCCGTCGCGGCCTTCCGGCGAACAGTGATCCTCGATCCCCGCGCGGGCGAAGCCTGGCGCGGCCTGGCCGAGGGGCTGGACCTGCTGGCGGACAAGGCCGGCGCCGAGACGGCCCTGGCCCAGCAACTGCGCGCTTCGACCCGCGATCCGGCCCTGATCGAGGCCGCCGCCGCCCTGATCGACAACCGCCTGGGCGAGGCCGAGCAGCGGCTTCGCGACCACCTCGCCGATCACCCCGCCGACGTCGCCGCCCTGCGCATGCTGGCAGAGACCGGCGCGCGGCTGGGTCGGTACGAAGACGCCGAACGGCTGCTGGTCGGCTGTCTGGAGATCGCGCCGGGCTTTGCGGCCGCGCGGCACAATCTGGCGACCATGCTCTATCGCCAGAACAAGTCGGCCGAGGCTCTTGCCCAGATCGAGCGCCTGACCGATCGCGATCCGCGCCATCCTGGCTATGCCAATCTGCGCGCCGCCATCCTGTCGCGGCTGGGTGAGTACGACACCGCCATTGGCATCTATGAGCGGATGCTGGCCGAGTTCCCCGGTCAGCCCAAGGGCTGGATGAGCTATGGCCACGCGCTGAAGACCGTTGGGCGTCAGGCCGACTGCGTCGCCGCCTATCGCAAGTGTCTGGACCTGGCGCCGGGCCTGGGCGAGGCTTGGTGGAGTCTGGCCAACCTCAAGACCGTCAAGTTCGACGCCGCCGACCGCGCCGCTATGGCCGCCGGGCTGGAGCAGCCGGACCTGACGGACGATGATCGCCTGCACCTGCACTATGCCCTCGGCAAGGCGCTGGAGGACGCGCGGCTCTATGCCGACTCCTTCCAGCACTATGCCGCCGGCGCGGCGATCCGGCGCCAGCAGGTGGACTACGATCCGGACGAAAACCACGCCGATGTGGCCCGCTCACGGGCGGTGTTTACCCCGGCCCTGTTGGCCGCGACAGCGGGGCAGGGCTGCCCCGCGCCTGATCCGATCTTTGTGGTTGGCTTGCCGCGGTCGGGCTCGACCCTGATCGAGCAGATCCTGGCCAGCCACAGTCAGGTCGAGGGCACGATGGAGCTGCCTGACCTGATCGTCATGGCCCGCCGGCTGGGCGGCAAGGCCAACCGGCGCGCTGACTCGACCTATCCCGAGATGCTGGCCGAGCTGTCGCCGGAAGCCTTGCGCGAGCTGGGCGAGGAGTATCTCGAGCGCACACGCGTGCAGCGGAAAACCGATCGCCCGTTCTTCATCGACAAGATGCCCAACAACTTCGCGCACACGGGTCTGATCCACCTGATCCTGCCCAAGGCGAAAATCATCGATGCACGGCGGCATCCGCTGGGCTGCTGCTTTTCGGGCTTCAAGCAGCACTTCGCCCGGGGTCAGGCCTTCAGCTACGACCTGACCGACATCGGCCGCTACTATGCGGACTATGTGGCGCTGATGGATCATTTCGACACCGTGCTGCCGGGCCGCGTCCACCGGGTGATCTACGAGGCGATGATCGCCGATCCCGAAGGCCAGATCCGCGCCCTGCTGGACCATTGCGGCCTGCCGTTCGAGCCCGCCTGCCTGAGCTTCCACGAGAACGACCGGGCCGTGCGCACCGCCAGTTCCGAACAGGTTCGCCAGCCGATCTTCAAGGACGCCGTCGAGCATTGGCAGAATTTCGAATCGGACCTGGAGCCCCTCAAACAGGCATTGGGCCAATGTCTGGCGACTTATCCGTACGCGCCCAGAATTTGAACACCTCGGGCAGGGTCTGCCATTTCTGCAACACTCGGAAGATTCGGGTTTTTTAGACGCTTTCAGCCTTGCCGAGCGCTTGGGCGGAGCGGAACATCGTTCTCTTAAAATGGTACGGGGGAACGACCATGACGTCGCGTAAGAACTTCAAGCGGGCGGGGGTCTATTCGGCCGCCTTGCTGGCATCGACCATGCTGACCAGCGTGGCCGCGCAGGCCCGGCAGGTGGTGTCGCTGGAAGAGGTGGTGGTCACCGCCCAGAAGCGGTCCGAGAATCTGCAGGATGTGCCGGTGTCTATCCAGGCGCTGGGCGAGGCCAAGCTGGAACAGCTGCAGATCTCCAACTTCGTCGACTATGTGAAATATCTGCCCAGCGTTTCGTTCACGACGGCGGGCCCCGGCTTTGGCCAGGTCTATATGCGCGGCGTCGCCAGCGGCGGCGACGGCAACCACTCCGGCTCGCTGCCCAGCGTCGGCGTCTATCTGGACGAACAGCCGATCAGCACCATCCAGGGCGCGCTGGACATCCACGTCTATGACGTGGCCCGGGTCGAGGCCCTGGCCGGACCGCAGGGCACGCTGTATGGCGCCAGCTCACAGGCCGGCACCCTGCGGATCATCACCAACAAGCCCAGCACCGCCGGCTTTTCGGCGGGCGTTGATGTCGAGGTCAACCAGGTTGATGGCGACGACATGGGTCATGTCGAAGAAGCCTTCGTCAACATCCCGCTGTCGGACACCATCGCGGTGCGCCTGGTCGGCTGGAACGAGGAAACCGCCGGCTATATCGACAACGTCGTGGGCACGCGCACCTACGGGCGCGGCACGGCCGATCCCAGCGATGACCTGACGATCAGCAACGCCACCACCGCCAGCGAAAACTATAACGGCTCCAGCACCCGCGGCGGTCGCGCCGCCCTGCGGGTCGAGCTGGGCGAGAACTGGGTGATCACGCCCACGATCATGGGCCAGCGCACCAAGACCAGCGGCATCTATTCCTATGATCCCAAGGTCGGTGACCTGGAGGTGACTCACTTCTATCCGGAAGCCTCGGACGACAAGTGGGTGCAGGCGGCCATGACCATCGAGGGGCAGATCGCCAATCTCGACGTCACCTATGCCGGCTCGTACCTCAAGCGCACCGTCGACACCCGTCAGGACTATTCGGACTATTCCTATTTCTACGATCAGGTCGGCTACGGCTTCTACTGGACCAACGACACGGGCGGCCTGGCCAACCCGTCGCAGTACATCACCGGCAAGGACGACTACAAAAAGGAAAGCCACGAGATCCGGATCGCCACCCCGGACGACAAGCGCTTCCGCCTGATCGGCGGCCTGTTCTACCAGAAGCAGCAGCACGGGATTACCCAGCGCTATAAGATCGACGGCATCAGCTACGACATCGAGGTGCCGGGCTATAGCGACACCATCTGGCTGACCGCCCAGCAGCGGATCGACCGGGACACGGCCGCGTTCGGCGAGGCCTATTTCGACATCACCCCCAAGCTGACGGTGATGGGCGGCATCCGCTTCTTCAAGTCCGACAACTCGCTGGAGGGCTTCTACGGCTACGGCACGGGCTACGGCGGCACCGGCGAGCGGGCCTGCTTCCGCGCCGGCGGCGTCAATGGTGCGCCCTGTACGAACCTGGACAAGCGGGTCAAGGAAACCGGCAACGTTCCCAAGGTCACGCTGACCTACAAGTTCGACGACGATAAGCTGGCCTATGTCACCTACTCGGAAGGCTTCCGTCCGGGCGGCATCAACCGTCGCGCCACCCTGCCGCCCTACCAGGCCGACTATCTGAAGAACTACGAGTTCGGCTGGAAGACCAGCTGGATGGAGAACCGCTTCCGCTGGAACGGCGCGGTGTTCATGGAAGACTGGCAGAACTTCCAGTTCTCGATCCTGGGGGCCAACGGCCTGACCGAGATCAAGAACGCCAACGAGGCGCGTATCAAGGGCGTGGAAAGCGACGTGACCCTGGCGGTCACCCAGGGTTTCACGATCAGCGCAGCGGCCACCTATACCGACGCCAAGCTGACGGCCAATTATTGCGGCTTTACCGACACCTCGGGCAATCCGGTCACCGTCTGCCCCACGCCGCAGGCGCCGGACGGCACGGTCCTGCCAGTGACGCCGAAGTTCAAGGCCAACCTGACGGCGCGCTACGACTTCAGTTTCAGCGGTTACGACGCCTATCTGCAGGCCTCGGCTGTCCATCAGACGGGCAGCTGGACCGACCTGCGGATCGTCGAGCGCGAAATCATCGGACGTCAGTCGGGCTACACCCTGGTCGACCTGTCGGGCGGCGTCACGCGGGACGACTGGTCGATGGCGCTGTACGTCAAGAACCTGACCGACAAGCGCGCCAGCCTCAACCGTTACGCCCAGTGCGCCGAAAGCGTCTGCGGGGCCCAGACCTACATCACGCCCAACCAGCCGCGCACGATCGGCCTGAAGGTCGGCCGCAAGTTCTAGGTGGAAGGGGCGGCCCGCAAGGCCGCCCCTTTTTCTTTCTTCCGTGTCGCGTTCGTGAAAGCCTGGCCGCATGAAGACTTCCGTCGCCAAGCCGCTGGGCTTCTGGATGTGCGTCGCCCTGGTTGTGGGCAACATGATCGGCTCGGGCGTCTTCATGCTGCCCGCCTCGCTCGCGCCCTATGGCTGGAACGCGGTGATCGGCTGGGTGGTGACCATCGCCGGCGGCCTGTGCCTGGCCTTCGTCTTTGCCCGACTGGCCAAGGCCTTTCCCAAGGCCGGCGGCCCCTATGCCTTTACCCAGGAAGCGTTCGGGCGAACGGCCGGGTTCATGGTGGCCTGGAGCTACTGGATCTCGCTTTGGGTCGGCAACGCCGCCATCGCCACCGGCACGGTCAGCTATCTCTCCGTGTTCTTCCCGCAGATCGCCACGGTCCCGGGCCTCCATGGCGGCATTACCGTGGCGATGGTCTGGGGACTGACGGCCCTCAACTGCTACGGCGCCCGCTCGGCGGGCCGGCTGCAGGTGGTCACCACCATCCTGAAGCTGATGCCTCTGCTGGCGGTGATGATCCTGGCCTTCGTGGTGCTGGCCAAGACCGGCGGCAGCACGGTGACCCCGCTGCGCATGGCCGACCTTTCGGCGGTCGGCATTACCTCTGCCGCGACTCTGACCCTTTGGGCGCTGCTGGGCCTGGAGTCGGCCACCGTGCCGGCCGACAAGGTGCATGATCCCGAGCGCACCATCCCTCGCGCCACCCTGGTGGGCACGGCCTTCACCGGGCTGATCTATCTGGTCGTCTGCTCGGCGGTGGTGCTGCTGACCCCGGCCGGCATGCTTGAGGGCTCCAACGCCCCGTTCGCCGATTTCGTGGGCCTGTATGGTGGTGGCGACCTGCGGCTGGTCCTGGCCGGCTTCGCGGCGATCAGCGCCTTCGGGGCCCTGAATGGCTGGGTGCTGCTGCAGGGCGAGTTGCCCTATGCCATGGCCAAGGGCGGGGTGTTCCCGGCCTTTTTGGCCAAGACCTCCAGGCGCGGCACGCCGGTGCGGGCCCATATCCTGTCCAGCAGCCTGCTGACCGTCCTGGTGCTGATCAACTACACCAAGTCGATGGCCGAGCTGTTCACCTTCATCGCCCTGCTGGCCACGGCGGCCTCGCTGTTCACCTATCTGTTCTGCGCTCTCGCTGCCCTGCGCCTGCAGATGCGCGGCCGGATGGACGCTTCGGTCGCCCTGACCATCGTCGCCATTGTCGCGGCGCTCTATGCCTGCTGGACCCTCTATGGCGCCGGCAGCCAGGCCACCCTGTGGGGCGCGGTGCTGCTGCTGATCGGCCTGCCGATCCACCTGCTGATGAAGCGCGTCGCCGTCGTGACTGCGCCGGAGTGAAGACCTTGATCCGATCCCTCGCCCTGACGCTCGCCGTCGCGTTGGCGCCCTTGGCCGCCCACGCCCAGGTCAAACCCGCAGTCTCCTACGTCCACGCCGGCAGGCTGATCGACACCGAGGCCGGCAAGGTGCTGGTGAACCAGCTGATCCGCATCGAGGGCGAGCGCGTCGCCGCCGTGGGATCCTGGACGGCCGCCCCCAACGATGGCCCGCTGCTGGACTGGAGCGCCTATACCGTCCTGCCCGGCCTGATGGACATGCACACTCACCTGGTCGACGAGGCCCAGACCGAAAACATCGCCCAGCCCCTGCTGACCACGGCTGCGGAGCAGGCCTATGTCGGGGCCGCCCACGCCCGGGCCACCCTGATGGCCGGCTTCACCAGCGTGCGCGACGTCGGGACCTGGCGGGCGTTCGGCGACGTCGCCCTGCGTGACGCCATCGACAAGGGGCTGGTGCCCGGACCGCGCATGTCGGTGGCCGGCGCCTATATCACCACGCCCGGCGGCGGCGGCGAGATCACCGGCATCGCCGCCGATGTCGGCATCCCGCCCGACATGCGGCGCGGCGTGGTCGAGGACGTGGCCGATACGCATCGCAAGGCTCACGCCCTGCTGGTCGGCGGGGCCGATTTCCTGAAACTGATCGCTACCGGCGCCGTGCTGACCGTGGGCACTGAACCGGGCCAACTGGAACTCTCCGAAGACCAGATCAAGGCCGCCGTCGAGGCCGCGGCCAAGCGCGGAACCTACGCCACCGCCCATGCCCACGGGGCCGAGGGCATCAAGGTGGCGGTGCTAGCCGGGGCGCGCTCGATCGAGCACGGCTCGCTGATCGACGACGAGGGGATCGCCCTGATGAAGGCCCGGGGCGCCTGGCTGGTGGCCGATATCTATAATGGTGACTTCATCGACGAGGTCGGAACCCGCAACGGCTGGCCCGCCGAAACCCTGCGCAAGAACACCGAGACCACCGACGCCCAACGCGTGGGCTTCGCCAAGGCGGTGAAGGCGGGGGTCAAGATCGCCTATGGCACCGACGCCGGCGTCTATCCGCACGGCCAGAACGCCAGGCAGCTGCCCTATATGGTTCGGTACGGCATGACGCCGATGCAGGCGATCCAGTCAGCGACCACTGTCTCGGCCGCGCTGATGGGCAAGTCGGCCGATGTGGGCGCGCTCAGCCCGGGTCGCTATGCCGACATGATCGCCGTCGCGGGCGACCCGCTGGCCGATATCGCCACCCTGTCTTCGGTCGCCAAGGTGATGAAGGGCGGCGTGGTGGTCAGGGAGTAGACCAAATCTAACCTGGCAGGCGAGTTCGCCTCAAAGTTGCTCCTGGATTCACCAGCGGTCGCCTTGGCGCGGCCTGTGCAATGTGCAATGCAGCACGCTTGTTGCCGTGCAGCATTGAAACACTGTCACGCGGACGCGGTATGTCCGATGCTTAAGCCAGCCCAAGGAGTTTCCCATGGCCAACGAACACAATTACTTCGTGCGCCCCGTCTCCGGCGTCTGGCACGTAACCTGGAATGACGCGCCGGATCTGATAGGGTCCTATTCCTGTCAGGCCGAGGCCCAGGCGATCGCCGAGATGCTGGCCCGCCACATGCGCGTGCAGGGAAAGACCGCCAAGGTCGAGGTGTTCGAGCCCGAAGTTCGCCGCGCCACCTGGGGCCGCAGCATCGTCAGCCACGCGGCCGCCGCCTAATCCAGGAAGACCGGTGTCGGCGAATAGCCGGCCAGCAGCCGTTCCGCGATGGCCCCGGCTTCGGCCGGGGTAAAGACCGTCGGATCCAGACACAGTTCCAGCCACAGACCGTCGACCACGGCGGTCAGGCCAATGGCCGCCAGCCGCGCATCGACGCCGGTGTCGCAGGCGATCAGCAACGCCTCCAGTCGCGCCCGATAGCTGGCATAGGTCCGCCGGTGGATATCGGCGATGGCGTCATTGACCTTCACCAGACTCCAGAAGGCCAGCCACGCGGCCAGCAGTTGCGTGTCCAGCACCGGCGGCTTGAAGCTGGCGGTCAGATAGGCCGACAGCCGGGCGCGCGGGGCGTCTCCCGCCTGCGCCACCGCAGCCTCCAGCGCCGCATCGATCCGCTGGCCAACGGCCTCATAGGCCGCCGCGATCAGGGCGTCGACGCCGTCGAAATAGTGCCGCAACAGGCCGGGCGAGACGCCCGCTTCCGCGCAGATGCTTCTTACGGATGCTCCGGCCACCCCGTCGCGAGCCAGGACGGTTTCGGCGGCCGCGACCAGGGCCTGGCGGCGGACGTCGGCGGTCTCGCGGGTGAAGGGGGCGCGCATGGTCCTAGCCCTCCCCCTTGATGGGGGAGGGTTGGGTGGGGGGGATCGGGCATCACCACCCCGTCGGCGGCCGGTCCAGCCGCGCTTCAGGGATCAGCGCCCGCATCTTCCGGCCAAAACTGCGCAGCGAAACCTCCGAGCTCGCCAGCGGCCCCGCCGTGAAGCTCCGCGACGCCATGCCCTCCTGCACCCGGGCCACCAGCTCGGTGTCCTCGGCATTGACCTGACGGTTGATGCGCCAGTTCAGATAGCGGGCCGCCTTCATCTCCCGACGGTCATCGGGCAGGGCGTAGGCGATCTCGCGGATCAGGGTCTGGGTGGCCGAGACCGGGATGAACTGCATGAAGTCCACCTGGTCGGGATAGATGTCGAAGGCGAAGTTTGGCCACAGCTTGAAATAGGTCCACAGGCGTTTGCGCTCGGGCGGCAGGTGCGGAACGTCGGGCAAGATGTCCTGGTACAGCCGCTCGGACGGGTTGGCCGACGGCTCGTCGATCAGCTGGCCCCACATCTTGTCGACCCAGGTTTCGGCTTCCACGCCATAGCCCTTGCCGAACAGCCGGGTCAGGCCGGGGTGGGCGATGGGGATATGCAGGCCGTCCGAATAGTTGTCGCTGATGTTCTTCCAGTTCACCGTCCGGGGCCGCAGGGTGACGCGGCCGAAGGGCTGAAGCTCTTCGAAGCGATAGTGGGCCACCTCGTGATCGTAGGGCGCCATCATCTCGGCGACGGACGGGCCATCACCTTCCAGCCGCACGAAAACGAAGCCGCGCCAGATCTCGACATCGACCTTGACCAGGCCCTGCCTGTCCATGTCGAGCGCCGGATAGGTGTCGCGCATGGGTACGCCGATCAGGCGGCCTTCCAGGTCGTAGGTCCAGGCGTGATAGGGGCAGACAATGCGGCCGCCGCCCTTGCCACAGCTGCCGCTGGGGCCGTCGACCAGCCGCGCGCCGCGATGGCGGCAGACATTGGTGAAGGCCCGAACGCCGCCGTCCTTGGCGCGCACCACCACGACGCTCTCGCTTAGGAAGTCCAGGGTGTGGAAGTCGCCGGCCTTGGGGATGTCGTTCAGGTGGCAGACCACCTGCCACGAGGGGCGCAGGATCCTGTCCTGTTCCTCTTTGAAGAACCGGTCGTTGCCGTAAGTCCAGCCGGGCAGGCCCCAGTCTGCTTGCGGGTCGAGGTTGGAGGTGGGGGCGTTCATGCGCCGAGCCCTCCAGCAAGATCACTTTCCCTCCCCCTTGGATGGGGGAGGGGTAGGGGTGGGGGTGACACGGTTTCAGGATGTGGCGCGGCCGAGCTGAAAGCTGCCGACGCTGTCACCCCCATCCCCGACCCTTCCCCCATCAAGGGGGAAGGGAGATGCGTGACCACCATCACCGCCCCACCACCGAAAGCTTCAGCGCCGTCGTGAAGTCCTTGTCGCGCAGGATCTCGCGCGCCGCGTTGCGTCCCGGATTGCCCGAGACGCCGCCGCCCGGATGGCAACCGGCGCCGCACATGTAGAGGCCCTTCAGGGGGCCGCGATGGCTGGCGTGCCCCAGCACCGGTCGCGCGGCCCACAGCTGATCCAGCGACATATGGCCGTGCATGATGTCGCCGTTGATCAGGCCAAACTTCCGCTCCAGGTCCGTCGGCGACAGGATCATCCGTCCCAGGACCGATGCCTTGAAGTTGGGCGCCCAGTCATTGACCGTGTCGATGATCAGGTCGGCGGCGGCCTCGCGCTCGTCATCCCACGACCGGCCGTTCGGCAGGTCCCAGGCGAACTGCTGGCAGAACAGGCTGGCCACGTGCTGGCCGGGCGGGGCCAGGGTGGGGTCCAGGGTCGAGGGGATCAGCATCTCGACGATGGGCTTCTTGCTGATGCCGAAGGCCTTGGCGTCTCTATAGGCCTCGTCCATGTAGTCGAGGCTGGGCGAGATCACGATGCCGCACTGGTGATGCTCGGCCGAGACCTTGCCGGGCAGGCAGGTGAAGTCCGGCAGCTCCGACAGGGCCACGTTCATCCGGAAGGTGCCCGAGCCGTTCTTGTAGCCCTTGATGGCCTTGGTGAAGGCGGCGGGCAGGGCCGAGGGGGCGATCAGCTTGCCGTACAGCAGCGCCGGATTGAGGTTGGACGAGACGATCGGGGCCATGATCTGACGGCCGTCGACCAGCTGCACGCCCGTGGCCCGGGGGCCGTCCTTGCCGTGTTCGACATGCACCGCCTCGACCGGCGCATCGAGCAGGATCTCGACGCCCAGCGCCTCGCAGGCCTTGGCCATCGCCTGGGTGATCGCGCCCATGCCGCCGATGGCGTGCCCCCAGGCGCCCTTCTTGCCGTTCACCTCGCCGAAGGTGTGGTGCAGCAGCACATAGGCCGAGCCGGGCGAATCCGGACTGGCGAAATTGCCGACCACGGCGTCGAAGCCGAAGCTGGCCTTGACCGCGTCGCTCTCGAACCAGCCGTCCAGGAAGTCGCGGGCGCTCTTGGTGAACAGGTCCAGCAGGTCGCGCTTGCGCTCGCGGCTCAGCAGGGCCAGCCGCGTGCCCTGGCGGGCGCCGCGCAGCAGGCCGTGGATGCCGTCGCCCAGATTGGGCGGGGTCTCGGCGGCCAGGTCGCGCAGCACGTCGCCGATCTCGTCCAGCATGGCGTAGTAGGCCGGCAGCACCTCGGCGTCGCGGCGCTGATCGGCAGGAAGTTGGAGATCGGCCGCTCGACGATCTTCAGCCCCTGGCCGTGCAGGCCCATGTCGGCGATGACCTTGGGGCTGAGCAGGCTGACCGTGTAGCTGGCCACCGAGTTGCGGAAACCCGGATGGAATTCCTCGGTCACGGCCGCCCCGCCGACCACGCCGCGGGCCTCGCAAATGGTGACCTTCAGGCCGGCCTTGGCCAGATAGAAGGCGCAGACGAGGCCGTTGTGTCCCCCGCCGATAATGACGGCGTCGCGGGTTTGGGTTGCGGCCATGTGGTTTGTTCCCCGATGTGTGGGGAGAGGTTGCTATACGAGTGTATAATAGGCAAGTCGGATCTAAGTCCTCCCCCTGAAGGGGGAGGGGATCGCGAAGCGATCGGAGGGGGAAGTGACGGCCAAGTCATTGCCGACTACCCCCACCGGCCTCCGGCCGCCTCCCCCTTCAGGGGGAGGATCTATGCGGTTGCCCGCTCATCCCCCCGCGCGGTCAGCCAGTACATCACCGGCGTCGCCACCCGCGACAGTACGGTCGAGGTGATCAGCCCGCCGATGATCGCGATGGCCAGCGGCGAGTACAGACCCGACCGTTCCAGCGCCAAGGGCAACAACCCGCCGATCGCCGTGACGCTGGTCAGCAGCACGGGCAGGAACCGCACCTCGCCGGCCTTTTCGATGGCGTCGTGCAGACCCATGCCCTCGCGGCGCAGCTGTTCGGTGAAGTCGACCAGCAGGATCGAGTTCTTGATCTCGATACCGATCAGGGCGATCAGGCCGATCGTGGCGGTGAAGCTCAGCGAATTGCCGGTGATAGCCAGGGCCGCCACCGCGCCGAAGATGCCGAACGGAATGATGCCGGCCACGACCAGGGCCGTCTTGAACTTCTGGAATTCCAGGACCAGTACCGCCAGGATGCCGAACACCGCGATCAGCACCGCCGCGCCCAGGCCGGCGAAGCTCTCCGACTGGGCCTCGGCCTGGCCGCCCAGGGTCAGGCGATAGCCGGGCGGCAGCGGCAGGTCCTTTTCCAGCCGCGCGACGACGTCCTCCGTCACCTTGGCGGCCAGGAAGCCGGTGGCGACATAGGACGTGACGGTCACCGTCCGCTCGCGGTCAAAGCGGTCGATGCGGGCGGGGCTGGATTTCAGGGTCGGTGTGGCGACAGCGTCCAGCGGCGTGGAAAGGCCGTCGGCGGTGGGCACATAGACCCCCTTGAGGGCCGAAAGCGGATTGCGCGCCGCGCCGTCAGCCTGCTCCATCGGCAGCCGCACCTTGACCGCATAGTCGTCGCCGTCCGGGTCGCGGAAGCGGGCGGTCTCCTCGCCAGACAGGGCCAGGCGGGCCACGCGCCGGGCTGCGCCGGCCGGTACGCCCAGGGCCGAGGCCTTGGCCTCATCGACGCCGAGGTCAAGATCCGTGCGGTCCAGGCGGACGGGGTTGGTCACGTCGCGCGTGCCGGGGGTGGCCTTCAGGGTCGCCTCGGCGCGGGCGGCCAGGGCCTTGAGCGCATCGAGGTTCTGACCGGTCAGACGGATGGCGATCGGCGCGTCGATCGGCGGGCCGTTCTCGAAGGTGACGACGCTGATCCGCGCGCCAGGGAAGTTGCTGAAGTCGCGCCGCAGGCCGTCCAGCACCTGGTCGCTCCGCCCCGGCTCCCAGGCCTTGAGGCTGACGAACACCTCGGCATAGGTCGTGGCGCTCTCGCGTTGCTGCTGGTTGTAGAAGATCTGCGGATTGCCGCGGCCCAGATTGGCGGCGCGCCAGGTGACTTCAGGGGTCGCCTTCAGGCGCTGTTCCACGAACTTCAGGGCGCGGTCGGTGCGGGCCAGGGACGTGCCGTCGGGGGTCTCGATCCGCACCAGGAACTGCGGGGTCTCGGCGGGCGGGAACAGGCTAGAGCCGATCAGTTTCACCAGCGGATAGGTGGTCAGGCACAGGGCCAGCATGATCGCCAGGGCCACCCACGGCCGGGCAAGGGCCCGATGCAGCACCGGGCGATAGAACCGGTGAATGCCGCCATTGACCGCCTGCAGGAGGGCGTTGCCTTCGGGGGTCATCGAGACCAGCAGCGAGGCGGCGATCGTGCACAGCACGGTGACCGGCAGCGACTTGATATAGGCGCCCGAGCCGGCGGGCAGGGCCATCAGCGGCAGGAAGGCCAGCATCAGGGTGGCCGTGCAGCCGATCACCGCCAGGCCGATCTGGCGCGTGCCGTTGACGGCGGCCTCGGTGCGCTCCTCGCCCTCGCGGATGCGGCGGGCGATGTTCTCGGTGATGACGATGCTGTCATCGACCAGCAGGCCCAGCGACAGCACGAAACCGGCGATGGACAGCTGGTTGAGCGTAAAGCCGAAGGCCTGCAGCATCGACAGTCCGATCAGCAGGGACAGCGGGATCGAGACCATCACCACCAGCCCGGCGCGCGGACCCAGCGGCAGCAGGGTGATCAGCACCAGAACCAGGGCGATGCCGAAATCCCGGAACAGGGCGTTCAGGCGATGCTTGACGTTGTCGGCTTGGACGAAGCCGCGTTGCAGTTTCACGCCGGCGGGCAGGATCTTTTCATACTCGTCCAGCACCTGCTCGACGCTCTTGGTGATCCTGGCGACGTCCTGGCCGTCCTTCTGGGTTACGGTCAGGAACACGGCGCGCCGGCCGTTGAAACGGGCCAGATGGGTGGGCTCGGCCTGGGCCCAGGCCACCTTGGCCACGTCGCGCACGCGGGTCACCTGGCCGCCAACGGAACGCACCGGCGTGTCGCCCACCGCTTCCAGCGAGCGGAAGGCCCCGCCGGACTTGACGTTGAAACGGCGCTCTCCGGCCTGGACCGCGCCGATAGGGGCCTCGGCGCCAGCCTGGCGCAGGGCGTCGGCGACGGCGGTGGCGGGCAGTCTCAGGGCCGACAGGCGGGCGAGATCCAGGGTGACCTGCACCTCGGACGACGGCGCGCCCCAATATCGGGCCTCGCGTACGCCGGGCACCCGGTCCAGTCGCTCGCGCAGGCGGTCAGCGGTCTTTTCCAGGCGACGCATGGGCAGCACGTCGCTGGTCAGGGCGACCTGGACGATAGCGACCTCGGTGGTGCGGGCCCGCTGGATATCGAGCCTGGCAATGCCACTGGGCAGGCTGCCGCGAATGGCGTTCACCTCGCGCACCACCTGGTCGTATTTGCGCTCCGGATCGACATCCCAGGTGAAGTGGACGCGCACCACGGCCGCGCCGTCCAGGCTGGTCGATTCCACCTTGTCGATATTGTCCAGACCATCGACCGCGTCCTCGATAGGATCGACGACCAGTTGCTCCATCTCCGAGGGTTCGGCCCCCGGCAGCACGGCGCGGATGACGACGATCGGGATCGGGAAGTGCGGATCCTCCGACCGCGGAATGCTGGTGAAGGCGTTGACGCCCAGCATCACCAGCAGGCCGAACGCCACCAGGGTGAACTGCCAGCGGTGAACCGCTATTCCGGCCAGATCGAACTTCACGACTATCGGCCCCCGGCCAGCTTGGCCGGATCGACGACGCGCACTTTCTCGCCATCGCTGACAAAGCCGGCGCCGGCCGTGATCACCTGGGCGCCGTCAGCCAGGCCCGAGACCAGGGCGTCGTCGCCGTCAAAGCCGCCAAAGGCCACCGCCGTCCGGCGAGCGACGCCGCCGTCCAACCGCAGCACGAAGGCGCGGGCGCCGGCGGCCTCCAGCACGGCCTCGGCGGGGATGCGGGCAAAGCCATTGCCGGCGCTGGCGGCGGCGCGGACCGATAGCTGGGCGCTAGCGATCTGGCCGCTGCGCAGATCGGGGCGGCCCGCCAGTTCGATCTCGACCGTGACGGCTCCGGTGCGGGTGTCGGCCGCCTCGCCGACGCGGGTGACGGTTCCGTCGAGCGACTGCCCGCCCAGATCCTCGACCTTGACCTGCGCGGTGTCTCCGACCCGCACGCGGGCGGCGTCGCGAGCGGCCAGCGGCAGGCGCAGGACCAGCGGGCTGTTCAGGTCGGCGACGCGCGCCACCACCTGGCCGGGCTGGACCACCTCGCCGGTCTGGACCGCGCGGGCCAGCACGACGCCCGAGGCCGGCGAGACCAGCTGGGCCCAGCGGCGGTCGAACGACGCGGAACTGTAAGCCGCCTGGGCGGATTTCAGCGCGCTCTGGCGGTCATCCAGTCGCTGGCGGCTGACATAGCCCTTCTCGAACAGGGCCTTGTCGCGCTCGACGTCTCGGCGGGCGCGCTCCAGGTCGGCCGAGGTCTGCTGCTGGCGGGCGTCCAGATTGGCCGGATCGATGGTGGCGATCACCTGGCCGGCCCGCACGCTGTCGCCGGCCTCGACGGTCATCCGGGTCAGCACGCCGGCGATGCGGAACGACAGCGCCATCTCGCGGCGGCGCTCCAGCGTGCCGGTCCCCGACACCGTTCCAGCGGCGTTGGGCGCGGCGACCCGGGCGGCCTCGACGGGCGTCGGCAAGGCTGGCGCTTCGGCTTCCTTGGCCTTGCCGCCGCACGAGGCAAGCAAAGGCAGGGCGGCCGCGAAGACCAGCGGCCGCCAGGCGCGTTGGAGAAGGGGCTGGGGAGAGCGCCGCATCGTCCGAGTTCCAAATCAATCGGTGATAAGTTATCAGTGATAGATTGTGGTGGCTTGTCAAGCGCGACGCGGGATGATGAAGGTCGGAAAATGAAGACGCCAACCACAAGATCGCCGCGCAAGGCCAAGGGGCAAGGCAGCGAGCGGCGGGAAGAAATCCTCGACGCAGCCCTGGCGCTGTTTGGCGAGAAGGGCGTTCACGCCGTGTCCACGCGCCAGATCGCCGAGCAGGCCGGCATCTCGCAGCCGGCGCTCTATGCCTATTTCGCCACCAAGGACGATATGGCCGCCGAGCTGTGCGTGCGGGCCTTCGCCATCCTGGTCGAGCGAATGTGCGCCGCGCGCACCAACCATGTCCCGACCCCGGCCAATTTCGAGCGCGCCATGCGGGTCTATATCGATTTCGGCATGGAGCACCCCAACGCCTACCGCGTGGCCTTCATGATCGAGAAGGGCCCGAACGGTGAGTTCCTGGACAAGACCAACAGCCGCCCGATGATCGCCGGCAAGGAGGCGTTCGCGATGTTCTGCGAGATCGTCGGAGAATATCACGTGGCGGGCCTGACGGCGCTGGACGACGTCGTCGTGACCGCCCAGGCCCTGTGGGCGGGACTGCACGGCCTGGTCTCGCTGCTGATCGCCCGACCCGAGTTTCCCTGGGTGGAGCGCGAAACCCTGATCGCCGCCCACATCGCCATGCTGCGACGTGGGGCGCTGAAGTAGGGGCGTGGCAAAACCGGGCGCGTGAGCCTATATCCGCGCCTTGATTTTACCGGAGCCTTCCATGGCCAAGCTGCAGCCCCTCCAGTCGTTCAGCCTGCAAGAGACCGAAGACGGCTATCGCCTGCTGGTCTCGGCCATCGGTGGCGACACCCTGTATGTCTCGATCACGGCCGAGCAGATGGATGACATCATCGACTCGCTGGAGCTGGCGACCGGCGGCGAGGATGACGTGGCCGGCGAGGGCGACGAGGACGAGGGCGAGTTCTAGGCCGGTCCCGCCGTCAGCAAACCCGCCAGCTCCCGCAAGGCCCGCGCCAGGGTCGCCGCCTTGCCCGGCGCGCCCAGCGACAGGCGAACACCCTCCCGCGTGACGCCCGGCGCCCGGAAGCTTTCAGCGTCGACCAGCGACAGCCCGCGCGCGCGCGCTGCCTCCGGCAGCCGGCCCCGACTCCAGCCGCTCGGCAGGTCCAGCCAGATGTGCAGGCTTTCGGGCCCGCCCACCGCCGCCGGCAAGAGTTCGGCGGCCAGCCGCCGTCGTTCGACCGCCTCGCGCCGAACACCGTCCAACACGCGCAGGGCGTCGCCGTCCCGAATCCAGGCCGTGACCACGGCGGCCATCAAAGGCGCCGGCATCTGCGCTATGGCGTGCAGCGCCCGGGTGGTTTCGGCGACTCGATCCTCCGGCGCGACCACGAAGGCGATCCGCAGGCCCGGCGACAGGGTCTTGGCGGTAGTGGCGATGTGAAACACCCCTTCCGGCCACAGGCTGGCCAGGGCGGGCAGGGGCGCCGCCGGCAGCAGGCCATAGGCGTCGTCCTCGAGGATCGGAACCGCCGCCGCCTTCGCCACGGCCGCGATGGCCTCGCGCCGCGCCTGGCTCATGGTCGCGGTGGTCGGGTTCTGGAAGGTGGGGTTGCAGTAGATCGCGCGAGGGGCATGTGCAGCGCAGAGCCGCGCCAGGGCGCCCGGCTCCAGCCCTTCGGCGTCCATGGGGCAGGGGATGACGTGCAAACCCCGTCGGGCCGCAGCGGTCAGAAGGCCAGGATAGGTCAGGGCCTCGACGATGATCGCATCGCCCGGCGCCGCCAGCAGCTCAAGCAGGGCGCTGAGCGCGGTCTGGGCGCCGCTGCCGATCAGCACCCGCTCGGGCGCGATTTCGCCCAAAGTCGGCGCCAGCCAGCTGGCCGCCGCCGCGCGCTGGGCCAGCGACCCGGCGCCGGGGTGATAGGCAAGCAACACCGCCGGATCGGTGCGGGCCAGCACCGCCCCGGTCGTTTCCCGCAGCAGGGCGCTGAGGTTCAGGCTGCGGGGCTGGGGCGGCAGGTTCATCGACAGGTCGACCAGACCCGCCTCGTCCTCCCCGGTCTGGCTCCTGACGAAGGTCCCGCGCCCCGTCGTCCCCTCGATCAGCCCACGCTCGCGCGCCAGGGCATAGGCGCGGGTGACGGTGGTGAAATCGACGCCAACCAGCCGCGCGACCTCGCGCTGGGCGGGGATCTGGTCGCCGGCCTGGAGCTCGCCCTGCGCGATCGCCGCCTCAAGCGCCTGCGCCAAACGCTTGTAGGCCGGGCCGATCAGCCCTTCGGCGCGTTTCAGCCAAGCGGTAGAGGGGTTCGATGGCATGACGGTTGTCTCGCGACCCCTGAATGCATACATTGTGCCCGTAATGTATGTATCAGTCGCACGATTGTAGGAAGGGCTTTCAATGGCCGATCCGCTCTACAACTCCCCGTCGCCGATCGTCTCAGGCCTGCGCTGCCGCTGTCCGCGTTGCGGCGAGGGCAAGCTGTTCAGGGGCTTTCTGAAGCTGGCCCCGGGCTGCGATCGCTGCGGCCTGAGCTATGCCTTCGCCGACCCGGCCGATGGTCCGGCCTTCTTCGTGATGAGCGGCGTCGGCATCGTGGTCATCGCCGTGTTCGCCTGGGTGGAGGTCGCCTACCACCCGCCGATCTGGGTGCATTTCGCCACCGTGTTCCCGGCCTTGCTGGCGGGCTGTCTGGGCACGCTTCGCCCCGTCAAGGCCTGGCTGGTGGCGTCGCAGTTCATCCACAAGGCCGAGGAAGGCCGGTTCGAGAGCGTGGGCCGGCACGATCGCGATCCGCGCCGCCTCTAGGCCCCGGTCAGCCTACTTCTTCTCGAGCAGCAGCTGACCACGCTTCTGCAACTGGTCTCTGATCTTGCCCGCGATCATGCCCAGCATCCCCGGCAGGACGATATCCAGCTTCACCATGTCGCCCAGCACATCCATGGTGCCGCTGATCGTCTGACCCATGGCCACGGCCGAGAAGGTCATGGTGTCGCCGTTCCACGACTGGTGAACCTTGTCGGCGCCGCCGCCTGGAATCTGGCCGGCCATTTGAGCGAAGCCGTTCTCGATCCGTCGCCGCGCCTCGACCGCGCCAAGCTGGTGGGGGATGGTGATCGTGATCGGCTTGGACATGCTTGGATCTCTGGCTGAGGGTTCGGGATCAACGCCCCGAAGCGGCTGACGGTTCGGTCGCGATGCATGCGTCCGTTTCCGACGTAGATAGGGGCGATGGTCGGGGCATCCAAGGAGGATGCCATGACCGACTACGCCATGCCCCAGTATCACAATGCGCCGCGCCCGTCGGTGTCGCGTCGCCAGGGGCGGCCGGGTCGTCCCACGGGCTGGCTGGGCGCCATCAACTACGGCGGCGTGCTGCTGGTCTGGGCGGGCCTCCTGCTGATCAATCCGCCCCTGGCCCTGAAGGTGTTTCGCGAGCGCCGCGCCGACTCGCCGATCCGTCACGACTGGCGCTGGTAGGAGGGTCTCGCCAACCTCGGCGAACAGTGACAAGCCTTGGCCCATGTCGCTGTCCGTCTCCGCCCGCGCTGTCCATCACCCGCTGAAGGCCCCGTTCCGCATCTCGCGCGGGGTCAAGACCGCCGCCGAGGTCGTGGTGGTCGAGGTCCGCTCCGGCGACCACATCGGACGCGGCGAGAGCGTGCCCTATGCCCGCTATGACGAGACCGTGGCGGGCGTCCTCGCACAGCTGAAACCCGTTTTGGCCGTGTTGCAACGGGACGGGGAGGGCAATATCGATCACGGCGCTGCTCTTGCCGTGTTGGCTCCCGGCGCAGCGCGTAACGCTCTGGACTGCGCCCTGTGGGACCTGCGGGCCAAGCTCACCGGCGTCAGTGTGGCCGAGGCCACCGGCCTGCCGGTCCCGGCTTCACTGGTGACCGCCGTCACCGTCAGCCTGGACGCGCCCGAGGCCATGGCCGCCGCCGCCCGGGCCGTGGCCGACGCGCCGCTGATCAAGATCAAGCTCTCGGCCGAAGACCCCGCCGCCCGCCTGCGCGCCGTGGCCGCCGCCGCGCCAAACGCCCGCTTCATCGTCGATCCCAATGAGGGCTGGACGTTCGAGATCCTCCACGGCCTGCGCGCCCTGCTGGCCGACCTGCCGATCGCCCTGGTCGAGCAACCCCTGCCGGCCGACGCCGATGGGGCGCTGGACGGCTATGACCCGCCCTACGTGATCTGCGCCGATGAGTCGGTGCATGTGGGCGGCGATCTCGCCGCGCTGCGCAGCCGCTATCAGGCCGTGAACCTCAAGCTGGACAAGACGGGCGGGTTTTCCGAGGCGGTGCGGATGCTGGAACAGGCCCGGGCGCTGGGTTTCCAGCTGATGACCGGCTGCATGGTGGCCTCGTCGCTGGGCATCGCCCCGGCCCTGCATCTGGCCGGCGCCTGCCAGTTCGCCGACCTCGACGGACCGTGGTGGCTGGCGGTGGATCACCCCGGCGGTTTGCGGGTCGAGGGCGGTGTG
Organism: Caulobacter sp. 32-67-35; assembly: GCA_002280875.1. Taxonomy (GTDB): domain Bacteria; phylum Pseudomonadota; class Alphaproteobacteria; order Caulobacterales; family Caulobacteraceae; genus Caulobacter. Next base: position 7,395 of record NCEV01000026.1, on the reverse strand, counting down.
ATCACGCCGCCGGCCGCCGGGTTCTGGGGGGATGGTGTCGATGCCGAGGGGCTGTGGCTCTAACTGCCTCTGCTAGTTCTTGGCCCAATTCTGGCTTGTCGGCCCACGCGGTCGTTCCGCGACGTCCAGAACTCGTACTTCCGGCGGCGACGTACTGACGACGTCCAAGCAGTGGTTCAGCGTATCCAGGCTCCAATGCGTGAGAGGGCCAGGAAACTCGTCGGTCGCGAAAGTTGATGCTCTTACATAGGTCAGAAAAGCCGAGTCGTATTTGACAGTGAAGCTGTCCTTGCTGAGTGGTTCTTCGTCTTCGAGACGCGCATAGCTTTCGCTGCGCATGGCATAGGCGACATAGTCGTACCAAACGAGTTCGATGGCTGGGCTAGCTTCGGCTGGCATTATGCGCCGCGCCTCGCCAACCTCCGTGCTCTCGATGGGCCCTCTAGCATCCGCCTGTAGCACCACGATCCGAAGGTCATTGTCCGCAGGTTCTCCAATCTCGGTGAGATAGAGGTCAAGGCGTCCCCTCGGGAATTCCATAAAAGCATCTCCACACAATCTAGTGCGACGCTAGAGGCGCGACTGTCGCTCATCAACATGGCCGCGCTCCATTGGGTGGCGGTCGGGGTCAGGCCCCTCGTCAGTAAGCCATCCAGACTTGACCATCGCCGCGACGCGCCATGCTCTGGACGCCTCAGTCTGACCGGACCCTTCGCATGACCGACCCGACACCCGCCAAACCGGGCCCTTTGGCCTGGTGGTTCGCCATCCCCCTCTATCAACGTATTCTCGGCGCCCTGATCCTCGGCGCGGTCGTCGGCTATGTCTGGGGCGAGGGCGCGACCAGTCTGAAGATCGTGGGCGAGGTGTTCATCCGGCTGATCCGGATGCTGGTGGCGCCGCTGGTGTTCGTGATCATCGCCACCGGCGTGGCCGAGCTGGGCGATCCCAAGCGGCTGGGCGGCATCGGGGTCAAGACCATCTCGATGTACTTCCTGACCGTGTTCCTGGCCGTCGTGGTGGGCCTGATCTGCGCGAGCCTGTTCCAGCCGGGCCTGGGCGCCGACTTCGCCAATGTCGCCCCGCAGGCGGTGGGCACGCCCAAGTCGCCGGCCGAGATCTTTATCGGCATCGTGCCGCTGAACCCCATCAAGGCCCTGGCCGAGGGCGAGACCCTGGCGATCATCTTCTTCGCGGTGATGATCGGCGCGGGCGTGATCGTGGCCGGCGAGGCGGGCAAGCCTGTCGCCGTCCTGCTGAAATCGGGCACGGAGGTGATGCTGAAACTGGTCGGCTTCGTGATGGAGACCGCGCCGCTGGGCGTCTTCGCCCTGATCGCCGTGGTCATGGGGACCAACGGGCCCGAGACCTTCATCAATGTGGCGCGGCTGGCGGCGTGCGTGATCGCCGGCTCGCTGCTCCAGACCCTGATCGTGCATGGGGGTATTGTACGGCTGATGGCCTGGCTGCCGGTGGTCCCGTTCTTCAGGGGGATCATCGACGCCATGCTGGTGGGTTTTTCCACCGCGTCCAGCTCGGCCAGCCTGCCGGTCGCGATCCGGGTGGCCGAGGATAATCTGGGCATCAAGCCGCCGGTCACCTCCACCGTCCTGCCGCTGGGCGCGACCATCGGCATGGACGGCACGGCGATGTACGTGGCCATGCTGACCCTGTTCGCGGTTCAGGCCTTTGGCGTGCAACTGGAGCCGGCCCAGTATGTGCTGATCGCCGTGACCACCACCATCGTCGCCATGGGCGTGGCGCCGGTGCCGTCGGGCTCGCTGTTCATCCTGGCCGCCGTATTGGGCTCGATCGGCATCGGGCCCGAGCAGACCGCCCTGATCGTCGGCTTCATCCTGCCGTTTGACCGGGTGCTGGACATGATCCGCACCGTGCCCAATGTCACGGCGGACCTGGCCGTGGCGACCGCCGTGGGGCGCTGGGAGAAAGAGATCGACGTCGAGGTCTACAAAGGGTGCCCGCCCTCTTGATCCCGCCGCGCGGCGCGGCACACAGTGCCGCCCATGGTCGAGAATCCTCTGGAACGCCTGGACACCTTCGAGCTGGTCAAGCTGGGCAAGGCCTCGGTGACGGTCGGCGGCCTGGCTGCGGCCCTGATGATCATCATCGTGGCCCTGTTCGCCGCCCGCCTGACCTCGGCCGGCTTGCAGCGCCTGAGGGCCCGGGCGGCCGGCAGCGCCGCCTCGCTGTACATCGTCGAGAAGGTGCTGACCTACGGCATGGTCATCATCGGGTTCGTGGCCGGCCTGTCGACCATGGGTCTGGACCTGACCTCGCTGGCAGTGTTCGCCGGCGCCCTGGGCGTGGGCGTGGGTCTGGGCCTGCAGGGCATGGTCAAGGACTTCGCCTCGGGCATTTCGCTGGTGTTCGAACGGCTGGTGGCGGTGGGCGATTTCGTCGAATTGCCCAGCGGCCATCGCGGCGTGGTGCATGAGGTAGGGCCCCGCGCCACCCGCATTCGCACCAATGACAGCACCGACGTGATCGTGCCCAATTCGGTGCTGGTCAATGACCTGGTCATCAACTGGACCCTGCGCAACACCAACCGCCGCATCCGGGTGCCCTTCGTCACCGCCTTCGGCGTCGACAAGCAGAAGGTGCGCGAGGCGGTCTTGAAGGCGGCCAGGAGCGTGCCCTTCACCTCGCCCGACGACGCCGTGCGCCGCACCCAGGTGTGGCTGGTCGGCTATGGAGAGCACGCCCTGAAGTTCGAGCTGATCGTCTGGCCCACGGTCGAGGCGGTGCGCCGCCCGGCGGCGATCTTCGCGGCCTATACCTGGGCCATCGACGACGCCCTGCGCGAGGCGGGCGTTGAAATTCCCTATCCGCAGCGCGAGGTGCGCGTGCGCGGCCTGTTCGGCGAAGAGGGCGAGGACGCCCTGACCAGCCTCAAGCTGGAACCCGCCGCCCGCCGCCGGGGCAAGGCCAAGGCCGCCAAGCCCGGCTCCAGCAATGATGCCGCCCGCGACCTGGAGCGCGAGGATCCCGATGACCCGCCCATGCCGCCGCCCGCGCCAGCGCCCAAGGGCTGAGGTTTCTGAACGCTGATAAGCTGAGCCCTTGACGGCTCTGCCGCGCCGCCGCAATCTTCTCGCAACTGCGAAAAGAACAGCGGGCGTGACAGTCGAAAGCGGACGCCGGTTTCGGCGCCCGTCACGCGCCAGACAATGACGGGGAGCGACCAATGAAGACCGCGCGAGGCTTTTTCAAACCCTTGGCCATCGGCGCGCCTGCGCCCTATCGCGACCTGCCCGCCCGCGTGGAGCGCATGATCCACTTCGTGCCGCCGCATCTGGACAAGGTGCGCGCCAAGGTTCCGGAGATCGCGCCGACCGTCGATGTGATCCTGGCCAATCTCGAAGACGCCATCCCCGCCGACGCCAAGGGCGCGGCCCTGGCCGGTCTGATCGAGATGGCCCGGACCATCGACTTCAAGGCCCTGGGCGTTGGCTTCTGGACCCGGATCAACTGCCTGAACTCGCCCTGGCACCTGGATGAGGTCTCGACCATCGTCGAGAAGGCCGGCGACAAGATCGACGTGATCATGGTGCCTAAGGTCGAGGGGCCATGGGACATCTTCTATATGGACCAGCTGCTGGCCTCGCTGGAGGCCAAGCACGGCGTCACCCGGCCCATCCTGCTGCACGCCATCCTGGAAACGGCCGAGGGCGTGATGAATGTCGAGGCCATCGCCGCCGCCAGCCCGCGGATGCAGGGCATTTCACTGGGCCCGGCGGATCTCGCCGCCAGCCGCGCCATGAAGACCACTCGCGTGGGCGGCGGTCACCCCGGCTATCGCGTCATCGAGGACCCGCACGCCGACGGCTCGGCCCGCGCCTCGGTGCAGCAGGACCTGTGGCACTATACCTTCGCCAAGATGGTCGACGCCTGCGCCGCCCATGGCATCAAGCCGTTCTATGGCCCGTTCGGCGCGATCGATGATCCGGTCGCCTGCGAGCAGCAGTTCCGCAACGCCTTCCTGATGGGCTGCGCCGGCGCCTGGAGCCTGCACCCCAGCCAGATCGCCATCGCCAAGCAAGTGTTCAGCCCGGCTCCCGACGAGGTGATCTTCGCCAAGCGCATCCTGGAAGCCATGCCGGACGGCACGGGCGTCGCCATGCTGGACGGCAAGATGCAGGACGACGCGACCTGGAAGCAGGCCAAGGTGATGGTCGACTGCGCGCGGCAGATCGCGGGCAAGGATGCGGAGTATGCCAAGCTGTATGGGTTCTGATCGGTAGCTGCTCCCCCTCTGGGGGAGCTGTCGCGGAGCGACTGAGGGGGCCAATGCGGCCTAAGCCGAGCTGGCCCCCTCCGGCCCTCTGGGCCACCTCCCCCAAAGGGGGAGGAGCTAATGTGCTACCCCCACCGTCGTCGCCACCCGCGCCCCTTGGGTCAACAGCCGGTGGATCGGGCACATGTCGGCGATCTGCATCAGGCGCTGACGCTGCTCGTCGTCCAGATCCCCCTCCAGGGTGATCTCGCGGTCGAACCGCTCGGGCGGCGTCATGTCGGCTTCTCGCGAACTGCGAACCTCCACATGCACCGCAGCCAGCGGCCAGTTCTTGCGCTTGGCGTAGAGGCGCAGGGTCATGGTGGTGCAGGCCGCCAGGCCCGCCGCCACCAGGTCATGCGGATCGGGCCCCAGGTCCAGCCCGCCCGCCGCCACCTTGACGTCGGCCACCAGGCTGGTCGGTCCGGCCGTGACGAAGGTCTGCAGGCCGCCATGGCCGCTGTCGTCGGCGACGGCGTTGGGGCGAGGGGTGTCGGTCATGGTCGGAATCCCTGATGCGTGCAGCCAAGCTCGTGCGTCGATGCGCCATGCGCAAGGGCGCAGCGCGTCGATTTCAGTGCTTCAAGACAAGGGCGGTGGGGCAGGGAATGCGCCAAGCCGCTCTTCGATGGCGCGGGCCACGCCCAAGGTCCGGGCGTCGCCGTCACGCGGGCCGATCAGCTGAACGCCGACCGGCAGGCCGTCATCGGTAAGTCCGACGGGAATGGCCGTGGCCGGCAGGCCCCAGACCGTCGCCAACGCTGGCCAGCTCATCAACTGGAGATAGTCGATCCGCCGGCCGGTCGAGAGCTTCAGTTTCCGGGTCGGGCGCGGACCGTGGTCGTGCTCGAAGGCCGGCGTCGGGGCGCAGGGCGCCAGCAGCACGTCGAACCGCGTGAAAAAGGTGTCTATGGCCTCAATCCGAGCGGCGCGGCGCTCTTCCGTCGCCCGCCAGTCGCGATAGCGGGCCGTCGCGGCGAGTACGCCCTGAGCCCAGCTGAGCGGGCCAGCGCCAAGCCGCCGCGCCAGCTTAGCGGGGCCTCGCAATGCCTCGTACAGCGCCATTTCCGCCGCTGGAGCCTTGGCCCAGAGCAGCGGGTAGAGAAGCCCGGTATAGATCTCAAGCGTCTCGCCGCCGCTCACCGGACCGCTGGCAGGCTCGACGATCGCGCCATGGTCTTGGAGCTGTTTGGCGAAGCGCTCGATCACGCGACGCATCCCCGGATCGAGTTCGAAGCCCGGTTCGTCCAGCCACAGGCCGATCCGCACGTTCGCCAGGTCCTTCGGCGGCGCCGGGGTGAAGGGGCGTTGGCTGAGGATCGAGAACAGCAGTTCCAGGTCTCTGGCCGAACGGGCCATCGGGCCGACCACGGCCATGTCCAGGTCGAGGGTCTGCGGCGGCGCCAGTCCGGCCTGTGATATCGCACCGAACGTCGGCTTGTGAGCGAAGACGCCGCAGAAGGCGGCGGGGATGCGGAGTGAGCCGGCGATATCGGCGCCGATCTCCAGCGCCGATATGCCCGCCGCCAGGGCCGCAGCCGACCCGCCCGAGGAGCCGCCCGGCGTACGCTTCAGGTTCCAGGGGTTGTTGGTCACGCCGTAAAGCGGGTTGAAGGTCTGCCAGTCCGCGGCGTCGATCGGCGTATTGGTCTGGCCCCAGACGATCGCCCCTTCGGCGCGGACGCGCCGGACGGAATCGGCGTCTCGGCTTCTGCGGTCAAGGTGGCTCGCCCGCCCGACGGAGGCCGGCAGGCCCTCGATGTCCAGGCTGTCCTTGATGGTCATCGGGAGGCCAGCCAGGCGTCCCATCGGCTCGCCTAACGATCGAGCTTCGTCTATCCGACGGGCTTCATCGCGGGCCAGATCCAGGCGGCGCGCCACCACGGCGTTCAGGGTTCCGCCAACGGCGTCGGCGCGCGCAATCGCCAAGTTCAAGGCGTCCAGCGCCGAGATGCGGCCAGCATTCAGCGCCTCGAGCTGGTCGTGGGCGTCGAGCCGCAGGAAGTCCATGCCGATGTCCGGTGCGGTGAAGTTCGCCAGAGTACTCTAGGTCAGACGGCGCTGGCGGCGCCAGAGGCGAGCGCCAGCGATCACGCGGCGACGCTGCGTTGGGCGGGCACGTCGAAGACGCGCGTCGCGCCGCGCCACACCTCGATCAGATCGCAGCGGTGATGCATGTCGATCAGCTCGAACGCGCGGCGGCGGGCGGCTTGATCATCAGCGTAGGTCGCGACGTCGAAACGCGGAACAGAACCGTCGGATTCGACACAGAAGAAGGTGAACACCTGCATGGGGATCCCTCGTCCTCTACAGGCGGGTCCGAGCCACATTCGATGGGCGGGGGCCGCAGGCGCTGGGTCTCGTTCGTGACCAGCTAGAATCGACCATAGGACCAAATGTCGCGATTCACCATGAAAATGAGTCTTCAAAAGAGACTCTCTCGCGATCCATCTGGGGACGGTCCTGGGGATGAATCCGCTCGGCCGGGGAACGTTCCAAAGCCGGTTCCCTTTTTCCCGCGCAGCCACTAGGTTCGCACCCTTTCGTAAACGGCGACGTTGAGACTCCATGGCCGCTCACTATCTCGATTTTGAACGCCCAATCGCTGATCTGGAAAGCAAGATCGAGGAGCTGAGCAAGCTCTCCGAGACCGCTGGGCCAGGCGCGTTCGAGAGCGAGATCCAGGCCCTGCGCGACCGCGCCCAAGAGTTGCGGGTCGAGGCCTATGCCAACCTCGACGCCTGGCAGAAGACCATGGTCGCCCGGCATCCCGAGCGGCCCCATCTGCGTGATTATGTCGCGGGCCTGATCGAGGAGTTCGTCGAGCTGCGCGGCGACCGCAAGTTCGCGGACGATCAAGCGATCGTCGGGGGCCTGGGCCGGTTCCGGGGGCAGCCCGTCGTGGTCATGGGCCACGAGAAGGGTCACGATACGACCACGCGGCTGAAGCACAATTTCGGCATGGCCCGGCCCGAAGGCTACCGCAAGGCCGTGCGCCTGATGGACATGGCCGAGCGGTTCAACCTGCCGGTCCTGACCTTTGTCGACACCGCCGGCGCCTATCCGGGCCTGGGCGCCGAGGAGCGCGGTCAGGCCGAGGC
>NCEV01000025.1 GCA_002280875.1 Caulobacter sp. 32-67-35 | reverse complement strand
CTCGTCGCCATCGCCAGGAAGATCGTCGTCGCCGCAAACAGCATGCTCAAGTCGGGACAGCCTTGGCAAAAACCCGCTTGATCCAACACAGTCGCCGGCTCGGCGCGTTGCGCACTTGGCCGGGATGACAGTTTGAAGGACCCGGCAAATCTGCCTATGCATCGACCCATGCCTCCCGGTCCCGACATGATGCTGGAACGGGCCTGCGGACCCGGCCCGGTCTGCGGGGTGGACGAGGCCGGCCGTGGCCCTTGGGCCGGGCCGGTCAGCGCCGGCGCCGTGATCCTGGATCCGGCCCGCATTCCCAGGGGCCTCAACGACTCCAAGAAGCTGTCGGCGAAGGCCCGCGCGGCCCTGGAGATCGAGATCAAGGAAACGGCCATCGCCTGGGGCGTCGGCCTGGCCAGCATCGAAGAGATCGAGGAACTCAACATCCTGCACGCCGCCGGCCTGGCCATGCGCCGGGCCATCGAGGCCCTGCCGGTGACGCCGGCCTTCGCCCTGGTGGACGGCAATTACGCCTTCAAGCTGCCCTGCCCAATCAGGACGGTGATCAAGGGCGACAGCCTGTCGTGCTCGATCGCCGCGGCCTCGATCCTGGCCAAGGAAGCCCGCGACCGGATCATGGTGGAAATGGACGGCCTCTATCCCGGCTACGGCTTTGCCGGCCACAAGGGCTATCACGCGCCCATCCACGTGGAGGGTCTGCGCAGGCTGGGCCCCTCGCCGATCCACCGGATGAGCTGGGCGCCGGTCAAGGCGGCGCTGGCGGGCGACCTGATCCGCGATTTCGCCGGCGAAAACCTAGAGGCCTGATTGCGCTGACGATTATGAGTCTGAACAGACTCAAATCGACGCTTCTGGGCGGGGTTAACGGCCCGCTAACCACGCTTCGACACGACCCGTTTACCAGGAAGACTCATGATTCCGCTGACTGTTTTACAGGAAGCGGACATGACCTTCGGGCCAGAGACCATCATTCAAGGCGACTGCATCGAGGCGATGAACGCCCTGCCCGAGAAGTCGGTCGACCTGATCTTCGCCGATCCGCCCTACAATCTGCAGCTGGGCGGCGACCTGCTGCGTCCGGACAATTCCAAGGTCGACGCGGTCGACGACCACTGGGACCAGTTCGAGAGCTTCGCCGCCTACGACAAGTTCACCCGCGAGTGGCTGAAAGCCGCCCGCCGGGTGCTGAAGGACGACGGCGCGATCTGGGTGATCGGCAGCTATCACAACATCTTCCGCGTCGGCGTGGCCGTGCAGGACCTGGGCTTCTGGATCCTCAACGACGTGATCTGGCGCAAGTCCAACCCGATGCCCAACTTCAAGGGCACCCGCTTCGCCAACGCCCACGAGACCCTGATCTGGGCCTCCAAGAGCCAGGCGGCCAAGCGCTACACCTTCAACTACGACGCCCTGAAGATGGCCAATGACGAGGTGCAGATGCGCTCGGACTGGACCATCCCGCTTTGCACCGGCGAGGAGCGCATCAAGGGCTCGGACGGCAACAAGGCCCACCCGACCCAGAAGCCGGAAGCCCTGCTCTATCGGGTGATCCTGTCGACCACCAAGCCGGGCGACGTGATCCTGGATCCGTTCTTTGGCGTGGGCACCACCGGCGCCGCCGCCAAGCGCCTGGGCCGCCGTTTTGTCGGCATCGAGCGCGAGGCCGAATACATCGAGCATGCCAGGGCCCGCATCGCCAAGGTCGTGCCGATCGCGCCGGAAGACCTCGACGTCATGGGCTCCAAGCGCTCGGAACCGCGCGTTCCGTTCGGCACGATCGTGGAAAGCGGCCTGCTCAGCCCCGGCGACACCCTGTTCTGCTCCAAGGGGGCCCATGCCGCAAAGGTGCGGGCCGATGGCTCGATCACGGTGGGCGACCTGTCGGGCTCGATCCACAAGATCGGCGCTCTGGTGCAATCAGCCCCGGCCTGCAACGGCTGGACCTACTGGCACTTCAAGACCGACGCGGGCCTGGCGCCCATCGACGTGCTGCGGGCCCAGGTTCGGGCGGGGATGAACTAAAGCAACCGCTCGCCGGCCAACGCCGCCTTGAGGAAGACGCTGGGCAAAGCGCCCAGCCCTTCGCGGGGCGTCCAGACGAACTCGCCCTCTCCCTCTGCGGCGAACACCCGCAGCGTCAGGGAAAAGTGTGTGAAGACATGCTCGATCGCGCCCCGGTCTTGCCAGTCGGCGTTGATCGGCGCGGCAGCGACGGCCTCCTCGTCCGACCACGGGGCGCTTCGCCAGTCGGACGTCGGCAGGCCGAGCATGCCGCCCAGCAGGCCCTTCGGCGGCCGGCGTATCAGGGCCACCTCCTCGCCCCGCGTCAGCAGCCAGGCCACGCCGTAGCGACGCGGCCGGTCGGCTTTCTTCGTCTTGCGCGGATAGGTCTCCGGCGCGCCGGTCTTCAAGCCCTCACACCATTCCGAGATCGGACAGATGTCGCACAGCGGGCTGCGGGGCCGGCAGACCGTGGCGCCCATATCCATCAGGGCCTGGGCCCAGTCGCCGGGCCGCTCGGCCGTGACCAGGCCGGCGGCCAGGGCCTTCAGCTCCGGCTTGGCGTCCGGCACGGGGGTTTCGACGGCGAACAGTCGGGCGATCACCCGCTCGACATTGCCGTCGACCACATTGGCCTCACGATCGAAGGCGATGGCGGCCACGGCGGCGGCGGTATAGGCCCCGACGCCCGGCAGGGCGCGCAGTCCCTCCTCGGTATCGGGAAACACCCCGCCATGCTGGTCGGCGACGGCCCGAGCGCAAGCCAGCAGGTTGCGAGCCCTGGCGTAATAGCCAAGCCCCGCCCAGGCGGCCATCAGGTCGCCGTCCTCCACGGCCGCCAGCTCCAGAACGGTCGGCCAGCGCTGGGTAAAGCTCAGAAAATACGGCGTGGCGTGCGGCACCGTGGTCTGCTGCAGCATCACCTCCGACAGCCACACCCGGTAGGGATCGCTGCGCACCCCGCCGCGTCGATCGGCCGGGCCCACGCGCCAGGCCAGGTCGCGGGCCTGACGGTCGTACCAGGTGAGCAGGGCCGAGCGGAGGGCGTCGCGAAACAGGGGGGGGCGAGCGATCATGCCTTCCGCCTACCTCAAACCTCGCATCCGGCGAAGGCCCCGTGCTAACTTCGCGCCATGGCCCGCCGCCCCCTGCCCACCGCCGAAGAGGCCCTCGCGATCCTGCGCCAGCGTCGCACCCGGCCGCCGATTCGGCCGCCGCCCCCGGCCGGCAAGAACCTCGCGCCGCTGCTAAAGGCGCTGGAGGAGAAATACGGTCAAGGCCCGGCCGCCCTGAAGACCCGCTGGAAGGAAATCGTCGGCGAGACCCTGGCCCGGCGCACCGAGCCGGTCCGCATCATCAAGGGCCGCAACGGCGCCGGCGGAGCGCTGGAGCTGCGCGTCGATGGCCCGGTGGCCTCGCTGATCCAGCATCAGGCCCCGCAGATCACCGCCCGGCTCGACATGCTGCTGGGCAAGGGAACCGTCACCCGGCTGCGCATCGTGCAGGGCCCGCTGAGCGCGCCCGCCGCCCCGCCGCCCCAGCGTACACGCCGCAAGCCGCCGCTGGACGCTGCCCTCGAGCGCCAGCTGGCTGACAGCCTGGCCGATCAACCCGATGGCGGGCTGAAGGACGCGCTGCTGAAACTGGGACGCGGGGTTCTGCGCAACGAACCGGGTTGAACCCGACATTGACAAGCCCGCCTTGATTGCGCTCATGCCAAGGCCTTATCCGCGCCCTTTTCGCACGTCTAAAGAATCGCGCTTAACTCCACTGTTCTCGCCTCAAGGAAGATCGATCATGCGCCCGATGACCCGCCGGCTTCTGACCGCCGTCGCACTCACCGCCTCGCTGGGCGCTGGCCTGTCCGCGTGCTCGCCGAAGGACGCCGGCTCGGCCGACGACATGCGTCTGGGCAATGCCGACGCCAAGGTGACCGTGATCGAATACGCCTCCACCTCGTGCAGCCACTGCGCGACCTGGAACGAGGAGGTCTTCCCGGCTTTCAAGGCCAAGTATATCGACACCGGCAAGGTCAACTTCATCTATCGCGAGGTGCTGACCCCGCCCGCCCAGGTGGCCGCCGCCTCGTTCCTGATGGCCCGCTGCGCTGGCAAGGACAAGTATTTCGAGGTCGTCGACTCGGTCTACCGCGCCCAGGAAGAGATGTTCACCACGGGCCAGTTCCGCGAGGTTCTGCTGCGCATCGGCCAATCCGCCGGCCTGGACGAAGCCCGGTTCAACGCCTGCGTCACCGACGAGAAGGCGCTAAAGACGATGAACGATCGCATCGAGAAGCATTCCAAGGCCCAGAACATCCAGGGCACCCCGACCTTCGTCGTCAATGGCAAGATCGTCGGCGACCCGTCGGGCGGCGCACGCAGCCTGGCCGAACTGGACGCGGCCATCGCCGCAGCCTCCAAGTAAGGTCGCCGCCCTGACCGTGGACCGTCGCGTGCTGATCGCCTCCAGTCTGGCCCTTGCGGCCGGACCGGCGATGGCGCGCGCCGCGCCGCTGCCCGCCGCGCCAGGCGATATGGTCATGGGCTCGCCTGCGGCGCCGGCGCAACTGGTCGTTTTCGCCTCGCCCAGTTGTTCGCACTGCGCCCACTGGTGGACCGACGACCTGCCGGCGATCCGCAGGGCCTATATCGACACCGGCAAGGTCAGGCTGGTGTTTCGCGAATTCCTGACCCAGCCGCCCGAGTTCGCCGCGGCCGCTTTCCTGCTGGCCCGACGCATCGGACAGGCCCGATATTTCGAGGTGCTGGATGCGGTGTTCGCAAGACAGGGTGCGATCTTCCAGAGCGGCGAACTCTTCGAGGGCCTTCAGGCGATCGGGACGTCGTTCGGGCTGACCGAAGCCCAGTTCGCCGCCGCCCTGAGCGACCAGAAGGCTCTGGACGCCGTCAATGCGCGCTCGGAGATCGGCGGCGTTCGCGACAAGGTCCAGGGCACGCCGACCTTCATTCTCAATGGTCGCAAAATCCCCGGCGAACTGACGGTCGACAGCCTCAAGGCGGCCCTGGCCTCGCCGGCCAAGGGCTGAGGGCGGGGGGCCGCCTCCGTGCAGTTCCAGCGTCTGCGCCTTTCGGGCTTCAAGTCCTTCGTCGAACCCACCGAGTTCCGGATCGAGCCTGGTCTGACTGGTGTCGTCGGGCCCAATGGCTGCGGCAAATCCAACCTGCTGGAAGCGCTGCGCTGGGTGATGGGGGCCAATTCGGCCAAGGCCATGCGGGCTGGCGGCATGGACGATGTGATCTTCGCCGGCAGCGGCGCGCGCCCGGCCCGCAACCATGCCGACGTCACCCTGACCATCGACAACGCTGACCGTACGGCGCCGGCCCAGTTCAATGACGACCCGGTGCTGGAAGTCGTCCGCCGCATCGACCGGGGCGAGGGCTCGACCTATCGCATCAACGGCCGCGAGGTTCGGGCCCGCGACGTGCAGTTGCTGTTCGCCGACGCCTCGACCGGCGCCAACTCGCCGGCCCTGGTGCGCCAGGGCCAGATCAGCGAACTGATCGGCGCCAAGCCGCAGAACCGTCGTCGCATCCTGGAAGAAGCCGCTGGCGTCTCGGGCCTTCATACCCGCCGCCACGAGGCCGAGCTGCGGCTGCGGGCGGCCGAGACCAATCTCTCGAGGCTGGAAGACGTGGCGCGCGAGCTTGAAACCGCGCTGAACCGTCTTCGCCGTGAAGCCCGGCAGGCCGAGAAATACAAGCGCCTGTCGTCCGAGATCCGCGCCGTCCAGGGCGCAGTGCTGTTCGCCCGCTGGAGCGAGGCGCGCGACACCCTGCAGCGCACCCAGACCGAGGCCACCCAGGCGGCGCGCGATGTCGAGGACACAGCCCGCGCCTCGGCCGCCGCCCAGGTGGAGATCACCCGGGCCGAGGCCGCCATGCCACCGCTGCGGGAAGAGGCGGCGATCGCTCAGGCTGTGCTGGGCCAGCTGGCCATCCAGAAGGACCGCGCTGAACGCAAGGCCGAGGCGGCCGTCGCAGAATTCCAGCGCCTCTCGGCCGATCTGGCCCGCATCGACGATGACCGGACGCGCGAAGCGCAGACCCAGCAGGACGCCGCCTCCGCCTTGGCCCGCCTCGACGCCGAACTGGTCGAAATCCGGGCCATGGTCGCCGCCGCGCCGGAACGCGGTCCAGAACTGGCCGCCGCCGCCAAGGCCGCCGAAGAGGCGCGCGCAGACGCCGAGGCCGTGGTCGAGCAGCTGGCGGCCCGCGCCGCCGCCGAAGACGCCCGCGCCCGGGCTGCCGCCTCTCGTCTGGCGGACGCCGAGGGGCGCCTGTCTCGCACCGTTCGCGCCCTGGATCAGGCCAAGGCCGAGCGCGGCGCCCTGGGCCCTGAAACCGATCCGGCCGCCGCCGACGCCCGTCTGCGCCTGGCCAATGCGGAGTCGGCGCTGGCCGCCGCCCGCACCGCGCTGGAAGCCGCCGAGACCGAGCGCACTGAGGCCACCGAGCAGGAGGCCATGGCGCGCCAGCTGGCTCGCAGTCTGGAAGACCAGCTTGGCCGTCTGCGCACTGAAGCCCGCGGCTTGGCCAATCTGACGGCCCCGCGCAGCAAGAGCGGTCACGCTCCGGCCCTGGACTCGGTTTCACCCGACAAGGGCTATGGCGCGGCCCTGGCCGCCGCCCTTGGCGACGATCTCGACGCCGCCCTGGACTCCCGGGCGCCGTCCTACTGGGGTGGCGCTGAAACGCCCGCCCCGACCTGGCCCGAAGGCGCCCAGGCCCTGGCTCCGCTGGTCAAGGCCCCACCGGAATTGGCTGCCCGCCTGGCCTTCACCGCCGTGGTCGAGCGCGCCGAGGGTGAACGGATCCAGAAGGCGCTTGGCCCCGGCATGCGCCTGGTCTCGCGAGAGGGCGACCTGTGGCGCTGGGACGGTTTCGTTGCGCGCGCCGATGCGCCCAAGCCTGCCGCCGTGCGGCTGGAGCAGCGCACCCGTCTGGCCGAGGTCGAGGCGGAGATCGACCTGACGACCCCCCGCGCCGAAGCCACCGCCGCCGCCCTGAAACTCGCCTCGGATCGCCTGCGCGCCGCCGAGGATTCGCTGCGTGACAGGCGCCGCGGCCCGCCTGAAGCCGAGCGTCTGCTGACCGGCGCCCGTGACGCCGTCGCCCAGTTGGAACGCGCGGCCGCGCTACGCGCCGCCCGCGCTCAGTCGCTGGACGAGACCATCGCCCGCTTTCAGGCCGAGCATGCCGAGGCCGAGACAGCCCTGACCGCCGTGCGGGCCGAGCGCGCCGGCGCGACCGGCGCTGGCGATCTGGCGCCGCAACTCGCTGAAGCCCGTCAGGCCGCCGCCGCCGCACGGGAGGCCGCCTCAACCGCGCGCGCGGCTCTGGATGTCGAGACCCGTGAGCGGGCCGGCCGCCAGCGTCGCCTCGAAAGCCTGGAGCGCGATCACGGCGATTGGGCACGCCGCGCCGAGGCTGCGGGCAAGCGTACCGCAGCCCTGGACGCCGACCGGATCAAGGCCGCCGTCGCCTTGGAAGCCGCCCGCGAGGCGCCGGCGACGCTGAAGGAAAAGCTGCTCGTCCTGCTCGACGAGTTCGGCGCGGCCGAAGCTCGCCGGGCCAAGGCCAGCGACGCGCTGGAGGAAGGCGAATCCGCTCGCCTGGCCGCCGACCGCGCCGCCCGAGCCGCCGATCAGGCCGCTGGCGAGGCCCGCGAGCGCCGCGCCGCCCTGGTCGCTCATCTGGACGGCGCTCGCGGCCGCTTCGCCGAGATTGCCGGCAACATCCGCGAATCGGTCCGCATGGAACCCGAGGAACTGGGCCGTCATGTCGCGGGTGAAGCCGTGGCGATCCCCAAGGACGCCGTGGGCGTCGAAGCACACCTGTTCGCGCTCGAGAGAGAGCGCGACGCCATCGGCCCGGTCAATCTGCGGGCCGAGGAAGAGGCACAGGAATATGCCGGCCGCCTGGAGACCATGCGCACCGAACGGGCCGACCTGTCCGGCGCCGTCGGCAAGCTGCGGGCCGGCATCGAGGAGTTGAACGCCGAGGGGCGCGAGCGTCTGCTGGCCGCCTTCGAGGTGATCAACGGCCACTTCCAGACCCTCTTCCAGGCCCTGTTTGGCGGCGGTCAGGCCGAACTGCGGCTGATCGAGAGCGACGATCCCCTTGAAGCCGGGCTCGAGATCTATGCCTGTCCGCCCGGCAAGCGGATGGCGTCGATGAGCCTGATGAGCGGCGGCGAGCAGGCCCTGACCGCCAGCGCCCTGATCTTCGGCGTCTTCCTCGCCAACCCCGCCCCGATCTGCGTTCTGGACGAAGTCGATGCGCCGCTGGATGACGCCAATGTCGATCGCTACTGCAACATGCTCGACGAGATGCGTCGCCGCACCCAGACCCGCTTCATCGCCATCACCCACAATCCGGTGACGATGAGTCGAATGGATCGCCTGTTCGGCGTCACCATGGGCGAGCGCGGCGTCAGCCAGCTGGTCAGCGTGGATCTGTCGACCGCCGAGCAGCTCGTGGCGGCCCAGTAGGCTTTCAGCTGCCGATCAGATGCGACAGCGCCTGGCGCAGCGGGTTCTGGGGATCGGCCAGCAGCTTCACCGCCATGGCGCACGACATCGTCACCAGTAGCGGCCGGATCAGCCCGGCTCCGAACCGCATGGCGAGCCTTGAGCCGACCTGCGCGCCGAGGAAGGCGCCGGCGGCCATCGCCAGGCCCACCGGCCAGATCACCGCGCCCTTGAGAATGAACAGAGCCAGGCTGCCCAGATTGCTGGCGGCGTTGGCCAGCTTGGTATGGGCCGTGGCCTTCAGCGCGCCGTAGCCCAGCAGGGTGACGATGGCGACCATGTAGAAGGCCCCCGCGCCGGGGCCAAAAATGCCGTCATAGAAGCCGATCAGCGGCGCGACGAACCCGGCGAACACCGGCAGGGCCAGCCGGCCGTGGCCGTCCTCGGTCTTCAGGGCCTTGGACAGGCCGAAATAGAGGGCGATGACGATCAGCAGGATCGGCACAAGGGCCTTGAGAAAGGTCGGCGACAGCAGGCTGGCGCACAGGGCGCCGCAAAGGCCCGCGAGGCCGGCGGCGAGGGCGACCGGCAGGGCGGTCTTCCAGTCGATCAGGCCGCGCCGGGCGAAGGCCAGGGTCGAGGACACCGAGCCGAAAGAGCCCTGCAGCTTGTTGGTGGCCAGCGCCGCAACGGGGTCAAGCCCCGCCAGCAGAAGAGCCGGGAGTGTCAAAAGCCCTCCCCCGCCCGCTATGGCGTCGAAGGCTCCGGCCAGCGCAGCCACGGCGAACATCGTCGCCAGCAAGTCAGGTTGGAATACGTCCAAGAGCCGGCCCTCCCGCATGGACTGGCGAGAGCCAGGACCATGCGGTCGAGTCTAGGCCCAGGAAGAAGGGGCTCGAGCAGAGATGGGAAAGCGCAAAGGCCTTCCCGCCCGGTCAACCGATCAGGTTGCCCCATTCATGAGCGCGGGCGCTCTTGCTGGTGCGGCCCAGGGATCGAAGCTGCTCGCGCTGGGCGGCCTTCTCTTCCTTCCGCATCCGCTGTTCGGCGGCGGCGTCGGTCTTGCGTTCCTTACGCTCGGCGCGCTTGGCGGCCAGGATCGCTTCCTGCTTGGCCAACTGCTCCTGGCGGACGACCTCGCGGGCGGCGGCGCGGGCGGCGCGCACGGCTTCCAGCTCGGCGGCGCGAAGCTCTTCGCGCTTGTCGAAGTCAGGATCCGTGACGGTGGGCTTGGGCTTCATTTTCGCCAGCATGGCCTTCTTGGCCTCGGCGGCGGCGGAGATACGATCGGAGAAACCGGTGTTCTTCAGATGCGACATGAATCTTCTGGCTAAGGGAAAGACGCGGCTCTCAAACCTCAGAATGCCGGAAAAAGCAATGCGTCATCCCGCGCGCGCATACTCTATAACGTGAGCCTGCGGCTGATTTATCGCGACAGGCCTGCCGCGAAGCCTGTCGAACGGCGTTGCAGCGCACCATTCGTGCCCACGGGGCGGAACTGGAGCCCCGTTTCGTCCCGCCTGACGCGCCTTGAACAGCGCCGCTGCAAGGATTTGCCCTCGGAACGACAACGCGGGGCAAAACACCTTATTAAACAGTTGGTTGGAACACTTTCTCGCAACCTTGACGCACCGCAGCGAGGTCTATAGGTTCCGCCGCGATCAAGCCGGCCGGAAATGCTCCACTTTTGGCGCAACCGCAGGCGTTTTCGGACCTGACCGCTCCCATGCCCAAGGCCGACGAACCGAACGACAAGGCCTTTCAAAGCCTCGACGCTCGGCTCGACGCATTTGAGGCCAGGAAAGCGGCGGAACAGCCGATGCGCGCGGAGCATGAGAAATCGTCCCAGGACGGCTATCGTCTTCTGGCGGATTTGATCGGCGGCGTGCTGGTGGGGCTTGGCCTAGGCTGGGGACTCGATCAGTTCGTCGGAACGGCGCCCTTTGGCATGGTCGGCGGTCTGCTGATCGGCATGGGGGCTTCGATATTCTCCGTCGTCCGCAAGGCGACGAAACTGAGCGCGCAGGCGTCGACGCAAGCTCCCAAAGAGCAGGTCGGCGAAGACACGGGAGGCGGGTCTACCGCCCCCAAGCAGAAGAGAGACTAGGGCCAATGGCCGATCCGATGCACCAGTTCCAGGTCAGCAAGATCGTGGAACTGCCGACCGTGACCGTGTTCGGCCAAGCGATCGACCTGTCGATCACCAATTCCGTGGCCGCCATGATGCTGGCCGCGACCCTGATCATCGTGTTCTACGCCGTGGCCTCGGCCAAGCAGGCCGTGGTGCCGGGTCGCCTGCAGACGGTGGGCGAGATGCTGTACGGACTAGTCAACGGATTGACCGAGTCGATCATCGGTCACGATGGCAAGAAGTACCTGCCCTTCGTCTTCACCCTGTTCATCTTCGTGCTGTTCGCCAACGTCCAGGGCATGTTCCTGGTGTTCACCGCGACCTCGCAGATCGCCGTGACCCTGACGCTTGGCCTGATGGTCATCCTGACCGTGGTCGGCGTCGGCTTCGCCAAGAACGGCCTGAAGTTCTTCAAGCTGTTCGCGCCGTCGGGCGTGCCGTGGCCGCTGTATTTCCTGCTGGTGCCGATCGAGATCCTGTCGTTCCTGATCCGCCCCATCACCCTGGCCCTGCGTCTGTTCGGCAACATGCTTGGCGGCCACGTGGTGCTGAAGATCTTCGCCGGCTTCGTCGTCGCCCTCGGCGGCATGGGCGTGCTCGGCTGGGCCGGCGCGGCGCTGGCCCTCTCCTCCGTCGTCGCCCTGACGGCTCTAGAGTTCATGGTGGCCTTCCTTCAGGCCTTCGTGTTTGCGGTGCTCACCTGCGTCTATCTGAACGACGTCGTGCACCTCGACAGCCACTGATCACCCTTTTTCCCTATCCAACCTTTCGATCTTTAGGAGTCTCACAATGGAAGCTGAAGCCGCGAAGTACATCGGCGCTGGTCTGGCGATGCTGGGCATGATCGGCGCGGGCATCGGCCTGGGCGTGATGTTCGGTAACTATTTCCAAGGCGCTCTGCGTAACCCGACCGCTGCCGCTCAAGAGCGTCCGATGCTGTTCCTGGGCATGGCCCTGACGGAAGCCCTGGGCATCTTCGCCCTGGTTATCGCCTTCCTGATCCTGTTCTCCTAAACCCCGGCGCGAGCCGCTTCCCACGGAAGCAGCTCGCTCCGAGTCCTTGATTTTTATCTAAGAGGCGTCTTCGCCCATGGCGACGGAAACTCACGGCACAGTCGAAACGACTGGCGCGCCCGAGGCTCACGGTGGCGGCGGACTTCCGCAGCTGCAGTTCGAGCACTGGGGCGGCCAGATCGTCTGGCTTCTGCTGATCTTCGCTGTTCTCTACGTGGTGCTGTCCAAGGGGCTGCTGCCCCGGGTCAGCGGCGCGATCGAGACGCGCGGCGCCAAGATCGCCGGCGACATCGCCGACGCCCGTCGTCTGAAGGACGAAGCCGAGGTTCAGGCCCGAGCGGCTGCGGCCGAGGTCGCCGAGGCTCGCGCCTCGGCCCAGCGGACTGCAGCAGACGCCAAGGCCAAGGCTTCGGCCTCGGCCGCCGAACGCCAGGCGAAGGAAGAGGCTGTGTTGGCTGAAAAGCTGGCCGCCGCCGAGGCCGGGATCCAGGCCGCGCGCGACCAGGCCATGAGCCATGTCGCCGCCGTGGCCCAGGATACGGCCAGCGCCATCGTCGAGAAGCTGACGGGCAAGACGGCTTCGGCCGCCGAGCTCAAAGCCGCTCTGGCCTAAGGAGAACAGACGATGGAACATCAATCCCTGTTTGACCTCTCCAACCCCGAGTTCTGGGTTCTGGTCGCTCTGGTCCTGTTCTTCGGCCTGCTGGTCGTGCTCAAGGTCCTGCCGGGCGCCCTGTTCTCGGCGCTCGACGCTCACGCCGCCAAGATCAAGGCCGAACTCGATGAAGCCCAGCACCTGCGAGAAGAGGCCCAAACCCTCCTCGCGGACGTGAAGGCGCAACGCGAGGAAGCCGAGCGTCAAGCGGCTGGCATGATCGAGGCTGCCAAGGCCGACGCCAAGCGTCTGGCTGAGGAAGCCAAGGAAAAGCTGGAAGAGCAGATCAAGCGCCGCGCCGAAATGGCCGAACGCAAGATCGCCCAGGCTGAAGCCCAGGCGACCGCCGACGTCAAGGCGGCCGCGGTCGACCTCGCGGCCCAGACTGCCGAGGCGGTACTGACCGCCCGTCTGGCGGGTCTGAAAAGCGATCCTCTGGTAGATGCCGCCATCGGTCAAATGGCGTCCAAGCTGCAATAGAAGCCACTAATAGCGGCTGAATGATCAAGCGCGCGGCCTCCGGGTCGCGCGCTTTTTCTTTGGGTCGAGACTTTTCGCCCTGGACGGCGGCTGGCCGCAGAGGCGCTGCAGGAGCGGACGACGAGCAAGGCCTTGCCGGACTGGATCCGAAATCACCGAAGGGCCCAACGCCCGCCAGCACACCCGATCGCTGCGGGCAAAGCTGCGCTGTGTATCCGTGCGGCGCGGTTCCAGCAGACGCCAGGTTGGTGCCTCAGCGCCCCCGGCGCTTGAACGACTTGCGCCAGCGCACGGCAACCCTCCAGCGGCGGGGAATGACCAGTCGCTCGATACGGAGAGCCTGCTGCCAGGCCACCAGGATCACCTCGGGCTCGCGGCGCAGCAGCCGGCGAATCGGAAAGATCAGCTTGGGGTGAGCGTGCTGGAAGCGAACGAACTGCTTGCGGGCCTTGAACGAATTGCGCAGCACCAGCATCAGCCCCACCACCGTCAGCGGCAGACCCAGGGGACCCGGCAAAGGCGCGATCAACGCGCCGCCCGCGATCAGCAACAGGCCAATAACCACGAGGACGACGCGTAGGACGCGCGCCACGATCTCGCGGGCGAGATCATCGGCAGGGGACTGGCGTGCGCGCGGCATGGCGATGGTGACTGAGACATTCATGAGGGGGCTAACGGACTTCACGCTCCGTTTGCTCCCTGGAAAATCCAATCAGCCCGACGCGTGAGCCTGATATGTGGATCGATAAGGGCGCCGTAAAGGCGCCCTTTCGCCGCGTCTGGAAATAGTCGCCTGCTATTCGGCAGCCAGTGGCGCTTCAGCCACAGGTTTCCACCTCAACCGAGGCTTGCGGGCCGCGAGGGTTTCGTCGAGGCGCCGCATAGGGGCGTGGAACGGCGCGCCTTTGAAGCGTTCGACATCGCCGGCCTTTGCTGCGCCGGCCAGGGCGCGAAGCGCTTCAACAAAGCGATCCAGCTCTTGCCGGCTCTCGGTCTCGGTCGGCTCGATCAGCATCGCGCCATGGACGACCAGCGGGAAGTACATGGTCATCGGGTGAAAGCCCTCATCGATCATCGCCTTGGCGAAGTCGAGTGTGGTCACGCCGGTGCCTTCCAGCCAGCTATCGTCGAACAAGGCCTCGTGCATGCAGGGGCCTTCCGGGAAGGCCGGGCTCATCACATCCGACAGGCGAGCCTTGAGATAGTTGGCGTTGAGGACGGCGTCCTCGGCCACCTGACGCAAACCGTCAGCGCCGTGGCTGAGCATGTAGGCATAGGCGCGAACATACATGCCCATCTGACCGTGGAAGGCGCTGAGGCGGCCAAAGGCGGTTTCCGCGCCCTCCTCACCGGCATGTTCGACCAGAGAGAAGCCGTCATCGCCATGGACCAGCCAGGGCGTCGGCGCGAAGGGCGCGAGGGCCTCGCTCAGCACCACCGGACCCGCGCCGGGACCGCCGCCGCCATGGGGCGTCGAGAAGGTCTTGTGCAGGTTGATATGCATGGCGTCGACGCCCAGATCGCCGGGGCGCACCCGGCCAACGATGGCGTTGAAGTTGGCGCCGTCGCAGTAGAAATAGGCTCCCGCCGCGTGAGTCAGGCGAGCGATCTCGACGATGTCGCGCTCGAACAGACCGCAGGTATTGGGATTGGTCACCATGATGGCGGCCACATGGTCGCCGAGTTTGGATTCCAGATCCGCCATATCGACCCGTCCGTCTTCAGTCTGGGCGATCTCGACCACGGTGTAGCCGACGAAGGCCGCCGTGGCGGGGTTGGTGCCGTGGGCGCTGGTCGGGGCCAGGACGGTCTTGCGGTGGCCCTGGCCGTTGGCCTCGTGGGCGGCGCGGATGGCCAGCATGCCGCACATCTCGCCATGGGCGCCCGCCTTGGGGGTCAGGGCGACGGCGGGCATGCCGGTCAGGGTCTTCAGCCAGTGAGCCAGGCGGTCCATCAGCTGAAGGGCGCCCTGCACCGTCGACTGAGGCTGCAGCGGGTGAATGTCGGAAAAGCCCGGCAGGCGCGCCATCTTCTCGTTCAGCCGCGGATTGTGCTTCATCGTGCACGAACCCAGCGGGTAGAGCGCCAGGTCGATGGCGTGGTTCTTCTGGCTCAGGCGCACATAGTGGCGCACCGTCTCGGGCTCGGAGAGGCCCGGCAGGCCGATCGGGGCAGTCCGCAGCAGGCTGTCCAGGTCGTCGGCGGACGCCGAAGCGTCCGGCAGGTCGACACCGGTCTTGTCCCAGCCGCCCAGTTCGAAGATCAGGGCTTCGTCCTGCAACAGTCCGCGCGCACCGGTCAGGGTCTCATGAGCGCCAGCGGCGTCATTGGCGGTTTCGGGACGGGTCGGCCGTCCTACGCTGTTCATGCTCATTGGGCGACGACCTTGGCCAGGACCTTGGAGAAGAAGGTGATGTCGATATCGAGGGTGGTCTCGGTGGCGGCAACCAGCAGAACATCGTCAAGGCCAGCATGGGCGTCGAGGCGCGAGAACGGCACCCCGGCGATGATGCCGTGACCCGCCAGGGTCTCGACCATGTCAGCGGCGTTGCCAGGCACGCGAATGGCGAACTCGTTGAAGAAACGCGGCGTCAGGATCTCAACGCCGGGTATAGCGGCCAGGGCGTCGCGCAGGGCGCGGGCCTTTTCGTGATTGATCGCAGCAAGCTGGCGCAGGCCAACCTCGCCCAACAGGCTCATGTGAATGCTGAACGCCAGGGCGCATAGACCGCTGTTGGTGCAGATGTTGCTGGTCGCCTTGTCGCGACGGATATGCTGCTCGCGGGTCGAGAGCGTCAGCACAAAGCCGCGCCGGCCGTCAGCGTCCACCGTTTCGCCGCAGAGACGGCCCGGAGCCTGGCGGATGTATTTTTCCTTGCAGGCGAACAGGCCGACATAGGGACCGCCGAAGTTCAGGCCGTTGCCGATCGACTGGCCCTCGGCCACGACGATATCGGCGCCCATTTCGCCGGGTGACTTCAGCAGACCCAGGGACACGACCTCGGTCGTCACCACGATCAGCAGCGCGCCAGCGGCCTGGGCGGCGGCGGCGATTTTGGTCACATCGGTGGCCGTGCCGAACACATTGGGGGTCTGAACGACGACGCAGGCGGTGTCGGCGTCGATGGCGGCGATCACGGCGTCCTCGGCGTCAATGGCGACGGCCAGGCGCTCGGTGGCGACGCCGGCCGCGTGGGCCAGGGTGTCGATCGTCTCGACATAGTGCGGGTGGACGCCGCCCGACATCACCGCCTTGTTGCGGCGGGTGACGCGGGTTGCCATCATCACCGCCTCGGCGGCGGCGGTGGACCCGTCATAGAGCGAGGCGTTGGCCACTTCCATGCCGGTCAGGGCCGCGACCTGGGTCTGGAATTCGAACAGCACCTGCAGCGTGCCCTGGGCGATTTCCGGCTGGTAGGGCGTGTAGCTGGTCAGGAACTCTGACCGCTGGATGATGTGGTCGACCGTGGCTGGCACGTGGTGGCGATAGGCCCCGGCGCCGCAGAAGAACGGCCCCTCCCCCGCCGAGCGGTTGCGTTTGGCCAGAGCCGCCATCTCGCGCTCGACCTCCAGTTCGCCGGCGTGCAGCGGCAGGTCGACGGTTCCGGAACGCTGGGCGGAGGCCGGCACGTCGACAAACAGGGCGTCAATCGAGTCCACGCCGATGACGCCAAGCATCTGCGCGCGGTCTTCTGGAGTGAGGGGCAGGTAACGCATGGGGAGGAGCGCCTAGGTCTGTGTCGAACCGAGCGCTCGTCAGGAGCGCCCGGTCGACTCGTCAATCAGAGGGTCGAGAGGAAGGCTTCGTAGGCGTCACGGTCCATCAGGGCCTCGACTTCCGAAGGGTTGGACAGCTTCAGCTTGGCGAACCAACCGCCGGCTTCGGGAACCGAATTGACGGTCTCGGGCGCGTCGCCCAGGGCGGTATTGGCCTCTACGACCTCGCCAGATACCGGGGCGTAGACATCCGAAGCGGCCTTCACGCTCTCGACCACGGCAAGGCCGTCGCCCTGCTTGACGGTCTTGCCGACTTCGGGGACCTCGACGAACACCACGTCGCCCAGTTGCTCGGCGGCGTAGGCGGTGATGCCGACGGTGGCGACGTCGCCTTCGACGGCGACCCATTCATGGTCTTTGGTGAAGCGCATCAGGAGGCCCTTTTCTCTTTGTTGTCGCGCGACGGACGCCAAAACCGGCATCCACTTTTGGCTGTCGCGCTTAGATCTTGCGGACGTAACGATTGGGAACGAACGGCGAGGCCACGACCTCCGCCGCCTGCGGCTTGCCGCGAACGATGACTTTCAGCTTCGTGCCGATGGCCGAAAGGGCTGGCGGCGCGAACCCGATGGCGATGGCGCCGCCGACGCTGGGACCAAAGCCGCCGCTGGTGACCACGCCGACCACGGCGCCGGTCTCATCGGCGATCTCCGCGCCTTCGCGGGCCGGGGCGCCCTCCAGGACACGCAGATTGACCCGAACGCGCTTGAGGTCGCCGGCCAGCTCCCTGGAAATGCGATCGACGCCCAGATAATCGCCGGCCTCGCGACGGCTCTTGCCGATGGCGAAGTTCATGCCCGCTTCGATCGGCGAGACCGTCTCGTCCATATCGTGGCCATAGAGCGGCAGACCGGCCTCCAGACGCAGGCTGTCGCGCGCGCCAAGGCCGATCGGCTTGACCCGCTCGTCCTCCAGCAAGGTGTTCCAGATGCGGGTCGCTTCGGCGGCAGGGACCGAGATCTCGTAACCGTCCTCGCCGGTATAGCCCGAGCGCGAGATGATGGCGTCGACGCCGAAGGCGGTCATCGCGGCGGTATCCATGAAGACCATGCCTGCGGCTTGCGGCGCGTGGACAGCCAGCACCGCGGCGGCCTCGGGCCCCTGCAGCGCCAGAAGCGCGCGGTCCTCGAGACGTTCGACCGTAGCCTCGCCCTCGAGGGCCTTGGCGATAATGGCGTAATCGTTGTCCTTGCAGGCGCCGTTGACGACCACGAACAGACCGTCGTCGTCGGGCCGCGCGGTCATCAGGTCGTCGATCACGCCGCCCTCGGCATTCAGCAGTACGGCGTAACGCTGCTTGCCGGGCTTGAGGCCCTGATAGTCGGCCGAGACCAGTTTCTCGAAGCTCCTGGCCGGGTTCTCGCCCCGGATGCGGGCCTGGCCCATGTGCGAGACGTCGAACAGGCCGGCATGCTCGCGGGTCCACAGATGCTCCTTGAGCACCCCATCCTTGTACTGCACCGGCATGGAATAACCCGCGAACGGAACCATGCGGGCGCCGGCGGCGACGTGCGCATCGTACAGGGACGTCTTCTTGAGATCTTGGTCGGACACGCGGGGGCTCCAAACGGGGACGGCGCTGCTAGCCCGGCTTTCACCAGACGATAGCGCCCCCGCTGTCCCTTTGACCTGAGAGATTCCGGCCCGCATACGGGCCTTGCTCCTTCGGCGGGCAGTCCTTTCAGACTGCCTCTTTCCAGCGTTCCTAAACCCGCGCGGTCCTTTTGCCTGAGCGTTTCCGGGGCGGTTGCGCCTTCGGCCTCGGGACGCGAATCCCGATGTCTCCCGCGTGGGTCTTGGGCTCAATGCGGGAGGGCTGGCGGGGAGTCAAGCGATGTCGGCGATGCGAGCATCACTCCCTCAGAACGTCTTCGGGAGCCCTGCTTGCTTGAGCACTTCATTGGCGGTGTGGCGGCTTTTGGATCTCGGAACGATGAAGATGTGGCCGGAGATCGGGCTACGCCATTTTTCGTGACTGCCCTTGCCGCCGGGCAGACGTTCGCAGCCTGCTGCCAACAAAAGCCTCACCAAATCGGGATAGAAGTCCTTGGGCATCGGCTCATCTCTCTCAACGAGCCAAAGGAATGCCAGAGGGTTTCGTCAGTATGCGCACCCCTGGCGGCTAACTTGCGACCGCCAAGTCGAGCGTGCCTTTGGCGCGCAAGTCAATCGGCACCCGCCCTGCTAGGCCAAGGTTTTCCGCAAGCAATTGCGGCGCAAGCGCCTGAACAAGCTCCACGAACTCCGCCAAGGTCTCGGCTTCAACAACCAGACCAGGAATATTGCTCGATGAAATCCAGACGCCAGCGTCGGGGTCCCAATCGGCTTGGACATGATAGGCGGCGCTCATGCGATCATGATGCGCCGCCACAGGTCGCTCGCCAAGACCCAACTACATCCGTTCCGGCGCTTCGATACCCAGCAGCTCCAGAGCCTGCTCCAGCTGGCGCAGGGTGGTCTGGGCCAGGTTCAGGCGTGAGGCGCGGGTGGGCTCATTGTCGGCGCTCATGATCGGGCAGGCCGCATAGAACTTCGAAAAGGTCTGGGCCAGCTTGTAGGCGTGCTCGGCCACGAAATTGGGGGCCTTCTTGTCATAGGCTTCGGTCAGAGCGCCCTCGAAAGCGTCCAGCAGCATGGCCAGATCGCGCTCGGCGGGTTCTCTGATCACGATCCGCCCGGCCTCCGCGCCCGCCTCGGCCGCCTTGCGCAGCACGCTCTTGATACGCACCGACTGGTACAACAGGTACGGCCCGGTCTTGCCCTCGAAGCTGGTGAAACGGTCCAGATCGAACACGTACGAGGTGCCGCGGAAGTTCTGCAGGTCGGCGAACTTCAGGGCCGCGATCCCCACCTTGTGGGCGGTGTCCTCGAAGGCCTCTTCCGAAAGCTCGGCGCCGAGGCCGGCCTCGCGCAGACGCTCGCGGGCCTTTTCGCGGGCCATCTCGATCAGGTCGTGCAGCTTCAGGACGCCGCCGGCGCGGGTCTTGAACGGCTTGCCGTCGCTGCCGTTCATGGTGCCAAAGCCGATATGCTCCAGCGTGCCCGGCTCGGCATAGCCGGCCAGATAGGCGGCGCGGAACACCGTCTCGAAGTGGTCGGCCTGGCGCTGGTCGACGCAGTAGAGGATCAGGTGCGGGTCGAACGAGCTGCGGCGATCCAGGATCGTGGCCAGGTCGGTCGTGCCATACATGGCCGAGCCTTCCGACGACACGACGAGCAGCGGCGGCACGTCGCGCTTGTCGCCCTCCTGGGCGACGCGAACGATGCGGGCGCCCTGGTCCTCGACAAGCAGGCCCTTCACTTCCAGCTGGCGCACCATCGGCGCGATCAGTTCCTGGACGTCGCTTTCGCCCTTCCACAGGTCGAAGTCGACACCGAGGGCGTGGAACTCGCGCTCCAGGGCCACGCGGCTGACATTGACGAAGTGGCGCCACAGCAGACGGTAGCCGAAGCGGCCATTCTGCAGTTCGGCGGTCGCGCGGCGGGCGCGTTCCTTGTATTCCAGATCTTCCTTCTGGCGGGTGGAGGCCAGCGGATAAAGGCGGTCCAGGTCGGCCAGGCTGATGCGGGGGGCGAGTTCCGCCAGCACCTTGTCCTCGTCGGCCTTGGTGAAGCCGCGCGGCGCCTCCGGCAGCTTGTCCATCAGGGCGCGGACGAAGGGGTCCTCGTCCATCACCGCGGTGATGAGCAGGCCCATCTGGAAGCCCCAGTCGCCGAAGTGGGCGTCGCCTACCACGTCGTCACCACGGAAGCGGTACAGGCGCTTGACCGACTCGCCGATGATCGAGGCGCGCAGGTGGCCGACGTGCATGGGCTTTGCGACGTTGGGACCGGCATAGTCGATCAGCACGCGACGCGGCTCTTCGACCAGGGCGGCGCCGACCCGGGGATCGGCGGCGATCTCCCTGGCGCGGGCCGACAGGGCTTCGGCGCTGACGCGCAAGTTGATAAAGCCGACGCCGGCGATTTCGACCGACGCCAGACGCGGATCACCTTTCAGGTGATCGGCGACCTGCACCGCGATCTCACGCGGATTGCGCTTGGCGCTCTTGGCGGCCGCAAGGGCGCCATTGCATTGGAAATCGGCAAGGTCGGGCCGGTCGGACGCCGTGACACGCCCGAATTCGGGAGACAGTCCGGCGGCCTCGAAGGCGGCCGCGGCCGCCTCGCTCAAGGACCGCTTCAAATCGCTCATTGCTTGGTGGGAGCCCCTGCTTGCGCCGTCGTCTGGCCGGCATTGACCCGGAAGCGTTTGCCCTCGCGATTGAAGGCGGCCATTTCCGGGGTCACGTCGAAGCCGACCAGCACTTCGAAATTACCGCCGCTGACCTTGGCGTCCGCGCGCGGGATGGTGATGGTCTGCAGCTGCTCGGTGGCGAAGACGCGATCCTCGCCAGCCGGGAAGCTGACCGGCAGGTCGAAATATTCCTTGGCGATCACGGTCTGGTTCCGCTCGGTGACGGCCACCCAGTAGCGATAGGTTCGGCTGGCGTCGGTCGCCTGCGGCCCCCGGCCAAGCTGGAACAGCACCTCGACCCGAATGCTGATGGGATCATCGCTCTTGTAGGCGCAGCCCGAGGAAATCCCCTGGATTTCACCGGTATAGGCCACCGCCGCCGGACTTTCGCGGCCGTCCTTGAAATCGATATAACGGCTGGCGTCGTACAGCACCTTCACATAGGGGCACGGGCCAGCGTTGCGCAGTTGGGCCAGCGGAGCCTTGGACTGGTTCCATTCTTCGTCGCGCTTTTTCTTCTTGCCGGCTTCGGCGCCATCGTCGCTGCCGGGCCCCTGTCCGCCGCGCGCCTGGGCATGGACGACCGTGGCCGATGCGGCGATCGAGACGGCCATCAGGGCGCTGAGGGCGAGCGTGAAATTGCGGCGCATGAAACGTCCGGTCAGAAAAATGAAGAGCCTGAAGGGGCCTGTGCCCCAGACGGCGTCATGCAGCCTGATAAAGGCATATGCGTGACGTCGCAATGTGCTGCTTTAGATGCGGACTTGCCCGCTGGCGCTGGCGCGGGCGTCGTCGAACGCTTAGGTTCCGCCCATGAACGCCCATGTCCCGGTCCGTCCGCCGCTCACCATCGTGCTCGCCAGCCCCCGGGGCTTCTGCGCGGGGGTCGATCGCGCCATCCAGATCGTCGAGCGCGCCATCGAGAAATTCGGCGCGCCGGTCTATGTGCGTCACGAGATCGTCCACAATCGCCACGTCGTCGATCGCCTGAAGGCGCTGGGCGCGGTGTTCATCGAGGAGCTGTCGGAAGCCCCGGATGACCGCCCGATCGTGTTCTCGGCCCACGGCGTGCCCAAGTCGGTGCCGGCCGAGGCCAAGGCGCGCGAGATGATCTATCTGGACGCCACCTGCCCGCTGGTGTCCAAGGTCCATGTCGAGGCCCAGAAGCACTTCAATTCAGGACGCGAGATCGTACTGATCGGCCACGCCGGCCATCCCGAGGTGGTCGGCACCATGGGCCAACTGCCCGAAGGCACGGTGACCCTGATCGAGAACATCGACGACGCCCGCGCCTGGACCCCGAAGGACGCCTCTAACGTGGCCTTCCTGACCCAGACCACCCTGTCTGTCGATGATACGGCCGATATGGTCGACCTTCTCAAGGCCCGCTTCCCCGGCATCGCCGCGCCGCACAAGGAAGACATCTGCTACGCCACCACCAATCGCCAGGACGCGGTCAAGCATCTGGCCCAGGGCACAGAGCTGGTGCTGGTGGTCGGTTCGCGGAACTCTTCCAACTCGGTGCGTCTGGCGGAGGTCGGTCTGAAGGCTGGCGCGCGGGACGCTCGCCTGATCGACGACGCCCATGGCCTGGACTGGTCTTGGTTCGAGGGCGTTTCTCGCGTGGGCCTGACCGCCGGCGCCTCGGCCCCCGAGGATCTGGTGCAAGGCGTCATCGACGCCATCTCCGCGCATTTTGAGGTGACCATCGAAGACCTGATCGAAGCCCGCGAAACGGTGACCTTCAAGCTGCCGAGACTGCTCACCACCTAGGCGGCCTCTTGACCGCCGGCGCCGGCTCCCGCATCCCCCGATCATGGCCGTCTATACCGACATCACCGATGAAGAACTGTCCGCCTTCCTGGCCGACTTTGACCTGGGGCAGGCCCTGGCGTTCAAGGGCATCGCCGAAGGCGTGGAGAACTCCAACTTCCTGCTGGAGACGGAGGCCGGTCGGTTCATCCTGACGGTCTATGAAAAGCGCGCGGCGCCGGAAGACCTGCCCTATTTCCTGAACCTGATGCGCTGGCTGGCGGACAAGGGTTTCCCAAGCGCCACGCCGATCACCGATCGCGCCGGTCGCACGCTGAAGACCCTGCGCGGCAAGCCAGCAGCCCTGGTGCAGTTCCTGCCCGGCCTATCGGTGCGTCGCCCCACCGTCGCCCATTGCCGCGAAGCCGGCGAAGGTCTGGCCCAGTTGCATCTGGCGGGCGAAGGCTATCCGGGGCGCCGGGTCAATGATCTGGGCCAGCCTTACTGGGCGCCGCTGTTTTCAAAGCACCGCAAGGGCGCCGACGACCTGAAGCCCGGTCTGGCGGCGACCATTGAAAAGGACCTGGCCGAGCTGGCCCTGGCCTGGCCCCGCGACCTGCCGTCGGGCGTGATCCACGCAGACTATTTCCCCGACAACGTCTTCTTCCGGCCCGATGGCAAGTTCGCCGCCGCCATCGACTTCTATTTCGCCTGCGACGACGCCTATGCCTATGACGTTGCGGTGACGCTGAACGCCTGGTGCTTCGAGCAGGACGGAAGCTTCAACGCCACCGCCGCAGCCGCCCTGCTGAACGGCTATCAGCGCCGTAGGCCGCTCAGCCCCGCCGAGAAGCAGGCCCTGCCGATCCTGGCGCGCGGCGCGGCGATGCGGTTCTTCCTGACCCGTCTGGCCGACTGGAAGGCGACCCCGGCCGGCGCCCTGGTCAAGCCGCATGATCCGCTGGAATACGAACGCAAGCTGGCCGTCCATCGCGAGGGGCTGACCCTGTTTGGAACCAGCGTATGACGCCCAAGGTGGTGGTCTATACGGACGGCGCCTGTAAGGGGAATCCCGGTCCAGGCGGCTGGGGCGCGATCATGCTGTATGGCGAAAAGAAGAAGGAAATCTGCGGCGGCGAGGCCCATACGACCAACAATCGCATGGAGTTGATGGGCGCGATCATGGCCCTGGAAGCGCTGAACAAGCCCTGCAAGGTCGAGCTGCACACCGACAGCCAGTACGTCATGAAAGGCGTCACCCAGTGGATCCATGGCTGGAAGGCGCGCGGCTGGCGTACGGCCGACAAGAGCCCGGTCAAGAACGACGACCTCTGGAAACGCCTCGACGCCGCCCGCAATCGGCACGAGGTGGACTGGCGCTGGGTCAAGGGCCACGCCGGCCATCCGCTGAACGAGCGCGCCGACGAACTGGCCAACCAGGGTCTGCGCGAGCGGCGCAGCTGAGCCGGCGCCTGACATGAAATTTGTCGGTTACTACCGCCTGCCGCCCGTGCGCGGGGTTTTCTTCAGCCCGCCCCAGGAAGAGCGGCTGCTCCTGCTGGGATGTGAGGAAGTGTTCAGCGACCGCTGCCTGGCCGGCGGCGTCGTGCGGACGGGCCTGGAGCGAGCCCTGGCCGCGCTGGAGCCAGGCGGGGTGCTCGCCGTACCCAGCTTCCATGCCCTGGGCGGGGCCCTGCCAGGCCCTGGCGCTGTTCAATGGGGAGCGCAGCCTGATCCGCGCCGCCGAGGCGTCCATGATCGCCAGGGGCTCGCCGCGTCCGAACGCGAAGGGCGCGGCGCTGACCGAAACGGCCAGCGTCGCGCCAGACCTCAGGTCTTCAGCCGATAGCCGGTCTTGAAGATCCACCACACCGCCGTCAGGCAGATCACCAGGAACACGCAGGTCATGCCCAGGCTGATGCCAACGCCGACGTCGGAGACGCCGTAGAAGCTCCAACGGAAGCCGCTGATCAGATAGACCACCGGGTTGAACAGGGTGATCTTCTGCCAGACCTCGGGCAGCATGTTGATCGAGTAGAAGCTGCCGCCCAGGAAGGTGAGTGGTGTGATGATCAGGGCCGGCACGATCTGCAGCTTCTGAAAGTTGTCGGACCAGACCCCGATCACGAAACCGAACAGGCTGAAGGTCACAGCTGTCAGCACCAGGAAGAGGAGCATCACGAACGGGTGGGCGATCTCGAACGGCACGAAAATCCGGGCGGTGGCCAGGATCAGCAGGCCCAGCAGGACCGACTTGGTCGCGGCGGCGCCGACATAGCCGATCACCGTCTCGACCCATGAGACCGGCGCCGACAGCAGCTCATAGATCGTGCCCGCCCATTTGGGCATGTAGATGCCGAAGGCGGCGTTGGAGATGCTCTCGCTGAGCAGGGACAGCATCACGAGGCCCGGGATGATGAAGGCGCCGTAGCTGACTCCGTCAATGGCCTGCATTCGCGAACCGATCGCAGAGCCGAACACCACGAAATACAGCGAGGTGGAGATCACCGGCGCCAGGATGCTCTGGGCCAGGGTACGGAACCACCGCGCCATCTCGAAACGATAGATGGACTTGATCGCGTAGAGGTTCATGCCGCGTCCCTCACCAGGCTGACGAAGATGTCTTCCAGCGAGCTCTGGCTGGTGTGCAGGTCCTTGAAGTCGACGCCCTGCTCGCCAAGGCGGCGCAGAAGTTCGGCGATGCCGGTCTCCTCGGCCTGGGCGTCGAAGGTGTAGATCAGCTCGTGGCCGTCGGCGGCCAGTTCCAGCGCGTAGTCAGACAGGGCGACTGGCACGGCGGTCAGCGGGGTCTGCAGCTGCAGGGTCAGCTGCTTCTTGCCCAGCTTGCGCATCAGCACATCTTTGTCCTCGACCAGAATGATCTCGCCCTTGCTGATCACCCCGATCCGGTCAGCCATCTCCTCGGCTTCCTCGATATAGTGGGTGGTCAGGATGATGGTGACGCCGCTGGCGCGCAGGGCGCGGACCATCTCCCACATGTCGCGGCGCAGCTCGACATCGACGCCGGCGGTGGGCTCGTCCAGAAACAGGATGGTCGGCTCGTGGCTCAGCGCCTTGGCGATCATCACCCGGCGCTTCATGCCGCCCGACAGCGTCATGATCTTGGCGTCCTTCTTGTCCCAGAGGGACAGGTCGCGCAGCACCTTCTCAACATAGGCGTCGTTGCGAGGCTTGCCGAACAGACCCCGCGAGAAGCGCACCGTGGCCCAGACCGTCTCGAAGGCGTCGGTGTTCAACTCCTGCGGCACCAGGCCGATCTTGGATCGGGCGGCGCGATAGTCGCGGACCACATCATGGCCATCGGCCAGGATCGTCCCCGTGCTGGGATTGACGATGCCGCAGATGATGCTGATCAGCGTGGTCTTGCCGGCCCCGTTGGGGCCCAGCAGCGCAAAGATCTCGCCCTGTCGAATGTCCAGATCCACTGACTTCAGGGCCTGATGGCCTGAAGCATAGGTCTTGGTCAGACCCGTTACCGAAATGATGCCCGTCACGGGTCCCCCTGAAGATCCGCGCGATGCAAGCGGCGGTGTGAACGGCCAGATGGGGACGCGTCTAGCCAGGCGCCAGCCGTCGAGCCTCAAACGGCCAAGTTAGTAGGCGCGCACCGTTAGCGTCGCGCCATCAACGCCCACGACCTGGATGCGCTGGCCCGGCAAGGGCGGTCCGCCTTCAAGACGGGCCTGCCATTCCTTGCCGTCGACAAAGACCCGACCCACGCCGGCCTCGAAGGTCGACAGCACCTCGCCGTCGCGGCCGATCAGGCGCAGCAGCGGGTCATTGAGATCAGGTGCGTCGCCCTCCAGCACCGGCCTCAGAAACCGGCGGGCCAGATAGGTGGTGGCGATGGTCAGGATGGCGAACAGGGCGATCTCGACGGGCAGGTTCATCGGCAAGGCCAGGGCCAGAAGACCGACCACCGCCGAGGACGCGGCCGGCCATAGCAGCCAGCCACTGCCGGTCCCGACTTCGATGGCGAGGAAGATCGCCGCCAGGGCCAGCCAGACCCA
>NCEV01000123.1 GCA_002280875.1 Caulobacter sp. 32-67-35 | reverse complement strand
CTCGGCGCCCTGCTCGCCCAGGATGGTGCGGGCGTCGATCTTTGAGGTGACCTGGAAGCTGATCCGGGTGGGGAAGTTGGCCTTGATGGTGCCGGTGATCACGTCGACCGACGGGCGCTGGGTGGCCATGATCAGGTGGATGCCGGCGGCGCGGGCCATCTGGGCCAGGCGCTGGACGGCGCCTTCGATGTCCTTGCCGGCCACCATCATCAGGTCGGCGACCTCGTCGATGACGACGACCAGATAGGGCATGGCTTCGGGGCGGATCTGCTCGGTCTCGTAGATCGGGCGGCCGGCGTCATCGAAGCCGGTCTGGACGGTGCGCTCGAAATGCTCGCCCTTTTCCAGGGCTTCGTTGGCCTTGTCGTTGAAGCCGCCGATGTTGCGCACGCCGATCTTGGACATCCGCCGATAGCGGTCCTCCATTTCGCGCACGGTCCATTTCAGGGCGACGATGGCCTTCTTGGGATCGGTCACGACCGGGGCCAGCAGGTGCGGGATGCCGTCATAGACCGACAGTTCCAGCATCTTGGGGTCGATCATGATGAAGCGGCACTTCTCGGGCGGCAGCTTGTACAGGATCGACAGGATCATGGCGTTGACGCCCACCGACTTGCCAGAGCCGGTGGTGCCGGCGATCAGCAGGTGGGGCATCTTGGCGAGATCGGCGATATAGGGCTCGCCGCCGATGGTTTCGCCCAGCGCCATGGGCAGGATCGAGCTGGCCTTGTCATAGTCGTTGCTGGACAGCAGATCGCGGAGATAGACGGTCTCGCGCCGCGAATTGGGCATTTCGATGCCGATGGCGTTGCGGCCCTGGGCCACGGCGACGCGGCAGGAGATCACGCTCATCGAGCGGGCGATGTCATCGGCCAGGGCCACGACGCGGGCGGTCTTGACGCCGGGGGCCGGGACCAGCTCGTACATGGTGACTACGGGGCCGGGGCGGATCTGGTCGATCTGGCCCTTGACGCCGAACTCGGCCAGCACGCTTTCCAGCAGGCGGGCGTTCTGGCGCAGGGCGGCGGCGTCGACGTCCGACGAGCGCGGCTTGGCCTTGGCCAGCATGGCCAGCTCGGGCAGCTGGAAGCCGCCTTCATCGTTGAAGTTGAAGGCCTTTTGCTGCTCTCGCTGCTCGCGGCCTGAGTCCTTGGGCAGGGTCTTGGGCTTGGCGATGGCCAGGGGGCGGGCCGCGACGGGCTGGTCCTCGTCCTCGTCATCAGCGGCGACGGGCGGGGGCGTATAGGCCTGTTCCGGGACCTCGGCTTCGGGCCGGGCCGGGCGGCGCGGCGGGACCGGGGTCTCGACAACCTTGCGGGCGCGCGGCGCCTTGGGCGCGGGGGCGACAGGTTCGGGCTCGGCCCGCTCGCGCGGTTGCAGGGCGCCGTTCACGGCGTGGGCGATGGCTTCCGGATCAAAGCGGCGGAAGCCGATGGCGAAGCCCAGGGCGATGGCGGCGCCGATGGCCAGCAGGATGGCGGCGATCAGCTCGGCGCCCGGCAGGCGGGCAAAGTCGAAGACGGCGGCGATGACGTGCAGCAGGCCATCGCCCCAGAACCCGCCCAGCCCCTTGGCGGACTGCCAGATAGCGGGGGTCGGCAGTGCGGCCAGCACGCCGGCCAGGGCCAGCAGGCCGGCCACGCCCACCAGGGCGCGCAGGCGCAGGTCGTGACGCTCGGCGGCGGGATCGGCCTGCGACACCCGGGTCAGGCCGAAGACCAGCATCAGCAGGGCGGCCAGCCAGCCCACCAGGCCCAGCGACTGCATCAGGATGTCGGCGATGGCCGCCCCGGCTCCGCCCGCCCCGGAACCGCGCCGACCACGGCTGGGCCCAGCCATAGCGGATGGCATCCCAGAACAGCTCCACCGCCGTACGCCGCGCCGCTCGCGCCATGAAACTCTCCGAAAACACCGGGTACCGAACTCTCGAACCGCCATGTTGTGCCTGAAGAGGGTTAAGGGGCGTTTACGCTGATCGTCATCAGGGTGATTCAGTGGGTCTTGGGCTTGCCTGACCAGCTTCACAGGACCCGGAGCGTTGAGATGTAGCGCATGACGCTACATTTGCTTGCTTTCCGTAGTGTCTCGCGCTACATCTCCGAGCGAGAGGCGCGAGATGATCCAAAGCTGGAAAGGCAAGTTTGCCGAAGAGGTCTTTCTGGGGCGTTCGCCCAAAGGTTTTCCGCCAGACCTTGTCAAAGCCGCCCGTCGCCGGCTGGCGGCGGTCCATGCGGCCTCGACCGTTGAGGATCTTCGCACGCCGCCGGGAAATCGCCTTCACCAGCTGACCGCCAACCGTTCAAGCCAATGGTCGATCAGCATCAATGACCAGTTTCGGGTCTGCTTTGAGTGGGGTCCTGCCGGGCCTGAAAACGTTGAAATCGTCGACTACCATTGACGTCGCCCAGCCCGTCCTCGGCGAGGAGAAAGACATGACCATCGACTACACGACGCTGGACTCGCCCCTGCCCCATCCGGGCGAACTGCTGCGCGAGGACTATCTGCCCGCCTTCAATCTGACCGCCGGGGCCCTGGCCAAGGCGATCGGCTTGAAGGACCGCAGCCGGATTGAACAGCTGGTGCGCGAGCAGCGCTCAATCACCGCTGACACCGCGCTGCGCCTGGGCAAGGCTTTTGGAACCTCGGCCGAATACTGGATGAACCTCCAGGCCCAGCATGACCTTTCCCGCGATGCGATCGCCAGCCGGGAAGCCCTGGCGGGCATTCAGCCGCTGGCTGCGGCCTAGATCGATCGGCGGCCTACTCCCGATACTGGTCCCTAAGCCGCCTCAAACCGCAGCGGACCGCCCCAGAAGCTCTCGACCAGCCCGTTCTGTGGCCCGGGCTCGCCCGTCGTCAGGAACACCCGGCTGCCGCCGGTTCCCGGATCCAGCTCCGGATGGCGCTGCAGATAAAGCTCCAGCGCATCGGCCGTCGCGGCCGGCTGCTGGATCAGCGGCGTGCCGGCCGGCAGGGCGGCGCGGAAGATGTCGGCGACGATCTCGTAGTGGGTGCAGCCCAGCACCACGCGGTCGGGATAGCGGCCGATGCGCGTCTTCAGGGCCTGGACGTGGCCGTCGATCTCCTGGGCCAGTTCGACGGCGCCGGTGTCGGCCTCGATCATGCGGGCCAGGTTCGGGCAGGGCTCGGAAAACACCGCCAGATCCTGCTTTCGCTTGTCGATCTCGATCTCATAGACCCGCGACTTCGCCGTGCCCGGGGTGGAGAACACGCCCAGGATATCCAGCTGCTCGACCTTGTCGCCGCGTCGCTCGGCCTCGTGCTCCCAGGGCAGGCCGGTGGCGGCCTCGATGGTGGGCACGATGATGCCCAGGATGTTGATCGGTCGGCCCAGCTGTTGGCGATAGCCGGGCAGCCAGGTCTGCTGCAGGCGGCGCAGGGCGATATCGGCCAGATAGGTGAAATCCGCCTGCGGGAGGCGTTGCACGAGAGCGCGGTGGACGGAAAGACCGCCAACCCCTGAGTCAAAGACGCCGATGGACATGAGCGAGGTTTAGCCTCGCCCGCGCGGTTCGTCCACGCCGCCGCTTTACGGCCCGACTTAAAGGTTACAGCCCCGTTATGTGACGCAGACCCGGGGCTGGCCTAGGCTCGGCGCCAACACATCCACCGGAGATGATCCGTGTACTGTCGCACCTTCCTCGCATCAGCCGCCGCTACCGGCGTCGCTGCGACCCTCAATCCGAGTTTCGCCATGGCCGCCGACGGCCGGGATGACTAGGTTCAGAGGGTCGACATGACGTTTGTAAAACCCACCGGCGTTGCGCTCGCGGCGGCTGCCCTGCTTTATGCGACGACCGCCCACGCCCAGACCCTCGATCTCGGCGCCGCCCCCGAAGGTCCGGGCAGCGCGGTCGTCGAGGAACTGCTGGTGGTCGCCCGGGCTCCCGGGCCGGCCATCTGGCTGGTCGAGAAGGGCGGGCTCGAACGCGCCCTGGATCAGGCCGATCTCCTGCTCGTACCGCCCAAGGCCTCTGTTGGTCCGGCCCAGATCGCCGGCTTTGTGCTGAAGGGCGGCGCGGGCCTGCGCCAGGGGCTGGGCGACAGGCTGGAAGACGAGCTGCCGCCGGACCTCAAGGCCCGCTTTGTCTCGGGCCGCACCCGGGCGAAAAAGGGCGCCGGCGAGTACCGGAACTGGCAGCCGGCCATGGCGGGCTTCCTGTTGCTGTCGGATTTCCGCCAGGCGGCCGGCCTCTCGGAAGCCAAGCCGGTCAGCACCATCGAGCGCATGGCCAGGGCCCGCAAGGTCAGGATCAAGGCCGTAGGCCAGTACCGGATGAGCGCGGTGGTCTCCAGCGCTGGCAAGCTGTCGAAGGACGCCCAGCTGGCCTGTTTGCGCGACGCCCTGGACGAGCTGGAATATGAAGGCGGCCGGCCCAGGACCATCGGTTCGGACTGGGCGCGGGGCGATCTGGCCAGCGTCCGCGCCCGCTATTCGACCAGCGCCGCCCAGCGCTGCCTGCTCCGGTCGCCCGGCGGCGCCAAACTTCTGGAGCAGCAGATCAGCCAGTCGGCCAATGCGTTGTCGAGCGCGCTGAACCGGCCCGGCGTCACGGTGGCGGTGGTCGATCTGGCGTTCCTTCTGCCGGCCAATGGCGTGCTGGACAGGCTGAAGGCTGGCGGCGCAACGGTGACGTCGCCGCCGGATTGACGTGGGACCAGCCTTGCGTCCTTCGAGGCTCACCTTCGGCTCGGACCTCAGGATTAGGACGCTTTCGTTGAATTCCTCATCCTGAGAAGCCCTCCGTAGGAGGGTCTCGAAAGACGCACGGCTCTACCCCATCCGCCCGATCAACCGCGCCAGCCGCGCCACGCCATCCTCGATCTGCGCGTCGGTCGGCAGCGAATAGCTCAGCCGCAGGGCGTTGGCGGTCGGAACCTCCGCGAAAAACGGCTCGCCCGGCACAAAGGCGACACGTTCCTCGGCGAGCGCTCGTTCGAGCACGACCTTGCCGTCCAGGCCCTCGGGCAGCCAGACCCAGACGAACATGCCGCCGTGGGGCTTCGACCAGGTGACCCCCGCCGGCATGTGGCGCTCAAGAGCCGCCAGCATCACCCGCGCGTTGGCGCCATAGGCGCCGCGCAGCATGCCCAGGTGCTGGTCAAAGCCCTCGATCACGGCGCGGTGGGCGACCATCTGGTTGATGGTCGAGACGTGCAGGTCGGCGCCCTGTTTCAGCAAAACCAGCTTCTCGATCACCGCGCGCGGACCGCAGACCCAGCCGATGCGCAGGGCCGGCGAGAGGGTCTTGGAGAAGGTGCCGCAAAACAGGGTGCGGGCCGCCTCGATCCCGCCTGACCGGGCGATGTCCAGCGACAGCAGGGTTGGCAGGGCCTCGCCGCTGAAGCGCAGCTCGCGATAGGCGGCGTCCTCGATCAGGGTCATGTCCAGGTCGCCGGCGAGGTCCAGCAGGGCCTCCCGCTCGTCCAGGGTCAGGCTCTGGCCGGTGGGATTGGCGAAGTCGGGGACGAAATAGCCCAGGCAACCCTTTGCCCGATCCAGCGTCGCGGCGTCCAGGCCGTCGGCCAGGCCGGTTTCCGGCATGTCCAGATAGGTCGGCTCGTAGCCGTTGAAGGCCTGCAGCGCGCCCAGATAGGTGGGCCGGGCCACCATCACCGTGTCGCCGCGCGTCAGGAACAGCTTGCCCAGCAGGTCCAACGCCTGCTGCGAGCCGGCGGTGACAGGATGTCGGGCTGGTCCAGAAGCTTGAGAAGCTCGCGGATCTCGCTGGCGCGGACGCGGGTCATGCGTTCGCTGAAACGCGCGGCCCAATCGGGGGTGGAGGTCGTCATGTCTCTGAATTTCCGTATGTTTCGCTGACGGCGGGGCCGTCCTGGAGCCGCATGCGCGGCGTCTCGCCTGATCAGTTCAGGGCGTCATACGGAGCGGATAAGGTCCTGCGAGCGACGGAGCCCGAAGCCCCGACGACCGCCCTGGGTCGTGTTCATGCGCCGAGCCTAGCGCGATCATTCCCGGAAGAAAACCACTGAAGCTTGACGTCATTCTGGTGGCGGGGGAACCCTGCCGTCGTCACAAGGGGACATCGCATGAAGCTCTGGATTTCCGTCGCCGCCCTGGCTCTGACCGCCGCGGCCGCCCGCGCCGAGGTCATGGACGCCACGCCCAGCGGCTTTCAGGTGAAGCACGCTGTCGAGATCGCCGCGCCGGCCGTCAGGGTCTGGGCCTCGCTCCTCCAGCCGGCGACCTGGTGGGACTCGTCCCATACCTGGTCGGGCTCGGCCGCCAATCTGTCGCTGGCGGCGGCGTCGGGCGGCTGTTTCTGCGAAAGGCTGCCGGGCGGCGGCTCGGTGCTGCACATGAGCACCGTCTACGCCCAGCCCGGCCAGAAGCTGACCCTGTTTGGCGCGCTGGGTCCGCTGCAGAGCAGCGGCGCGGCCGGTCACATGAGCTTTGGTCTGGCGGAGACGGACGGCAAGACCACCCTGACCGTCACCTACGACGTCGGCGGCTACATGAAGGGCGGTCTCGACAGCATCGCCGCGCCGGTCGATGGCGTGATCGGACAGCAGGTCGTTCGGCTCAAGCGCCAGATCGAGACGGGTAAGCCAGGCTAGGGCGCGGCGGCCGCAACAAAAAAGGGCGGCCACGAGGACCGCCCTTTTCCGGACTTTGGTCGGGGGAAAGATCTAGCTGGCTTCAGCGATGTCGCCTTCGGTGGCGCCCAGCAGAGCCATCTGCAGACGCGAGCGGTCGCGGCGGGCCGCTTCCAGGGCGCCCTCGGCGAGCGCCGCTTCGGAGGTGAGGCGTTCGATCTGCGCTTGCAGTTCGCCGACCTTTTCCTCGTGCTGACGGCGCGCGGCGTCCTGGGCTTCCTGCATGGCCTCCAGGCGGACGCGCAGCTGGTTGGCGCGTTCCTCGGCCCGCTGCAGCGTCTTGTCGTGGGCCACGGCGGCCTTGGCCAGCTGGTCGGCGCGTTCGATGGCGGCGGCGCGGGCGGTGTCGACGCCAGCATGGCGTTGACGCAGGCCCTCGCCCTCGTCTTCCAGCGAGCGGATCCGGTCCAGGGCCCGTTCCAGCGCGACATTCAGATCGCCAGCCCGGCGTTCGACGGCCTGCTGCTGGGCGCTGGACTCGGCCAGACGCTGCGAGATCTGGCTGTTCATCTCTTCCAGCTTGTCGGCGCGGCCGGTCGCGGTTTCCAGGCGGGTCTGAAGCGCCGAGATCTCGGCGCGGCCGGCCTCGACCTGGCTTTCGAGGCCACGGATGGTGCGACCGCTGTCGGCCTGATGCACGGCCAGGGCGTTTTCGGCGGCCTGGATGCGGGCGCGTTCGGCGGCGATCTGGGCTTCCAGATCGGTTTCAATGCGCGACAGGCGCGCCAGATCGATGCCGGCCTGGTCGATGCGCTTCTTCAGCGTCACGATCTCCTCGACGAAGAGCGCGTTTTCCTGGCTGACGCGCGCCAGGGCGGCTTCAGCCTCGCCGCGACGGGCGTCGATGTCCTGGCTCTGGGTGCGCAGAGTGTCGACGTCCTGGACCAGATGCTCGATGCGGGCGGTGGCGTCGCGCAGCGAGGCGTCCAGATTGCCGACCTTCAGATCCGACTGCAGCAGACCGTTGCGCAGGTTCGTAATTGGCGCGCAGGGCGATCAGCTCGGCGTGCTCGGCGCGGCGCGCTTCGAACTCTTCGGCGACGGGCTGGCGGATTTCGGCGAGCAGGGGCTCGATCGCCCGCAGGTGCTCGACCACACGGCTGATGCTGTCGAGGCCGCCATGGATGGTTTCATAGCGGACGCCGATGGCCTGGGTGGACTCGATCAGGCGCTCGGAAAATTCCGGCCGAACCGAGTCTTCGACCAGCATCGCCGGCTTCACCGTCTTCGTGTCGCGCACGTTCTTCGACAGCAGCCTCATGTCGCCCACCTTGTCCCTGAGGGTTGACGGCGCGATAGCCGTCCAGACCCCGAATCCCTTGCCCAGAGGTTAACAAAATAGTCGAAGGTCAAGTCGAATGTCGAGGGCGCAGAGGTCGCACCCCGCCCTCGCGGCTCGCCTGAAACGCGAAAACCGCCGCGCCCGTCCCGAAGGGCGGAGGCGACGGTTTCCAGGGGCCTGGCAGATCCCTAGCGTTTTCCGATAAGTGTGAAACGGTTATCGGATCGAAAAACGCTAGACTTTTGATTTAGAGCCCTTTTCGCCCGACCCTGATGAAACAATCAGGTCGGAAAGGGCTCTAGGCGGCGACCTGCTCCGCCGGCTGGGCCGGCTCCAGACGCATCATGTAGTCAAAGGCCGAAAGGGCGGCCTTGGAGCCCTCGCCCATGGCGATGATGATCTGCTTGTAGGGCGTGGTGGTCGCATCACCGGCCCCGAACACGCCAGGGATCGAGGTTTCGCCGCGATAGTCCACCTCGATCTCGCCGCGGTTGGACAGGGCGACGCCGCTGTCCTTCAGCCACTCGGTGTTGGGCACCAGGCCGATCTGCACGAACACCCCTTCCAGGTCGACGCGGTGAACGCTGTCGCTGTTGCGGTCCTTGTAGGTCAGGCCGTTGACCTTCACGCCGTCGCCGTGGATCTCGGTGGTCATGGCCGAGGTGACGATCCTGACGTTCGGCAGGCTGGCCAGCTTGCGCTGCAGCACCGCATCAGCGCGCAGCTGGCTGTCGAACTCGATCAGGGTGACGTGGGCGACGATGCCGGCCAGGTCGATGGCCGCCTCGACGCCGCTGTTGCCGCCGCCGATCACCGCCACGCGCTTGCCCTTGAACAGGGGGCCGTCGCAGTGCGGGCAATAGGCCACGCCCTTATTCTTGTACTCGGTCTCGCCGGGCACGTTGACGTTCCGCCAGCGGGCGCCGGTCGACAGGATCACGCTGCGCGACTTCAGGCTGGCGCCGTTCTCCAGCTTGATCTCGATCAGGCCGCCGGGAGTCTTGGCCGGAACCAGGCCCACGGCCTTCTGCAGATTCATGATGTCGACGTCATAGTCCTTGACGTGCTGCTCCAGGCCCGAGACCAGCTTGGGACCCTCGGTGTGGGGCACCGAGATGAAGTTCTCGATGGCCATGGTGTCCAGCACCTGACCGCCGAAGCGCTCGGCGGCGACGCCGGTGCGAATGCCCTTGCGGGCGGCAT
This sequence comes from Caulobacter sp. 32-67-35, assembly GCA_002280875.1. Taxonomy (GTDB): domain Bacteria; phylum Pseudomonadota; class Alphaproteobacteria; order Caulobacterales; family Caulobacteraceae; genus Caulobacter. Next base: position 3,733 of record NCEV01000123.1, on the reverse strand, counting down.
AGATCGCCGCCGCGGCGCCGGCCGGGCCGCCGCCGATAACGAGAACGTCGAAGGCGTCCTTGGTCTTGATCTTCTCGGCCATCCGCGCCTCGGCGCCGGTATCCAGCTTGGCCAGGATCTGTTCCAGGTCCATGCGGCCCTGGCCGAAGGGCTGGCCGTTCAGCAGGATGGTGGGCACCGCCATGATCTGGCGCGCCTCGACCTCTTCCTGGAACAGCGCGCCGTCGATGGCCACGTGGGTGATGCGCGGATTGAGCGCGCTCATGGTGTTGAGGGCCTGCACCACGTCGGGGCAGTTCTGGCAGGACTGCGAGAAATAGGTCTCGAAGTGATAGTCGCCGTCCAGGGCGCGGACCCGGTCCAGCGCCTCGGCGTCAAACTTGGGCGGGTGGCCGCCCACGTGCAGCAGGGCCAGCACCAGCGAGGTGAATTCGTGACCCAGCGGCAGACCGGCAAAGCGCACATCGGCGTCGCCGGCGGCGCGGGTGATGGCGAAGGACGGCTTGCGCGCGTCGCCGCCGGTCAGGCTCAGGCTGACCTTGTCGGAGGTTCCGGCCACGTCTTCCAGCAGGGCGAGCATGTCGCGCGAGCTGGCGCCGTCGCCCAGCGACGCGACCAGTTCGATCGGCTGGCGCAGGTTCTGCAGATAGGCTTTCAGCTGGGTCTTCAGACCATCGTCCAACATGGCGGGCTCCGGGGTGGCGATGCGCGGGGAGGCGCGGCGCGGGATCTTCAGGAAGAAGGGCGTCGCCGCCAGTTCCGTGGGCTGACGGAAAAGGCGGCGACGCGGATCACGACCAGAGGTCGCGAAGGGGTCGTGTCGTTAGATCTTGCCGACCAGGTCGAGCGAAGGCGCGAGGGTCTTTTCGCCTTCTTCCCACTTGGCGGGGCAGACTTCGCCCGGGTGGGCGGCGACGTACTGGGCGGCCTTGATCTTGCGGATCAGCTCGGCGGCGTTGCGGCCGATGCCTTCGGCGGTGATTTCCATGAACTGGATCACGCCTTCCGGATCGATCAGGAAGGTGCCGCGGTCGGCCAGGCCGACGCCTTCGCGCATGACGTCGAAGTTGTTGGTGATCAGGCCCGACGGGTCGCCGATCATCGTGTACTGGATCTTGCCGATGGCGGGCGAGCTGTCGTGCCAGGCCTTGTGCGAGAAGTGGGTGTCGGTCGAGACCGAATAGACCTCCACGCCCATCTTCTGCAGTTCGGGATAGTTGTCGGCCAGGTCTTCAAGCTCGGTCGGGCAGACGAAGGTGAAGTCGGCGGGATAGAAGAACACGACGGACCACTTGCCCTTCAGATCGGCGTCGCTGACCTCGATGAACTTGCCGGCCTTGTAGGCCTGGGCGGTGAAGGGTTTGATGGTGGTGTTGATCAAGGCCATGGAGGGCTCCCGTGAATGGTGGGGCCGATATAGGGGTCAGCGAACGATAGGTCCAATCGATTAAATCGTTCCATGGGATAGGATCGATCTATACGAAGAGGGCTTTCGCGGTTAAGGATTGGGTATGCTTCCCACCCTGCGCCAGCTGCAATATCTCAAGCTTCTGTCCGAGCACGGCTCGTTCAGCCGGGCCGCCGAGAGCGCCCATGTCACCCAGCCCACCCTGTCGGCGGGCATCCAGGAACTGGAGAAGATCCTCGGCGCCGCCGTGGTCGACCGCGCCCGCTCTGGCGTCATTCTCACCGCCGCCGGCCAGGAAGCCGTGCGAAGGGCCCAGGATATCCTGACCCGCACCGAGGATCTGGTGCAGGCGGCGCGGGGGGCGGGCCTGCCGCTGGCCGGCCGGTTCCGGCTGGGCGTGATCCCGACCGTGGCCCCCTATCTGTTGCCGCGCGCCCTGCCGCTGCTGCGCGACCGCTTCCCCAAGCTGCGATTGTTCCTGCGCGAGGACCTGACCCAGCGCCTGATCGCGTCCCTGAAGGCCGGCGCCCTGGACGCCGCCCTGATCGCCCTGCCCTACGACATGTCTGGCCTGGACTGGGCCCATGTCGAGGATGACGAACTGCTGGCCGCCGCGCCCGCCAACCATCCGATGGCCGCCTCGGCGCGGGTCGATCCCGACAGCCTTGTCGGTGAAGACCTGATCCTGCTGGAGGACGGCCACTGCCTGCGCGACCACGCCCTGGCCGCCTGCGGACTGGAGGCGCCCTCCCGCCACGCAAATGGGGGCTTTGGCGATGAGGAGAGCTTCGCCGCCACCTCCCTGCCCACCCTGGTGCAGATGATCGGCTCGGGCCTGGGCATCTCGTTCCTGCCGGCCATGGCGGTGCAGGCCGGCCTGACCGAAAACGCCGCCGTCACCGTGCGGCCGCTCGACCACGCCCATTCCAGCCGCGAGATCGTGGTGGCCTGGCGCGCCGGCTCGACCCGCGCGGCCGAAGGGCGTCTGCTGGCCGAAACCCTGCAGGCCGTCTGACCCCGGCGGCAAGATCGGCTGAGCCGTCGAACAAAATATTCTCGATATATCTAAATAGGCTCTTGCGCGGCCGCCAATCCGATATATCTATCGTTTCGATATAACGAAATAGGATCGAAACAACATGTTTGGACGACACCACCATCACCACGGCCGCCGCGATGGCGGTCATTGGGGCGCTCACCACAGCCGCCATCCTTTCGGCGTTCACGGCCACGACCATCACGGACGCGGTCCGGGTCGGGGCGGCGGCCGCATGGGCCGGTTCTTCGACCACGGCGACCTGCGCCTGGTGGTTCTCAAGCTGATCGCCGAGCAGCCCAGCCATGGCTATGAGCTGATCAAGGCGGTCGAAACCGCAGCGGGCGGCGCCTATACCCCCAGCCCGGGCGTGATCTATCCAACCCTGACCCTGCTGGAAGAGCTGGGCTACATCACCGTCATCGAGGCCGGCGGCGGCAAGAAGCTGCACACCATCACCCCCGAGGGCGAAGCCTTCCTGGAAGCCAACGCCCAGCCGGTGAAGAGCCTGTTCGAGCGCATGGCCGAGGCCGCCGCTCGCAGCGCCGCCTTCTCGCCGCAGATCCTGCGGGCCCGGGAAAACCTCAAGACCGCCCTGCGGCTGAAACTCACCGCCGGCCAGCTGACGGCCGAGCAGGTCGACGCCATCGCCAAGGCGCTGGACGACGCGGCCGGCGTCATCGAACGCATCTGAGGCGCGCCGCGATGCAGAGCCATGCCCGCCTGACGGTCACCTTCGATGAGACCACCGCCCACATTCCGCTGCCGATCGGCGAATGCCGGATGATCGCCAACGAGACGGGTCTGGATATCACGGTCGAGACGGAAAACCTCGGTGGCCTAGCCAAGCTGGAAGACGTGGTCGCCGAACACCTGCTGCGGTTCGCCTTCCGCGAAGACGTCCAGACCCTGGCCTGGACGCGGGGTTAGGACGCCTGGCCGCCGTCTCCGGCAAGGGGAGAAGGGCGCACCCTCAGTGCAGCCCGCGCAGCAGGTCCAGCCGCCGCATCGCCTTGCCCGGCAGCTCGGACATCCGCCCCAGCGGCAGGGCCTCGACCATCTGGCGGACGCCATAGGCGGCGCTGCGCACGAAGGCGGCGGGCGAGGGCGAGCCGAGAAAGCCGAACACCACCGTCTGGCGGGCATTGGACAGCTCGCGTTTGAAGCGATAGTCGCCGGCCCCCAGGTCGAGCCGGTCATAGGGCCCGCTGTCCATGCTTTTCAGGATGTCCTGGAACAGCATCAGGCCGGGCGAATAGCGCTCGAACGCCGGACTGTGGGCGATCAGC
>NCEV01000024.1:49895-78883 GCA_002280875.1 Caulobacter sp. 32-67-35 | reverse complement strand
ACCTTCGGTGTCGCCAGCACGGCGCCCTGCAGGCCCTCGGCATAGCGATCGGCCACCACCTGCCGCAGCTCGATCTCTTCGGCGAAGATGGCCAGCTTCTCGATCAGGATCGCCGCCTGGAGGGTGTCGAGGCGCGAGTTCATGCCGATGCGGGTGTTCAGGTACTTGGTGTCGTGGTCGAAGGTGCGACCGACCAGGTCTGGGGCGACCGCCTTGCCGTGGACGCGGAAGCTGTCCATCAGGTCCCATACGTCCTGGTCGTTGGTCAGCACCGCGCCGCCGTCGCCGTAGCAGCCCAGCGGCTTGGCCGGGAAGAAGCTGGTGGTGGCCACGTCGGCCCAGTGCAGCGGGTGCTTGCCGTCGAGGGTGCAGCCAAAGCCCTGGGCGCTGTCGGCGATCAGCTTCAGGCCTTCGCGGTCACAGATGGCCTTGATGGCCGGATAGTCGGCGGGCTGGCCGAACAGATCCACCGCGATCACCACCTTGGGCGTCAGCCTGCCCTCGGCTTTCACCCCGGCGATGGCGGCTTCCAGCTTGACGGGGTCGAGGTTGAAGGTGCGGCCAGCCTAGACTCGAACTCGCGCACCTGCGGACCCATCACATAGGCCCCGCTGTCGAGGACGGCGGCCATAGCCACGTCGATCCTGTCGCGGATCCGGCGCTGCTGCGCGGCGAGGTCGATGAAGGGCATGCTCATGGGCGCGGCTCTTAAGGGCGGATCGACTCGAATTCGAGCCAATTGATGTAACCGACTGTTTCGAAAGGTCGAAGAGCAGCTTTTACGGGAGCAGAGGCAAGCGCCGGTCGTTGACCGCCAATGGCGGGGGCGCCATCGAAAGGTCCATGACCAAGCCGACCCTGATTCCGACCGCCGGCAAGCTGCCCGACCTCGCCAATATGAAGGCCGACGAGACCCTGCTGACCCACGTCTTCGACTGGGCTGGCAAGGTGGCGGTCAATCTGGTGGTCGCCGCCCTTATCCTGGGCCTGACCTTCTGGATCGCGGGCTGGGCGGCCGGGGTGGTGCGGCGAACCCTGGGCCGCGTCCATCGCAACAATCCCGACCACACCCTGGAAACCTTCGGGGCCTCCCTGGTCCGCTACGCCATCGTGGTGGTCGGTCTGGTGGCCGTGCTGCAACAGTTGGGCGTGCAGGCGACATCGATCATCGCTGTGCTGGGCGCGGCCTCGCTGGCCATTGGCCTGGCTCTGCAGGGCGCTCTCTCGAACGTGGCCGCCGGCGTGATGATCCTGCTGTTCCGGCCCTACCGCGTTGGCGACACCATCGAAACGGTCACCCGCATCGGCACGGTCAAGTCGCTGGACCTGCTGTTCACCGAGATCGCCACCTTCGACAACGTCAAGGTGATGATCCCCAACAGCAAGGTGTTCGGCGATGTGATCCTCAACTATTCGGCCCACCGCACCCGCCGCGTGGACGTGCTGTTCAAGGTTCCCCTGAAGACCGATCTGGTTGCGGTGCTGAAACGCCTGCGCGAGCGGGCCGAGAACGATCCTCGCATCCGCAAGGAGCCGGCCGTGCAGATCGAGGTTACCGACCTGTCGGAAGCCTTTGCCCAGGCCGCGATCCGCGCCTGGACGGCCAGGGAAGACTTCGCCTCGGTCAAGACCGACCTGATGTTGACCGCCCATCTGCTGGCCGACGACCCGGTCCGCGAGGATCTCCCGCCACCGCGCCCGACCAAGGCCATAGACCCCTCACCGGCCATGCCGGGCGAGGGTGAGCACCATCTGTTCAAGCTGCCAAGGCGTAGAGCTCGGCAACCAGGTCCCAGCAAGTCTCCGTCCCAACCGAAAAAAGCCTGACCCCGATCTCAGGGCCCGCACGTCCGGCCCTGGGCGGCGGGTGAGGGCGCCTGGAGGAAGCGCGCCTGTAGAACCCGACTTGTGAAGTCTGAAGGGTCTAGGCCTGACCCAGGGCGCCGCGCAGGTTGACCCACTCCTGAGCGAACTTTCGGCTGATCCCGGCGTCCTCGAACACCACGCGGCGCATATGGCCGACGACCTCGGGGGCGTCATGAATGATCACGAACGGAAAGCCGTTGGCCGAGAGAAAGCCCTGTACGAAGGTCGAGAAGCTGGCGGCCTCATCAGGGTCTGCGAAGCGTATCTCGGCGGTGGCGTCGGTCGGGACCATGGTGGTCTCCCCTATGGCTGCTGCCACCCTAACGCACGAGATTGCAAATGCGAACACAGTTCGCGTCAGCGAAATAATCAGTGATCATATGAACGGCGCCAGGCGAACCCGGCGCCGCCGTGTGGCCCGCCCTACAGGATCGACTGGCCGGTGCCCGCCCAGTCCTTCAGGAACTGATCCAGGCCCTTGTCGGTCAGCGGGTGCTTGAACAGGTCGCCGAATACCGCCGGCGGGATGGTGACGACATCAGCGCCGACGATGGCGGCGTCCTTGACGTGGGCGACGTTGCGCACCGAAGCGGCCAGGATTTCGGTCTCGTAGCCGAAGTTGTCGTAGATGGTGCGGATGTCCCGGATCAGATCCATGCCGTCGAAGCCATAGTCATCCAGGCGTCCGATGAACGGCGAGACGAAGGTGGCGCCGGCCTTGGCGGCCAGCAGGGCCTGGGTCGGCGAGAAGCACAGGGTGACATTGGTGGAAATGCCTTCATTGGCGAAGGCGGCGCAGGCGATCAGGCCGTCGCGGGTCAGCGGGATCTTCACGACGACGTTCGGCGCGATGCCGGCCAGCTTCTGGCCCTCGGCGATCATGGCGTCGGCGGTGGTGGCGGCGACTTCGGCGCTGATTGGGCCGGGCACCAGGTCGCAGATCTCGGCGATCACTTCCAGCATCGGACGGCCGGCCTTGGCGATCAGGGTCGGGTTGGTGGTCACGCCGTCGACGAGGCCGGTGGAGGCCAGATCGGCGATGACCTTGGTGTCGGTGCTGTCGAGGAAGATCTGCATGGGACTTCTTGCGCTGAATTTTTTGGGAGTTCGGGCCGGTTTATCGCGACGGGCGGCCGCGCGCCAGCATTGGCGACTTCAAATGCCGTTACGGACCAGCTGGTCGGCGACCCGCTCGACGGCCGGTTTCCAGGGCTGGGGCGTGAAACCGAAGGTCGCAGCCAATTTCGAACTGTCCAGCGGCGAGCGCGGCGGGCGGGCGGCGGCCTCGACGAAGGCCCCCTGGGTCGTTGGCTCGAGGCGGGCGCGGGTCAGCGGATCGCGGGCGATGGCGGCCCTGGCGAAGTCGTAGCGGCTGGTCTCGCCGGCATTGGCGAAGTGGAACAGGCCGAAAGCGGGGTCATCGGCTGACGCGGCGGCCCAGCGCGCAGCGTTGGCGACCATGAAGCCTGCCAGCGCCTCGCCGTCGGTCGGGCTGCCGAACTGGTCGGCGACGACCTGCAGCACCTCGCGCGTGCGGCCCAGATTGAGCATGAACGACACATAGTTGCGGCCATAGGGCGAGAACACCCACGAAACCCGCAGCACCGTCGTCCTCGGATGGGCCAGCGCCCCCTGCTCGCCAGCCAGCTTGGAGCGGCCATAGACGCTGATCGGCTCGGCGGTGTCGGTCTCGACATAGGGGCGGCCCGTCTGGCCGTTGAAGACGCTGTCGGTGGAGAGATGGACAAAGGGCAGGTCGCGTTCTGCGCAGGCCGCGGCCATGGCTGCTGGCGCGGCCGCGTTGACCGCGAAGGCGGCGTCCGGTTCGGCCTCGGCCCTGTCCACCAGGGTGAAAGCGGCGGCGTTCCAGACCAGGTCGCAGTTGGCGGCGCGGATCGCCGCGCGGATCGCCGCCGCGTCCGTCAGGTCGACTTCGGCTCGCGACAGGACGGTGAGGGTCACGGCGCGGCCTGCGGCCGCCACCAGCGCCTGTCCGACCTGACCGGTCGCACCGAACTGCAGGACCTTGGGGATCACTTCAGGCCCGGCACGCGGTCGCCCAGCACCGAGAGGACAAAGGCGCGCAGGTCGCCGCCCCGGAACAGATAGCCCGGCATGCCGGCGCGGCGGCCGGCTTCGACGTCGCTGGACCGGTCGCCGATGATCACCGCCTCGGCGGGGCTCAGGCCAAACTCGGCCAGGCCTCGCAAGACCATGCCGGGATTGGGCTTGCGGTCGGGATGGTCGGTGACCCGATAGGCGTCAATCGCCGCGTTCTCGTGATGGGGGGCGAAATAGAAGGCGTCGATCCGGCCGCCCAGCGGTTCGAGCTGGGCCTGCATCTCGGCGTGGAAGCCATGCATGGCCGCTTCCTCGAAATAGCCCCGGCCGATCCCCGACTGGTTGGTGACCACCATCACCTTCAGGCCCGCTTTCGTCAGGGCGGCCACGGCCTCGCGGGCGCCGTCGATCCAGTTCAGTCGGGCCGGATCGGCGACATAGCCATGATCCACATTGAGCACGCCGTCCCGATCGAAGAAGACGGCGCGAAGGGGGGGCAGGGTGTCCATAGGTCGAGCTTTATCGCCTGTCTGGGCGCTACAACAAGTCGCTGTCTTGGCGCGCCCCCGCGACTTGCCCTAGAAAACAGCCCTCAGCCGGAGCGCCCCAGATGACTGACGCCTTCACCGACGCCGTTCGCCTACGCGACCTGCTGAAGACCTGGGCCAACCACGCCGCCTTTCCGCTGTGGTGGAAGGTGGGCGCCGACCACAAGGGCGGCGGCTTTTTCGAGAAGATCGAGCAGTCCGGCGAGGCGCCGGATTCGCCGCGTCGGGGCCGGGTTCTGCCGCGCCAGATCTATTCGTTCACCGCGGCGGGCAAGCTGGGCTGGACCGGGCCGTGGAAGAAGGCCGTCGAGCACGGCCTGAGCTATTATCTGGACGTCTATCGCAAGCCTGATGGCCTGTTCCGCACCCTGGTCGGGCCGGGCGGAGTGGTGCTGGACGACACCGCCCCGCTCTACGATCAGGCGTTTGCGCTGTTTGCTTTGGCCAACGCTTTCGAGGTGACCGGTCGCCAGGACCTGAAGGCCATCGCCGTCTCGGTGCGCGACCGGCTGAACGCCACGCTGCGCCATCCGCTGGGCGGGTTCAACGAGACCGCGCCACCGACCCTGCCGCTGCAGTCCAATCCGCACATGCACCTGTTCGAGGCCAGTCTCGCCTGGGCCGAGCAGGACGGCGACGATCCAGAATGGCGCGACCTGGCCGACATGATCGCCGAACTTGCCCTGTCCAGGTTCATCGCCGCCGACACTGGCGCTTTGCGCGAGTTCTTCGACGACAAATGGGGCTCGGCCCCGGGGGTCGAGGGTCGCATCTGGGAGCCCGGCCACCAGTACGAGTGGGGCTGGCTGTTGCTGCGCTGGGGCAAGCTGGCCGCTCGTCCCGACGCCACGGCGGCGGCGCTGCGGATGATCGATCTGGCCGAGCGGGTCGGCTGCGACGCCGAACGTGGCGTGGCCGTCAACGCCATGCTCGACGACATGAGCGCCCACGACAACGGCGCCCGCCTTTGGCCCCAGACCGAGCGCATCAAGGCCGGCGTCCTGGCTGCCGAGATCACCGGCGACGATCGCTGGTGGGGCGTGGCGGTCGAGGGGGCCGAGGGTCTGCTGCAGTATCTGCGCACGCCCGTGCCGGGCCTGTGGCGCGACAAGCTGAAGCCCGACGGCGCCTTCATCGAGGAAGCCGCCCCGGCGTCCTCGTTCTACCACATCGTCTGCGCCATCGCCGAGCTGGACAGGGCAGTCACGGCCGCCAGCTGATCAGCCTGGCGTGTTGGCCTGCAGTTCCGCCAGCCAGATGTCGGCGGCGGCGTCTGACGGCATCCGCCAGTCGCCGCGCGGCGACAGGGCCCCGCCCGACGAGATCTTCGGGCCGTTGGGCATGGCCGAGCGCTTGAACTGGTTGGCGAAGAACCGACGCAGGAAGAGCTCCAGCCAGCGCCTGATCTCGGGCAGGTCATAGGCCTTGCGCGCCGCATCCGGCGTGCCGACTGGCCAGCCGCCGACGCTCGCATCGTGCCAGGCGGTCCAGGCCAGGAAGGCGATCTTGGACGGGCTCATGCCGTAGCGGGTCAGGTAGTAGAGATTGAAGTCCTGCAGGGCGTAGGGGCCAACGAAGCTCTCGGTGGCCTGCACCTGCTCGCCCGGCACCAGTTCGGGCGAGATCTCGGTACTGAGAATGTCTTCCAGCAGGTCGGCCGTCGCCGCATCGACGTCGCCCGAGGCGGCCACGAAGCGGATCAGGTGCTGGATCAGGGTCTTGGCCACGCCCGAATTGGGGTTGTAGTGGCTCATCTGGTCGCCGACGCCGTAGGTGCACCAGCCCAGGGCCAATTCCGACAGGTCGCCGGTGCCCACCACCATGCCGTGGTTGTGGTTGGCCAGGCGGAACAGATAGTCGGTGCGCAGGCCGGCCTGGATGTTCTCGAAGGTCACGTCATAGACCGGCTCGCCCCGCGAATAGGGGTGGTCGAGGTCCTTCAGCATCACTTCAGCGGCCGGGCGGATGTCGATCTCATCGGCGCTGACGCCCATCGCCTTCATCAGCTTCCAGGCGTTGGACTTGGTGCGGTCCGAGGTCGCGAAGCCGGGCAGGGTGTAGGCCAGGATGTTGGTGCGCGGCAGGGAGAGCTGGTCCATGGCCTTGGCGGCGACGATCAGGGCGTGGGTCGAATCGAGCCCGCCGGAGATGCCGATCACCAGCTTTTTCAGGCCCGAGGCCTCGACCCGGCGGGCCAGGCCCTGGACCTGGATATTGTAGGCCTCGTAGCAGTTCTCGCGCAGCCTGGCCGGGTCCGACGGTGTGAACGGGAAGCGTTCCACCTTGCGCGCCAGGGCGAGCTCGCCGTTCGGCGGCGTGAAGTCGAACGGCGCAATCCGGAACGCGCTCGGGGTCAGGGTCGCGGCGTCGCCGAAGCTGACCACGCGCATGCGCTCCTGGCGGATGCGGTCGACATCGACATCGGCCATGGCCATGACGGCGGTGGTGGAAAAGCGCGGGGTCTCGGCCAGCAGATGGCCCATTTCGTGAATGTCGGCGTGGCCGTCCCACGCGACGTCGGTGGAGCTCTCGCCCGCTCCGGCGGCCGAATAGACATAGGCTGCGATGGCCCGCGACGACTGGCTGGCGCACAGCAGGCGGCGGGTTTCGGACTTGCCGATGGTGATGTTGCTGGCCGACAGGTTCAGCAGGATCTCGGCCCCGGCCATGGCCTGGGCGGTGCTGGGCGGGGTCGGCGTCCAGACGTCTTCGCAGATTTCCACGCCAACCGTGAACGGCGTCGCGCCGCTGGCCCGAAGCAGAATGTCGGTCCCGAACGGCGCGCTCTCGCCGGCCAGGGTCACGGTCTTGCCGACCACGCCAGCGCCCGGCGTGAACCAGCGGCGCTCGTAGAACTCGCGATAGTTGGGCAGGAAGCTCTTGGGGACCACACCCCGCACCTTGCCCCCCTGGATGGCCACGGCGGTGTTGTAGAGCCGGCCGTCCACGCGCAGCGGCGCGCCGACCACGAACAGCGGCGCGAGTTTTTCGCTGGCCTTTGCCAGGGTGGCGATCGCCGCCTCAACGGCGTCCAGCAGGGCGTCCTGCTGCAGGAGGTCGTCGATCGAATAGCCGGTCAGGCCCAGTTCCGGAAACACCAGCACCGCCACGCCCGCCGCGTCCGCGTCGCGCACCAGATCCAGCACGCTGGCGGCGTTGGCGGCCGGATCGACCAGCTTGACCTTGGGCACCGCCGTGGCGACCCGCACGAAGCCGTGGCGGTAGGGCGAGAAGAACGGCAGGTTCGTCAAGCGATCGACCTTTCGAGGTTATGCTGAAAATGAGCATAAGTCTGGGTCCAGCTATAACGTGTCCGGACGGCCTTGCCTAGCGCCGCGCGGCTTGACCGAAAGGGGTCATCGTGCGACCTCGCGCCTCGCGCAGCCCTGCAAAACATAACGAACAAAGACAACGCCCATGCCCGTTTCGCCCATCAAAATGGCCGACGCGATCCGCGTCCTTTCCATGGATGCGGTCCACAAGGCCAAGTCCGGACACCAGGGCATGCCGATGGGCATGGCCGATGTGGCGACCGTGCTGTGGAGCAAGTTCCTCAAGTTCGACGCTAGCAAGCCCGACTGGGCCGACCGCGACCGCTTCGTGCTGTCGGCCGGCCACGGCTCGATGCTGATCTATTCGCTGCTGCATCTGACCGGCTTCAAGGCCATGACGATGAAGGAGATCGAGAATTTCCGTCAGTGGGGCTCGCTGACCCCCGGCCACCCGGAAGTGCATCACACGCCCGGCGTCGAGACCACCACCGGTCCGCTGGGCCAGGGCCTGGCCACCGCCGTCGGCATGGCCATGGCCGAGGCCCATCTGGCCTCGCGCTTCGGCAAGGACATCGTCGATCACCGTACCTGGGTGATCGCTGGCGACGGCTGCCTGATGGAGGGCGTCAGCCATGAAGCCATCAGCATCGCCGGCCGCCTGAAGCTGTCCAAGCTGACGGTGCTGTTCGACGACAACAACACCACCATCGACGGCGTCGCCACCATCTCCGAGACCGGCGACCAGGTCGCGCGCTTCAAGGCCGCCGGCTGGGCGGTCAAGGTCGTCGACGGCCACGACCATGGCAAGATCGCCGCCGCCCTGCGCTGGGCCACCAAGCAGGACCGTCCGACGATGATCGCGTGCAAGACGCTGATCTCCAAGGGCGCGGGTCCGAAAGAAGGCGACCCCCACAGCCACGGCTACACCCTGTTCGACAACGAGATCGCCGCCTCGCGCGTCGCCATGGGCTGGGACGCCGCGCCGTTCACCGTGCCAGACGATATCGCCAAGGCCTGGAAGAGCGTCGGTCGTCGCGGCGCCCGCGTCCGCAAGGCCTGGGAAGCGGGGCTGAAGGCCTCAGCCCACGCCGCCGAGTTCACGCGCGCCATGTCGGGCGGCCTGCCGACGGGCGCCTTCGAAGCGGTCGACGCGCACATCGCCAAGATGGCCGAGGCCAAGCCGGCCAACGCCACTCGCGTTCACTCCGGCGCGGCCCTGGACCACCTGATCCCGGCGATCCCGGAAATGATCGGCGGCTCGGCCGACCTGACCGGCTCCAACAACACCTTCGTCAAGGGCATGACGGCGTTCGACACGCCCGACTATGCCGGCCGCTATGTCCACTATGGCGTGCGCGAGTTCGGCATGGCGGCGGCGATGAACGGCATGGCCCTGCACGGCGGCGTCATTCCCTATTCGGGCACCTTCCTGGCGTTTGCCGACTATAGCCGCGCGGCGATCCGTCTGGGCGCCCTGATGGGGGCCAAGGTGATCCACGTGATGACCCACGATTCCATCGGCCTGGGCGAGGACGGCCCCACCCACCAGCCGGTCGAGCACGTGGCCAGCTTGCGCGCCATTCCCAACCTGCTGGTCTTCCGCCCGGCCGACGCGGTGGAAGCCGCCGAGTGCTGGAAGATCGCGCTGGAGCAGACCGCGACCCCGTCGGTCATGGCCCTGTCGCGCCAGAAGACGCCGGGCGTGCGCGCCTCGGGCGAGCAGAACCTGTCGGCCAAGGGCGCCTATGAGCTGCTGGCGGCCGAGGGCGGCGAGGCCGCGGTGACCATCTTCGCCACCGGCACCGAGGTTGGCGTGGCTGTCGCCGCGCGCGACATCCTGCAGGGCCAGGGCAAGCCGACCCGCGTGGTCTCGGTTCCCTGCTGGGAGCTGTTCGACAAGCAGCCGGCCGCCTATCGCAAGGCCGTCATCGGCTCGGCGGCCAGGCGCGTCGCGGTCGAGGCGGGCGTCCGCCAGGGCTGGGAGCGCTTCATCGGCGAAGATGGCGCGTTTGTCGGCATGACCGGCTTTGGCGCCAGCGCCCCGTTCGAGCGGCTCTACAAGGAGTTCGGCATCACGGCTGAGGCCGTCGCCGCTGCAGCGGGCTGACCTGACTGAAAGGGAGTGTGCAGAGCGCGCTCCGTCCTTCAACCAAACCAAAAATCCTGCCTTCCTGGGCCTTGTGCCCAGGACCCAGGGTTCCGGAACTGCTGAGGTGGGTCCGCGCCCCCGGCCATTCAGCTGCAAATAGCCGAACAATCAGAACCTGCCATCCGCATGGGTCCTGGGCACAAGGCCCAGGAAGGCAGGGCTTATTGTTTGTGTGCCGGGTAAGTGAACCCTACAGGCTCCACCGCACCCGGAAACCGGCCGTCTCCACAAGGCAACCGACAATGCGCTCGAAGGCGTGCGCCAGGGTGCCGTCGACGCGCCCCAGTTCGGGCTCGAAAGTCAGCGCGTGGCCGACCAGCGCCTCGAACGCGGCTATGCGACCCCAGAACATCGTGCCCGCCGGGAAGGCGGTGTCGGGGCTGTAGCGGAAGTTCAGATAGCGCGAAAGATAGTCTACGCCCTCGCTGTTGTGGGTCATGACGCCGGGGTCACTGTAGAGCATCCGGGCATTTTCCGGAGCCAGCAGGCCCAGCCGCGGGTCCTCGGCGAACGCCGCCAGGGCCGCCTGCGCGCGCTCGGGCGACATCAGGCCGTCCAGCAGGCGATCGCGCCAGGCCGCGCCGTCCGACCGGTGCGGCGACTTCTTCGTATGGGCCTTGCAGAAGACGGTGTGGCCGCGCGCCCGGGCGATCTCCAGCGCCGTCAGGAACGGAACCACGTCGCGTCCGTGATTGGGCAGGGGAACCAGCACGGCGCCGGGGACGGCCGTAGCCAGGGCGTCCACCGCCGTGGCCGGCCACTGCTCCGGGAAGGTGATGATGGCGTCCATGCCGTCCCGCAGTGTCGCCAGGCGCTGGGCGAGGTCGTCGATCAGGTCGGCATAGAAGATGTGGAACAGCATCACGGCGTCGTGGAGCCGGGGGCTCTGGTGCGAGACGACGACGGCGGGGTGATCGCGCGCGGGGGCCGGGGCGCGGCGGGCGACGGCGTTGCGCAGGGCCTGGGCCGAGGCGTGGCCAAACCACCGGTCGGGCTCCAGATAGGTCCCTTCGCCCCACTCGTTCCAGGCGTTGACGAAGACCAGCCGCTCGTCCGGCGGCGCCAGACGCGTCGTGCAGTCCAGGGCCGCGCCAGCCCAGTCGTGGAAGCGTTGCGGCGTGGCGTTGTGGAAGATGTTGCCGCAGCCGGGCTTGCGGGCCTCGTTGTCCCACGAGGGCATGACGCCGGGATAGATCCGGGGGTCCGCGCGACGCTCCAGAGCCTCAATCCGTTCCTCGACAACGGCGTCGTAGTCATAGACCCGGCCGGCGAAATCCAGGTTCAGGCGCTCGACCGTGTCGGTGATCTCGCCCTTCTGCAGGGCGTGGGGCGGGAACTCGACCAGGCCGTCGAAGCCGGCGTCCCTGTAGGCCGAGAAGCCGAAGGCGTTCGTGCAAAGGATGAACAGCTCGCCGATCCCGAGCTCGCGCGCCCGCTTGCGCCAGCGCTCCAGCGTGGCGGCGGCGTCGGGCAGGGTGTCGGGGCGATAAACGATCAGCAGGGGCTTGCCGCCGACCCGCACATAGCGTGGCGAAGCCATGTAGCGGGCCAGGTCGTCGAGCAGGGCCAGGTCGTCTTCCGGCGAATGGTCCTGCGCCATCAGGACGTCGCTCTCGTCGCCGTCCCAGCGCCGCGTCCAGTTCTCGTTGGCCCAGCAAAGGGCGAACGGCAGGTCGATCTCGGGGTCTGCCACAAAGGCGTCTAGCGGACGCTCCAGCAGGCGCTTCCCGCCGAACCAGTAGTAGTGGAAGCAGAAGGCGTCGACGCCGGCGTTGCGGGCCATCCGGGCCTGGGCCTGCAGCACCTCGGGCACCCGCAGGTCGTAGAAGCCCAGCTCGCCGGGCAGGCGCGGCTGATAGTGGCCCACGAACTGCGGCGTCGCCTTGCTGACATTGGTCCACTCGGTGAAGCCCTTGCCCCACCACTGGTCGTTCTCGGGGAACGGATGGTACTGCGGAAGGTAGAAGGCCAGCACCCTGGGCGCATCGTCGGCGCGCGGCGGCGGGTTCAGGGCCGGCGCGGCGTAGTGGGGGCTGAACGCGTGGCGCGCCACATTGAAGGCGTGCTGGTAGGACTCGCGCCAGGGATCCAGGCGGCGGTTTCTGATCGTCTGACGGGCCAGGCGGATCGTGCTCTTCGGATCGCGCAGCGTGCGCAGGCTGATCCGGATCGCGCGTGCGGCGCCGGGCGACAAACCGCGAAGCGCGGCGCGCAGCAGCCGGCGCGGCGCCGAAAGCCTCGGAGCGCCGGGCGCCGGTTCGGCCGCTGGCTCGACCTGAAACGCGGTCAGCTCGAACAGGCAGGGCGCGGCGGATGGGCGCAGCACGATCTGGCTCAAGGCGCCGGCATTGGTGTGGGCCACCACGACATAGGCGTCCTCGCCCAACCGCTTCAGCGCCACGGGCGTCGCCAGGGCGAGGCCGTCGCCCCAGTCGATCAGGAGGCTGGGGGCTTCGATATGGCCCTCGATCGCGCGGATTTTCAGCGTCACGCGGACCGACGCCACGTCGTCGAACCCGGGCTGCTCGGCCCTGGTCAGGCGAAACAGCATCTCCGCGTCTGAGGTCGTGGCCCTGAACTGGCCAGGCGATCCGGTCGGCTCGACAGCCTTCCGGGGCGCGGGAAGCCGCCCGCTCACGCGGCGCTGCTTCTCTCGAGCCATTCCTCGGTGGTCCCAAGGAAGGTCGGCACGCCCGATTCCATGGTCATGACCTTGTTGCAGACCTTGGCGGCCAGTTGGTAGTCGTGGGTGGCGAGAACGACGATCTTGGCCGAGTCGACCATGTTGTTCAGGCGGTCGGCGGCCCGCTTCTGGAAGTCGGCGTCGCCGGCGCTGATCCACTCGTCCATGATCAGGATGTCGGCATCGACCTGGGTGGCGACCGAGAAGGTCAGGCGCGCGACCATGCCGGCCGAATAGGTTTTCAGCGGCATGTGCACAAAGGCGCCCAGGCCGGAGAACTCGACGATGGCCGGCATGCGGCGCTTGATCTCGCGGTCCGACATCATCTGCATCATGGCCAGGTTGCGGATGTTCTCCAGGCCCGAGGCCTCGATGTCGAGCCCGACCGAGATCGAGATCATCGAACTGATCCGCCCGCGCACGTCCACCTTGCCCAGGGTTGGCGAGTAGATGCCGGCCAGGATCTTCAGCAGCGAGGTCTTGCCTGAGCCGTTGTGGCCGATCACGGCCAGGCGGTCGCCTTCGTTCAGCTTCAGGCTGACGTTCGAAAGCGCCCGGACATAGGTCACATCCTTGCCGGCCTGGATCAGTCGGCCGCCGACGGCCATGTTCAGCACGGTGTTGCGCAGCGACTGCGCGCGCACGCTGTACAGGTTGTAGTCGAGCGTGACGTCGGTGAGTTCGATGGAGCTGGTCATGTCGCCTACAGCCAGAACACGACGCGGGTGCGGACAAGGGTGAGGCTGATCAGCGTCAACAGCGCGGCGACGCCGAGGAAGGCCAGCGACGCGTTGACATCGTGAATCGGCGCGGCGGCGCCCATCAACGGTTGCCGGACGATCTCAAGCAGGTGGCTGAACGGATTGAGGTCGACGATCCAGCGCATTGTCTCGGGAACCTGTGATCGGCGCCAAAATACGGGGGTGAGCATGAACAGGCTCTGGGCGATAAAGCCGACCATATAGTTGATGTCGCGGAAACGCACCGAGACCATGCCGAGCGGAATACTGACGAACAGACCCGTCAGCAGCGCAATCGGCAGGTTCACCAGCAGCGTCCAGTGCGGAACCACGGCCAGCTTCATCAGCATCAGCACCAGCCACAGCCCGACGACCTGGTGCATGAAGTTGATGAAGATCTTGCTCATCTGCTGGAAGGCATGAAAGCTCAGCGGCAGGCTGCGCACCTGCATCACGCCTGCGGCGTTGACGAAGGTGTTGGCGATCTCGGGCAGGATACCGCCGGTGATCGACCAGCCGACCACGCCGATCATGATGAAGGACAGGTTGTCCTTGGCGTCGCCGCCGAAGATCGAGCCGAACACGATGGCCAGGGAAAAGGCCGTCGCCAGGGTGGTGCTGGCCATCCAGACCGGACCCAGAAGGCTGCGCCGGTAGCGCGTTACGGTCTGCTCGACGCTGACCCGCCACCACAGAGGCGTCAGGAGCACGCCGCGATACAGATCCAGCGCGGCGGCCTTAAAACTTCCGACGAGGCTCATTCAGAAGCCATTCCTGTTGACGGCAGACAAATCCGGAAACTCTCGCAAACAGGCTGGCGGCGAAGCCATTCGAGCGCGCGAAACAGCGGCCGCCAGTGGCCTCCAGCGCGGCTAGAAAGACCCGCGATCAGCTTTCCGCGAGCGAGCGCAGATAGGCGCCGTATGGCGACTTCTGCAGGGCGTGCGCCAGGCCCAGCAGCTGGTCGGTATTGATCCAGCGATTCTGGTAGGCGACCTCCTCGCAGCAGCCGATCTTCAGGCCCTGGCGGTGCTCGATGGCCCGCACGAATTCGGAGGCTTCCAGCAGGCTGTCGTGGGTGCCGGTGTCGAGCCAGGCAAAGCCCCGGCCCATCCGCTCGACCGACAGGGCGCCGTTTTCGAGATAGATGCGGTTGATGTCGGTGATTTCCAGCTCGCCGCGCGGCGAGGGCTTCAGGTCGCGGGCATAGTCGACGACCTTGTTGTCGTACATGTAGAGGCCGGTCACCGCCCAGTTGGAGCGCGGCTGGGCCGGCTTTTCCTCGATGCTGACGGCGCGGTTGTTGTCGTCGAACTCGACCACCCCGTAGCGGTCGGGATCCTTGACCAGATAGGCGAAGACCGAGGCGCCGTTCTGGGCGCGGGTCGCCGCGCCCTCCAGCATCCGGCCCATGCCGGCCCCGTAGAACAGGTTGTCGCCCAGGATCAGGGTCGAGGGGTCGTTGCCGACGAACTCCGCGCCGATGCGATAGGCGTCGGCCAGGCCGGTGGGCTGCGCCTGCTCAGCATAGACGAAATTGACGCCCCAGCCCGAGCCGTCGCCCAGCAGGCCCTGGAACAGCGGCAGGTCGCGGGGCGTGCTGATGATCATGATGTCGCGGATCCCCGCCATCATCAGGATCGAGATCGGATAATAGATCATCGGCTTGTCGAAGACCGGCAGCAGCTGCTTGCTGACGCCCAAGGTCACCGGGTGCAGTCTCGTGCCCGAGCCGCCCGCCAGAATGATGCCCTTCATCGAAATACTACCTCTACTGCCCCGCGCGACCGGTCACGTCTGCCGGTGACCTTTGACCTTCAGATATCTGTCCAGAGCGTCTTGCCACGCCGGCATGGATCGGCCCAGCGCCTTTTCAACCTTGGCGTTGGCCAGCACGCTGTAGGGCGGCCGGCGGGCGGGGGTCGGAAACTCGGACGTCGGGATCGGCGAGACCGTCGCCTCGACGCCGGCCCGATCGATGATGGCGCTGGCGAAGTCATGCCAGCTGGCCGCGCCGGAATTGACCACATGATAGAGGCCGGCCGGGGCCTCGGCCCTGATCAGGTCGAGAATGGCCTCGGCCGCGTCCCACGAACTGGTCGGCGACATCACCTGGTCGGCCACCACCTTCAGCGCCCCGCGCTCGCGACCGAAGCGGATCATGGTCTCGACGAAATTGCCGCCCTTGCCGCTGGCGCCGGCCACGCCGAACAAGGAGGCCACGCGGGCGACGATCACGTCGTCATGGGCCTGCCGCGCCAGGGTCTCGCCCTGCAGCTTGGTCTGCCCATAGACATTGATCGCGGCCGGCGCGGCGTCTTCGTCAAGCGGCGAGCGCTGGTCCTGGCCGCCGAACACATAGTCGGTCGAGACTTGAACGAGCCTGGCCTTCTTACGGGCGCAGACCTTGGACAAGGCCTCGGCAAAATAGGCGTTGATCGCCACGGCTGGCGCCGGGTCTTTCTCGCAGTCGTCCACGCGCGTGACCGCGACGCTGTTGATGGCGACGTCGAAGTCGAGATCGGCGAGGGCCGCGTCGAGGCCCGCGGCGTCGGTCGCGTCGAACATCGGGCGTTGCAGGGCGATCAGGGTCAAGCCGCGCGCCGAGGCGATGGACGAGAGGTCCTGACCCAACTGGCCATTGGCGCCAAACAGCGCGATCCGGGGAGAAGACATCAGGCGGTCTTCAGTCCCAGGCGCTGTCCGTCATAGCGCTCGCGCAGCGGCCGCCACCAGTCCTCGCGCGCCAGATACCATTCGACGGTCTTGCGCAGGCCGGTGTCGAAGTTTTCCTCCGCCTTCCAGCCCAGCTCGGTTTCCAGCTTGGTGGCGTCGATGGCGTAGCGAGCGTCGTGGCCCGGACGGTCGTGGACGAAGGTGATCAGGTCGCGGCGCTTCAGCCCCGCCTGCGGGCGCAGCTCGTCCAGCAGGTCGCAGATGGCTTCGACGACTTCGAGGTTTGTCCGCTCATTGCGACCGCCGACATTATAGCTCTCGCCGACCACGCCCTTTGTGGCGATCAGCACCAGCGCCTTGGCGTGGTCGTCGACATAGAGCCAGTCGCGGACATTGTCGCCCTTGCCATAGACCGGCAGCGGCTTGCCCTCGAGGGCGTTCAGCGTGACCAGCGGGATCAGCTTCTCGGGGAAGTGATAGGGGCCGTAATTGTTGGAGCAGTTGGAGACCACCACCGGCAGGCCATAGGTGTGATGCCAGGCGCGGACCATGTGGTCGGACGAGGCCTTCGACGCCGAATAGGGCGAGCGCGGATCGTAGGGCGTGGTCTCGGAGAACAGACCCTCGGCGCCCAGGCTGCCGAAAACCTCGTCGGTCGAGATGTGGTGGAAGCGGAAGGCTTGCGCGGCCTGGCTGTCCAGGGTGCGCCAGTACTCCAGCGCGGCCTGCAGCATCACATAGGTGCCGATGACATTGGTCTGGATGAAGGCGCCCGGGCCGGTGATCGAGCGATCGACGTGGGATTCCGCCGCCAGGTGCATGATGTGGGTCGGCTTGAACTCGGCGATGGCTTCGGCGACTGCCGAAGCGTCGGCGACATCACCCTTCACGAAGGCATAGCTGTTGTGGCCGCGCAGGTCGGCCAGGCTGGCCTCGGAGGCCGCATAGGTCATGGCGTCGAAATTGAGGATCGCCGCGTCGCCCAGGCCTGCCAGATAGCGACAGACCGCCGAGCCGATGAACCCGCAGCCGCCGGTGACCATGATACGAAGATTGCGAGACATGCCCAGGTTCCGGAAACGACTTAAGCCCGCCCCGTAGCTTAGAAATCCCTGCTGGCGCAACCCGCCAAGCTTAGTCGGTAAAGACCACCGTCTTGCGGCCGTTCAGCAAAACCCGGTCCTCAAGGCGATAGCGCAGGGCGCGGGCCAGCACGCGGCGCTCGATATCGCGGCCCTTGCGGATCAGGTCTTCGGGCGTGTCGCGGTGGCTGATGCGCTCGACGTCCTGCTCGATGATCGGGCCCTCGTCGAGGTCCCCGGTCACATAGTGGGCGCTGGCCCCGATCACCTTCACGCCGCGCGCATGGGCCTGGTGATAGGGCTTGGCGCCCTTGAAGCCCGGCAGGAACGAGTGGTGGATGTTGATGCAGCGCCCGGCCAGCTTGGCCGACAGTCCGTCGGACAATACCTGCATGTAGCGGGCGAGGACGACGATGTCGGTCTTGCTCTCCTGGATCAGCTTCCAAAGCTCGGCTTCCTGCTCGAACTTGGTCTCTTTCGTCACGGGCAGGTGATGGAAGGGGATGCCCGACAGATCGACATGGGCATAGGTCTCGGCCGGGTGGTTGGAGACCACCCCGGCGATATCCATCGGCAGCTCGCCGATCTTCCAGCGATAGACCAGATCAGCCAGGCAGTGGTCGAACTTGCTGGCCAGGATCAGCACGCGATAGCGGTCGGTGCGGTCGCGCAGGGTCCACTTCATGGAGAGCGCCGTGGCCACCACGGTGAAGTCGGCGCGCAGGGCCTCGTGGTCGGCGCCGTCGGCGTCAAACACCACGCGCATGAAGAACTGACCGGTTTCCTGGTCGTCGAACTGCTGGGCGTCGAGGATGTTGCAGCCGCGCTCGAACAGGAAGGCGGACACCTTGGCGACGATGCCGCGCTGGTCGGGACAGGAGAGGGTCAGGATCATGATCCGCTCCCTCTAGAGGCTTGGCGCGCCGAAGAAAAGCGGTGAGCCCTGCCTTGAGAGGATGAAATCGCTCGCCGGGCGAGGCCGAGGGTCGGCTTGCGGCATGGATATGCCCTCTCGCAGGCCAAGGCGCATGATCGCGCCGCGTCCGGCTAGGCAGGGGCCGTCGGACGGGTCTAGGCTCGCGACATGGCATCCTCCTCCGAAGCGCTGTCCGACCGCGCCATCGACCTTCTGGCCAAGCTGGTGTCGTTCGACACCACCTCGCGCCGGTCCAATCTCGAACTCATTGAATGGGTCGAGGGCTATCTGGCCCACCTGAACGTGCCCTCGCGCCGGGTGCCCAACGTCGACGGGACCAAGTCCAACCTCCTGGCCACCATCGGCCCGGCGGTGGAGGGCGGTGTGGTGCTGTCGGGCCATACCGACGTGGTGCCGGTCGATGGCCAGCCGTGGTCGACCGATCCGTTCGTGCTGACGGAGAAGGACGGCCGCCTCTACGGCCGGGGGACCTGCGACATGAAGGGGTTCCTGGCCCTCGCCCTGGCCGCCGCGCCGGACCTGGCGGCCGCGACGCTGAGTCGGCCGGTGCACCTGGCCTTCTCCTACGACGAGGAGGTCGGCTGCCTCGGCGCGCCCGACATGATCGAGGTCATCGCCCGTGATGTGCCCCGTCCCGCCCTGGTGGTGGTCGGCGAGCCCACCGACATGGTCGCCGTCAGCGGCCACAAGGGCATCGCCTCGTTCCGGGTCACCGTTTCCGGCCGCGAGGCCCATTCCAGCCTGACCCATCTGGGCGTCTCAGCCAACATGGCGGCGATCAAGCTGATGGCTGGCCTGGTGGAGCTTTCGGAGAGGCTGGAGCGCGAGGCCGATCCCGCCTCGCCGTTCACCCCCAAGGGCGCGACCCTGACCATCGGCCAGGTCAATGGCGGCACGGCCGTCAACATCCTGGCCCGCGAATGCGTGTTCATCTTCGATCTGCGCACCCCGCCGGGCCTGGATCCGATGGCGATCTTGGCCGACTTCTTCGCGAGGGCCGAAGCGATGGACGTCGAACTGAAGGCTCGCGCGCCCGAGGCCGGCGTCAGGGTCGAGCGCCGCTCGCTGACGCCGTCGTTCGCCCCCGAGGTCGACGGCGTCGCCGAGGCCTTCGCGCGGCGGATGGCCGGCGATAATGGGCCGGGCCGGGTCGTGCCCTACGCCGCGGAGGCCGGGCAGTTTCAGGGCGCGGGGTTTTCCACGGTGATCTGCGGTCCAGGCTCGATCGACCAGGCGCACCAGCCCGATGAGTTCGTCGAGATCTCCCAGATGCAGCGGGGGGCGGCGTTCATGGCGCGGTTGATCGAGGATCTTTCCTTCTAGATCTCCGTCATCCCGCGACTTGTTCGCGGGACCCATGTTTCAGCTTCTACGTGAAAGTTCGTCCTGCTCCGCACTTGCGGCGGACAGATGGGTCCCGCGAACACGTCGCGGGATGACGGGAAAATTTAGAGCTGCGATTTCCGAATGACAAACCGCCGCCCGATAAACGCCGCCGGGTCGATCGACATCACCCGCAGGATCGCGCCGGACGACGCCTTTCGCCGCGCCTGAACCGCCTTGCGGTCGGCCAGCACCGCGTCGAGCGCCGGCTTCTTCAGCGCCGCCCTGATCCCCCGCACCGCCGGCCCGGCGTCGCCCCGGCGCAGGTGGAGCAGCAGCAGGGCGCCCGTCACCGCCACATGCAGCGGCGCAGTCAGCCACAGCAGCAGCGGCGGGGTGTTCTTCAGGAAGGTCCAGACTCGGTTGCGCGAGCCGTGGAAGATGGCGAAGTCCGACCGCACCCCGGTGCTGGCCGAGCCGACATGGGCCACGCGGGCGGCGGGGAGGAGCAGGGTGGTTCGCCCGGTCAGCCGCAGGCGGTAACCCAGGTCGACATCCTCGCAGTAGCAGAAGAACCGCTCGTCGAAGCCGCCCAGCTCCGTAAACAGCGCCCTGTCGATCAGCATCGCCGCGCCGCAGGCCGAGAACACCTCGCCCTCGGGCAGGTTCGTCGGCAGCTTGCGGCCATAGCCGCCCCGGAAGGGAATACCGGCCGAGGTCATGTTGTCGCCGGCCCCGTCCAGCACGCCGGGATCATCGGCCGAGGTCTGCAGCGAGGCGAAGCTCTCGACGTCCGGGTGGCGCGCGACGCCGTCCATCAGGGCGGCCAGCCAACCGGGCTCGGGATAGGCGTCGGGATTGAGCAGGGCCAGCCAGCGGCCCCGCGCCGACCTCACCGCCAGATTGTTGCCGGCCGCGAAACCCAGGTTCGAGCCAGGCTCCAGGAACCGGATCGACGGATCGGCCGCGACCGCCGCCTGGGGCGCGCCGTCGGTCGAGGCGTTGTCGACCAGCAGGATTTCGAAATCGGTGAAGGTCTGGGCTTTCAGCCCCGCCAGGCAGCGTTCCAGGGTCGAACCGCTCTCATACGAGACGATGATCACGCTGACCGTCGGCGTGCTCTTGTCATCGGCGGTCACAGACGGCATCGGTGGCGGACTTGTCCCTGGAGCGTTCTGGTCATGAAAATCACCCCGCTGGCGATTCCCGAGGTCCTGCTTATCACGCCCGCCCGCCATGGCGACGAGCGCGGCTGGTTTTCCGAGACCTTCCGCCAGTCGGCGCTGGAGGAGGCCGGCTTCACCCGGCCGTTCGTGCAGGACAACCATGTGCGCTCGACCACGCGCGGCATCCAGCGCGGCCTGCACTATCAGAAGCCCCCGCACGCCCAGGACAAGCTGCTGCGCTGCGTGGTCGGCGCGATTTTCGATGTGGCCGTGGATATCCGCAAGGGCTCGCCGACCTATGGCCAGTGGGTCGGCGCCGAGCTGTCGGCCGAGAACCGCCAGCAACTGCTGGTGCCCCAGGGCTTCGCCCACGGCTACTGCACCCTGACCGACGACTGCGAGGTGCTCTACAAGTGCACCGACTATTACACCCCGTCGGCCGAAGGCGGCGTGCGCTGGAGCGACCCGGCCATCGGCATCGACTGGACGATCCCCAACGCGCAGATCGGCGCCAACGCCCGCGACGAGGGCGCGCCTTTGCTCGCCGAGATCGACTCGCCGTTCGTGTACGGCGAATGACCGGCTTTACCGACCTCTTCTGGACCTCAGGCGAAGGCCTGCCGCTGCACGCCCGCGACTACGCGCCAATGGGCGTTCATGGGGGCGAGGAATCGGGTCTGCCGGTGATCTGCATCCACGGCCTGACGCGCAACGCGCGCGACTTCGAGGACCTGGCGCCGAGGATCGCCGCCAGGGGCCGGCGCGTCCTGGCCGTCGACGTGCGCGGCCGTGGCCTGTCGGCCTGGGATCCACAGCCGCTGAATTACCACCCCGGAACCTATGCCGGCGACATCGTCGCCCTGCTGGCGGCGACCGGGATCGATAAGGCGGTGTTCGTCGGCACCAGCATGGGCGGGCTGATCACCATGGTGCTGGCGTCCTTCAAGCCGGAAGCCATCGCGGCGGTCGTACTCAACGATGTCGGCCCCGAACTGTCGCCCATCGGCCTGACCCGCATCGCCGCCTATGCCGGCGGGGCCAGCCGGTTCGAAACCTGGGACGAGGCCGTCGCCTATGCGCGCCGTATCAACCAGGCGGCCTTTCCGGCCTATGGCGACGCCGACTGGGACCGCTTTGCCCGCCGGTTCTTTGATGAGAAGGACGGCGGCTACGTCCTGGCCTGCGATCCAGACATTTCCGCGCCGATCAAGGCGGCGGCCGCCGCCGGACAGGAGGGCGGGGCTGCCCTGGCCCCGGACATGTATCCGCTGTTCCGCGCCCTGACCAAGGACCGCCCGGTGCTGCTGGTGCGCGGCGGCATTTCCGACCTGATCGACCCGCCGATCGTGGAACGAATGTGCGCCGCTGCGCCCGACATGGCGGTGGTCGAGGTCCCCGGCGTCGGTCACGCGCCAATGCTCACCGAACCGGAAGCCTGGAGCGCCATCGCCGATCTGCTGGATCGCGCGCCCTGAAGCCGCAAGGGCGTGCGGAGCGCGGGTCGACTGTGCTAGACGCGCCCGGACGCCGCCAGTGTTCCGCGTCCAGATAGGTTGTCCATGACTCTCGACCTCGCCGCCATCCAGGCCGCCGCCGGCCGTCTCCAGGGCCATATCGAGCGCACGCCGTGCCGCTATTCCAAGACCCTGTCGAAGATTACCGGCGCCGAGGTGTGGGTGAAGTTCGAGAACCTGCAGTTCACGGCCGCCTACAAGGAGCGTGGCGCGCTCAACAAGCTGATGCTGCTCTCCGACGCCCAGCGCGCCAAGGGCGTCATCGCCGCCAGCGCCGGCAACCACGCCCAGGGCCTGGCCTATCACGGCGCGCGGCTGGGCGTGCCGGTGACAATCGTCATGCCCAAGACCACGCCGTTCGTGAAGGTGCAGCACACCCGCGACTTCGGCGCGACGGTGATCATCGAGGGCGAGACCTATGATGACGCCAACGCCCATGCCCTGCGGCTGCGCGAGGAACAGGGCCTGACCTTCGTCCACCCGTTCGACGACTACGACATCATGGCGGGCCAGGGCACCATCGCCCTGGAAATGCTGGAAGACGTTCCGGATCTCGAAATGCTGCCCGTGCCGATCGGCGGCGGCGGTCTGATCAGCGGCGTGGCCACGGCGGCCAAGGCCCTGAAGCCCGACATTCGCATCATCGGCTGCGAGCCGGCCATGTATCCGTCCTTCACCGCCAAGATGCGCGGCATCACCGCCCATTGCGGCGGCCAGACGATTGCCGAGGGCGTGGCGGTCAAGACCGTGGGCGAGCTGACCTATGGCGTCGCCCGCCCGCTGATCGACGACGTGCTGCTGCTGGAAGAGCCGCATATCGAGCAGGCCGTGGCGCTGTACTGCAACGTGGAAAAGACCATTGCTGAAGGCGCGGGGGCGGCCTCGCTGGCGGCGCTGCTGGCCTATCCCGAACGCTTCCGGGGCAAGAAGTGCGGCCTGATCCTGTGCGGGGGCAATATCGATACGCGGCTGCTGGCCTCGGTGCTGACCCGCGAACTGGTCCGCGCCCAGCGCCTGGTGTCCCTGCGCATCGTCGGCGACGACCGTCCGGGCCTGCTGTCGACCGTGGCCCACGTGATCGGCTCGATGGGGGCTAACATCATCGAGGTCAACCACAACCGCCTGGCCCTGGACGTGCCGGCCAAGGGCGCGGAGTTCGACATCACCATCGAAACCCGCGACGCCCAGCACACCCAGGAAATCATCGACGCCCTGCGCGAGAAGGGCTATCCGCCGCGGTCGGTTTAAGGCGCGAGAGATGCTCCCCTTTTGGGGGAGCTGTCGCGGAGCGACTGAGGGGGCTAATGCGGCTTAGGCCGAGCTTGCCCCCTCCGGCCCTCTGGGCCATCTCCCCCAAGAGGGGAGGATCTACCGCTTCAGCACATCGATCAGCTCGATCCGGAAGATCATCACGCTGTTGCCGGGGATCGGGCCCTTGTCCTGCGCGCCATAGCCCAGGGCCGGCGGCACATAGAGCATCCACTCGTCGCCGGCCTTCATGCGCTGCAGGGCGATGATCCAGGCCGGCACCAGGCCGTCCAGCGGGAACGAGGCGGGCGCGCCGCGCTCGTAGCTGCTGTCGAACACCGTGCCGTCGATCAGCTTGCCCTCGTAGTGGACCTTGACCTCGTCGGCGCGGGTCGGGTGCATGCCGCCGTTGGGGCCCGAGCGAATGACCTTGTACTGCAGGCCCTCGGGCAGGGTGACCACGCCCGGCTCCTTGGCGTTCTTGGCCATGAAGGCGTCGGCCGCCACGAGGTTCTCGGCGGCTTTCTTGTTGCCGCAGCCGGCGAGCAGGCCGGCCGCTCCGGCGGTCATGAGGGTGAGAAGGGCGCGGCGATGCATGGGGGCCTCCGGAACTGATCTGGCGGTTCAGCTAGCAGGCTCCGCGCGAAGATCAATCTTCGCCGCGTCGGAACCCTCGCGCCAGCCATGATTTCATCGAACGGTGGTGGCGTTTCGCGATTTGCCCCCCTAGAACCCTCCCGCAAGCGAAACCCATGAGGCGCTCATGAAACCCGTCCGCAAGGCAGTCCTCCCCGTCGCCGGCTTCGGCACCCGCGTGCTGCCGGGCACCAAGACGACCCCGAAGGAACTGTTGAACGTCGTGGACCGGCCGATCCTGTCCTATGTCGTGGCGGAAGCCCGCGCCGCGGGCATTGAGCACTTCGTCTTTGTCACCGGCCGCAACAAGGGCGCCATCGAGGACTATTTCGACCATCAGGTCGAACTGGAAGCCGCGCTGGCCGCCAAGGGCAAGACCGACCTCCTCAACGAGCTGCTGGACGAACTGCCCAAGCCCGGCGAGATGAGCTTCGTGCGCCAGATGGCGCCCCTGGGTCTGGGCCATGCCGTCTGGTGCGCGCGTGACATCATCGGCGATGAGCCCTTCGCCGTGTTGCTGCCCGACATGGTGATGCACGCCCAGACCTCCGCCCTCGCGCAGGCTATCGAAGCCTATGATCAGGTCGGCGGTAACATCGTCGTGGTCGAGCCCTGCCCGGCGGGTCAGGCCCACCAGTACGGCATCGTGGCGCTGGACGGCCAGGAGGGCCGCCTCAACCGCATGACCGGCATGGTCGAGAAGCCGCCGAAGGGAACAGAGCCCTCCAACCTGTTCATCAGTGGCCGCTACATCCTGCAGCCGGAAATCTTCGACCTGCTGGCGTCCCAGGAGAAGGGCGCCGGCAACGAGATCCAGCTGACGGACTCGATGCTCAAGCTGATGGCGACCCAGGAGTTCCACGCCCTGGAATACGAGGGGATCACCTATGACTGCGGCGACAAGATCGGCCTGCTGCGGGCCAATGTCGCCCTGGCCCTGGCGCATCCGGAACTGGGCGCGGCGGCAAGGTCGGCGATCGAGGATCTGCTGAAGCTGTAGTTTGGATGCTCCCCCTCTGGGGGAGCTGTCGCGGAGCGACTGAGGGGGCTAATGCTGCCTAGGCCGAGATGGCCCCCTCCGGCCCTCTGGGCCACCTCCCCCAAAGGGGGAGGATCTTTTTGTTAAGCGCCCCACTCCGCCAGCACCTGCGGATTGTCTTCGACGCCCCGTAGCGCCGCCGCCCTGTCCGGCGCCAACCGCCGCGCCGCCCAGACCGCCGCCCCGCGCACCACCGGCGCCGGATCGCTCAGCAACGGCTCGACCACGCCCATCAGGCCTGAATCGCCGCTGTTGCCGATGGCGTAGAGCACATTGCGCACGAACCGGTCGCGGCCGATCCGCTTGACCGGGCTCTTGGAGAACAGCGCCCGGAACGACGGATCGTCCAGGCTGGCCAACTCCGCCAGAGACGGCCCCTTCAGGCTCTCCCGCGCATGGAACTTCGCCTCGCTGGAAACCCGGGCGAACTTGTTCCACGGACAGACCGCCAGGCAGTCGTCGCAGCCATAGATGCGGTTGCCCATGGCGGACCGGAACTCGACCGGGATCGGGCCGGCCAGCTCGATGGTCAGGTAGGAGATGCAGCGCCGGGCATCGAGGCGATTGGGCTCAGGGAAGGCGTTGGTCGGGCAGATATCGAGACACGCCCGGCACGAGCCGCAGTGATCGACCTCGGGCGCGTGGCTTTTCCATCAGCGGCGCGGTATCAACGAACACCTTCACCTCTTCGCCAAACCGCCGGTGCATCCAGCCGGCCAGCAGCTTGAGCCGTTTCTTGACCACGTCATGATAGTCGTCGCCTTGGGCATAGACCGAGATCGCCGCGCGATCCCGATGCTCCAGCGCGGTCAGCGGATCGTGGTCGGGGCCATAGTTCATGCCCAGCACGACGGCGCTGCGGGCGTCGGTCCACATGGCGGTGGGATGGCGGCGACGCTCCAGCGTCTCTTCCATCCAGCCCATCTCGCCGTGGAAACCTTCGGCCACGAAGTTTGCCAGCCAGGCGCCATTGGGCCAGGCGGCGGCCGCGTCGGCGAACCCGCAGGCGTCGAAGCCCAGCCGTAAGGCCTCGGCGCGGATCTCGTCCTTTGGGGCGATGTTCGGGTGACTAGAAGTCGAGGTCGTCATAATGCGCGGCCGGCGCGAGGCCGGGCCAGCGATCGGCCAGGATCGGCCGGAAGCAGGGCCTCGATTTGAGCTTCATGTACCAGGTCTTGGCCGCCTGGAAGTCCTGCCAGGGCACATCGCCGAAATAGTCGATCACCGACAGGTGGGCGGCGGCGGCGAAATCGGCCAGGCTCATGCGGCGGCCGGCCAGCCAGTCGCGCGTCTGCAACAGGCCATCCACATAGGCCAGATGGTGGCGAAGGGCCTCGCGGCCCCGGCGCAGCGAAGACAGGTCGGGCGCGCCCAGCCGCAGCAGGCGCTTTTCCATCTTCTCGTGCAGCAGGAAGCCGTTGACCTCGTTGTCGAACTTGCGGTCGAACCATTGCAGCAGGCGGCGGGCCTCCGCGCGCTCGCCGGCGTCGCGGCCCAGCAGGGCGGGTTCGGGCTCCTGCTCCTCAATATGTTCGAGGATGGCGCGGACCTCGCAGACCACCGTCTTGCGCTCGTTGCGGATCTCGACCAGTACCGGCGTCAGGCCTGAGGGATTGAGCGTGAGAAAGTCGGGCGCGCCTTCCCAATAGCGGACCTGAACCTCGGCGAAGGCCAGACGCTTTTCACCCAGCGCCAGACGCACCTGCCGCGAGGCGGGGTCCAGGGGGAAATGGTAAAGGGTGCGATCGACGCTCATGCCCACTTGCGCTCAGGCTGCATCGAAAGAGCGATGCGCCGGTTTGCTTAACAACCTGTTGCTGAACGCCGTTAACCCAGACAATGCAGGCCTTTGCGTGGCGAGTGTCGTCGCAACGTTCAGGTTTTGGCGTTCATCCGGCCGATCAGGGCGGTGGTGCTCTGGCCCTGCTTGAGGTCGGCCAGCAGCACCTTGCCGCCATAGCCCAGCACGACGTCAGAGCCGACCACGGTCTCGACCGTGTAGTCCGCGCCCTTGACCAGCACGTCGGGGTGGAAGGCCTTGATCAGGTTCAGCGGGGTGTCTTCGTCAAACAGCACGACCAGATCCACCGACGAGAGCGAGGCCAGGACGACGGCGCGGGCATGCTCCTTCTGCACGGGCCGTGTCGGGCCCTTCAGCCTGGAGACCGAGGCGTCGGTATTGAGACCCACGATCAGCCGGTCGCAGGCGGCCCTGGACTGATCCAGCAGCGAGACGTGGCCGGGGTGGAGCAGGTCGAAACAGCCGTTGGTGAAGCCCACAGTCTGGCCGCGGGCGCGCCAGCCGGCGACGATTTCCAGGGCGTGGGGCAGATCGGCGATCTTGACCTCGGCCGGCTGACCCGCCTCGGAGCGGGCCAGAGCCGTCAGTTCGGCGGCGGTGACCACGTCGGTGCCCAGCTTGGCCACTACAAGGCCGGCGGCCAGATTGGCCAGGCGGGCCGCGTCCGCCAGAGAGGCGCCGGCCGCGACGGCCAGGGCCAGGGTGGCGGCGACGGTGTCGCCGGCGCCAGAGACGTCGAACACTTCCACGGCCGTGGCCGGCAGGTGCACGGGCGGCTCGCCGCGCGCGCTCAGGGTCATGCCGGCTCCGCCCCGGGTGATCAGGGCCGCGTCCAGGCCGGGCGCCATGGCCAGGATCGCCGCGCCGGCCTCTTCGGAGGCTTCGTCGCTGTCGTCGATCACGCCGGTGGCCTCGGCCGCTTCCTTGCGGTTGGGCTTGACCAGGGTGGCCCCGTCATAGCGGGCCAGGTTGCGGCTCTTGGGATCGACGATCACCGGCTTGCCGGCGGCGCGGGCCGCGTCGATGGCCTGGCGGGTCACGGCGTCGGTCAGCACGCCCTTGGCGTAGTCGGACAGCACCACCACGTCGGCGGCGGCCAGACGCTGTTTGAAGGCCGACAGCAGGGCGGCGGCCTCGGCAGGCCCGCGATCTTCCCGGTCGACGCGCAGCATCTGGTGTGAGCCGGAGATGTAGCGGACCTTCTCGGTGGTCCGGCGTGCGGTGTCGGTGACAAGGTGAGCCTCGACCCCGGCCTCGTCGCCCAGCATGGCGGTGAGAGCCCGGCCGGCGTCATCGTCGCCGATCAGACCGATCAGAACAGCCTTGCCGCCCAGGGCCGCGACATTGCGGGCCACATTGCCGGCCCCGCCCAGCATCGCGGTTTCACGTTCGACGGCGATCACCGGCACGGGGGCTTCAGGCGAGATGCGGTCGACGGCGCCATAGATGAAGCGGTCCAGCATCACGTCGCCCAGCACCAGCACGGTCTTGCCAGCGAAGGCGTGGGGCAGTTGGGCCAGGGTGTCGTCCATGAAGGGGCGGCTCGTCTCGAAGCGGGTCTGGCCGTTACTAGCCGTGCTGGGCCTCGGCGAACAGCCCGCCATGGCTTTCGGCCTGACCGCGGGGGTCAGGGTGGATGATGATGTCGGCGGCGGGAAAAGCCTTCAGCAGCCGGTTTTCGGCGGCCACCATGATGCTGTGCGCCTCGGCCAGCGAGATGCCGGCGTCCAGGTCGGCGTGCATCTGCATGTGCACATAGGGCCCCGACGCCCGGGTGCGCAGCTGGTGCACGCCCAGAAGGCGCGGATCCTCGGTGGCGAGGGCGACGATGCGGGCGCGGTCCTCGTCGGGCAGTTCTCGGTCCATCAACTGGCTGGCGGCCTCGCGAAAAACGCCGATGGCGCCCCAGATCAGCCACAGGGCCACGATCAGGCCGGCGAACGCGTCCAGCCAGCCGACCCCCAGGAAGGCGGCCGCGCCGATCCCGACCAGGGCCACGGCGTTGGAGCCCAGATCGGCGGCGTAGTGGGCCCTGTCGCCCGAGACGGCGATGGAGCCGGTCGATTTCAGCACCTTCGACTGGGCGATGATCAGGCCCAGGGTCAGGACGATCGAGACCACCATCACCGCCATGGCCAGCAGGCCCTGCTCGACCGGACGCGGATTGAACATGGCCCGAATGGCTTCCTGGCCGATCAGGGCGCCGGAGGCGAAGACCAGGCCGCCCTGCATCAGGCTGGAAAAGGC
>NCEV01000024.1:0-49883 GCA_002280875.1 Caulobacter sp. 32-67-35 | reverse complement strand
CCTGGGTTTCGGGCGAAAGGGCGGATAGGGTCATGCCGCTTCCTTAACAAGCGGCGCGGTCTCACCCCAGCGAGAACGACTCGCGCGAGTCGTTCTCGCGTCAGGCGGCCTGTCGCACGCCGGGCCCCACATAGACTGACTGCGGCCGGATCAGCTTGCCGCCCGCCAGCTGTTCGCGCGCGTGGGCGATCCAGCCGGCGGTGCGGCCCATGGCGAACACGCCGGTGAAGCTGGCCGGGGGCAGGCCCAGGGCCTCCAGCAGCAGGGCGGTGTAGAACTCGACATTGGTGTCCAGCGGTCGGTCGGGCTTGCGCTCGCGCAGGATCTGCAGCGCCGCCTGCTCGACCGCCTCGGCGAAGGCCACGCGGCCGGGCAGGGCCTTCGACGCGCCCGACAGCGCGCGCACGGCGGCTTTCAGGGCGTCGGCGCGCGGGTCGCGGACGCGATAGATGCGGTGGCCAAAGCCCATCAGCCGGTCGCCGCGCGCCAGGGCCTTTTCCAGCCACGGGCGGGCGTTCTCCGGCGCGCCGATGGCGTCGAGCATGTCGATCACTGGGCCGGGCGCGCCGCCGTGCAAGGGGCCTTTCAGGGCCGACAGTCCGCCCAGCACCGCCGAGGTCAGGCCCGCGCGGGTCGAGGCGATCACCCGGGCCGCCGCGAAGGTCGAGGCGTTCAGGCCATGGTCGCAGACCGTGACCAGATAGGCGTCCAGCGCCCGGGTCTCGGCGTCGCTGGCCGGCTGGCCGCGTGTCATCTGCAGAATGTCGGCGGCGTGCGACAGGGCGGGGTCCGGCGCGACGGGGGTCTGGCCGGCCGCGACACGCAGCACGGCGGGGGTGAAGACGGCCGGGGCGGCCAGCAGCAGCAGGGCGGTGGAGAGATCATCGCCGTCGGGCAGGCGGGCCAGCAGGGCGCGCATGGCTTCGACAGGATCGCGCTTGGCGAGGGCCTCGTCCAGCGCCGCGACCTCGGCGAACACCTTGACCCGGGCCGCGCCCAGGGCGGGCGCCAGATCAGCCGGCATGTCGTCGAAAAAACCGTCGAACAGCAGGTGCGCCGCCTGCTCGAACGGGGTGTGGCCGGCCAGATCCTCGACGGCGTAGCCGCGAATGACCAGACGGCCGTGGGCGCCATCGACGTCGGACAGAACGGTGTGGGCGGCGATCACGCCTTCAAGCCCGTGGGCAAGACCTTGCGACATTTGAGGTCTCCTTTCGGGCGGCAATTCACGCTCGGCGCGCTTGATCGTCAATCTTGATCAATATAATCAATCTATATGGCGAGCGACTGGCTGGACGCGGAACAGGTGCTGGAGCGGCTGGGGATCCGCCCCCAGACCCTCTACGCCTATGTCAGCCGGGGCCGGATCGAGGCCGCCGCCCATCCCGATGATCCCCGACGCAGCCTGTATCGCGCCTCCGACGTCGCGGCCCTGCACGCCCGCAAGGCCCGGGGGCGTCGCGCCGCCGATGTGGCGGCCGAAGCCATCGCCTGGGGCGAGCCGGTGCTGGCTTCGGCGATCACCACGGTGGCGGGCGGCAGGCTCTGGTACCGGGGGCGCGACGCTGCGGTGCTGGCTGTCGATCACACCCTGGAACAGACCGCCCGCCTGCTGCGGGGCGGACATGGCGCGGCGCTGAAGGCGGCGCGGGGGCGGGATGTCGTGGCGGGCGAAACCGCGCGGGCTCGACTGTTCAACGCTCTGGCGCTGCGAGCGGGGGCGGAGGCCCCGGCGCGCGGGCGGGCGCCGCTGGCCCTGGCCATGGAAGCGGCCAGCCTGCTCGACGCCGTGGTCGACGCGGCGGCGGGCGAGGTCACCGAAGGTCCGGCGCACCAGCGCCTGGCGCGGGCCTGGGGTGTCGATGCGGCGGGGGCCGACTTGCTGCGGAGGGCGCTTGTGCTGCTGGCCGACCACGAACTGAACGCCTCAACCTTCGCGGCCCGGGTCGCGGCCTCGACCGGGGCGTCGCTGTCGGCCGCCGCCTTGGCCGGGCTCTGCGCCCTGTCGGGGCCGCTGCACGGCGGCATGGCCGCGCGGGTCGAGGCCTTTGTCGCTGAGGCCGACCGGACGGGCCCCGCCAGGGCCGTGTCGGCGCGTCTGGCGCAGGGATCATCGACGCCGGGCTTTGGACATCCGCTATATCCGGACGGGGATCCTCGGGCGCGGGCCTTGCTGGCGGCGTTCGAACCGCCGGCCCTGCTGGCGGACCTGCGGCGGGAGACGGAGGCCGCGACGGGGCAGCCGCCCAATATCGATTTCGCCCTGGCGGGCCTGGCCCGGGCGCTGGCCCTGCCGGCCGATGCGCCGTTCATCCTGTTCGCGGTGGCGCGCACGGCGGGATGGCTGGCCCATGCGATCGAGCAGGGGCAGACCGGACGGCTGATCCGGCCCCGGGCGCGGTATGTGGGCGAGGCGCTGGTGGCGGGGGCTGGCTGAGGATCTCCCGATGCGGGCGGACGACTAAGGCTGTTCCTCGTTAGGGCCTCGCTCAAGCTTGGACCATATCGCCAGGACATCAGCGAAATCTCGTGCTCCATCAAGTAACGGATAGACCTCACCAGGATCATAAAACTGAGTCAGAACATCATCATCCGATGAAACCTGTTCTCTTAACACGGATAAAAGCTCAGCTAAGTCATAATTTCTAACGAATTGCCAATTCACTGGAGTATAAAAAACAGGACTGTAAAAAAGGGAAAATACACGCCAGTACCATTTTTTATAGCGCGATTGAATCGGCACGATGACCCGCCAGACTTTTCCATCGGCGTCGAAGAAAAGGCAGTCATCAAGTCGGCCTGTTGAGAGCGAATAGGAACTGACCTTCTGCACTTCCGCCGGCTCGTCTCTGAGCCAGAGATCGTCCTTGCCTGGCGTGTGGACAAAGCACGGCGCTGTAGGAACTTTAGCCATAATTCCTCGAGGAGCCTGAACGGCCGCTGCAATAGTGACCTAGACCTGTAAGGCAAAAGCGGACGCCCCGCGTGTCCCGCTCAGCCTTAAATCTCTTGGAGGCTGCAGCGTGCTGGTCTGGAAAGGTCAGTCAAGGACCGCCTCCGGCGACCGCGTCGCGGCGACGCGGAGCGTCGTCCTTGAGTGACCTTTCCAGACCCGCGATCGTCTCGCCGTGAGATTTAAGGATGGCTCCCTTCGGCGCGAAGAGGGGCGGGAATGACGGGAGGTTATGGGGATGGGCGGTGCTGCATCCCCGTTCTTCTTGAATTGAACGTTAGTAAAATCAACCGCTTGTAAAAATCTTCATCGCGCCAATCCTCCGCGCTCAAACCGCCTGCATAGGGCTGAAATCGCCCATGCGGTCCGGAGCATGCCAGTGCTCCGCCCGTCGGGGGCCTAGCTACCGGAGCGGGTTAAAACCCCGCCAGCCCGGCGATGCTTCCGGATAACGATCACGCGGAGCGTCTGTCTTCGTCGAAACGGTATTCAACTAATCCCTCATCCGGGCGAGGCCCGGACGCTCCGCAGCCCTTCCCACCAACTCGGCGGTTTCCGCGCGAGGCTGTGAAACCGTGTCCGCCAGACTTGCCCCCTCCGCGCCTACGGCGCTCCTCCCCCGTAGGGGGAAGATGACGTGCGCGGAGGGCGCCGGTCCTCCGCGCCCGGGAACGTCTAGGCTGCGACCTCTTCCGCCGCCAGCGGC
The DNA here is from genome assembly GCA_002280875.1 of Caulobacter sp. 32-67-35. GTDB lineage: Bacteria > Pseudomonadota > Alphaproteobacteria > Caulobacterales > Caulobacteraceae > Caulobacter. Next base: position 46,224 of record NCEV01000024.1, on the reverse strand, counting down.
TGCGGCAACCGCGACACCATCTCCTTGGGACACACCTGCCAGAACAGGTCGCGCACCCGGTCCCAGTCCCGTAGCAGGCTGCCTGCGAAGGCCGAGTCGGTTTCGCGGGCGTGTTCGGCCACCAGCGACCGCAGCACGCCCTCCCAATAGGGCGAGGCCAGGCGCTGGACGACGATGCTTTCCGGATTGAAGGCCTTCTCGAACCGGCCGTGCTGGTCGAGAACAAAGGCCATGCCGCCGGTCATGCCGGCCCCGAAATTGCCGCCCGTCGGACCCAGGATCACCACCTGGCCGCCCGTCATATATTCGCAGCCATTGGCGCCGCAGCCCTCGACCACCGTAGTGGCGCCCGAGTTGCGGACCGCAAAGCGCTCGCCCGCCTGTCCCGCCGCGAACAGCCGGCCGGAAGTGGCGCCAAACAGCACGGTGTTGCCCAGCAGGGCGTTGCTTTCCGGCGACGACAGATGGCGCGAGGGCTTGATGACGATCGTCGCGCCCGACAGGCCCTTGCCAACATAGTCGTTGGCCTCGCCGGTCAGTTCGATCCGCAGGCCCTGGACCGCGAAGGCGCCCAGGCTCTGGCCGGCCGAACCCTTGAGCTGGACGGTCAGATGGCCGGCGGGCAGGCCCTTCATGCCAAACTTGCGCACGATGTGGCTTGAGGTCCGCGTGCCGATCGTGCGCGCCGTGCTGCGAACCGTATAGGTCAGCTGCATCTTCTCGCCGCGCTCCAGCAGGGGGGCGGCGTCGCGAACGATCTGGGCGTCCAGGGTGTCGGGCACTTCGTTGCGACCGACCACGGTGTTGTAGGGCTTGTTCTGGCCAGGATCGGCGCGAACCAGCAGCGGGTTCAGGTCAAGGTCGTCCAGGTGCTCGCCGCCGCGGCTGACCTGGGCCAAGAGGTCGGTGCGGCCGACGATTTCCTGCAGGCTCCTGAAGCCCAGTCCGGCCAGGATCTCGCGCACTTCCTCTGCGATGAAGCTGAAGAGGTTGATGACCTTTTCCGGCGTGCCCGTGAACTTGGCGCGCAGGGCCTCGTCCTGGGTGCACACCCCCACCGGGCAGGTGTTGGAATGGCACTGGCGCACCATGATGCAGCCCATGGCCACCAGCGAGGCGGTGCCGATGCCGAACTCCTCGGCCCCCAGCATGGCGGCGATGACGATGTCGCGACCCGTGCGCATGCCGCCGTCGGCCCGCAGCACCACCGAGTGGCGCAGGTTGTTCAGGGTCAGCACCTGGTTGGCTTCCGACAGGCCCATCTCCCACGGACCGCCGGCATATTTCACCGAGGTCTGGGGCGAGGCGCCGGTGCCGCCGACGCCGCCGGCGACCAGGATCACGTCGGCTTTTGCTTTCGCGACGCCGGCCGCGATGGCGCCGATGCCGGTCATGGCGACCAGCTTCACCGTCACCCGGGCGACCGGGTTGATCTGCTTGAGGTCGTAGATGAGCTGGGCCAGGTCCTCGATCGAATAGATGTCGTGGTGCGGTGGCGGGCTGATCAGCATGACGCCAGGGGTCGCGTGGCGCAGCCGGGCGATCATCTCGGTGACCTTGAAGCCGGGCAGCTGGCCGCCTTCTCCCGGCTTCGCCCCTTGGGCGACCTTGATCTCAAGTTCGACGCACTGGTTCAGATATTCGGCGGTGACGCCGAAGCGGCCCGAAGCCACCTGCTTGATGGCGCTGTTGGGGTTGTCGCCGTTGGGCAGGGGCTTGTAGCGCGCCGAGTCCTCGCCGCCCTCGCCCGAGACCGACTTGGCCCCAATGCGGTTCATGGCGATGTTCAGCATGCCGTGGGCTTCAGGGCCCAGGGCGCCCAGGCTCATGCCGGGGGTCACGAAGCGCTTGCGGATCTCGTTGACGCTCTCGACATCGTCGGTCGAGATCGGGTTGCGGTCCGAGCGCCAGTCCAGCAGGTCGCGCAGCTGGATCGGCTTTTGGGTGCGCAGGCCGTTGGACCAGCGGCGATAGAGCTCGTAGTCGCCGGTGTCGCAGGCGCTCTGCAGGGTGTGGATCAGCCGCGCCTCGAAGGCGTGGGCCTCGCCCGACTTGCGCAGCTTGTAGAGACCGCCGACCGGCAGGGTGACGGCGGCGCTGTCCCAGGCCTTGCGGTGCAGCTCGACGGCCTTGCTCTCGATGCCCGCCAGGCCGATGCCCGAGATGCGCGAGGGCATGCCGGGGAAGAACTCGGCGGCCAGGGCCCGCGACAGGCCGACGGCTTCGAAGTTGTAGCCGCCGCGATAGGACGAGATGACGCTGATGCCCATCTTGGAGATGATCTTCAGCAGGCCCGCCTCGATGGCGCCCTTGAAGTTCAGGCACACGTCGCGCAGCGTCTTGTCGCCGATCAAGCCGCGCTCCAGGCGATCCTGGAAGGTTTCCTGGGCCAGATAGGCATTGACCGCCGTGGCGCCCACGCCAACCAGCACCGCGAAATAGTGGGTGTCCAGGCACTCGGCCGAGCGAACGATAAGCGAGACGTAGGAGCGCAGGCCCTTGTTGACGAGGTGGCTGTGGACGCCGCCTGTGGCCAGGATCATGGGCAGGGCGACGCGGTCCTGCTGGCTGGCCTCGTCGGTCAGCACGATGGCGCCGCAGCCGCGCAGCACGGCGTCCTCGGCCTCGGCCCGAATACGGTCGAGATTGGCGCGCAGGGCGTCGCCGGGGCGAGCCTCGGGCGCAGGCAGCGGCATGGTGCAGTCGATGACCGCGACGTTCTTTTCGCCCAGCAGTTCGTGGATGCGCACATACATGCCGGTGGTCAGCACCGGGCTCTGCAGCACATAGACATCGGCCTGGGCGGCGTCCTGGGCCAGGATGTTGCCCAGGTTCTTGAACCGGGTCTTCAGGCTCATGACGTTGGTTTCCCGCAGCGGATCGATCGGCGGGTTGGTCACCTGGCTGAAGTTCTGGCGGAAGAAGTGGCTGAGCGGACGGTACTTTTCCGACAGCACGGCCAGGGGGCTGTCGTCGCCCATCGAGCCGACGGCTTCCTTGCCGTCCTCGACCATGGGGGCCAGGATCATTTCCAGGTCTTCAAGGCTGAAGCCGGCGGCGGCCTGGCGGCGGGTCAGTTCCTCGCGGCCATAGCTGCGGGGCTCGGGACCGGGGGCGATCTCCTTTTCGAGATCGACCATGTTGCCCAGCCACTCGGTATAGGGGTGGCGGCCGGCCAGTTCGTCGATGATCTCGTCCTCGCCATAGAGGCGGCCTTCGGCAAGATCGATGGCGATCATCCGGCCCGGCGCGATGGCCAGCTTGCGGGTGATGCGGCTCTCGGCGACGCCGCACATGCCCGCTTCCGAGCCCATGATCACCAGGCCATCGTCGGTATAGGCCACGCGCAGCGGCCGCAGGCCCGAGCGGTCCTTGCCGGCCACGACCCAGCGGCCGTCGGTGGCGCACAGGGCGGCCGGGCCGTCCCACGGCTCCATCACGGCATTGCAGTAGGAATAGAGCGCGGTGTGGCTGGGCTTGAGGTTGGGGCTGGCGGCCTCGGGCATCAGCAGGGTCTTGGCCATGGGCGCGTCGCGGCCGGCCCGGACCAGCACCTCGAAGGTATTGTCCAGGCTGGCGGAATCCGAACCGCCCGGCTGGATCACCGGCTTAACATCGTCCCCGAAAGCGCCGAACGCGTCGGCCGCCATCTTTATCTCGTGAGACTTCATCCAGTTGATGTTGCCCTTGATGGTGTTGATCTCACCATTGTGGGCCAGCATCCGGAAAGGCTGGGCCAGGCGCCATTCGGGGAAGGTGTTGGTCGAATAGCGCTGGTGGAAGATCGCCACATTGGCGGCGAAGCGCTCGTCCTTCAGGTCGGGGTAGAACTCGTCGATCGCCTCGGCCAGGAACATGCCCTTGTAGATCAGCGACTTGGCTGACAGGGAGCAGATGTAGAAACCCGACAGATTCTGGGCCTGGACCTGCTTTTCGATCCGCTTGCGACACAGGAACAGGGCGCGCTCCAGAGCTTCGGCGTCCATATCGCTGGGCGCGGCCAGCATGATCTGCTCGATTTCCGGACGGGTGGCGTTGGCCTTCTCGCCGATCACGGCGGTGTTCACCGGCACCTGGCGCCAGCCATAGATGTAGAAGCCAAAGCGCAGGGCCTCGGCCTCGACGATGGTGCGGCAAGCCTCCTGGGCGCCCAGGTCGGTGCGCGGCAGGAAGATCTGGCCCACGGCGATGGCGCCGGCGCGCAGGGCGTGGCCCGTACGGCGCACCTGGTCGGTGAAGAAGTCCTGCGGCACCGACAGCAGGATGCCCGCGCCGTCGCCGGTCTTGCCGTCGGCGTCGACCGCGCCCCGGTGCCAGAGGGCCTTCAGGGCCTTGATGGCCAGTTCGACCACTTCGCGGCGCGGCTGGCCGTCGATGGCGCAGACCAGGCCGACGCCGCAGGCGTCGCGCTCGGTGGTCGGGTCATAGGCGTGACCGTCGATCAGGGCCTGGCGGTTGGCCAGATAGTGCTGGATGTCTTGGCTCATGATCTTCACTCCGCCGCGATCAGCGCCGGGGCGCCGACCTTGGACTTCAGATAGCGGTGCATGGCGTCGGCGGCGTCGCGGCCGTCCTTGATCGCCCAGACGACCAGCGAGGCGCCGCGCACGATGTCGCCGGCGGCGAACACGCCGTCCAGATTGGTCATCTGGTTGCGGACATCGGCCTTCACCGTGCCCCAGCGGGTGGTCTTCAGGTCGGGCGCCGACCAGGCTTCTGGCAGGTTCTCGGGCTCGAAGCCCAGGGCCTTGACCACCAGCTGGGCGGGGCGATCGAAGTCGCCGCCTTCGATTTCTTCCGGCGATTGACGGCCCGAGGCGTCGGGCGCGCCCAGGCGCATCCGGATGGCCCGGACGCCGGTCACCGCATCAGCGTCGCCTGACAGGGCGCGGGGGGCGGCCAGCCATTCGAAGGTGACGCCTTCTTCCTCGGCATTGGCCACTTCGCGCAGGGAGCCCGGCATGTTGGCCTTGTCGCGGCGATAGAGGCAGGTGACCGAGGTCGCGCCCTGGCGGATGGCGGTGCGCACGCAGTCCATGGCGGTGTCGCCGCCGCCAACCACCACCACGTCCTTGCCCGAGGCGTTCAGCGTGCCGTTCTCATAGTCGGGAACGACGTCGCCCAGGCCCGTGCGGTTCGAGGCGATCAGATAGTCGAGGGCTGGCACCACGCCCTGGCTGCCGGCGCCGGGGGCCACCAGGTCGCGGGCCGCATAGACGCCGACGGCGATCAGCACGGCGTCGTGCTGGACACGCAGGTCTTCGAGGGTGGCGTCCTTGCCGACCTCGAAGTTCATCCTGAAGACGATGCCGCCGTCGGCCAGGCGCCGGGTGCGGCGCTCGACGACGTCCTTTTCCAGCTTGAAGCCGGGGATGCCGTAGATCAGCAGGCCGCCGGCCCGGTCGTGGCGATCATAGATGGTGACGTCATAGCCCTGCTCGCGCAGCACCTCGGCCGCCGACAGGCCCGCGGGGCCCGCGCCGATGATCCCGACAGACTGGCCGCGCGCCGGACCGGCGACCAGCGGCTTGACCCAGCCCATCTCCCAGGCCTTGTCGGAGAGGTAGCGCTCGACCGAGCCGATTGTCACGGTGCCATGACCCGACTGCTCTATAACGCAGTTGCCTTCGCACAGACGGTCCTGGGGGCAGATTCTACCGCAGACCTCGGGCATCGAGCTGGTGGCCTGCGACAGCTCATAGGCTTCCTGGATCCGGCCCTCGGCGGTCATCCGCAGCCAGTCGGGGATGTTGTTGTGCAGCGGGCAGTGAGTTTGACAGAACGGCACGCCGCATTGCGAGCAACGCGAGGCCTGCTCGGTCGCCTTGGCGTCGATGAAGTCGGCGTAGATCTCGTGGAAGTCGCCATTACGGGCTTCGGCCGCACGCTTTTCGGGCGTCTTGCGGGCCACCGTGGTGAATTTCAGCATGCGCTCGGCCATGCGACTTCCCTCGTCCCAGCTCTGGGAGAAAAATTGCGTATGGCGGCCTCATACGGACTCTTTGGGGCAAGAAGAATGCGGTGGTAAAAATAATTGACGATTATATCCCTGCGCGTCGCGGGGCCCTTGCGAACATTTCGCAGCCCATAGCCATATTGGTCCACTTTGTGGATGAACGCCTTGTTTACCGTGTCAGGCGCACGCCGAGGGCCTGCGTCTTGGGGGAGTGCCGATGCCAGATTGGCTGATCGCGATCGTGTTGGGCCTGATCGAGGGGCTGACCGAGTTCATTCCCGTTTCCTCGACCGGACACCTCCTGCTGGTCGGGCATTTCCTGGGCTTCAACAGTCCCGGAAACACCTTCCAGGTATTGATCCAGCTGGGCGCGATCCTGGCCATTACCGGGGTCTATTTTGGCCGTCTCTGGGGACTGCTGACCACGGCGCCGACCGATCCTGGCGCGCGCCGCTTCATCCTGGGTGTCTTCCTGGCCTTTCTGCCGGCGGTCTTTGTCGGGGTGCTGGCGCACGACTTCATCAAGACGGTGCTCTACGAGTCGCCGCTGCTGGTCTGCATCACCCTGATCACCGGCGGCTTCGCCCTGCTGGCTCTCGACCGGATGAAGATAGAGCCCGAGCACACCGATGTGGCCGACTATCCGCTAAAGACCGCCTTTATCATCGGCCTGTTCCAGTGCCTGGCCCTGGTGCCGGGCGTCTCGCGCTCGGGCGCCACGATCGCCGGCGCCCTGCTGCTGAAGTGCGACAAGCGCTCGGCGGCCGAGTTCAGCTTCTTCCTGGCCATGCCAACCATGGCCGGCGCCTTCGCCTATGACCTCTACAAGAACATCGACAAGCTCAGCACCAACGACCTGGGCCTGATCGGCCTGGGCTTCGTAGCGGCGCTGATTTCGGGCGTCTTCGTCGTCAAGACCGTGCTGGACTTTGTCAGCAAGCACGGCTTTGCGCCGTTCGCCTGGTGGCGCATCGCGGTAGGCGTTGTGGGGCTGGGTCTGCTCTACATACCGCACTGACGAAGGGCCGCTCAGGCTGGCAGGCGCAGCTCAAGCACCGCGCCGCCATCGGGCCGGTTGGCTGCCGAGACTGTCCCGCCGTGGGCCTCCGCTATGGCCTTGACCACCGCGAGACCCAGGCCGCTGCCGCCTGACTCCCGCGACCGCGACGGCTCGGCCCGCCAAAATCGGCCAAACACCAGATCAGGCGGATCGGCGGCGATACCGGGACCGCGATCGAGCACCCGCAGAACCACCGTCGCCTGCGCCCCGATCGGCTGAAGCCACTGGGTCTCGACCCGGACGCAGCCGCCGGCATGCTGGCGAGCGTTCTCCAGCAGGGCCAGGGTCGCCTGACGCAGTCTTTCCCCGTCGGCCTCCAGGGGGGCAGGGCGCAGGTCGCGCTCCAGGGTAAGACCCGACGCCGCCAGGATCGGCTCCATGCCGTCCAGCAGCAGGTCCAGCTCCACCGCAAGATCGACCGCGCCTCTGCGCAGCTCCAGACGGCCCGTGGTGGCCAGACTGACGGTGCGCAGATCCTCGACCAGTCGCGTCAGCGCTTCCACCTGCCCGATCAGGCCGTCAAACTCGCGCGGCGTGGGGGGAAACACCGCGTCGCGCAGGCCCTGTAGTCGGCCGCGCAGTATGGTCAGGGGCGTTCGCAGCTCATGGGCGATGGCGGCGGCGTTCTCGTTCAGCTCACGATCCAGGGTCTCCAGGGCCTGGGCCATATGATTGAAGTCAGCCACCAGCTGCGCCGTTTCCTGGGCCGATCCGGGGGACGGCTCGGCCCGCGCGGTGAAATCACCGCCGGCCAGCCGACGCGCCGCCACCGCCACCCGCTCCACCGGCGTGCCGATCAGACGCGACAGGTGCAGGGCTATGGCCGCCCCGGACAACGCTGACAGCACAAGCAACACGCCCAGCGACAGCAGTATGGCGCGGTCCTCGATCAGGCTCGTCTCTTCGCCTGCCTCGATCATGCGCAGGATGGTGTCGCGATCAGGCACGGCGCCCGCCCGCAAAGCCTTCTCGGCGGCCAGCAGATCGGGCGGGATATTGGGCAGATGGTGGTAGCTGGCCAGTACAACCGCGCCCTGCACCAGTACGAAGCCCAGAATCACGGTGAGCCCGACCATCACCACGAGGGTGCGGACCAGTCGGGTGCGCAGGCCAGATCCTTTCAGGGAGGGCGAGGTGGCGTTGGAAGGCGGGCTCACGGCAGCCTCAGCCGGTAGCCGACGCCGCGTACGCTTTCCAGAAACCCTGTGGCCCCCGCGGTTTCCAGCTTGCGGCGCAGCTTGCTCAGATGGCTGTCGACCGTGCGCTCCAGCGCGTCCCCGTCCTCGGGCAGGCAGGCGTCCTGTAACTCCCCGCGTGTAAAGACCCGGCTGGCATGGCGCGCCATATGCGCCAGGAGCCGGAATTCCGTCAGGGTCAGGTCCAGCGGCGCCGGCCGAGCGCCGTCGGCCACCATCAGTCGGGCTGTGTGGGAGACAAGGTCCACCTCCAGGCCGTCGACCCGCAGGCAGCGTCCGGCGCTGTCGACCTGGGCGGCGCTGGTCAGGGTTCGCCGCAACACCGCCCGGACTCGGGCCACCACCTCCAGCGGGTTGAACGGCTTGACCACGTGGTCATCGGCGCCGATCCGCAGACTGGCCAGCCTGTCCAGATCCTCGCCGAGCGCCGTAACCATGATGACCGGTGTGTCGCTGTGAGCGCGAAGGCGCGCCAGCACCGCAAATCCGTCGAGCCGCGGCAGCTTGACGTCCAGCAGCAACAGGTCCGGCGACAGGCGGGCATGATGCTGCAGCGCCGTTTCACCATCCCGGGCCGTGACCGTTCGAAAGCCATCCCGGGCCAGATACGCCTCCAGGATCTCCGCGATCTGGGGCTCATCCTCCACGATCAGGATCAGGGCGTTGTTCATGTCTACCCTGCCTCCCGGTCCAGCCCGCCCTTGGGAAACCGCACCTTTGTGGAGGTCGGATGGAGGGTCAATGGCGGTCTCGTGAAGATGCGGGAACCGCGCCGAACCCCAACATCTCCCGCCTGCGTCCATCGGGTCTCCATGCCGCCTCCATGCGACCCGGCAAAGCTGCCTTCCATGTTTTCAACGTCTGGAGGCCCCATCATGGCCGCGCGCTCTCTCCCCTCCCGCCTGGCGGCCGGAACCGCCATTGGTCTTCTGACCCTGGCTGGCCTGGTCGCCGCAACGCCGGCTCGGGCCCAGGATCTGGGACGGCTGTTCATTTTCGGCGACAGCAGCGCCGATGTCGGCTCCGACGGCGCCCGCTACACCAACCGCGGCGAGATGTGGGCCGAGACCCTGGCCCGTCGGCTGGGCCGCACCTCCAAACCGGCGCGCGCCATCCCGCTGGACGCCATCGGCGGCTATGATCGCGCAGCCCCTGTCAGCCGGTTGTCTGGCGACAACTATGCTGTCGGCGGGGCTACCGCCGCGGCCTGGACTGGCACGGACATCATCGGGCCCAGCGTGAGCTTCGCCGACCAGGTCGGCTTTTTCCGCCAGGATCACCCCGCAGGCTTCGCCAGAAACGATGTGGTGATGGTGTGGATGGGCGGCAATGACGCCGCCAACGCCCTGCTGTCGGGGGTCGCCCATGACAGCGGACGCTACGCTCAAGCCTACATGGCCCAGATCAGCGCCCTGCGCCAAGCGGGCGCGCGTGACATCATCGCCTTCAATGAGCCGGCCGCTCTGCTTCCCGTGCGCTACTACCAGGATATCCTGGGGCTGGAGCCGGAAGATATTGAGGCCTTGATGGAGGTCCATGCCACCAGGATCGCCGCCGACAACCAGGCGCTACGCCCGCGACTGGCCCAGGAGGGCGTGTATGTCCTGGATCTGGATCGCCTGACCCGGGACGTGCTGTCCCGACCCGACCATTACGGCTTCAAGGCGACAACCGACAGCTACATGACCCTGGGCGATCCCCGTGATTTGCCGGATGACGGCAACGTCTTCGCGGACAATCACTACTCGGTCGCCATGCAGGCGGTGATCGCCGATTTCGCTCTGGCCCAGATGGAAGCCCGGAACCGGTTTGCGACGCTGGCGGCCGCACCCCTGGAGCGCCGACGCCTGGCTGACGCCGCCCTGGCGCCGCGGCTTGAGGGCCCGCAGGCCTGGATGACGCCGATCGGTTCGGTCAGCCTGACCGCCTCAGCCGATGTTTCTCGGCGCGACACGCGCACGCGCGATCTTGCTCCGGGACAGCGTCGTGACGTCGTCGGCGCCGGACTGGGGGCCCACTGGCGGGCGGGCCCGTCTGTGGTTCTCGGCGTGCAGGCCGACTGGGCCAGGATAGAGGCTTCGGCGGCGGGTGACCGGGGCGGACGTCAGACGCGCGACCTGTCGGCGACGGTCTACGGCCTCGCGCAACCGCTGAGCGGACTGACCCTCAGCCTCGCCCTGACGGGCGGTCAGGCTGACCACGACGAGATCGAGCGACGCACGCAACTGGGCGGCCGCGCGATGGCGAAGGCGCGGGGTGAAACCCAGGCCCGCTATGGCTCCGTGCGCCTGGGCGCCGCCTATAGCCTGGAGGCCGGCGATGGCTGGACCCTAACGCCCGCGGTGGCAGTGACCGGGACCCGGGTTCGCACCGATGGCTATCAGGAGGCAAGCGGCCCGATCGCCCTGCACTATGGCAAGGCCATGGTGAACGAGCTACGGGCCGGCGGCGCGGTGACCCTCGCCGACACGCATCCAGACCACGCCTGGCGACCCCTTCTGACGGCCGGGGTGGAGCACGTGGTTGACGGCGACGACGTGACGGTGCGGGTCGGACCGACGGCGGAACAGTTGGCGCGCTTCAGGTCGGAGCGCCCAGCCCGAACCTGGGCCCATGCCGCAGCCGGACTGGACGTCGCGCTGTCGCCGGAAGCCCGGCTGGGCGTCAGCGTCGGCGCCGACCGCGCTTTGGGCAAGGGCGTCGATCAGAAGATCCAGCCCCACGCCCAACTGGCTCTGACCCTGACGTTCTGATCCGCCGATCCTAGGAAGGACCCCACCATGAGGACGTTGACCCAGGCGCTGTTGCTGACCGCGCTGCTCGTTCTGACCCAGGGCTGCGCGACGGTGACGCCGACCGGCCGGGTCAGCGTGGACGGCGAGGCGATCAGCCATGCCGTGGCCGGCGAGGGCCGCCCCGCCATCGTCTTTGAGGCAGGACTCGGCGAGGGCATGGACAGCTGGGCCGAGGTCTTTCCTGCCGCAGCGACGATCAGCAAAGCCTTCGCCTATGATCGGCCGGGCTATGGCGGTAGCCGAACGACCCGGCAGCAGCTGGGCGACGTGCTGGACGTGCTGCCAGGGTCGGAACTGGTGGCGCTCGCCGCCCTGCTGGAACCGGATCGCCCCGCGATCAACGGCGCAGAAGCGGCAGATCGGCTTGATCGTGTTCTCACCAAAAGCGGACTGGCCCCGCCTTACGTGCTGGTCGGCCACTCCCTGGGGGGCCAGTACGTGCTGATCTATGCCGCCCGCTATCCTCGGAAGGTGGCTGGGGTTCTACTGGTGGACTCTCGCCCCAAGGGTTTCAGCACCGTCTGCGAGGCGCGGGGACTTTCGCCCTGCAAGGTCCCCGACCTGCTGCGGGCCCTCTCGCCCGAGCACATCCAGGCCGAGATCGACGGCCTGGTCGCCACCGACGCCATGACCCCGACGCCCGGGGTCTTGGGCGACATTCCCGTGATCCGGCTGGTCGCCACCAAGCCCGTTCCGGCGGCGGACGCCCGGCATCACGCCCTCTGGGTCGAGATGCAGCGCGCGGAGGCCGCGGCCCAGGCCAGGGGGCGGGTCCAGCTGGTGGACGGCGCCAGCCACGACATCATGGACGACCGGCCCGCCGCGGTGACCGAGGCCCTGCGCGAACTGGTCGATCTGGCGCGCCAGGGCGATAGGGCCTCCCAGGTCAGTCCGTAGGCCGGTCGGGTTCCGTCTGTCGCGCTCTAGAACGCCCCTTCGGGCGTGGGCGCGTATTGGCCGCCCTTGCGGTAGCGATAGAGATAGGCCGGCACGATGGCCTCGACGCTGGTCGGGGTCACGCCCGCTTCGGCCAGGCCCGGCAGGCCGGCCTCGGCGACATTGTCGGACTTCAGCATCTCGACCTGGTCGCTGGTGATCGGCGGGGCGATGGGTAGCACGCTGGCCATCAGGTCGCCGACCTTGCCCAGCAGGCCGGCCACGGGCCAGGGCAGGGGCAGAAGGGCCCTGTCGCGGCCGGTCTCGGTCAGGATCAACTGCAGGATCTGACGCATCGTATAGACGGTGGGGCCGCCCAGCTCATAGGTGACGCCCTCGGCCGCGGGGCTGCTGACCGCGCTCGCGACCACCGCCGCGACATCACCGACGAACACGGGCTGGAAGCTGGTCTCGCCGCCAACCAGCGGCAGGGCCGGGCTGATGGTGGCCATTTGGGCGAACCGGTTGAAGAAATCATCTTCTGGCCCAAACACCACTGAGGGGCGGACGATGACCGCGCCGGGGAACACGGCCCGCACGGCCGCCTCGCCCTCGGCCTTGGTGCGGGCATATTTGGCTTCGGAATTCGCGTCGGCGCCGATGGCGCTGATCTGCACAAAGCGGGTGACGCCGGCCACCTTGGCGCGTTCGGCGATCGTCCGGGCGCCCATGACGTGGACAGCCTGGAATTTCTGGCGGCCCGATTCGTGGAGCAGCCCCACCAGATTGACGCAGGCCTCGGCCCCCTCAAGCGCCCGCGTCACCGAGGCGACATTGCGGATATTGGCCTGAACCACCTCGATCTGGCCGACATCGCCCAGCATGCGCATCTTGTAAGCCAGATGGGGCTGGCGAACCGCGACACGTACGCGATGGCCCGCCCTGGCGAGCTGCCGCACGACCTGGCTGCCGACGAAGCCGGAGCCGCCGAACACCGTGACCAGACCTTGCATTGTCATTCCTCGTCGCCTGCGATGCAGCGGGGGATAGACGACCACGCGGACGTTCGCAACGAAATGCGCGATTTGCCGATTGACGGGGCCAAAACCTTTCCCTAAACGTCCCGGCCTCGCGGCGATCCAACGGATTGCCTTGCGGGCCCAGGTGGCGGAATTGGTAGACGCGCTGGCTTCAGGTGCCAGTGATCGAAAGGTCGTGGAGGTTCGAGTCCTCTCCTGGGCACCACCCCCTACCAACCTTCGCAAGAAGGTCGGGGTGGCGCCGATAGATCCTTCCGAATAGATATCTCGGTCATCGTGATTATAGTGTCGCGCGCACCTGTTCGGGCGCGTGAGCCTCGGCGACGACTGTCGTTCAGGCGTGTCGCCGGAGAACCCTGAGACCTTGGCCAATTTTGTTCATGTGGGCGACCTGCCCGACGGCGCCTTTGCTGGCGCGACGGCGATCGCCATCGATTCGGAAACCATGGGCCTTCGGCTGGGCCGCGATCCCCTGTGCGTCGTGCAGCTGTCGAGCGGCGACGGCGATGCGCATCTGGTTCAGCTGGACCGCGCGACCTATGACGCCCCGAACCTGAAGCGCCTGCTGACCGATCCCAAGATCCTGAAGCTTTTCCACTTCGGCCGCTTCGATATCGCCATGTTCCTGCTGCATCTGGGCGTGATGACCGCGCCCGTCTACTGCACCAAGATCGCCTCCAAGCTGGCTCGCACCTATACCGACCGCCATGGCCTCAAGGACGTGACGCGCGAACTGATGGCGGTGGAGCTGTCCAAGGCCCAGCAGAGCTCGGACTGGGGCGCGGCGACGCTCAGCCCCGATCAGATCGCCTATGCCGCCTCGGACGTGCTGCATCTGCATGGTCTGCGCGACAGGTTGAACGCCATGCTGGTTCGCGAGGGCCGCATGGACCTTGCCCAGGCCTGCTTCGACTTCCTGCCCCATCGCGCCGCGCTCGACCTGGCGGGTTGGGAAGACGTCGATATCTTCGCGCACACCTAGGGATGACGGCGGCCGCGACCATGGCTGGACGATCGATCGCCCGGGATCTGGGACGGTGGCGCCGGCGCTCGCGCATCGTCCGCCTGATGCGCGTGGTGCTGCCGGCCCTGATCGCCGTGATCCTGATCGGCGTCGCGGGCCAGGTCGGCTGGCGCTCGATGCGCGCGGCCGCTCGCCCCCCCGCCGAAGCCAAGACCCAGATTCGCATGATCGCTCCGCGCTTTTACGGTCAGTCGGGCGATGGTCGCAGTTTCATGATCACCGCGCGTTCAGCTTTGAGGGACGACAACGATCTGATGAACGTGCGTCTCGACTCGCCGACCCTGACTCTGGGCTTCGACGAACCCCAGCCCAGCCGGGTGACGGCCAAGTCGGGGATCTATCGCGAAGACACCATGAAGCTGTCGCTGAGCGGGGATGTTCGCATCGACGACGGCGCGGGCTATCGCTTCGCCTCGGAAGAGGCGGTGGTCGACACCAAGACCGGAAATATCAGCGGCGAAACCGCCATGCTGGGCGAAGGTCCGACGGGGCAGGTGAAATCCAACGCCTACACCGTATATGACAAGGGTGATCGGGTCGTTTTCAGGGGTGGGGTTCGCACCCGGCTCGAACGGAAGTAAGTAGAAGCGCGCGGCATGGCCGCGCTTCGCAGATAAGGACTCTGACTTGATGCAGCGTTGGATGGCAGCGGCGGCGACGACCGCACTGATCCTGGCGAGCGGCTCGGCCTTCGCCCAGAGCATCAACGATTCCAGCGCGCCCGTGGATATTTCCGCGGACGAGCAGGAGAACATCAACAGCCAGTGCCGCACGATCTTCCGCGGCAATGTCGAGATGCTGCAGGACAAGAGCCGGCTGCGGGCCAACGTGGTCAACGCCTACTCGACCAAGAAGCCAGGGGCCCAGGCGGGTTCCAACGCCTGCGGTGATGTCGATCGCGTGGAAGCCGAAGGCGACGTCTATTTCGTCAACCAGGACCAGACGGTCCGGGGCGACCGCGCCGTGTTCACCTATGCCAACGACACGATCGTGATCAGCGGCAACGTCATCGTCGTGCGCGGTCTGGATGTGGCGCGGGGCGACCGCATGACGGTCAACACCAAGACCAATGACGTGAAGCTGGAATCCAACGCCAAGGGACGGGGCAAGACCGGGCGCGTGCGCTCGGTGATCTATCCTGAAAAGTCCCAGACGCCCGCTCCGGCCACCCGCTAGGCTCGACAGAATGAAGATGACGCCCCTTGGCGGTTCTGATCGCCCCGATGCTGACGGTCTTTTTGTCGACGCCGTTGGCAAGTCGTTCGGCGACCGCCCTGTGGTCAAGAGCGTGTCCCTGCGCCTGAAGCGCGGCGAGGTCGCAGGTCTGCTTGGGCCAAACGGCGCCGGCAAGACCACCTGTTTCTATATGATCACTGGCCTGATCGCCGCCGACTATGGCTCGATCTATCTGGACGGCGAGGACATCACCGCCCAGCCGATGTTCCAGCGCGCCCGTCTGGGCGTGGGCTATCTGCCGCAGGAAGCCTCGATCTTCCGGGGCATGACCGTCGAGCAGAATGTCATGGCCGTGGTCGAGATGCGCGAGAAGAACCAGCGCGCGGCCGCCGAGACGGTCACCAATATCCTCGAGGAACTGCGGATCACCCATATCCGCAAGTCGCCAGCTGTGGCCCTGTCGGGCGGCGAGCGCCGCCGGGTGGAAATCGCCCGGGCCCTGGCCAGTGAGCCGTCCTTCATGCTGCTGGACGAGCCCTTCGCCGGTATCGATCCCCTGGCCATCGCCGATATCCGCGAGGTCATCGGCTATCTGAAGAAGCGCGGCATCGGCATCCTGATCACCGACCACAATGTCCGTGAGACCCTGGATATCATCGATCGCGCGTCAATCATTCACGCGGGCGAAGTGCTGTTCGAGGGCTCGCCGAAGGAAATCATCGAGGATCCGGAAGTGCGCCGCGTCTATCTGGGCGATCATTTCGCCGAGCGCGTCTAGGAAAAATCTGTTTCTGCAGAACGACTTATCCCGCGCAGCCCTCTGGCTTCGCGGGATTTTCGTTGTTTGGCGACGGGACTGAAGGTCGCACCGGCCCGGATATTGCAGGCGTTGGCGAGCCGTTAACCTAGTTGGCCTTCAATGGGGATCGAACATTTTCGATTTGCCCAGGAGGGCGCATTGGCTCTCGGCCATCGACTTGAGCTCCGGCAAGGCCAAGGCCTCGTCATCACGCCGCAGCTACAGCAGGCGATCAAGCTGCTGCAGTTGTCCAATATCGAACTCGACGCCTTCGTCGAGGCCGAGCTTGAGCGCAATCCGCTCCTGCAACGCGATGAGGGCGAGAGCGAAGTCGTATCCGACGTCGAGCGCGAGCCGGCCGCCAGCGATCTTGGCGTCGACATCGTGGCCGAAGGCTCGGCCAATTCCGAAATGGACGCCACACCCGACGACGTCTCGCCCGGCGAGCGCGCTTCAGGCGACGGCGAACAGGCCCAGGAGGCCGGCGGTCAGATCGACTGGTCCCGCGCGGGCGGCGGCGGCTCCTTCGAACACGACGGCGACTATGAAGGCGCCCTGACGGCGATCCCGACCCTGTCCGAGCACCTGCAGGGCCAGCTGGCCCAGTCGGGCCTGTCGGCGACCGAGCAGCTGGTGGCCAATGTCCTGATCGACGGTGTCGACGAGGGCGGTTACCTGCGCCTGGACCTGGCCGAGACCGCTGAGCGCCTGGGCTGCGCCGAGACGCTGGTCGAGCGGGTCCTGACCGTGCTCCAGGGCTTCGAGCCGACCGGCGTCTGCGCGCGCGATGTTCGCGAGTGCCTGGCCCTGCAGCTGAAGGACCAGAACCGCTACGATCCGGCCATGGCCGCCCTGCTCGACAATCTGGACATGCTGGCCCGCCGCGACATGACCGGCCTGCGCAAGGCGTGCGGCGTCGATGACGAGGATCTGCGCGAGATGATCGCCGAGATTCGCTCGCTCACCCCCCGCCCGGGCGCGGCCTATGCCAGCGAGACCGCCGAGACCCTGGTGCCCGACGTCCATGTCCGCGAGGGTCTGGGCGGCATGTGGCACGTGGAGCTCAATACCGACACCCTGCCCCGGGTGCTGGTCGACCAGCGCTATCATGCCCGGGTTTCCAAGGGTGCGCGCACCGACCAGGAAAAGACCTTCGTCTCCGACTGCATGGCCACCGCCAACTGGCTGGTGAAGAGCCTGGACCAGCGCGCCAAGACCATTCTGAAGGTCTCCAGCGAGATCGTGCGCCAGCAGGACGGCTTTCTGGCCTTCGGCGTCGAGCACCTGCGGCCGCTGAACCTGAAGACCGTCGCCGACGCCATCGGCATGCACGAGAGCACGGTCAGCCGGGTCACCTCCAACAAGTACATCGCCACCCCGCGCGGCGTCTTCGAGCTGAAGTTCTTCTTCACCTCGGCCATCCAGTCATCGGAAGGCGGCGAAGCCCACTCCGCCGCCAGCGTGCGTCACAAGATCAAGGGCCTGGTCGAGGCCGAAAAGCGCGAAACCGACGTCCACTCCGACGACGCCATCGTCGAGATCCTCAAGGCCGCCGGCGTGGACATCGCCCGCCGGACCGTCGCCAAGTACCGCGAAGCCATGCGCATCCCCTCGTCGGTGGAGCGCCGCCGCCTGATGAAAGAAGCTTGCTGATCGGGTCCTGTTCATCGCGGTCAGGCGACACTCCCCGCGATATCCGGCGTTACAGTCGGACCAGCGAGGAGTCCGCATGACGATCAGCAGTCTTTCCGACGTGATCGAGGGGTTTGGCGAGGACGCCCGCCCATCCCTGACCGTGGGCGAAATGCTGGACGCCTTCGACAGTCGCGCCTTTGGCGCGATGCTGTTCGTGTTCGGCGCGCTCAACACCCTGCCGCTGCCGCCCGGATCCTCCACGATCCTCAGCCTGCCGATTCTGCTGCTGGCGCCCCAGGTCGCTCTCGGCGCCGATGCGCCATGGCTGCCCCGCAGGATGATCGAGCGGCCCCTGAAGCGCGATGACCTGCGGGGCCTGTTTCGCAAACTGACTCCGATCGTCAAATGGATGGAACTGGTGACCCGGCCCCGCCTGACCTGGATCTTCACGCCGCTGGGCGAACGGATGATCGGCGTGGTCTGCACCCTGCTGGCCCTGGTGCTGATCCTGCCCATTCCCCTGGGCAATCTGGCGCCGGGCGCAACGGTCGCCATCCTGTCGCTGGCGTTGCTGCAAAGGGACGGGCTTCTGGCCCTGCTGGGCTATCTGATGGCCTTTGTCAGCCTGGGCCTGCTGTTCGTCAGCGCGGGGGTGGTGACCGCCGCCGTTCGTGAAATGATCGGTCTGGTTTCAGGCTTTTTCTGAACCCTTCGGCGCCGCTTGACACCGACCCGCGACAGGCGCGTTGTTACGGTATGCAAGTCCAAATCTCCGGCAAGCATGTCGACGTTGGCGAGGCTCTGCGAGCGCGAGTCTCCGACGAAATCACCCTGAGCATCGGCAAGTATTTTGATCGCGGCGGCAACGCCGACGTGGTCATCAGCAAGGAGGGCCATGCCTTCCGGGCCGACTGTTCGGTAAAGCTGGCTTCGGGCCAGCAACTGATCAGCCACGGTACGGGCGGTGACGCCCACGCGGCCTTTGACGCCGCCCTGGCCAAGATCGAGACGCGTATCAGGCGCTATAAGCGACGACTGAAAAGTCACTCCATCGCCGCCTCGGCCAAACAGGCCGAGAACGCGGCGATGTACGTGCTGAAAGCGCCCGACATCGATGAGCACGAGGATGATGACTGGGAGGGTGATGAGGCTCATCCCGCAGGCGCGCCCTCGGCCATGATCATCGCCGAGACCCAGGCGTCTCTGAAGGTGATGACTGTTTCCATGGCTGTCATGGAACTGGACTTGACCGAGTCGCAGGCAATCGTGTTTAGAAACGCCGCCCATGACGGATTGTCCGTGGTGTATCGGCGGCCAGACGGAAACATCGGCTGGATCGACCCCGAACGCACCAAGTCGCTGAACGGGAACGGGTCAACCGCGAACTAACGGGATCCTGTCAGGATCCTGAACGTTCCGGAGGACCGCCAGCGATGGCGTTGCGGTGGCCGACAGCGAGCGAGCGTTTAAGTCCATGACTATCGGCGATCTCTTGGACCCGGGGGCGGTGGCGCTACGCGTCAGCGCTCCGGGCAAGCGGCAGGTTCTCGGCGTCATCGCCGACGTGGCCGGGCGCGTTCTCGGCGTGGATGCCGGCGCCGTCCTGGAGGGGTTGCTCGAGCGTGAGGCGGCGGGCTCGACCGGCGTCGGCCAGGGCGTAGCTATTCCCCACGCTCGCATCGACGGTCTGGATCGAGTCCGCGCGGTCTTCGTGCGCCTGGAAACGCCGGTCGCCTTCGACGCCGTCGATGACAAGCCCGTGGATCTCCTGGTGGCCCTGTTCGCGCCGCGCGACGCCAGCGCCCAGCATTTGCGGGCCCTGGCGCGGGTCTCACGAATGATGCGTCAATCCGAGCTCCGCGAGCAGTTGCGCCAGGCCAGGTCCGCAGACGCCGTGCATGTGCTGCTGGCGCAGGAAGCCACAAGCACGGCCGCCTGATCTCGGATGCTGGAGGAGCGCGCGTGGACGTGGCGGCTACGGCGCCGCCGCGCCAGCGATCAGTGGACGGATACGGGCGCCAGTTCGTGGGCCAGGGCTGCAGCGATGGCCGTGTCGCGGTCAACCATCACCGCCAGGCGTGCGCCATCAGCGCGGCACACGGCATAGAGCGTCTGCTCAGGCAGGAGGTCAAAATCCTGAGCCGCGCCGACCGGCGCGTCGGCCAGAATCTCGGCCGCCTTTATCGGACGGACATAGACGAGGTCGGGCGCGCCCAGGGCCGCGAAGGCCTCGGCGGTGAAAATCATAGTGTGGGCACCAGGTGTCATATTGACCACCTCCTTGAATAGGGAACGCGCCGGGCCCGGCCCGGTTCAGCCTTTTGGTGATGCCGGGGACCAGCGTCGTAGAAAGTCGGGCTACGCTAAGCCATCGAGCGGATGGGAATGCGCTTGACCAGACGTTCAGGCCGTGGACGGGCGAGGTCGATATGCAGCAGGCCATGCTCCAGGGTCGCCGCAGTGACCTCGATGCCCTCGGCCAGCACGAAGGTTCGGACGAAACCGCGCGCCGCAATGCCCCGGTGCAGGAAGGCCCTGTCGGTTTCGGGCCTGGCTTCGGCCTCACGTTTGCCGGCCACCACCAACTGTCCGCCCTCGACGGTCACGTGCAGCTGCTCGGGCGCGAAGCCGGCCACGGCCAGGGTGATGCGCACCCCGCCCTCATCGTCCTGTTCGACATTATAAGGCGGATAGCTTTCGGACGCAGCCTTGGCGGCGCGCTCTATCAGGTCTCGCGTATGTTCGAAGCCCAGCAGGAAGGGGCTGTCGAACAGGATCGTTCGGGTCATCGCGAAGTCCTTCGCTTAAGCGACTTCGTCCGCCACCTCGCCCTGATGTCAGCAGCGGCGCGGCGATACCCTATGGAGGTGGAGGTTGCCGCCCGGCGTTTCAAGGCCGGCCCGGATCAGAGCCACTCCACAAAGCCGCATTTGGCCATCCACAACAGGCTCATCATGGGCCATCGAAAGGTGGCGATCCATCGGTGAGGGCCCGACATGGAAACGGCCGCTCCCTTTAGGGAAGCGGCCGTTTTGGTGGAGCTTAGCGGAGTCGAACCGCTGACCTCTTGCATGCCATGCAAGCGCTCTACCAGCTGAGCTAAAGCCCCGAGGTCCTTGGTTTCCCAAGAGAACCCTGGTGTTTCTCGCCGCTTCCGATCAGGTCGGCCCCGGCGAGGCGCGGAAACTATGCCGGGAGGATTTTTGGATCAACCCTCCCGGCGAACTTTTTTCGAAGTATTTTTCGAAGGCTGTTTCAGGCCCTAGATGTCGTCGTCGCCAGCGCCGGGCAGACCTTCGATTTCGTCGTCGAGATCGTCTTCGTCCTCGTCTTCGAGGAAGGGCACGTCGTCGGCTTCGTCTTCAGCCAGATCCTCGTCCTCGGCGAAATCGACGCCCAGGTCATCGCCGCCCGCAGGGGTGGGCGCGCCCGGATCAGCGTCTTCGTCGTCGGTTTCGATGACATCGGGCTCGACCTTGTCGATTTCCGGGGTCTCATCGACCTCGTCCTCGAAGCCGTCCTCCTCCTTGGGAGCAACGACGGGCTTTTCGTCCTCGGCGTCATAGTCCGGCGTGACGGCGCGGGCGCGGACGCGGCGCGACTTCAGCGCCTCTTCCGGGTCAAACGACTCGCCACACTTGGGGCACAGAGCCGGGCGACGGCCCAGGTCATAGAATTTCGATTGGCAGTTGGGGCAAATTTGTTTTGCGCCCAATTCGGGATTGGCCAAGAGGCGAACCTTTGATCCAGATGGGAAAAGCGGCCGGTCACTTGCCA
The DNA here is from genome assembly GCA_002280875.1 of Caulobacter sp. 32-67-35. GTDB lineage: Bacteria > Pseudomonadota > Alphaproteobacteria > Caulobacterales > Caulobacteraceae > Caulobacter. Next base: position 24,890 of record NCEV01000024.1, on the reverse strand, counting down.
TGACCAAGGCCCGCTGTCAAAAGCAATCCCCTCGCGAACCCCACCATAACCAGGGAGCCGGTTACGGCATGACGGCGGCTGGACTGAAAAGCGGGCCCGGCGGCGCCCTTCGCGGGACCGTTCGCGCTCCCGGCGACAAGTCGATTTCGCACCGTTCCATGATCCTCGGCGCCCTGGCCAGCGGCACGACCACGGTCGAGGGCCTGCTCGAGGGCGACGATGTTCTGGCCACCGCGCGGGCCATGCGGGCCTTTGGCGCGCGGGTCGAGCAGGAGGGTGAGGGGCGCTGGCGCATTGAGGGTCACGGCGGCTTCACCGAGCCTTCCGACGTGATCGACTGTGGCAATGCCGGGACCGGTGTGCGCCTGATCATGGGCGCGGCGGCGGGCTTTGCCATCTGCTCCACCTTCACGGGCGACGCCTCCCTGCGCGGCCGCCCCATGGGCCGGGTGCTGGATCCCCTGGCCCGGATGGGCGCCACCTGGCTGGGCCGCGACAAGGGCCGCCTGCCCCTCACCCTGAAGGGCGGCAATCTGCGCGGCCTGCAATATACCCTGCCCATGGCCTCGGCCCAGGTGAAGTCGGCCGTGCTGCTGGCCGGCCTGCATGCCGAGGGCGGCGTCGAGGTGATCGAGCCGGAAGCCACCCGCGACCACACCGAGCGCATGTTCCGCGCCTTCGGGGCCGAGGTGATCGTCGAGGACCGTGACGGCGTGCGCCACATCCGTCTGCCGGAAGGCCAGAAGCTGACCGGGACCCACGTCTCGGTGCCGGGTGATCCATCCTCGGCGGCCTTCCCGCTGGTGGCCGGCCTGATCGTTCCGGGCTCGGAGGTGACGGTCGAGGGCGTGATGCTCAACGAATTGCGCACCGGCCTGTTCACGACGCTGCAGGAGATGGGCGCCGATCTGGTGATCTCCAACGTCCGGATGTCCAGCGGGGAAGAGGTCGGCGACATCACGGCCCGCCATTCGCAGCTCAAGGGCGTGGTCGTGCCGCCCGAGCGCGCCCCGGCGATGATCGACGAATATCCGATCCTGGCCGTGGCGGCCGCTTTCGCCGATGGCCCCACCGTGATGCGCGGCATCGGTGAAATGCGGGTCAAGGAAAGCGATCGCATCGCCCTGACGGCGGCGGGCCTGACGGCCTGCGGCGTCACCGTCGAGGAGGAACCCGAAGGCATGACCGTGGTCGGCACGCGGGGGGGCAACCATCCCGTCCGCGGGGGCGGCCTGGTCCACACCCACGGCGATCACCGCATCGCCATGAGCCACCTGATCCTGGGCCTCGCCGCCCAGCAGGGCGTGGCGGTGGACGAGCCGGGCATGATCGCCACCAGCTTCCCGGGCTTCGCCGACATGATGCGCGGCCTCGGCGGCGATCTGTCGGAGGCATAGATCATGGCCTTTGTGATCGCCGTCGACGGGCCCGCCGCCTCGGGCAAGGGCACGGTCGCCAGCCGGCTGGCGGCGCTTTACGGCTATCAGATGCTGGACACCGGCCTGCTCTATCGCGCGGTTGGGGTGCGTCTGCTGGCGTCGGGCGGCGATCTCGACGACGCGATCGTGGCGGAAGCCGCCGCCAAGGGCCTGGACCTTTCCGAGCTGGAGAAGGCCGAGGTTCGCACCCGCGCCGCTGGCGAAGCGGCCAGCCGGGTCGCCGTGCATCCCGGGGTTCGCGCCGCGCTGTTCGATCTGCAGCGCCAGTTCACCACCCGCGAGCCCGGCTCGGTGATCGACGGCCGCGATATCGGCACGGTCATCGCCCCCGAGGCGCCGGCCAAGCTCTATGTGACGGCCACGCCCGAGATCCGGGCCGAGCGGCGCTGGAAGCAGCTGTCGGGACAGGGCGAGACCGTCGCCTATGCCGACGTTCTCGCGGACATCCACAGGCGCGACGCCCGCGACGGGGGGCGTGAAAGCGCGCCCATGACCCAGGCCCCGGACGCCGTCTTGCTTGATACGTCGGAAATGACTATAGATCAGGCCTTCGATGCGGCCCGCCGCATTGTCGAGACGGCGCGCGCCCGGTCGGGAAACCTCCCGGGCTAATCCAACGCCCGCCTCGCCGCCGCTTAGGAAGCCGCGGACCGCAAAAAATCCCATAACCCGGAATCCCCAGAACCGTCATTCGGCGGCTTCGCGACGGGGCGTCCCTCAACACGAGACTAAACATCAGCATGGCTGACGATATGAGCTTCAACCCGACGCGCGACGATTTCGAAGCGCTGCTGAACGATTCCATGGGCGGCCGCGACTTTGCCGAAGGCACTGTCGTCAAGGGCATCGTTGTCGGGATTGAAAAGGACTTCGCGATCATCGACGTCGGTCTGAAGACCGAAGGTCGCGTTCCGCAAAAGGAATTCGGCGTTGATGACGCCGGCAAGCCCACCATCAAGGTCGGCGACCACGTCGAAGTCTTCCTGGAACGCCTGGAAAACGCCCTCGGCGAAGCGGTCATCAGCCGCGAAAAGGCCAAGCGCGAAGAAGCCTGGACCCGTCTGGAAGGCGTCTACGCCCAGAACGTGCCCGTCATGGGCGCCATCGTCGGTCGCGTCAAAGGCGGCTTCACCGTCGACCTGGGCGGCGCCTCGGCGTTCCTGCCCGGTTCGCAGGTCGACATCCGCCCCGTGCGCGACGTCGGTCCGCTCATGGGCAAGGAACAGCCCTTCGCCATCCTCAAGAGTCAAGAACATCACCGACTACGGTGCGTTCGTTGACCTGGGCGGCATCGACGGCCTGCTGCACGTCACCGACATGAGCTGGAAGCGCGTCAACCACCCGTCGCAGGTCCTGGCCGTTGGCGACACCGTCAAGGTCCAGATCGTCAAGATCAACCCGGACACCCAGCGCATCAGCCTCGGCATGAAGCAGCTGCAGTCGGATCCGTGGGATGGTGTCGAAGCCAAGTACCCGGTCGGCGCCAAGTTCACGGGCCGCATCACCAACATCACCGACTACGGCGCGTTTGTTGAGCTGGAAGCCGGCGTTGAAGGCCTGGTCCACGTCTCGGAAATGTCCTGGACCAAGAAGAACGTCCACCCCGGCAAGATCGTCTCGACCTCGCAGGAAGTCGACGTGGTCGTGCTGGACGTCGATCCGTCCAAGCGTCGCGTATCGCTGGGCCTGAAGCAGGCTCTGGCCAACCCGTGGGATTCGTTCCTCGAAACCCACCCGGTCGGCTCGACCGTCGAAGGCGAAGTCAAGAACGCGACCGAGTTTGGTCTGTTCATCGGCCTCGACAACGACATCGACGGCATGGTGCACCTGTCGGACATCGACTGGAGCGCCTCGGGCGAAGAAGCCATGGCCCGCTACAAGAAGGGCGACATGGTCAAGGCGAAGGTTCTCGACGTTGACGTCGAGAAGGAACGCATCTCGCTGGGCATCAAGCAGCTGGGTGGCGATCCGATGTCGGGCGACACCTATCGCAAGAACCAGACCGTGACCGTCACCGTGACCGAAGTGACCACCGGCGGCATCGAAGTTCGCTTCGGCGAAGACGACGCCCTGATGACCGCGTTCATCCGCAAGTCGGACCTGTCGCGCGACCGTCAGGAACAGCGCCCCGAGCGCTTCGCCGTGGGTGACCGCGTCGACGCTCAGATCACCAATATCGACAAGGCGGCCCGCCGCGTTTCGATGTCGATCAAGTCGCTGGAAATGGCCGAAGAAAAGGAAGCCATCGAGCAGTTCGGCTCGTCGGACTCCGGCGCTTCGCTGGGCGATATCCTGGGCGCGGCTCTCCGCGAACGGGCCACCCCGAAGGAATAGTCTTCGCTCTCACCTGAGAGACTGAAGTCAGCGGCGGCCGGAGCGATCCGGCCGCCGTTTTCTTTGCGTCCGCCTTGCTTGCGGTCCCGCTAAGTCTTTGGATGGGGACGCATTTGGTGAAGACGCCACTCACCATGGCGGGGCGCGCCCGCTCAAAATAGGCGCGCTCGGCGCACCTCGGCGCCGTGTGGTTCTTTCGACCTCACTCGACGGTTATCGCCCAAAAAAATGCTCTCCGGGCGCCATCTGACGCCCGCTGGCGCCTCTCACAGGGCCTCAGGCGCGACGTTCATGTGCCATGGCCATGCGAGGTAAACTCTCAAGCTGGATGAGAATCGCACGCAGGCTCTTGAAGACTCAACCACCCTTGGGCAAAGGTCCGGTCGCGCCAGTTCCTCCCTCCGGCGCCGGGGATATCGATGATCAAGTCTGAACTCATCGCCAGGCTCGCGAATGAAAATCCGCACCTGACGCAGAAAGACGTCGAGCGCGTTGTCAGCGTAATCCTGGAGCGCATGATTGGCGCTCTGGAAGGCGGCGGTCGCGTCGAGCTTCGGGGCTTTGGCGCCCTGTCGGTCCGCTCGCGCCCAGCGCGCTCGGGCCGCAATCCGCGCACCGGCGAAACCGTCGATGTTCGCGCCAAGCACGTGCCGTTCTTCAAGAGCGGCAAGGAACTGCGGGCCCGGCTCAACGCCGACGAGTAACCTGACCCGCCCTTGACCTTGGGGGCCGAACGCCATCAGCTTCGCGACTTCCGCAGGGCTAATCGGCGAGACCGGTCATGAGCGTCATCAAGGAATTTCGCGAGTTCATCTCGCGGGGCAATGTCATCGATCTGGCCGTAGGCGTGATCATCGGCGCGGCCTTCAACGGCATCGTCAAGAGCCTGGTCGACCAGGTGATCATGCCGCCCATCGGCCTGCTGACGGGCGGCCTCGATTTCTCCAAGCTGGAATGGGTGCTCAAGCCCGAGGACCCGGCCACCGAGGCCATCGAGAAGGTCGCCGTCCAGTACGGCGCCTTCATCAACACCCTGATCCAGTTCGTGATCGTGGCGGCCGTGGTCTTCCTGCTGGTCAAGGTGGTCAATGGCATCCGCCGCGCCGACGCCGCCGAGCCTGGGCCCGAGACGCCCGCGGCCCCGACGGGCGAGGAGGCTCTGCTGATGGAGATCCGGGACCTGCTGGCCAAGGGAGCGGCGCCCAAGGTCGCCGTATCGGCGCCCAAGGCGGCTGTGGCGAAGGCCCCTGCCAAGGCTGCGGTGAAACCCAAGCCGAAGGCCAAGTAAGATCGTCATCCCGGATCGGCCTTGCGGCCGTCCGGGATGACGAGGCTTGAAGCGCCTACTTCCCGCTGGTCAGGGTCGGGCTGTCCAGGTCCAGCCTGGCGGCCGGGATCACCGTGGCGTTCGGCACGGCGGCGGGCAGGGTGTCGCCCATCGCCTTCAGATCGCCGGCGACGATGATGCTGGTCTGGGCGGGGTCCATCATGCTCTTGGCGAAGGCCTGAACGTCGCTGGCGCTGACCGCCTCGACCTTGGCCGCATAGCTCTGGATCTCGTTCAGCGGCACGCCATAGACGGCCAGGTTGCCCAGGATGTCGGCCAGGCCCTCGGAGGTGCCCAGGTCACGGCCAAAGCCGCCGACCAGCACCGACTTGCGGGCCGTCAGTTCGCTGGCCGAGGCCGGCTCTGCGGCCAGCCGGGTCAGCTCGGCCTGGACCAGGCCGACCACCTGACCGGCGGACTCGTTCTTGGTCTGCACCCGGGCCGAGAAGCCGCCGAACTGGCCCTGCGGCGTCAGGCTGGAGCCGGCGCCGTAGGACAGGCCGCGCTTGATGCGGATTTCCTGGTTCAGGCGCGAGGAATAGCCCACCCCCAGTACGGCGTTGGTGACCAGGCCCGAATAGTAGTTGGGATCGGCGCGAGTAATGGTGGGCTTGGCCAGGGTCACGGCCGCCTGGCCCGTGCCCGGCAGGTCGATGACCACATTGCGCGGCTTGTAACCGGTTGGCGCAGCGGGCAGTGCCGGAGGCGCGGCCGCAGGCTTCTTCCAGCCGCCCAGGCGGCGGAATGCAGTTTGACCAGATCATCGCGCTTGATCTTCGGCAGCGAACCCGGCGTGCCGCCGGCCACGTGGCCGTAGGCCGAACCGGCATACAGCACGGGGGCGGTGGCGTAGGCGGCCAGGCTGCCCGGGCGCTGATAGGCCACCGACAGGCCGTCCAGGGTCTCGGCGCGAACCCGGTCCAGTTCCTCGGCCTTGAAGACCGGGTTCTGGGCGACGTCGGCCATGATCGCCATGGCCGGGGCGGCCTTGTCGGCGATGACGCTGAGGGTCAGGGAGGAAGCTTCCCAGCCCGAGCCGGCGGCCAGATTGGCGCCAAGCGCTTCGGTCTGACGGGCGATGTCGACCGCGCCGCGGGTCTTGGTACCCTCGGTCAGCAGGTCGGCGGTCAGGCTGGAGGCGCCGGCCAGGCCAGCCGGATCGGCGCTGGCCCCGCCGCGCACGGTCAGGTCGGCGGTGATCAGCGGCAGGTCGCTCGACTTGGCGACAATGACCCGAAGACCATTCGCCAAAGTCTTCTCCACTGGCGAGGGCAGGACGGCGGCGATCGGGGCGGCCACGGCCGGGATCTTCTGGCGCTCGGCCTCGGGGGCCAGGGTGGTGATCGCGCCGTCGAACTTCACCGAGGCCACCTTGGGCGGGACCGGGGTATTGTCCGTCTCGCCAGCCGGGCGGGCCGATTCCGGCAGATAGCGGATGGACGTGCGACGGTCGTCGGCCAGCCACTTTTTCGCAACGCGCTGGACGTCGGCGGCGGTCACCGCCTGCAAATCGGCCAGATTGGTGTTGGCGCGGGCGGCGTCGCCGTCGGTCAGCAGGGCGTAGCCGATGGCGAAGGCGCGGCCATCGATCTCCTCGCGACGACGGACAGCGTCGGCCAGCAGGCCGGTCTTGGCCTCAGCCAGTTCGGCGGCGGTGGGCGGGGCGTCGCGCAGCCGCGCGACCTGGGCCAGCAGGGCGGCCTCACCCTGCTGCGCCGTCTTGCCGCCGGCCATGACGGCGCCGACATAGAACAGGCCCGGCTGGGCGTTGGTCGGACCCGACGAGAACACCGTCTGGGCGATCTGCTGGTCATAGACCAGGGTGTCGTACAGGCGCGAAGACTTGCCGGCCGAGAGGATGGCGTCCAGCACGGCCAGGGCGGGCGTGTCCTTGTCGGCCGAGGCCGGGGCCAGCCAGGTGATCGCCACCGCCGGCAGGGGCACATTGGGCCCATAGGTGTTGACGGTCTTGGGGCCGGTGCGGGGCGGCTCGACCACCGTCACCTTGGGCAGGGGTGCAGCCGGGGTCTTCAGCGGCGCGAAATACTTGTCGACCAGGGCCTGCAGCTGGGCCTCGTCGAAATTGCCGGCCACGATCAGGGCGGCGTTGTCGGGGCGGTAGTAGGTGGCGTGGAAGGCGCGCACGTCATCGACCGTGGCCGCGTCCAGTTCCTCGATCGAACCGATGCCGGGGCGCTTGTAGGGGTGGCTCGTGAACGACTGCTGCGGCACATAGAGGGCGAACAGGCGGCCATAGGGGTCGGCCAGCACGCGCTGGCGCAGCTCTTCCTTCACGACGTCGCGCTCGGAGGCGAACACCGCCTCGTCGATCACCAGCGAGCCCAGGCGGTCGGCCTCGGCCCACAGCAGGCGCTCCAGATGGTTGGCGGGCACCACCTCGTAGTAGTTGGTGAAGTCGTCATAGGTGGAGGCGTTGTTGAAGCCGCCCACGTCCTCGGTCAGCCGGTCGAGGGTCTCGTTGGGCATGTTGCGCGTGGCCTTGAACATCAGGTGTTCAAAGAGGTGGGCAAAGCCCGAGCGGCCCTCTGGGTCGTCCTTTGAGCCGACGCCATACCAGACCTGCACCGTCACGTTGGGCGTGGTCGTGTCGCGAGCCGTGAACACCTTCAGGCCGTTGGCCAGCACGCGCTCCTTGTAGACGATCGGCGGCACGCTGATCGACGGCGCGCTGGCCGTGCTCTGGGCCGCGAAGGCCATGGGCGAGAGGGCGGTGGTCGAGAGAGCCAGCGCCACAAGGGCGGCCTTGGCGACAGGACGGATCATTCGGAGAGCTCCAGCAAACGCGGTTGCCCGACCCTAGCATCGCCTCGCGAGAGCGAAACCTTACCGTCCTGTCATGAAGCGGTGGCGTTCATCTGTCGGGCGGGTCGAGGATGAACCGCGCGCGGTCGGCGGGGGAAGGAACCATGCAGGCGTCCTTCTTGCCCATCAGCCGGTAGCGGTTGGCGGCGAGCCAGTCATAGGCCGCGTCTGCGGGACCCCGGGGCAGGCGGTCGACAACGGCCAGCCAGCGCCAGGGCGGCTTCAGTCGCCTCAGCAGGGCGCCGATGGCGGCGGTCTTCTGTAACGCACGCCCGCCGTCCAGGAACAGGAAGCTGGCGGGCTGGTCGGGGTCTATCCCGTGGGCGGCGGCCAGCTGGCGGCCATACGGCGACTGGATCGGCGTGAAGCGGATGACGCCTTCGCGGTCCAACTTCAGAACGATGGCGACCGATCCCGAGCAGAGATTGCAGACGCCGTCGAACAGCCACAGGCCGTCGGGCGCCTCAGCCGGGACGCCCGTCATCCGGCGTCCAGGCATTCGCGACGCAAGGCGCGCAACGCGTCCGGAACATCACGGCGCATCAGGCCGCTCAGGACGGAGACCGGCACGGCGAAGGGCGCGGCGGCCCACATCTCGTAGGTCACGCGGGTGGCGGTTCCGCCCTTGATCGGCGCAAGCGTCCAGGAGCCCTCGCAGGCGCGGATATCACCGCTCACGCAGGTAAAGCGGATCGTGCGGCCGGGGTCGAACTCCACGCGCGAGACCGAGCGCAGGGTCGGCAGGAAAAAGCCCCACTTGACCCGGTGCTCGCGCGTCTCGGACCGGCTATCCGGCGCGCGGGTGATCACCCTGCAATGCTTGACGCCGGGGGTCATGCGGGCTGCCCGGTCGCAGTCCAGGATCGTGCGCCAGACCACGGCCGCCGGGGCGGGAATGTCGATCGCCGCCTTGACCATGCCGCCGCGGCCTCTGGCGTCGGCATGGGCCTCGATGGGGATCTCGCCGGCCCGCAGCTTTTCTGTCCATTCGGCCTCCGCCAGAACCGGCGTCGCCAGGGCGAATGTCAGGACGAGGGCGAGGAACCGGCGCATCATGTTTACGCTAACGCGCCGGCGCAGGTTCGGTTAGGTCCAAACGCCTTTTTCTTGAGAGGCCTCTGTTCACGCGCCTGACCTGTTTTTCACCAGATCGTCGACGACGGAGGGATCCGCCAGGGTCGAGGTGTCCCCCAGGCTCCCCAGTTCGTTCTCGGCAATCTTGCGCAGGATGCGGCGCATGATCTTGCCCGATCGGGTCTTGGGCAGGCCCGGGGCCCACTGGATGACATCTGGCGCCGCGAAGGGGCCGATCTCGTGGCGGACCCACAGGACCAGAGCCTTGCGCAGGTCGTCGGTCGGGGTCTCGCCGGCCTTCAGGGTCACATAGGCATAGACGCCCTGGCCCTTGATGTCGTGCGGATAGCCGACCACGGCGGCCTCGGCGACGGTCTCGTGAGCGACCAGGGCGCTCTCGATCTCGGCCGTGCCCAGCCGGTGGCCCGAGACGTTGATCACGTCATCCACGCGGCCGGTGATCCAGTAGTAGCCGTCGGCGTCGCGCCGGCAACCGTCGCCGGTGAAGTACTTGCCAGGATAGGTCGAGAAATAGGTCTCGAAGAACCGGCCATGGTCGCCATAGACTGTGCGCATCTGGCCGGGCCAGCTGTCGGTGATGACCAGATTGCCGTCGGTCGCGCCGTCCAGCACGCCGCCTTCGGCGTCGACCAGCTGCGGCTTGACCCCGGGCAGGGGCTTGGAGGCCGAGCCGGGCTTCAGGGGCGTCGCGCCGGGCAGAGGCGTGATCAGCATGCCGCCGGTCTCGGTCTGCCACCAGGTGTCGACGATGGGCAGCTTCTCCTTGCCGACCACGCGGTGGTACCAGAGCCAGGCCTCGGGGTTGATCGGCTCGCCGACGCTGCCCAGCAGGCGCAGGGATGACAGGTCGTTCTTGGTGAGGTGCTCGTCGCCCTCGCGCATCAGCGCCCGTAGCGCCGTGGGGGCGGTGTAGAAGATCTCGACCCTGTGCTTGTCGATCACCTCCCAGAACCGGCTGGGGGTGGGATAGTTTGGCACGCCCTCGAAGATCAGGCTGGTCCCGCCATTGGCCAGCGGGCCGTAGACCACATAGCTGTGGCCAGTCACCCAGCCCACATCGGCGGTGCACCAGAACACTTCGCCCGGCTTGTAGTCAAAGACAGCCCAGAACGTCCACGAAGCCCAGGCCAGGTAGCCGCCCGTGGTGTGCAGCACGCCCTTGGGCTTGCCCGTCGACCCCGAGGTGTAAAGGATGAACAGCGGGTCCTCGGCGTTCATCGGTTCGGGCGCGCACTCGGCAGAGACGGCCTCGCGCACGTCCTGCCAGACGATGTCGCGGTTCTTGACCAGCGGCACGTCGGCGCCGGTCCAGCGCACCATCAGCACCTTGCTCACCCAGGGGCAGCTCTCCAGCGCCTCGTCGATATTGGCCTTCAGCGGCACGCGCTTGCCGCCGCGCCGGCCCTCGTCGGCGGTGATCACGAAATGCGAGGCGCAGTCCTGGATACGGCCGGCGATACTGTCGGGCGAGAAGCCGCCGAACACCACCGAATGCACGGCTCCAATCCGCGCGCAGGCCAGCATGGCGACGGCCGCGATCGGGGTCATCGGCAGATAGATCGTCACCCGGTCGCCCTTGCGAACGCCCTGGTCCTTGAGGACGTTGGCCATGCGGCAAACCTCCTCATGCAGCTGACCATAGGTCATCGTGGACGAGACGCCCGGCTCGTCGCCCTCGAACACCAGGGCCACGTCGTCCTTCTTGTGCGGCAGATGGCGATCGATACAGTTGGCGCTGACGTTCAGCACCCCGTCGGCGTACCAGTGGATGCGGAAGTCATCCTTGTTGAACGAGACGTCCTTGATCTGGGTGGGGGTCCTGATCCAGTCGAGGCGAGCGGCCATGTCGCGCCAATAGCCCTCCGGATCGGCCTCGACGCGGGCGAGGGCGGCCTCATAGGCGGCGGCGTCGATATGAGCCTCGCGCGCCAGGGCCTCTGGAACCGGGAAAACCTGTCCGTCGCTCACGCCATCACTCCCTTGGTCTTGTTGCGGCGGGAGTATGCGAAGGCCGCGCGCGCGCGCAAGGATACCATTGCGGTTTCTTGCGAGATCATCGCGCGCTATGCCGATGACCTGTGGCTTCGGAGGTTCTCATGCTGCTCGCCCTTTCAACCTGGTCCGAGATCGAGACCTTCCTGAAAACCAGCAGGACGGTGGTCGTGCCGATCGGCTCCAACGAGCAGCACGGCCCTACAGGCTTGCTCGGCACCGACTGGCTTTGTCCGGAGATCATTTCGCACGAGGCCCAGAAGCTGTCGGACACCGTGCTGGTAGCCCCGACCTTCAATATCGGCATGGCCCAGCACCATCTGGCCTTTCCGGGCACGATCTTCCTGCGCCCCTCGACCTTCATCGCTGCGATCGGCGACTGGGTGCGCTCGCTGGGCGCGCACGGGTTCGAGCGGATCTATTTTCTGAACGGCCACGGCGGCAATGTCGCCTCCATCGAGGCGGCGTTCTCGGAGATCTATGCCGATTACAGCTTCCGCGGGGCACGGGCCCCATTCGCCCTGAAGCTGAAGAACTGGTGGGATCTGGCCGGCGTCAACGCCCTGGCCAACCGGCAGTTTCCCGTCGGCCACGGTAGCCATGCGACGCCGTCCGAGATCGCCGTGACCCAGTGGGCCTATCCCGATACGATCAAGACTGCGGCCTATGAACCGAAGAAAAGGGCGGTGAGCTGGTGGCGATGGCGGCCCGGGCCCTGATTGAGGACCTGGCGGCGTTCTCGGCGGAGAGGGCTCCCGGCTAACCCCCGACCGGCCTTTTCAGGCGGTAAGGATATCCCGGCCATCCAGCCGCACCGGCCAGGCGGTCAGGATCTGGCCGGGGCAGGGGCCCGCCACGCAGACGCCGTCCTCGATCCGGAACAGGGCCGCGTGGCCGCCGCACAGGATCAGGTCGTTGTCGCGGGTGAGGTAGCGCCCCGCAAAGCCCGCCATCGGCCAGCCGGCGTGCGGACAGCTGTCGACATAGCCGAACACAGCATCGCCCTGCCGCACCACGAACCCGGCGAACAGGGCCTCGCCCTGCCTGAACCGGAAACCCTTGGCGCCGGGCGAGGGGATCTCGTCCAGCGCGCAGAGCACGGTTCCGGAAGCGGGGCGGGCAGGATTGTCGGGGTCGGATCGCACGTACGAGCTAGAGCTCGCCGATTGCCAGACGCCAGGGGCGGACCTCGACGCTCTCGAACACGCCGGCGGTGGTGAAGGGGTCGTTGTCGGCCTGGGCCTGGGCGGCGGCCAGATCGTCGGCCTCGACGATCAGCAGCGAGCCGACCGGATTGCCGTCCTCGCCCAGCAGGGCGCCGGCCAGCTTCAGGCCGGTCGATTCCTTGAGGTAGTCGAGGTGAACCGGGCGGGTGGCCAGGCGCGTCTCAAGGGCGCCGGGCTTGTCCCTGCAGGTGATGGCGAAGAGAGGCATCGACACTCCTTATATATAACAGTGTTCAGGCTTCGGATTTCAAGGGACGCGACAGCAGGCCCGCGATGGCCGCGTCGACCTCGGCTTCACCCGCCAGGATGGCGGCGACGGCCTGGCAGATCGGCATCTCGACACCCAGGCGCGCGGCCAGGTCGCGCACCGCCGGGGCCGAAGCGACGCCTTCGGCGACCGACAGCTTGCCGGCCAGGGCCTCCTGCAGGGTCATGCCGCCGCCCAGGGCCAGGCCGACGCTCATATTGCGCGATTGCGGGCTGGAGCAGGTGAGCACCAGATCGCCCAGGCCGCACAGGCCGGCCACGGTTTCGGCCTTGGCGCCCAGGGCCAGGGCCAGGCGGGTCAGCTCGGCGAAGCCCCGGGTGATCAGGGCGGCGTGGGCGCTGCGGCCCAGGCCCTTGCCCTCGACGATGCCGCAGGCGATGGCCAGCACGTTCTTGACCGCCCCGCCAGCCTCGGCCCCGATCATGTCTGCGGCGATATAGGGGCGGAAGGTGGGGGTGGCGATGGCCTCGGCGATGGCGCGGCCCAGCGCCTCGTCCTCGCAGGCCAGGGTGACGGCGGTAGGCAGATTGCGGGCCACCTCGCCGGCGAAGCTGGGACCCGACAGCACGGCCAGCGGCGCGCCGGGCAGGGCCTCGGCGGCGACCTCGGTCATCAGTTTCAGCGTACCCTGCTCGACGCCCTTGGCGCACAGCACCACTGGCACGCCCGAGCGCAGGTGCGGGGCCAGGGCCTTCAGGGCAGAGCGCAGGTGTTGAGCGGGAGCCACGGCCAGGATCAGGTCGCAGTCCGCCAGGCCGGCCATGTCGGCGACGGCGGCGATCTCGGGCTCCAGCACGACGCCGGGCAGGAACAGGCTGTTTTCCCGCTGGGCGGCGATGCTTTCGACCACCTCGGCCTCGCGGGCCTGCAGCGTGACCTTCAGGCCCGCCCGGGCGCAGACCTGGGCCAGGGCCGTGCCCCAGGCTCCGGCGCCGATGACGCCTGCGTGCGTGAAGGTCATGCCTTGGCTCCCTTGCGACCGAAACTGTTGCTCGGATTGGATAACGCCGCCGCCTCGTCCAAAGGCCAACGCGGACGGGCGACAGCGTCGAGATCGTCGCTGATGCCCAAAGCCAGCCGCTCGGCCCCGGCCAGGGCGATCATCGCGGCGTTGTCGGTGCAATAGGCCAGGGGCGGGGCGTCGAACGAAAAGCCGTTGTCGTCGCAGTTCTTCTTCAGCGCCGCCTTGACCGCGACATTGGCGGCGACACCGCCGGCGACAACGAAGCGCAGCGGCTGGCCTGGATGACTGTCCTTGTACAGCTTCATCGCCCGGTCGGTGCGTTCGGACAGCTGACGGGCGATGGTGGCCTGGACGGCGGCGGCCAGATCGGCGCGAGACTGCTGGTCAGTGATCTTTTCGGCCTGGCGCGCGGCGGCGGTCTTCAGGCCCGAGAACGAGAAGTCACAGTCCTTGCGGCCCAGCAGGGCGCGGGGCAGGTCGAACTTGGAGGCGTCGCCCGTGGTCGCCAGCTTTTCCAGCGCCGGACCGCCCGGATAGGGCAGGCCCAGGGACTTGGCGATCTTGTCGAAGGCCTCGCCGGCCGCATCGTCGATGGTGGTGCCCAGGCGCGTGCAGGCCCCGACCCCGGCCACCTCCAGCAGCTGGCAGTGGCCGCCCGAGACCAGCAGCAGCAGGAAGGGATAGGGAATGTCGGCGCCCAGCCGGGCCGAGACCGCATGACCTTCCAGGTGATTGACCGCCACCAGCGGCACATCACGCGCCAGGGCCACAGCCTTGCCGAACGCCAGGCCGACCATTACCCCGCCGACCAAGCCGGGACCGGCCGTAGCGGCGACGCCGTTGATGTCATCGAACCCGACCCCCGCTGCCCGCATGGCCTCGGCCGCGATGGCGTCTATGGCTTCGACATGGGCGCGGGCGGCGATTTCCGGCACGACCCCGCCAAACGGCGCGTGCTGCTCGAACTGCGTGCCGATGACCGAGGACAGCACCGTGACCGTTCCGTCACCCGCGCGGCGCACGACCGAGGCCGCGGTCTCATCGCAGCTGGTCTCCAGGCCAAGGATCGTCAGGGTCTTAAGGGTTTGCATCGGTTGCGGGCTTTCCGCCGGTCCTGTAGCAGCAGGGCTTCAAATCTCGTCCCCGCAGGTAACGTTCAGACCGTGTCCCGGCAACCTCCCATCCGTATCGGCGCCCGTGGCTCCAAGCTGTCCCTGGCGCAATCGGGCCTCATGCAGGCCCGGATCGCCGCCGCCCTCGGCGCTGCGCCCGGCGAGGAGCAGGCCTATGCGCCGCTGATCCCGATCGTCACCACGGGCGACCGCATCCAGGACCGACGCCTGATGGAGATCGGCGGCAAGGGCCTGTTCACCAAGGAGATTGAGGAAGCCCTGCTGGACGGCCGTATCGACTGCGCCATCCACTCGCTGAAGGACATGCCGGCCGAGCTGCCGCCGGGCCTGATCCTGGCCGCCACGCCCGAGCGCGAGGATCCCCGCGACGCCTTCATCAGCACCCTCTGCGATCGACTGGAAGACCTGCCCCACGGCGCGCGCCTGGGCACCGCTTCGCTGCGTCGCCAGGCCCAGGCCCTGCATGTGCGGCCCGATCTGCAGATCGTCATGCTGCGCGGCAATGTCGACACCCGCCTGGCCAAGCTGGAACGCGGCGAGGCCGACGCCATCCTGCTGGCCCAGTCGGGCCTGAACCGTCTGGGTCTGGGCCATCTGCCCAAGAGCTGGCTGGACCCCATCGCCTGCCCGCCGGCCCCGGGCCAGGGCGCCCTCGTGATCGAGACGCGCCTTGAAGATGTGAACGCCGACTGGCTTGAGGCCGTCCGCTGCCGCCCGACCACGGTCTGTGTCGCCGCCGAGCGCGGGGCGCTCTACGCGCTCGAGGGCTCGTGCCGCACGGCCATCGGCGCCTACGCCACCCTGGACGGCCAGCGCCTGTCGCTGATCGTCGAGGCCCTGACGCCCGACGGCGTTCAGCGCTTCCGCCGCGAGGGCCAGGTGACGCTGGACGGACCGGACGACGTCACCGCCGCCCGCGATCTGGGCCTGTCGCTGGGCCTGGCCGTCAAGGCCGAGGGCGGCGACGCCCTGATCCTGCCGGACTAGACGATGACCGCCAGCGGGGCGATCTGGATCACCCGCGCCCGTCCCGGCGCCGAGTCCACCGCCCGCCGCGTCGAGGCGCTGGGCTTTCAGGCGCGTGTCGACCCCCTGCTGGAGATCGTATTTCTTGATCCGGTCGTCGACCTGAGCGGGATCGCGGCCCTGGCCTTCACCAGCGCCAACGGTGTCGAGGCCTTCGCGCGTCTGACCGCCGGGCGGGATCTGCCCGTCTTCGCGGTCGGCGAGACCACGACCCGCGCCGCCCGCGCCGCGGGTTTTGCTAAGCCGGCCAGCGCCGACGGCGATGTCGAAGCCCTGGCGGCGCTGATTGCGCGGGCGCGGCCGGGACCGCTTCTGTGCGCCGGGGCCAGCGAGCCCGCCGTCGACCTTCCCGCCCGTCTTCAGGCCGAAGGCCTCACGGCGCGGGCCCTGCCCGTCTATGCCGCGCTTGACCGCTCGCCGACGTCAGAGACCCTGGCCGCCCTCGCCGGTTTCGACGCCGCCCTGCTGCACTCCCCCCGCGCGGCGCGCGGTCTGGCGGCCGTTCTGGAAAGCGCGCCTGCGCCGGCCCTTCGCGTTCTGTGCCTGTCACAAGCCGTCGCCGAACCGCTGGCCGCCGCGCTCGGCAAGGGGCGGGTCGGCTCTGTGGCCTTTGCGTCGCGTCCTCGCGAATCTGCCCTGCTCGATCTCCTTCCGCGATAGCTGCACATTGCGCGGCGGTGCGGCGTGGGGCACGAATGGCGCATGAACGTCGCTCCAGATGCCGCTGAAACCGTCATGCCCAGCGATCCTGCGCTGTACGCCCGTCGCCGCCCGCTTCTCGGGCCCAGCTTCTGGGCGATGATTGCCCTCTGCGTGTTCTGTGTGATGCTCGGCGCGCTGGTCACCCGGTTCGGGCCGACCTGGTTTCCGGTGAAGCCTTCCGGTGACAGCCCGGTTCAGGCCGCGCCCAGCGTAACGCCGCCGGCGGCGCGAGCGCCAGTCGGTTCGCCCATCCCGCTGGAAGGCGCGGCGCCGACCGTGGTTGGCGCCGACGCTGAGATCGAGCGCCTCGAAACGCGCCTCGCCCTGCTGGAAGCGGGCCAGAAGGGCGTTCTGGACGCGGCCGCCGCTTCGCTCGCCGCGGCGGCCCTGGCCGAGGCCGCCCAGACCTCGGGGTCGTTCGAAGAAGAACTCGCCAGTCTCGAGCGGGTATTGCCGATGTCGGCCGACCTGCGCGCCCTGTCGCGCCTGGCCCAGACCGGCGCTCCGACCCGGGCGGGCCTGGCGGCCGAGTTTGAATCCCTGGCGGCGCGCGCGGCCACGGCCGCCCGCAATCCGGGCGAAGACGCCGACCTGCTGGCCCGCGTGCGCTACGCCCTGTCCAGCATCGTCTCGATCCGCCAGGTCAGCTCGACCCGCGGCGCCACGCCCGACGCCAAGCTGGCCAGGGCCCAGCGCCTGCTCGACGAAGGCGATGTCGAGAGCGCGATCCGCGCGCTCGACACCCTGCCCGATCCGGCCCGGATCGTTCTGGCCCCATGGCTGGCCTCGGCCGAGCGCCGCGTCGAGGTGGATCGCCATGTCACGGCCATCCGCGCCGATGCGCTGGCCGGGCTCGCCCAGGTTTCGCGGGCCGCGCCATGATCCGCGTGTCTCTGATTCTGTTCTTCGTGGCGGTGGTCGCCGTGGCGACCCTGGCCTTGATGGGGGAGCCTGGCCGGGCGCAACTGGACTGGATGGGCTGGCGGGTCGAGATGACCGCCGCCGCCGCCGCTCTGCTGACCCTGTTTTCCGCCCTCGCGGCCACGGTGCTCTGGCGCGGCCTGATCTGGGTGATCGAGGCCCCGCGCCGCGCGGCCCGGGCCCGCGCCGAGAGCAAGCGCCAGCAGGGCGTCGAAGCGCTGTCGCGAGGCTTCCTGGCCGTGGCGGCCGGCGATGGCTCCGAGGCGCGTCGCCTGGCCCAGAAGGCCGCCGATCTGGCCGAGGACGCGCCTGCCCTGGTGCGCGTGCTCGCCGCCCAGGCGGCCGAGACGGCCGGCGACCATGTCGCGGCCAAGGCCGCCTACAACGCCATGCTGGGCTTTCCCGAGATGCGTCTGGCGGGGCTGCGCGGTCTGATGCAGACGGCGCTTTCCGAAGGCGACAGGCTGGCCGCCGTGCGCCATGCCGAGACCGCCTTTGGCCTGGCGCGCACCGCGCGCTGGGCCTGGCGCGCCTTGCTGGAATCCCGGCTTGAAGCGGGCGACTGGGCCTCGGCGCTGGATCTCGCCCAGGGCGCCCTGGACCGCAAGATCGTGCCGCCGGTGGTGGCCGAGCGCGCCCGCGCCGCCCTGCTGGCCGCCTCGGCCGCCAGCCTCGAAGGCTCCGAAGACCCCCGCAAGCGCAGCCAGGCCCTCGATTTCGCGACCCAGGCCGTCAAGCTCAAGCCCGACTTCGCGCCGGGCGTGATCATGGCCGCCCGCCTGCTGGCCGCCGACGGCAAGGTCGCCAAGGCCGGGCAACTGATCGAGACCGCCTGGAAGAGCGCGCCGCACCCGGCCCTTTGGCTGGCCTATCGCGACCTGAAGACCAACGAGACGCCCAAGCTCCGCGCCGCGCGCCTGGCCGCCCTGGCGGCGATGAAGCCCGAGGCGCGTGAGAGCCGTATCCTGCGCGTCGAAAGCGGCCTGATCGGCGGCGATCCCGTCGCGGCCCGCGCTGCGGCCCGTCTCCTCGACGAGGAGGCGCCCACGGCGCGGTTTGCAGGCCTGATGGCCCGCGTCGCCTTCGCCAATGGCGAGGCCGACGAGGCGCGCGCCTGGATCGCCCGTGGGGCGGCCGCGCCGCAGGAGCCCGACTGGTCCGATCTCGATCCTGAAGGCCGGGCCTTCGCCTATGGCCGCGAAGACTGGGCGCGCCTGGCGGTCAGCTTCGCCGAGACGGGCGACCTGATCCATCCGCGCCATGAGCGGCGCGAGCGGACCATGAACGACCTGCCTGAGCTGCCGTCAGCCTATGTGGAGTCGACGCCCTTCGTCCGGGCCGCCGAGGTTGGCGGCTCCCTGATGCCGATCCCGGACGATCCCGGCGTCATCGACAGCCCGCCGCTTCCGGAGCCCTTGGACGAGGGGCCGGCGCCGCGCCGCAACACGGGCGCACGTAGACGCTTGGCAAGCGGCCCTCGCGCCGCTAAATAGGCGCCTCCTCGCGCCGGGGCTCTGTCCCGAACGCGCTGTGGGCCGCTTTAGCTCAGCTGGTAGAGCACATCATTCGTAATGATGGGGTCAGGTGTTCGAGTCACCTAAGCGGCACCACCACCTGATACCCGCCCTGACTGACGGGTTTCCAGTTGTTCGCGAAATGCCCACGGCGCGCTGAGATGGCGCCTCGCCTGCATGCGCGCTGAGCGATGCGTTGAGACTTGGCTGCTTATGGCCGCCGCGACTTGCGCGCGGGGTTAATTGTCACGATCGAATGCTATCCGAACCACAATAAGGGGTAGAGCTCGTGGTGTTGGCCGGAACTGTCATCCTGGGCTTTGTTGCCTTGCTGATCTGGCCGAGCATTGAGCGGCCCGTGCTGCGCGCCCTTCGGCAACTGAAGCGCCGGCGGCCGTGACTCCGACCGGCGCACCGGTTAGATCAGCAATTCTGTGATAATTATGTCGCGCCTGTCGGCGATAATATTCGCGCTGGACCGCCGCTTCGCCTGAGGCGTGAATAATCAGCGGGTTGCAGCGCGTTTCTGCAGGTCTGGAAGGGCCAGAGTCTTCGTCATTCGCCGGCTTGGCGATCGGAAGTGCTGATTTTCGCTCAAAAAAATGGCTTGTTGGCTGCGAACGCACGCGTCTTGCGCGGTCTCGCCCTAGACTTGCAAAAAGGCGCTGGAGCGCTCTTCGCTCTTGCAGTATAGGTTTCCCAACTCTTAATCGAATTCTGGAAGGTCGCCATGTCAACGCGTCTCACGAGCGCCATTGTGCTGGGCTTGGCTATCGTCGCCGGCCCGATGGCCGGGGCTTCGGCCTGGGCTCAAACTCCGCCTGCCGCGACCTCCGCTTCGCTGCAGCCGGTGATCTCCGCCGCCGCGCGCAAGGCCGCCAGCACGCCGGGTTTCGCCGCGCTCTCGGCTCAGGCCAAGCTCGCCGCCATCCAGGCTGAAGTGTCCGCCGCTCTGGCAGAGTCGGGCGCTTCGCCCACCATCATCGCCAACGCCCTGATCCAGGCTGTGTCTTCCGGCACGCTCAGCGCCGGCGTCGCCATCCAGGTGGCGTCCGTGGTTGCGCCCCAGATGGCCCAGGAAGTTGCGGCGGCTCCGGCCGTCCAGCAGCAGCTGGCCCAGACTGGCCAAACCGCCTCGGTTTCCGCCACGGCTTCGACTGAGGGCGGCGCCCCGGTCAGCGTGCTGGTCAGCCTGCAGGGCGCTTCGACGCCGGGCGGCGGCGCTACGGATACCGGAACCGGTACGACGACCACGCCGGCTCCATACGACCCCTGCGCAGGGGTCGTAGCCGCCTACTGCGGCAGCTAAGAATAACAAAGGGGGCGGGTTGATCCCGCCCCCGGTCAGTTTTGTGTTTGTGTTTGGGTCTGCTGGACGCCCTGGGCGCCCTGAGGTGGGGATTTATGACGATGAAAATTCTAACGACAGCCGCTGTAGCGGCCGTTCTTATCGCGACTGTTCCCGCCGCAGGCGTGGCTCAGGATCTCGGTTCGAACTTCAAGCGCGACAAGAACACTAGTGTCCGTCAGCGCCCGCGTCCCGACTATGAAGCCATCGGCATCAAGACGGGCGGCTTTACCCTGTATCCGCGGGTGACCGTCGAGGTGATGAACGACGACAACATCTATGCCGAAGCCGTGAACGAGCAATCGGACGTGATCTGGCGCGTGAAGCCTGAAGTGGCTGTGCGTTCGAACTGGTCGCGGCATGCTCTGGGCGCGTTCGCCTCGGCCTCGATCAATCGCTATTCGGACTTCGACACCGAAGACTCCGAAGAATATACGCTGGGCGTCAATGGCCGGCTGGACGTCGAGCGCGGCTCCTATCTCGCCGGTTCGCTGCAGTACCAGGAACTGGTTGAGCCGCGCACGTCGCCGCAGTCGCCCGCCGCGGCCCTGGCGCCGGTGGAATACACCCTGCTCTCCGGCAACCTGACCGGCGTCAAGGAATTCAACCGCCTGCGCGTGACCGGCCGCCTGGACACCAAGACCTTTGACTATGCTGATGCGGCCAACCGCATTGGCGGCGTCATCGGCGTGATCGACCAGGACGTTCGTGACCGCGACGAATTCTACTACGGCGGCAAGGCTGAATACGCTGTCAGCCCCGACACCGCCGTGTTTGCTTCGTTCACCGGCAACACCAAGGAATACGATGTGGCCGCAGCGGGCCGCGACTCCGATGGCTATGTCGCCACGGTCGGCGCCAATTTCGACCTCTCGCAATCGGTGCGCGGCGAGCTCGAGGCTGGTTACATGTCGCAGTCGTACGACAATGCGGTCTATGACGACATTGATGGCTTCAGCGCCAAGGGCCGCGTCGAGTGGTTCCCCACCGAGCTGACCACCCTGAACGTCGCGGGTTCGCGGACCATCCAGGAATCGGTGGCCTTCGGTTCGCAAGGCTACGTCTCGAACAACGCCTCGATCGGCATCGATCACGAGTTGCTGCGCAATGTCCTGCTGGCGGCCAACGCCAGCTACGGCAAGGACAGCTATGAATCGATCGATCGCGACGACAAGCGCACGGGCTTCAACGCCTCGGCGGCCTACCTGCTGAACCGTAACGTTGGTCTCTTCCTGACCTACGGCTATCTCAAGCAGGAGTCCTCGGGTGCGGCGAGCGGCGCCTCGTTCAAGGACAACAAGATCGCCGCTTCGGTCGCTCTTCAGTTCTAAGTTACCCTTGTAGTTGTAGACTGACGGTCTAGGTCCGATCAGGGCCCCCATTGAGAGTACCCATGGACGGCTCTTCCTTCGAGACCCAACACGCTCCGGCGCCTAGCGCCGGAGCGATGTCTTTTGACCTGAACATCGCCATCGCCACCTTCCGTCGTCGGCTTCGGCTGTTCGCGGCTGTGGCCCTGGCGGTTTTCGTGGCAGTGCTGCTGTACACGCTGCAGGAAACGCCGCGCTACACCGCCACCGCCCAGGTTATGCTGGACGTTCGCAAGGAGCAGGTTGCGGACATGAGCGCCGTCCTGTCCGGCTTGCCGGCGGACTCCTCGGTGGTCGACACCGAGGTCGAGGTTCTGAAGTCGCGGTCCCTGGCCGCGCGGGTGGTCAAGCAGCTGAAGCTGACTGAGGACCCCTATTTCAATCCCAACGCGCCGGGCGCGAAGGGTGTGGCCTCGTGGCTTCCCTGGGTGAAGAAGGTGGTTGCGCCGACGGCGGCCGTGGACTCCGTCGAAGCCCAGCGCCAGCAGGAAAAGGTTGTCGACAACCTGCTCAACGGCCTCAAGGTCCGCCGTTCGGGCCTGACCTATCTGATCTCCAACGCCTTCGCCAATCTCTATCTCACGGAACAGCTCGAAGCGAAGTTCGACGCCACACAGAAGGCCAACGAATGGCTGGACACTCGTGTGGGCGAGCTCCGGGAGCAGGTCCAGGCGGCCGACGCCGCCGTGCAGCAGTACAAGATCGCCAACAACCTGCTGAGCGCCGAGGGCGCGACCCTGACCGAGCAGGAAATCTCGGGCCTGAACCAGCAGCTGGCCTCGGCCCGCGCCCAGCAGGCCGAATCCGACGCCCGCCTGGCCATCGCCCGCAACCAGCTGGCCCGCGGCAGCACGGGCGAAGACGTCGGCGAGTCGCTGAATTCCCCCGTCGTTCAGCAGCTGCGCAAGCAGCGCGCGGAACAGAGCGCCAAGGTCGCCGACATGAGCGGCCGCTATGGCGACCGTCACCCCGACCTGCTGAAGGCCAAGCGCGAGCTGGCCGATATCGATGGTCAGATCCAGGCTGAAATCCGCCGGATCATCTCCAATCTGGAAGCCCAGGCCCAGGTCGCGCGTCAGCGCACGGGCTCGATGGCGGGGAGCGTCTCGGCGTCCAAGGGCGCCCTGGCGGGCAACAACCGCGCCAGCATCCGCCTGAACGAACTGGAGCGGAAGGCCGAGTCGGTCCGTACCCTCTACGAATCCCTGCTGGCCCGCTTCAAGCAGACCTCCAGCAGCCAGGGTATCGAGCAGGCTGACGCCCGCGTGGTGTCGCGCGCCAAGATCCCGACCGCGCCCAGCTATCCCAAGCCTTCGCTGAACCTGGCCTTGGGTCTGGTTCTGGCCCTGGGCGCAGGCGCGGCGGCCGTGGTCCTGGCCGAGATCCTGATGGCCGGCATCTTTACCGAGGACGAGGTCGAGCGCCGGATCGGCCTGCCTTATCTGGGCTCGATCCCGCTGCTCAGCTCCGCGATCGAGGACGCCAAGCTGTGGCCACCTCCGGCGCGAACGTCATCATCGTCGACTGCGATCTGCGTCAGAGCGCCATCAACCGGTTCCTGCCGGAGGTTCCCGCCATGGGGCTGCTGGAAGTGCTCAATGGCGTCTGTTCGCTGGACCAGGCGCTGATCACCGACCAGAGCGGCGCCAAGGTCCTGGCCCTGACCAAGTCGGCTTATACGCCGCGCGATGTTCTGGGTTCGCCGGCCATGCTCAAGTTGCTGGCGGAGCTGCGCAACCGCTTCGACGTTGTGCTGCTCGACACGGCGCCGCTGCTGGCCATCGCCGATACCCGCATCCTGGCCCCGCACGCCGACGCGGTCGTGATGCTGGCGCGCTGGAAGAAGACCCCGGTCAAGGCGATTACCGCCGCCATCAGCCTTCTGCAGGGCCGCGGCGTCTTCGTGGCTGGCCTGGCCCTAGATAGGTCTTGATCGTCTCGATGAACTTCGGCACCTTCGTGCTGGCTTCGATTGCCGGGCGTGGGCTGGTGTTCATGGCGGTCATCGCCTTTGGGGCCAGCGAGATCTCCACGGCCTGCCTGTTCAGCGGGGTCTACGCCGCCTTCCTGGTCGGTCTGCTGGTGACCTGTCCCTGGGCCAGACGCGACCTGGCGCGCCTGCGCGGCCTGGCGATCGAGGCGCCGCTCTTTCTGATGCTGCTGCTGGCGGTCCTTTGGGCCCTGGGGCCCTGGGGCCCCGGCGGAGCCCATCCGGTCTGGAGCTATGTGCCCGGCAAGCTGGGCGCCCTGACGGTGGACCGCTCGGCCCTGCTGCTCAATGTGCTGCAATTGCTCGGCCTGGCCTGCCTGTTTGTCGCAGCGCGCGTGATCGGCGTTTCTGAAGCCCGAGCCCGCTGGTTCCTGCGCATCGCGGTGCTGACGATCGGCGTCTATGCCGCCCTGGCTTTTGTCGACCATGTCGGCCTGCGGCGGTTGAGCCGGCTGGTCGCGACCCTGCTCAGCCCCAACAGCGCCGCCACCGTGTTTGGCGGCGGCCTTCTGCTGGCCGTCGCGGCGACCATCAACCGGGTTCGCCGCCAGCGCGGCCTGACCATGCTGAGGCGCGGCGATCCCGAGGCTGTCGCCTGCCTGGCCATTGTTGGCGTGCTGCTGACCGCCCTGCTGCTGACCGCCTCCCGCGCCGGCCTCGCCGCCACCCTGGTGGGTCTGGGGCTCATGCTGGTCTGGGAGGCCATAGCCCAGCGTCAGCGCTTGCGCGTCGTCGCCGGTCTGGGCGCCGCGGCGTTGATCCTCGTGATCGGGGCGCTCAGCCTTCGAAGCACCGAGTTGGTCGCCGAGCGGCTCAACAACACCGGGCAGGACATCGCGATCCGCACGGCGATCTTCACGCCGCACTGGGAAGCCTTTCAGTCCTCGCCCTGGTTCGGCTTTGGCCTGGGGTCTTTCCCGACGGTCAACCAGCTGGTCGCCACCCAGGAGAACCTGCGGGTCCTGTTCGACGTGCGGGCCGTCCACAACCTCTATCTGCAGTGGCTGGAGGAGGGCGGGATCGTCGGAGCGGTGGCCATGGCGCTGCTGTTCATCGTTTTGATCTGGCCCATCCTGCGCGGCGGTCTGCGCGAAGGCACTGCCGCGACCTGGGCCCGGGCGACCGCCTGCGCGGCCCTGATCTTCCTGTTGCACGGCGTGACCGACTTCGCCCTGCAGGCCCCGGCCATTCAGGCCCTGGCGGTCCTCATTCTCGGCGTAGTGGGATCGATGAGCGCGGGCGCTGGCGCGTCGCGCCAGGCCAGGGCGCCCCTGTCATGGGGCGCGGGGCTGGCGGCAGGCGGGGTGCTGCTGGCGTCGATCCTGGCCACCGCACCGATGATGGCCTCGCGGGTTGGCGGCGATCTTTCCGCATGGCCCACGGCTCCGGCCGAAGCCCTGGCGCGCCGGATCGAGATC